>DAIRDB010000196.1:0-1294 GCA_036796405.1 Gammaproteobacteria bacterium | reverse complement strand
GTCAGAAAGGCTGTCACCGGACGCCTGGCAGGAAAGCCAGTCAAGAAGATGGCAGTCAGAACACGTCGACTAGAAGATGCCGTAGTTGACCACGCTGTCGTAGTAGCCAGTCACGGTGAGGTGGATCACCACCGGAAAGTCGTTGTAGTTGAGCCAGTACCAGCCGTGCTCTCCACTGAACGGCGCCACCAGCGAGCCGTGACTCTCTTTGGCGCCTTCCTGAATCTCTTCGTAGCGCACGAAGAAATCAGGTCCGAACGACGGGTCATGACCGTGGTAATCCACGTAGACGTCTCCCTGCTCCACCGTCCAGTCATACAGCACGACCTTGCCTTCCTGCAGCTTGGTCTTCACTTCGGTCTCGCCGCCGGCCGGGATCTCGATGCGCAGGGTCTGCGTGCGAGGAACCGCCTCCTGCTTCTGGAACACGGCCGGGTTCGGCAGCGGCGTGGGCGTGCCGGCATCGGGGATTTCCACCTCACGCAGGGTCTCGTTGCCGCCAGACACGTCACGAATGGTAATGGTCACGGCGGGGGGCGCGGCGAGATCACTGAGACCAGTGGCAGCGCCGAAACCCGTCGGGTCGATGCCGTACTCGGCCGGCAACACGACGAGCACCAGCAGCACGAGCGCACCGGCCACAGTGGCCAGCAGACCCTTGAGCAGCTGCTGGCGGGACGGTGTGGGGAGCGGCGTTGCAGAAGTCTTGTCGGTCATGGTCTGGTCCTTGGGCAGGTCTTGAGTGGGGGCAACGGCATCAGGCCGTGAAATAGCCGACGAGCTGGTAGCCGAAGAGCGTGAAGCCGGCAGTCATGATCAGCAGGTTGGTAGTGACGGCAGCGCGCAGGAAGCTGTTGCTGCGGCGCCAGGCCTGGAAGGCCAGCAGCATCAGTGTCAGCGCCGCCAGTTGACCGAGTTCGACGCCGACATTGAAGCCGATCATGTTGGCTACCAGTCCGTCCGGCGAGAGCGTGAGATCCTGCAGCTTCGTGGAAAGCCCGAATCCATGCGCGAGCCCGAACAGCAGAACGGCGGCTCGCGTATCGAATTCGAGACCAAGTGCGCGGAAGCCCCCGATGTTTTCGAAGCCCTTGTACACCACGCTGAGCCCGATCAGGGCATCGACGAGGTAGGCGTTGGCATGCAGGCCGGCCAAAACGCCGAGCAGCAGCGTGACGCTATGGCCAAGCGCAAACAGGCTCACGTACAGGGCCACGTCCTTCAGCTTGTAGAGAAAGAAGATCACGCCGGCGAGGAACAGCAGGTGGTCGTAGCCGGTGAACATGTGCTTGGC
>DAIRDB010000195.1:0-1320 GCA_036796405.1 Gammaproteobacteria bacterium | reverse complement strand
GGATGAGTGTCATTGCGCCATGAAGCTGCATGGATTCGTCGATCATGAAAAGTCCTCGCTAAAAGAAAGTGGCGCTGACTCTTTCGAGACCAGCGCCACGGTTGGGGATAAGTTGGAAAACTGGGATCTAGTACAAGCGCAAACTAGTAAACGACCCGATCGGGGCTAAGGCTGCGCTTGCTGACTCGACATCTCCGCCCATGCGGCCAACGAAGAGCCGCCGCTCCGAGGTGGTCTGGCAGACACCAATGCAAATGCGATCGGTCATCGACACGGCGAACGGGACAGTCACTTGCCGGGACAGTTGGTCTTCCAAGAAAAAGACCGATGTGGCCGCGTCATAGCCCACCAATAGAAGCCCTGCGGGTCCAACTGCAACCCAGATCACGCAAGTTGTTACCTCAGCAGGGATGAACCAAAAGGAGGTATGGAATACCGATGGAATGCTCACCGTCCAGGCCACACGGGTGGTGTCCTTGACGAGGAGTCCGTCGCCATATCGGCCGGCTGCATAGGCCACGCCTGCCGCCTGGCTGGAGACCGGACTACCCAGTCCGGTTGTTGAACCGTTAAGACGCCAACCGTAGATTTCACCGGCTTGCAGTGCATCTTCCCTGGCGATTTGGAACCGGGCATCCACGTTGGCGATTGCACCGTCGTAGGCCCACTGGCGCCTGGCCGCATCACTGCTCCAAGGGAAATTGGCCTCTAGCCAAGTGGTTCGGTCATCTACCGAGGCCCCGAGACGGTTGAGCAGAGTGTTCTGAGCCCGAACAGGCGAGACAAGATCGATCTCAAACAAGTACTCGGCTATCTGCGCACCCGTGCTCATGCGCAAAACGTTGTGACCGTTGACCGATACGACCGAGGCAAAGTGCTTGGTACCCGGAAAGCCGAGCGCCTGCTCATCCCGCTCAAGAATCAGGTTGGCGTTTTGCGGTTGGGCAACCACGGTCGACACAAAGGTTGGGGTTTCGCCGTAGATGCCGGGCGATGCGATTGCCTTGATCCAGAAGTTACGCTCGCCATCAAACCCAGATGGCAGCGTGTAGCTTGTGGACTTGACCTCGGCGACAAAGAGAGACGCATCCCAGGCCGCGCCCTCACGGAGTTCGTACCCGACGACTTCAGGCTCAGGATTAGGCTGCCAACGAAATTCCAGCCGGTTTGCCGACTGCACCACATCGAACTGACGAACCGTCGAAGGCGCTTGGAGGCTCAGGACAAAGGTCGTCACATGGGCGCTGTAGTTTCCTGAGGTGTCATAGGCTCGGATGTGATACGGGTACAGCCCGGCGGCGCTTTGGTCATGGACCATCT
>DAIRDB010000194.1:0-1348 GCA_036796405.1 Gammaproteobacteria bacterium | reverse complement strand
CGTTCCATTGAAGACTTTATGCTGACTCACCCTCGGCGGGCGAAACGCCCGTCACCGTTGGCGTGCCGGTGACGACGATGCCGTCGACAGGCGAGCCTTCGCGTTGAAGGCGGACGTTACACAGCAGCTTCCCAGTCCGCGTCGTTGGGCTGGCAAGCGAAGCGCAGGTTATCGACGCCCCAGTCACCGCTTTCGTCTTGGCCGGAAGACATTTCGGTATCATCGCTAGCGCTTACTCATGGCGGTTGATGCCAGGACTGGCATGGGGATCTCTAGTCGAGGTGCGCCATTAGTTCGCCAAGATTGCCGAAGTACATCGTGTACAACGCCCCCAGTGTGTAGCTCTTGCTGAGAGCGTATTCGATCGAGCTACCCCCCCCCCCGGTGGTGGCGCTGTTGGGTGCGCCTTGGCCGACTTTCTAGAGGTTGGTGATACCGTGCCTATCCAGACTTGACCTAGTGATGTCCACGATGCAAATGGGTGCCATTGGGTAGGTTTTACTCGCGGCGCCGTGTCGTTACGGAGATTTCTTTCAGCCTAGCGTCCTTGCGAATGCTATCAGTGTTGTTATTGGCGGCAGTTACGGCTTGGGCGAACATATCGGTTTATGCTCCCGCCACTCTTGGTCCGACCGCTATTGCAGCGGTACTGCGACTTCTGACTTCTGAGGCATCCCCAATTTTTTGCTGTGATGATCATTAACTGACTACATTCCAGTGCAGGTTGGCAGACCACCGGGCAATTTCATCCTTACTACCCTCGTAGGCATTCTTCGCTGTCAGGAGTTCTTGGCGTTTTCCGACAGCGGCGGCGACAACGGGCACCAGCGCCGCGTACGATTGCGCCATTTATTTCTTGTGGGCAAGGACTCCATTTTCAGGCATGACTGTCAGTAATCTCCCGACTGTGGCCGCCGATGATAGCGCGGGTAAAACCGGGCTTTGGTGGCTGTATTTGCTTGAGTGCCGGGACGGCAGGACCTACACCGGCATTTCACGCGACGTTGCGGCCCGCTTTGCTGTCCATGTACGCGGCAAGGGAAGTAAGTTCACGCGGGCCAACACACCGGTAGCGGTGCTCGGCCAGTTGGCGTTTGCTACGAAGTCGGCCGCCCTGAAGGCCGAGCACGCGCTCAAGCAGCTGAGCCGTGAACAGAAGCTGGCTTGGGCGCGGGACCGCCAGCGCGAGGGCCAGTAACCCAAGGCGCCTGACCTAAGGCACTCTCACCAGCCGCGAAACATCATCCGGTCCAAGAGTGGCGTGGTCACCGGTAACGCCACTTCGCCATCTACGCCTGTGCAGCAAAGAACCGCAGCAACTCCGCCGCCGTTTCGGCCGGGCTGTCCA
>DAIRDB010000193.1:0-1389 GCA_036796405.1 Gammaproteobacteria bacterium | reverse complement strand
CAGCCAGGGCTTTGCCTGGGCGATACCCCAGTAGGTCAGGTTCAGCGCCGGGTCGTAGGTGCCGGCGATCCAGGTCTCGCCCCCCGCGCGGAACATGTCGGGAATGTTGTTCCAAGTGTCACCGCCTCGGGTTCCGGCGCGGGCGGTGGTGTAGAACTTCCAGAGCTGCTTGCCGGTGGCGGCGTCATAGCCGCTAATGTAGCAGCCCGTGCGCGCGAACCGGCTGCAGCCCGTCAGTCCGGCGACAACCTTGCCGTTCATTACCATAATGGCGCCTTCGTTGCCGTAGCCATTGCCCCGCTCGCCGACATCGGCGTCCCAGACGACTTTGCCGGTGCGGGTGTCCAGTGCATAGAGGCGGGCGTCGGTGGTGCCGACAAAGACCTTGTCCTTGTAAAGGGAAAGGCTGCGGGTGCCCGAGTAAAGGGACGTGGCCACTGGTCCGATCCGGTTTTCCCAAATCAGATCTCCCGTACGTCCGTCCAGGGCCTGGATGGTGTTGCTCGTGTTGGACAGGAAGATGATCCCGTCATGGACTATCGGAGTGACCTGACTGGCGCCGCCCTCGTTCATCGCCCAGACCCACTGCAGCTTCAGGTCCTTCACGTTTTGGGGCGTGATCTGCTTGAGAGGGCTGGAGCTCCAGCCCTCGTAGTTGCGCCGTGCCATCAGCCAGTCACCCGGCGGCGGGTTTCGCAGCATTTCGTCCGTGACTGGACGATAGCTTTTCAGGGTCCCCGATACGGTGAGGCCACTGGTCGCCGCCGGCGGGGTGCTGTTGGAGAGGAAGCCACCGATGCCATCACGCGGCCGCGAAGCGGCGGTAGACGCCACGGAGGGCGCCGGCGCCTGCGTCACCGGGCGGCGTCCGGTGGTGACCGTTCCGGTGCGGGTGGCGGAGGTCGGGTCCAATGGCAGCGCGCCGGATGGCGCCCCATTGGCTTGAAGTATGTATGCCACCAGCTGCGCATAAGCGTCGTTGCTGAGACTGCGTGGCGCGCCTCGGGGCATGGTGCCGCGGGTGAGGGTGTAGATGTCGGCGATGGAGCGGTCGCGCCACGTGCTCATGAAGCTGCTGCCGACCAACGGCAAGGCTTCGTTCTGGCCTGCGAGGTCGGGCTGATGGCAGCCCGAACAGTTCTGTCGATAAATCTCGGCCCCGGCTGCGGCCTGCGCCTCTGTGTACTGTCCTTGAACAACACCGTTGGCCATGGCCCCCATCGCCAGCAGGCTGGCGGTCATGCAGGCTCCGGCAAGGAGAGAACGTTTCGTTATGTGCAATTTCACAAGCATCTCCCAATACTTCGACTGTTTTATCGATCGGCAGGAGTGGAAGCCGGCAGCAGCCATCCCCACAAATGCCCGTCAGGTGCGCCTTCGCTCTGCAAC
>DAIRDB010000192.1:0-1628 GCA_036796405.1 Gammaproteobacteria bacterium | reverse complement strand
TGGAAGCGGCGTTGATGAAGCGCAGGCGCAGGCGTTCGCCTGGCCGGAACAGCCCAGTCCAGTTTTCGTCCGGGCTGTGACCATTCACCAGATAGGTGTAGGTGGCCGCGGTCACATCGGCCAGATCCGTGCGATTCATGCGCATATCGCCCCAGTCGGCACGCTCTCGCAGAGCGGCAGACACGCCGAACTGCCGGGCATCGTGCACAAAATCGCCCAGCGTACGTTGCTGGAAGTTGTAGCTCTGACCCATGGTCTTCAGCTTGCGGAAGATGCGCTCCGGACTCTCGTGGCTCCAGTCAGACAGCAGGATGATGTATTCACGGTCATAGCCGAAGGGTTCCGGTTCACTCGGGTCGATGATGATCGGACCGTAATGCCCGAGTTGCTCCTGCAGTCCGCTGTGGCTGTGGTACCAGTAAGTCCCCGCCTGTCGTAGTGGAAACTGATAGGTGAAGCTGCTGCCCGGAGCGATACCGTCGAAGCTGACGCCAGGCACGCCATCCATGTGCCAGGGCAGCAGCAAGCCATGCCAGTGGATCGAGGTCGGCTCATCCAGCGCATTGGCAACCCGTAGCGTAACCGTGTCGTCGGCGCGCCAGCGCAGCAGCGGCGCGGGAAACTGGCCATTCAGCCGAATGTGGCGCGCCTTGCGTCCGGCAATCGGCGCTCGCTCGGCCGCCACGCGCAAATCGAACTGGTTGCCCTGCAAACCAGGCACGCCGGCAAGTATCGTCATTCCCTGGCTTCTGGCCCAGGAAGGCAGCAAGGCCGACCAGGCTACCGCACTGCCGGCCAGCAGACTGTCATGCAAGAAAGCGCGTCGTTTCATGAGACCACCCGTCATCGAGAGCGTCCGCGGCCTCGGCCAGCGCGACGCAGAGTAAGAAATGCCCGAAGGCAAGCACTTCGCCAGTGGCCGGCGCGGGGCGCCGCGCAGGAAGCGAGCCAACCGCAGTGGCTCGCCCCGGTTTCTGGCTAGGACAGCGCGTGTTGGTTGGGGGGACGGAAGTGCGAGGCAGGGGGTGGCGCGAGCAGTTGCAGATCGGACAGGGGCCCGCTCCACCGCAGGAGCAGCGGCTGACCGATGAGGGAAGGCAGCAGTTTTTCGGACAGACTGAGACTGCGGCAGAGGGCACAGGAGCTCGCACAGTCGCTTGCCTCTAGCTGGGGGGCCTTTGGCTGGTCGGCCGGCGCTGGATCGAGTGCTGCCCCGTGCCCCGCGTGCGACGAATGCCCCGCATGGAGCGCGGGGGCCGCGTGCATCGCACTCCGATCGGCGACATGGCAGTCCATCAGAGCGGCAGCCACGCCTTGACCCCACCCGAGCAGGAGCGCAAGCAAGAGCACGAGGGTGCCGGTGGTGGTCTGCATAGCTGTCGGTGTCTGGCAGGGTCTGGGGTGAGGTAAATGTGTTTGGTCAACTCGCCAAGCACGCTAGCACTGCGGCAAAGTCATGGTCAACGCGGGCAACGGCGCAGCAACCGGACCGCCACGCGCGCGTGTATGATGCGCCAAACGCTCCGAGGTACCCGTGTCTACCGATTCTGCTTTCGATGCCATCATACTGCCGGCACTGCGGGATCTCGGCTCATTCAGCGTGCGCCGCGCCCTGCCGGCTCCGCAGC
>DAIRDB010000191.1:0-1648 GCA_036796405.1 Gammaproteobacteria bacterium | reverse complement strand
GAAGAGTGGCGTGCACCTCCGCCACCCACAACACCGCCAGACTATGTTGACCCTCACAAAGAGGAAATCGCTCACGAGCGAGCTGCTGCGAGGGCTGAAACATGATCGGTCTACCCAACCCCAAATTCATTCTCATCGCCCTGATCGCTTGCATCATGGCGTTCTACTACGGCCACCACAAAGGCTGGTGGGAGCGTGACATGGAGATGCAGGTTGAGATCGGCAAGCGCAACGAAGAGTCCCGCGCCAAAGAACAGGAGCTGCAAAAGCAGATCACCCAAACATCAACCCAACTCACGGAGGCCAACGATGCCATTACTCAAAAACAGTCTGCTCTTGATCGTGCTATCAGCGCTGGGCGCGTGCGCCTCCCCTCCTCAAGTTGCGTACAAGCCAGTTCAAGTGCCGCCCCTGCCGCCGGAAATAGCCAAGAAGCGGGAAGCGAATCTGACCGAGAGACTCTCCGCCTTATTGCTCAAATCGCCGCAGACGGCGACCTCGCCATCAACCAGCTCAACGCCTGCATCGCAGCCTACGACGCCGTCCGTGAACAAGTAAATTCACAGGGGAAATAAATGGTCACAGCCGATCAACTCCAGAAGATGCACATCGACGCCAAGTGGGTCGAGCCGCTCAACGAGACCTTCGAGCGTTTCAAAATCACCACCCCACGCCAGCAAGCTGCGTTCATCGCGCAGTGTGGCCACGAGTGCGCCAACTTCAAAATCCTCGAAGAGAACCTGAACTACCGCGCAGAGACTCTGTGTAAGTTGTGGCCCAAGCGTTTTCCAACGCTGGAGTTCGCCAAGCAGTTCGAGAAAAATCCGAAAAAAATCGCCAACAGCGTTTACGCCAATCGTATGGGAAACCGCGATGAAGCGTCAGGGGATGGCTTCCGTTTCCGTGGGCGCGGGTGCATCCAATTGACCGGCCATAGCGGTTACTACCATGCCGGACAAGCCCTCGGCGTTGACTTCGTGATGAACCCTGATCTGGTGGCCACGCCCAAGTACGCTGTGCTGACTGCTGGCTGGTTCTGGTCAACACACGGCTGCAATGAGCTTGCAGACGCTGCAAACTGGACGGGCCTGACCAAGCGTATCAACGGCGGCACCATCGGCCTCAACGAGCGCATTTCACACACCGTGCACGCCATGGCAGTGATTGACGCTGGCACAGCACTGGCCTAAGCAACTACAATCGCAGCAGTGGTTTTAAGGGGTTCGCATGGCACTGGTACAGATGAAAACGTTTGGTGGCATTTCGCCGAAGGTGTCACCTCGTTTGCTTGCAGACAACCAAGCGCAGACAGCGCTGAATTGTTCTGTGTTCTCAGGCACGCTGGTCCCGCTGCCCAACGTCGGCTCGTCTGTTACCACGCTTACAAAGGTGGGCACACCGCTGACCATCTACCGCTTCGGCCAAGACGCCGTGTCGGACACCAACTACTGGTTCCACTGGACAACCGACGTTGATGTAGCACGCAGCCAGATTGCTGGCGACACTTCTGAGTGGACGTTCTACACCGATGGCACGCAGCCCAAGGCGACATACAACACGCTGGCGCTGTCAGGCTCGGATTACCCCACGGTGTCACGCCCACTGGGCTTGCCCGCGCCCACTTCTGCTTGTTCGGTGTCCGCTGGCT
>DAIRDB010000190.1:0-1743 GCA_036796405.1 Gammaproteobacteria bacterium | reverse complement strand
TCTGAGCAAGCTAGTTTGCTACAAATGGGGTGTCTACTTTTAGTGGGGAACTTGGGTTCCTAACGCCGTGCGCTAACCGCGACGCAGACCTTTGCCTGCGTCTCTGACCATAGCTCGCTCAGGTGGCCTGCCCGACAAATTTGTAGCCATATTGAAAGTGAGTCTGGGGTTGATTATGCATAGTTTGGCAGCGTGCGATGGGCGACTTTGGCGAGTGGTTGGTACCCCAACGACGAGTGCGGACGTTCCTCGTTGTAGAAATGTCGCCATTGCTCGATGAGTACCTTTGCTTGGCGGGTTGACAGGAACCACTCCCGATTCAGGCATTCGCTTCGCAGCTTGTCGTGAAAGCTCTCCAGAAATCCGTTCTGCCAGGGCTTGCCTGGCTCGATGTGCGCGGGACCGACGTTGGCGTCGCGCAACCATTTCATTACCACCGTGGCGGTGAACTCGGTGCCGTTATCGGAACGGATGAACTGCGGTTTTCCATACAGGCGCATCAAACGGGAGAGCGTCAGGATCACATCCTGGCTTCTCATGTAGCGCCCAACCTCGATCGCCAGGCACTCCCGGGTGTGCTCGTCCATCACGGTCAACAAACGCAGCTTACCGCCCATGGCCAGGCGATCTTCGACAAAGTCGTAGCACCACACCGAGTTGGGTGTCGTTGCCCCCGGCAGACGTACATCCGAACCACTACGGCGCCGACGTGGCCTGCGCCGTGGCAAACCCAGCTTCAACCCATGCCAGAGCCGCCAGACGCGGTGCACGCTTTGATCCGACATGACGGCGATTCGCCGGTAACCAAAGCGCGGGTATCGCCCGGACGTTTCCCGCATCACCTGTTCAAGCTGCCGATCCTTGGCCGGTTGCACCGGCGAGTACCCCGGAACGCGGCGCCTGACCCCGAAAGCCCGGCAGGCGGCCCTTTGCGACAGACCCTTGTTCATAAAGATCTGCAGGGCCGCCCGCCGGGCTTCCGGGGTCACCACTTTTTTGAGGCGATCTCCTTGAACGCCTCGCTGACCAGCAACTGCTCGGCCAGCAGCTTCTTCAGCTTGGCGTTCTCGGATTCAAGCTCCTTGAGCCGGCGAGCTTCCGGAACGCTCATGCCGCCGTACTTGTTGCGCCAGCGAAAAAAGGTCTGCTCGGTGATGTTGTGCTTGCGGCAAAGGTCTCTGATAACCACGCCATCGGTATCGGCTTGCCGCAGAATCGCCACAACCTGCTCTTCGGTAAATCGTTTCTTCATTTCGAGTCTCCTTGTCTAAAATCTACATGAAGACTCACTTTTCTACTGGCTACAATTTATCCGGCAGGCCACAGGGACTAATCTGTCCCTGAAATTCCATCTGATTCTCTCGACAATTCGATCCGGCATCAGCCCACCTAGGAGTGGACGATTGGCCTCACGCATGTCTGTTGTGTCAGACTCGTAGAGAATTGACTGGGAGTGGTACAACTCAAACAGGTCTTGAAAGACTCGGCGAGTGATAGTTCGATCCGACGCGCATACGACACGTTTGCCACGCTTCAAGGTATTCCCCATGCGCGAGTCTTACCAGTGCGTGTAGCACCAATGTGTCGCAATGGAACGTGGCAAGTGATTGATGGAGCAGATTATCTTTGGAAAACAATCCGCTCTTGTGCGAGTGGCGCGCCCGGAGAGATTCGAACTCCCTACCCCTTGGTTCGTAGCCAAGTACTCTATCCAGATGAGCTACGGGCGCGCTGAGACCGAAA
>DAIRDB010000189.1:279-1746 GCA_036796405.1 Gammaproteobacteria bacterium | reverse complement strand
GTGCCCGCCGGGCCAGTATTACCCCAATTGGCAGAGAAATCCGGCCACAGAATCTTGTGATCGAGATCTGCCAGCCAGGGCATGGAAATCGCACGAGCGTAGAACAACGCGCCAAAGAATGCGCCAAAGAACATGACCTCGGAGAAGATGAACCAGCTCATGCTCCAGCGGTACGAGGTGTCGATACGCGCGTTGTAGAGTCCACTTTCGGATTCGGCGATCGCGTCGCCAAACCAGTAATAAAGGACCACCAGCGCCAAAATAATGCCAAGGATATTGACTGGCTTGCCCCAGCCCACGCCGTTGACCCATGCGGATGCACCCGCCATCGTCACCAGCAAGGCGGCGCCCATCAGCACCGGCCATTTGGAGGGACTGGGTACAAAATAATACGGCGCTTGACCATGTTGAGTGCTCATCGACTTCCCCTGATTACAGTGTTCAAAATTGTGTTACCCGCGATGAAGATACGGCGTGATTGTTAACACTTATGCCGCCACCACTAACTTTACGACCATCAGCAACCCCAGCACGAACAGCGCGGCTGCGATGATGCCCGCGACGATGACATGCACCGGATTGAGGTTTTGCACGTCGTCATCGTAGTCGCTTTTCTTTCTCACACCGAAGAAAGACCAGAGCACCGCCCTGACCGTGGCGCCGAACGACATCTTGCGCTGCACGGCTTCCTTCAGCTCAATCATCAACCTGCTCCCATCAATTCGACTTACCCTTCAGCCCCACCTCGAAAAAGGTGTATGACAGGGTGATCGTCTCTACATTTTTTGGCAGCGCCGGATCGATGTAAAAGCTCACAGGCATCTGCCGCGACTCTTTCGGGCCCAGTGTTTGCTGCTTGAAACAAAAGCACTCGAGCTTGCGGAAGAACTGTCCTGCTTCTGTAGGCGCATAGCTCGGTATGGCCTGAGCCTCCATCGCCCTGTCCTGCGTATTCACTACTTCATAGACCACTTGTGCCATCTCGCCCGGATGCACCTGCAGACTGGCGACGACGGGCTTGAACCGCCAAGGACCCGTCGTGTTCGCATCAAACTCCACCGTGATCGAGCGACTGGTGTCCACCTGAGTATTCGCCGGCCTCACATCCACCGTTTCCTGCACCGCGAGCACATTGATGCCAGTGATCTCGCAGATTTTCTTGTACAGCGGTACCAGCGAATAGCCGAAGCCGAACATCAACACCGCGACCATGATCAGCTTGCCGAGCATCCGCGTATTGCGCCTCTGCTTGCGCTGGCCGGCACTCTGCTCCTGCGTGTCCATGTGCTCTAGCGCAGCAGCGTGTGCTTGACGATAACACCAATGAAAAACGCCACCGCCACCGACAACAGAATCAGCGCAGTGCGCAGATTGCCAGGCTTGTTCTGATCAGACATCTGAACCTTTGCTTCGGGTCATGCTACGAGGCAGGCTGACGGTTCACGTCAGCCTGCCCATGGATTACCT
>DAIRDB010000189.1:0-269 GCA_036796405.1 Gammaproteobacteria bacterium | reverse complement strand
GGTATGGAACGGTGCCGGGCTGGGCACGGTCCACTCAAGACCCTCGGCACCATCCCAAGGCTTGGCCGCAGCCTTCTCGCCACCGCGGATGGAAGGCAGCACGACGAAGAACAGGAAGTACGCCTGCGACAAACCGAAACCGAACGCACCGATCGACGCGATCATGTTGAAGTCAGTGAACTGCGCTGCGTAGTCAGCATAGCGACGCGGCATGCCAGCCAGACCCAGGAAGTGCATCGGGAAGAACGTGACATTGAACGTGATCAGCG
>DAIRDB010000188.1:0-1765 GCA_036796405.1 Gammaproteobacteria bacterium | reverse complement strand
CCTTGTCTAAGGTGCTCAATGGACGGGCGGCGATCAGCCCTTCAATGGCACTGCGTTTTGAGCGTTGGCTTGGGCGCGACCATGGCGGGGCGGCTGAGGTGTGGCTGGCGCAGCAGGCATCGTATGACCTCTGGCAGGCGCGTGCGGCGGTGAAGGCGAGCAAGGCGCTCTCGGGTATCAAGACACTCAAGCTTCAGACTTCATGAGGCCATGATTGTGGGTTAGTCGAATGCCATGAATGTTTCTTCCATCACTGAGCACATCAACGGAACACACGCTGACATTCACCCCCTGTCTGCCGGGGGTGCGACATCCTTTTTCTACAACCCTGATCGAAAGCTGGCGAGAGGCATCTATTTCGCCACGATCAAGGAAAAAGGGCTCTTCGCCTCAACATCGGCATCTCGAAAGGACTTTTCGTTGGCGGAGACGGACGGATTCGGTCACCTCGCCTCGCTTACGCTCGGCTCCTCGACCCGGCCGGGTTTGCAGGCCCGGCCTTTCGAATCCCGATCGCGGCCCGCGCAGGCGGGCCGCTCCCGTCCCGCCAAAGAAATGCGGCCGCACCAACTTGCTGTGGTCAGGAAGGGGGGCGGATTTTGATGGGGCAGGGGATACGAACCGGAATCGATGAACCCATCGGATGGAGGCATGTGGCGCCTACCGTTCCATGGACGAACTTCAAGTTCGCTTGAGATCTCGGTAGAAGTTCTCGTGCGGGCCAATCGCCTCCAGATAAACGAGTCGAACCCCCTCGTCCAGCGCATAGCCCAGCAAGTACATCTGACCTTGACTCGTGAACTTGTGGACCCACAGTTCCGACAAGTCACCCTTCTTGCGCTCTCCGGAACGAGGGGTGCGGCAAACCGCAAGGACGGCCGCGTCCACATCGGCTGCAACGTTGTCGTGAAGCTTCTTGTACTGGCGTGCGAAGCGGCGGGTCTGGAGAGCCGAAAACGTCATGAAATCCGCTGGCTCACTGCTTGCGCGAACGGGGAACAAACGGCGTGGCCTGTGCTCGCGGCTCAGCCATGGAGGCCAACGACTCGGCGACAAAGGTCACCGGCAAATCCGGGTTATCCAGCGCCGCGCGGCCCACCATTGCCCAGTATTCGATCTGGCCAGCAATGGTGCGCTTTTCAATCGCAGCCTCGCTGCGGGCGAGTTCATACAGATGGTCTTCAATTCGAACGGGCATACCCATGGAGGCACCTCCGAAGCAGAATTACTACAAAAGTAGCTAAATTGTAGGGTGTGGACATTGCTCTGGCAAGTGCGAGGGTCATTGAGGTCGCCCGGTCAATTGGCGGCCTTCAGGTCCTGAACGGCAGCCGCCTGGTCAGACGAGGGCGGCCTAAATGTCAGCGACGGTGGCCATCAATGTCATGCGGTCCAGCGGCGAGGCGTCAAAACCGATGTGCTCGTAGAACGCGCGTGCCGCATCTGACAGGGCGTGAACCAACGTCGCTCGAATATCAATTGCATCGACTGCTGCCATCACCCGTAGGCATGCGGCACCGACGCACACTCACGGATAACGTGGCAACGTCGAAGCGGCGATTGGGCGATCCCGGAACCATAGGCTGAGTACCCAAATGGGGTCAGTCAGGAGCCCATCCCCCGTTAGTAGGGTAGAGCCTGAGCGCCTTGCAACCCGGCCGAGCGAGTTAGCAGGACTTGTTCTGGCGGAGACGGAGGGATTCGAACCCTCGATCCAGGTTTTGCCCAGATGCTCCCTTAGCAGGGGAGTGCCTTCGACCACTCG
>DAIRDB010000187.1:0-1803 GCA_036796405.1 Gammaproteobacteria bacterium | reverse complement strand
ACTGCAGAGCCTGGTAGAGACCGCCCACTTGCTGCGATCGTCCAAAAATGCCCAGCGCCTGCTCTCGGCGCTGGCGCGGGCCCGCTCGGACTCCGTTGCGCCGACTCCACTGATCGACCTGCAAAAGAAAGTCGGCTTCGATGCGTGAGGGCGAGCGCGTCGCCGTCTGTCACCCGGAATTTTTGGAAGACCTCCAGTACTGGATCCAGACTGATCGCCGCACGGCCAAGCGCCTGCTCGAACTCGTTCAAGCTGCTCTGAAGGATCCCTTCGATGGCATCGGCAAGCCCGAGCCGCTGAAGTACCTGGGGAGTGACGTCTGGTCACGGCGCATTACCCAGGAGCATCGTTGCGTGTACCTGGTCAAAGTCGACCGAATTGAATTTCTGCAGGGTCGATACCACTACTGAGCCGAAGTGCCCAGTGCATTCGATCCAGGAAAAAGCGTACTGATCAGCCCTCCGCCGGCCAGAGCCCCAGCCCGCGGACATCCTCAAGATACGCGCACTGAAGACAGCCGACTCTGGATATCTCGGCGCTGCGTACGGGGTTCGATGTCCCGCAGGCGCATACCGACGGCTTTAACAATCACCGAACTCGGCGCCCGTCAGATCGGGATCGTGCAAAGCCTGATCAGCGATTTCGCTCCACAGTCGAACCTCTGCTCGCGTAGCAAGTACGCCGCTCATCGAGCGGTTACCCGCCGTCAATGCAGCGTCGGCGATGCATCATCCGACCCGCAGCACTTCTTGTATTTCTTGCCGCTCCCACAGGGGCACGGATCGTTCCTGCCGATCTTGGGCTCCGCCCGGACGAACGGAACCACATTGCTTGCACGATCGGGGGTCGCCGGGTCGAGTTTCTCGTACTGGCTCCAGTAGCCATGCAGCTTGAGCACACTGGGCTTGATCTCGTTCATCCATTTCTCGGCATCACCCTGGTCATCGGTCATCTCGATGCCCTCGAACGTGCCCAAGCGCATGAACGGTGTAAACCAGGTTGGCTGTCCCACCTGAAGCAATGCCCACTCTCGCTCTGCAAACTGGAATCCGGCCAGAAATCCCTCACACCATTCGGCAGCACCCCATTGATGTCCTTCCCGGAAAATCGGCTCGAAGGATTCAGGCGCCGTGTTGAAGGTGCCGGCAATCATGTTGTAGTGGCGAAAGATCAGCGTCATGATCCGGTTTGCTTCGCGCTCGCCACTGAACTCAGGAGCATTCTCCGCACCGTCCATGTCCCAGATCCATGGGATCCACTCAGAGGGACGAACCATGCGCGGGCCGATGGCAATCGCGGTGAGATATCCCTCCAGCGCGGCAAAGTCCATCGACGTATCTGCGATGCTGTCACTGGACAGGAAGTCATCGAGGATGGCGATCTCTGCAGCGGTCAGTGCGCCGTCAGTAGGCACAGAGGAGGATACCTGCGACGGCTCGCCAATCAGGGCGTCAATACCGTCCTCCGCTATAGCCCTCATTACTTCCTCGAACGCCAACTGGTCAGTAGCGAACGCGTCATTCCAGACCGTGGAGTTGCCATGTTCATCGACCACCTCGAGATTCCAGTCAGTGTCAGGCAGGCGATAGATATGGATATCGATCGATTTGTCGCCGATCGTGTAAGTCTGCTGCAGTGGCGAGTAAATGAGCTCGGGTTCTTCCTGCACTTTCATACCGCCTCAACGCGCAGGCCTGCACGAACCGCCGCGTCGCGTTGCCGTTTATCAGATGAGATGAAAACGTCTGCCTGCAGGGCTACGGCACTGCCGATATGGATGGCGTCCACGCCACGCAGCACATT
>DAIRDB010000186.1:0-1846 GCA_036796405.1 Gammaproteobacteria bacterium | reverse complement strand
ATCGCGCTGCATCAAAGGCGTACCAGCTGATGGGTGTAAGGCCAAAGGGCGATTGAAAATCGACGTCACCCACAGCGCGCACGCTGTTATCCATGATTAGCGGCAAAGGGGCGTTGGTCTGATAGGAAATACCCAGCGCGAGCGCTGCATCGGCACGACCTAGTGCAATATCGGCCAGCGCCTGATCAAAGGCAAGGCCGCCAGAAACACCCAGCGCGCTGACCTCGGAAACCGAACCCTTGCAGCGCAGCCCCAGCCTCGCGGCCATATAGGTCGAAAAGCCAAGCTGCCGCGTCGACGGGCTGGGCGTGACGAAGGCCGCCGTATCGACAGCACTGCGGTCCAGTCCGGCTTCCGCTAGGGCCTGAATGACGAGCGGTCCAAGCACATCAAGTTCAAACAGAGCATCACCATCATGTTCGATGGGAGCCCATCTGCCCGGCGGCTTTGCTGCCGCCCCGACAATGGCAACCTTTCTAAGAGCGGGCATTCAGGCGGCTATTTCGCCGAATAGCGACTGACGCAGTTTGTGTTTTTTGACCTTGCCAGAATCTTCGCGCGGGAAATGATCGCAAACCCGCACGATGCGCGGGACCTTGTAGGACGAAATCCGGCCTTTCAGAAAAGCCTGCACATTCTCTTGCGACAGCGTTACTCCGGCGGCAGGCTGGATGGCGGCGACCAGTTGCTCGCCAAATTCGGGGTGTGGCACGCCAAATACAGCGCAATCGCTGATCCCATCCATACCAATGAGCGCCTGTTCAACCTCGGCTGGATAGATGTTTACTCCGCCGGAAATGACCATGTCCGTTTTGCGGTCGGAAATAAACAGGAAGGCATCCTCATTGAGATAACCTATGTCGCCGGTCGCGATAAAATCACCATGGCGGAGTTCGGCGGTCTTTTCCTCAGCGTGCAGGTAGGCAACGTGCCCGGTGGTTTCTGAATGCACGAAAATTTCGCCGGGCTCGCCGGGCTCGCACTGAGTGCCATCTTCTCGCCGTGTCTGGATGATTACGCCCTGAGCTGCCCGCCCGACACTTCCGGGGTAGCGCAACCAGTCCTCACTGTTCGAAATGGCAATAAAGCCCGTTTCTGTCATTGCATAATATTCGTGAACAACCGGCCCCCACCATTCGATCATCGCGCGCTTCACATCTGCGGGGCAAGCCGCAGCGCCATGAACGACATGCTTTAGGCTGGAGAGGTCGAAGCGTTTTTTCTCAGCTTCATCGAGCGCCAAGAGGCGGACGAACATGGTCGGCACCATGTGCAAATTTGTAATTCGGTAGCGTTCGATCATTTCGAGGAGCTCGAGAGGATTGAACTTGGCCTGGAGTAACAGCAATCCGCCTTCGCCCAATACTTGCATCGCGTAAGCGTTGGGAGCGCTGTGATAGAGCGGGCCGGTCATCACCGATCGAACGCCTTCGCCGCCAATGCCAAACGAAACCTTGGCACGTTGCATTACCGCTTTCACCGCGTCCGGCGAGATTGGAAGACGCTTCACACCTTTCGGCCGCCCCGTGGTCCCAGATGTGTAAAACATGGGGCCAGTGACCTGCATGCTGGGGCGGCTCCATGGCTCATGACCCTCGACCCATTCGTTCCATATTGGAAGCGCATTGGACAGTCGCGTGGGGCGCATGGGATCATATTGCCCCGATACTTCCGGCGGGGTTTCCACGACGACCAGCTCTCGCCCGGCACAGATGGCTATCAACGCCTCATCGACGAGATCGCCGTGGGCGATAACTAACTTTGCTTCACAATCTTCGAGGATATAGTCGATTTCATCGGCCGTCATATGCCAGTTGAGCGGTACGGTTACGGCTCCCAGCACTGA
>DAIRDB010000185.1:0-1892 GCA_036796405.1 Gammaproteobacteria bacterium | reverse complement strand
GAGCGAGACACTTCGGATTCACGTGAAACTTCGCAGCGGGCTGGATGACCCAACGGCAAAGAAGATCACCAAGGCGATCCGTGACAGCTTTCCAAAAGTGAAGACGCAGATCCAAGGCGAGGCGGTCCGGGTGACAGGAAAGTCGCGTGACGAGCTTCAGGCGGTCATTGACTTCTTGCGCGCCATGGAGGTTGATCGGCCCCTCCAATTCGAAAACTACCGCTGAGGTGACCTGGTGACTCGCCGGATCGATGAGATCGGGGCAGGACTAGCCCCCTCCAGGCGAGGGGTTCCGTTCACCCTTCCGATCCGACTCCATGTGGTGGGTGTCGGGGGGACGGCTGCAACTGCCGCCGCCCTCCATGCTGCCGCCCTTGGAGTTCAAGTTACTGGGTATGACCGTGGGCTCTCAACTGACACGGCGCGGATACTCACGGCTTCAGGGGTGAAGATCTGCCCTGTAGAGGACCTCGACGCGGTCCGCAGTTCGAACCTCGTGGCGGTATCCAAGGCAATCACGAGCACGCAACCGGACCACCCTCAAATCAAGGCAGCACGGGAGACGGGACTTGCGCTCGTTTCAGTTCAGCAGGTGATCGCAGATGCTGCCGCCACGCGCGGTGGCGATCTTCTAGGGGTCGCTGGGACGCACGGTAAGACCACGTCCACCGGATGGCTTCTCGCCGCGCTCCGAGCCTCCGGACGTGACCCATCGGCATTTGTCGGCGGCCCCCTTGGAGAGGGGGAGGGGAGCCCCGCCGGCGCACCGGTTCACCTAGGTAGCGAGCCTGGTTTCATTGTTGAGGCCGATGAGTATGGCGGCAACTTTGACCCCTACATGGCAGACCGGGCACTGATCCTTAATGCGGATTGGGACCACCCAGATGTTTTTGTAGATCGCACCGCCGTGGTTCGTACATTCCTCGATTGGGCCGCTCCGATTCTTGAGCGTGGACCTCTGGTTGTGAACGTTGCCGACCTCGGTGGATCCGAGATTGCAGCTGCGCTCAACGGCAACAGCAACGGGAATCTCCTCACGTACGCTGTCCGTTCGCACAGACGCGCAGAGACAGGCGCTATCAAGCACGCTGACGTTACCGCTGAGCTTCTCGAGTCTGGGCAGGGGAGAGTCGCGCTTCGAAGCCTCGCCTTAAGTCCGAAGGCTGAACGCCTTGCCCCAGCCGCACGCGGACTACTCGGTCATGAGCTTCCGATCGGACTTCTAGGGACTCACAATGCCGACAATGCTCTGGGGGTCGCGCTGCTTGCGGCATCCTCCGGAGGAAGCCCTGACGGGATCCGAAGCGCGCTGTCAACCTTCTCCGGGGTGGGCCGGCGGATGGAAGTCCGTTTTGAACAGAGCGGGATTACGATCCTGGACGACTATGGGCATCATCCCACCGCCATTGACGCCACTATCTCAACCGTTCAACTTCGCTACCCAGGCCGCCCGCTCGTGCTCGCGATTGAACCGCTGACTTACCACCGCACTGCAGCCCTCCTGGAGCCGCTAGCACGCTCGTGTGCCGCTGCAGATCGCGTATTCGTTGCCGACATATTTGCGGTGCGCGACACAGATCTCTCAGTCACAAGTTCTGCAGCCCTCGCCGCCGCGATTATCCGCCACGGCGTACCAGCCGAGGCCCCCGGGGCCGTTGAAGCAACCGCGGACCGAATCGCTGACACGATTCCTGAGGGCGCTGTCGTTCTTGTGATGGGGGGTGGACGATCGACTGACCTCGCAACCCGCCTCGCGAAGGTTCTCGAGGGCCGCTAGCTGCCTTCGGGCCCCCCTCCGTACTGATCAGGCTTCGGCGGCTCGCTACCAGCAAGACGAGCCGCGTGCTCTCGCGCGCTAGGACTCACTGGGCGGGCGAAGAGAGGGTGTCCCT
>DAIRDB010000184.1:0-1898 GCA_036796405.1 Gammaproteobacteria bacterium | reverse complement strand
CGCCATGGGCGTCTGCGCTTGGAACGGACAGATCCACTAATCCCAGCCGTAGGGGTTCTACGGTATTTAGAAGAGAGAGAAGTAAAATGGCACTCGGTCTTAATCTCGACGCCGGCAATGGTGGTCAGCGCAAGTTCCTCCCGATCGTCAAGTTCGACGCAAAGTCTGGAGACTTCCTCGCCATCGATCGGACCCCGCAGCCTGATGGCACGTGGGAGAAGGAGGAGCACGAGATCAAAATGCCGACGCACGTCGTCTGCGATTTCGCAGCGTTGGAGGTCGGCTGGATCGGCTTTGTTGAGAACCGCTTTGACTATGTGATGACGAAGCCTGGCAGCAAGTTCCCCGCTTGCCCGTCTCCCGATCACAAGCAGGGCGTGCGTCTGCGGATGTTCTTCAAGGACTTCGGCCTGCGCGAGTTCTCGCACACCTCGAAGAACGTGCTGCGCGTCATCGACGCTCTGCATACGACCTACGAGCAGGAAGCCCCGAAGAACCCCGGCAAGCTTCCCGTCATCGAGATCTCCGGCACGGAGACCGTGAAGTTGCAGACCAAGCAGGGCGAGCTGCGCTTCAAGGTTCCGGCGATGGAGATCGTGAAGTGGGTGGCGCCTCCGAAGGAGATGGCGGAACAGGCAGCCCCGGCGCCAGCTCCTGCTCCTGCGAAGACCGCCGCTGAGCTCGACGAAGAGTTCTGATAAAAGCGTGCCCCCGGCCAAGGGGAGAGATCCTGACCGGGGGCACATACCGCGTCGAGAAGGGGAAACAACGCGGCGATGAATTATTCTATAGCACATAAATCGTACAGCGACACATCGTCGCTCACGCTTGGCATCGCCACTGGTGGCGCGACAGATGTCAAGCTCAAGCCCACCTTGTTCTCTTGGGGGCAGTTCAAAGATCGTCTTCGCTCGCCACGAATCGGTGAGAAGGGCGGAAGCTACTACATTCGCGGCGGTGATCTCGTTGACAATAAGCGCAGCGACGAGAACCTGAAGACCGCGCAGCTCATCGTCCTCGATGGCGACAGCAGCTTTGATCCGCAGAGTGGTGAGATCATCGACGGCGCGCCTGACATCGGACTGGTTTGCGACGTGCTCATGCGGGAGGACATCACGTTCTTCGCGCATACGAGCCACAGCTATATACCCGACCAGAAGTGGAAGTTTCGCGTCCTTATTCCGGCGGATCTTTCGAGTTCTGAGGAGCTGGACGCATCGATCGACTGGCTGATGGACAAGTTGCACGCCGCCGGCGTGTATCTGCTCGACGTGCCTGAGAATCACCGCTGGTCGCAGCCCTGGTTCACCTCGCGCGTCAAAGACCGCAGGGCCGCCGAAGAGTTCATCTACCTCGAGCATACCGGAAAGGCCTTCGATCCGAAGGTTGCGCTCGAGTGGTACAATCAGACGAAGAAAACCGTAGAGATCGTCCAGAACCCTGAGCCTCCGAAGTACAAGGAGACCAGCGGTGACATCCCTGCATTCAACGACGCGCATGGCTTGGATTGGGTGCGCAGGACGCTGGAGAGCCGGGGCTACAAGTTTGGCTACTTCGACCGGCGCATGAACGGCTATCGCTACATGAGCCCGTCCAGCAGCACCGGAACCTACGGGCTCGTGGTGTTCCAGGGCAAGATGGGTCACTGGTGCACGTACTCCCATCACGGCTCCTCAGATCCCCTATCCAGCAAGGTCTTCGACCCGTTCGCGCTGGCCGTGGAGCTGGACTTCAATGGAGACATCAAGGCTGCCGCGCGGGCGCTTCTGCCAAAGAAAGAGAAGGCCCCGTCCGTCGTCGAGCAATTGGCGGAACGGGCAAAGTCATCCCTACAAATCGCGCCTCAGGAAATCGACGAGCCTCACGAGGATAACTCAAGCTTCACTGTTGAGGCTAAA
>DAIRDB010000183.1:0-1949 GCA_036796405.1 Gammaproteobacteria bacterium | reverse complement strand
CTTTTTCAATCTCGATGATGCGGTCGTTGATGGCGAGCGGGATGTTCAGTTGCTCAATGCGCGCCCACAGGCCGTAGGTTGCCGGATTACCCAGAGAACTCTCCGGCAGCCGGCCGCGCATGAAGCGAATGCCGGCGACGTTCTGTTTGGTGACCATCTCGGACAGTACATCCGGAGATTTGGGGTCCAGCGGGTCCAGAACAACCACGCTGGCAAATCGGTCGGGATGGGCGTTGGCGGCATCAATCGTGTAGCTGTTGTCATATTCGTATACAAAATAAGCCTGCACCAGTGTTGCCTTGTCGACGCCGGCTTTTTTGTACTCTTCGATCAGCACTTCAGTGGTCGTCAGAGGCCACTCGGTCTGGCCGATTTCCTTGATGCTTGGAATGCTGCCCGCGCGTGGAGTGTCGATGATCTGCGGATAATTTTTCCGGTCATCCGTAAAAACGTGCACATGGGTATCAACGACGATCATGGGTTGCTCCTCCTCGGGTGCCGGCAATCCGGCGGGTTTTCAGAATGTAATGGACTCAGCGTCCCAGTGCTTCCGGGTTCACGATATCAATCGGCTCGCCACGCGCGTAAGCGAGGATGCGTTCGAACTGTCCGTCGAAATAACCCGTCATCTGGTCGCGCTCCATATAGCCCAGATGCGGGGTGCAGATCGCGTTGTCGAGCGCCAATAGCGGCTCGTCCGCAGCCACCGGCTCATGTTCGTAGACATCCACTGCGGCGCGGCCGGGTCGGCCAAGGCGAAGCGCCGCCGCCAGTGCGCCAGGCACAATCAGTGCGTCGCGGCTGGTGTTGACGAACAGCGCCCCGGGCTTCATCAAAGCCAGCTCGCGCGCGCCGACAATGCCGCGGGTTTCAGCCGTCAACCGGATGTGCATGCTGACCACGTCGCACGTCTCAAACAGTTCCAGCGCGCTCGCGGCTACCGGGAAACCGTCAGCCTGCGCTGCGGCGCGACCGCGCTCGCGTGCCCACACCTTGACCTTCATGCCGAAGGCTTTGCCGAAAGCGGCCACTTGGGTGCCGATCTGGCCGTAACCGTATAGCCCCAGCATGCGCCCGCGCAGCCCCGTGCCCACCGTCTGCTGCCAGCCGCCGGCCTTCAATCGCGCAACCTCCTGCGGGATGTTGCGCATTGAGCAGAGGATCAGGCCCCAGGTCAGTTCAGCGGTCGCGTAAGACTTTCGCGCATGTCCCGCGCAGATCAGAACGCCGCGTTTCGTGCAGGTATCAATGTCGATGTGCGGATAGGGCCCGTTCTGCGTGATCAGGCGCAGCTTCGGCAGGCGCTCAAGCAGTGCCCCCGGAATCGGCGTGCGCTCACGGAGCAGTACCAGCGCCTCGGTATCGGCAAGCCGTGAGGCAAGCGTATCGACGTCCTTGGTGTGGTCGTTCCAAACCGTCACGCGGTGATCCGCGAGCTTGGCAAAGCACGCAAAGCCACGGACCATGTCCGCATAATCATCGAGTATCGCGATGTTCATGGTCGTAGTTTCCCGTCGCTGTGCCGAAGATGCTGCCGGCGTGCTCAGCCGCCGCGCCCCTTTCCGGCTGCCACCACCTTGCGCCACTTCTCTGTCTCGGTGCGTATGTAGGCCGTAAACTCCTTTGGCCCCAGTACCAGCTTCTCCACGCCGCGCGCCTCCAGATCCTTCTCGTAATCGGCACGGCTCGACAGCTTCACGGTGGCTTCGTACAGGCGCGTGATCACTGCGGGCGGCGTCTTTGCTGGCGCCAGCACGCCATTCCAGGCATTCACTTCAAAACCGGGTACGCCAGCCTGGGCCGACGTCGGCAGTTGCGGCATCAGCTTCGCGCGCTCGGGCGCAGTGATGACCAGCGCGCGCAGCTTTCCCGAACGCACATGCGGCAGCAGCCCCGGAAACCCGGCGCAATAGACCTGCACGCGGCCGGCAACGAGATCGGTCTGGGCC
>DAIRDB010000182.1:0-2004 GCA_036796405.1 Gammaproteobacteria bacterium | reverse complement strand
CAACCCATACCGCGTCTGCTAGCCACAGCGCCCAATCAGGTCTGGACTTGGGACAGTGTGCCGTAGAAGCAAAGTTGAAGGAGATCCTAATCGATCAAATTTGCTGAGCTATAAGCTCGGAGAGAGATGGTGGCAGGTCCACCGGAGTCTGCCGTCGGAGGCCGGCTCCAAACCACCTCAAGCTGCTGATGTTAAGAGCATCGGTGGTGAGCATTGAGGAAACGACGGGGCAGTGACCCCATCAGGTAAGGTATCGAGAGGCGAGTGAACCCGAACCCATGTTGACGCGTCGAGAACCAGACATGACATCAAAACCGGGGGCGTGTCCCATCCCCGGGACAAGTCTGCAAGCGTATTCCGAATGCTGTGCAGGCGGTGTCCGGCGTAAAGTGGGCGCGACTCGATATCAGGCTCTTTCCGGGAACTACGGGAACCAGTCATCACGATGCTAAGAGAGAAGATTCAAGTAGCTACAACTACGAGATCGAGAGTATCGACGCGTGATACTGGGGCGGAGCTGTTCGTAGTAGCGTTGAGGCGCTTGTAATGAGCGCGGAGCGAAGGGACAGCGTCAAGCGGCCAACGGGCGCAGCTCAACCGGGCACTGTCCGGGAGGAGGCTACACCGGTGGCAAAACCATTTGTCATTTCCAAGCATCGAGTGTTCGAAGCGTTTCGGCTCGTCAAAGCCAATGCAGGTTCGGCTGGCGTGGACAAGCAATCGATTGCAGCGTTCGAGGAGAATCTCAAAGACAACTTGTACAAGCTCTGGAACCGGATGTCATCGGGGAGTTACATGCCACCACCCGTCAGGGCGGTGCCGATTCCGAAGAAATCCGGCGGAGAGCGATTGCTGGGGGTTCCGACTGTCAGCGATCGGATAGCCCAAATGGTGGTCAAGCTTGAATTTGAACCAGCCGTTGAACCGCACTTCCTGCCGGACTCCTACGGGTACAGAGCTGGAAAGTCAGCCCTCGACGCCATTGGGGAGACGCGCAAGCGGTGTTGGGATAATGACTGGCTCATAGAGTTTGACATCAAAGGGCTGTTCGACAACATACCTCACGATCTGCTCCTGAAGGCGGTGGAGAAACACACCGACTCTGTCTGGATCAGGCTGTATGTGAAGCGCTGGTTGACGGCACCGATGCAGATGCCCGATGGTACAAAAATACCTCGGGCTAAAGGCACGCCACAGGGCGGAGTGATCAGTCCGATTCTGGCTAACCTGTTTCTGCACTACGTGTTCGATAAGTGGCTAGAAAGGCACTTTCCTCACGTTGTGTGGTGTCGGTATGCCGATGATGGGGTGGTTCACTGCAAGACCGAGGCGCAGGCTGTCGCGTTGTTGGAGGCAGTCCGGCAGCGTTTCGAGCAATGTGGCCTAGAACTGCACCCGTTAAAGACCAAGATTGTCTACTGCAAGGATGGTCGACGCACCAAGTGTTATCCCAACACGTCATTCGAGTTCCTTGGCTACAGTTTTCGTCGTAGAGGATGCTGGGTTGGAAAGGAACAAAGGATGATTCTAGGGTTCACCCCGGCGGTTAGCCCATCTTCTCTGAAGGCGATGCGAACCAAGATCCGAAAGTTAAGGCTGCGCGAACGTACCGATCTGTCGTTGGCTGAAATTGCTGGCTGGCTGAACCCGATCATGCGGGGTTGGCTCGAGTACTACGGCAAGTACACTCGGTCCGCGATGTACGCGATCGTACGTCACGTGAACAAGGCTTTAGGTCGGTGGGCTACGCGCAAGTTCAAGTCACTGAGGCGCAGGAAGATTGGCGCCACGGAGTTCGTTGAACGGTGTATGAAGCGCAACCCAGGATTGTTTGTTCACTGGCGCGAGGGGATGAAAGGTGCGTTTGCTTGACGGGAGCGGTATGAGCGGAGACGTTCACGTACCGTTCTGCGAGAGGCTGCGGGTGCGATCCCCGCGGTCTACTCTCCTTGCGAAGTTACCGACCCAACTGCGGGGCGAGTACCTATCACTTTACGTGGTGAT
>DAIRDB010000181.1:0-2007 GCA_036796405.1 Gammaproteobacteria bacterium | reverse complement strand
TTGACGGCGGCGACAATCCGCGCGTCCCGCTTGCCAACATTGCCGTCAGCTCTGCCGGGATCGTTGAGGAGCGCGAGCGCGTCGAGATGGCCGCCAAGCTCGTGCAGTCCGGCTACGACCCCGGTGCGGTTCTTGCCGCCCTAGGTTTGCCGGCGATGCCGCACACCGGCTTGGCGTCGAATCAGTTGCAGCCGGCCGAGAACGCCCAGGTCTGACGTGCCCGAGGTCCCCGGCTACATGTCGTCCGCAGCCCGCAAGGGCTTGGCCTTTAGGGCTGAGGGCTACGGCGGTGACGGCCTGGCGGAGCGCACGATCCGCGAGGCGCGTCAGATCGCTGACGGGCAAATGTCCGACGACAAGGTCATTCGGGCGAATGCTTGGGCGGCGCGGCACGCGGTCGACCTTGAGGCGCCGCAGAACAGCGACGGCAATCATCCCGACTATCCCGGCGCGGGCGCCGTGGCTCATTACCTGTGGGGCATTGACCCGACGGACCCTGGACCGGCGAGGCGCTGGCTTGAGCGCGAGGCCGAGCGTATCCGCGAGGAAGAAGGACGAAGCATGACAGGCATGGAGACCCGCACTTTCACGGTCGACGACCTTGAGGTCCGCGAAGCCCCCGAAGGTATGAGCTTCGAGGGATACGCGGCCGTGTTCAACTCCCCCAGCGAGCCCCTGCCCTTCACCGAAACGATTGCCCCTGGCGCCTTCGCTCGGTCGCTGAAGTCCCGAAATAACGTCTTCCTTCTGGTGAATCACGACCCGGCACGCCCCTTGGCGTCAACCCGGTCTAAGACGATGACGCTGGAGGAGGATGGCCGTGGCCTGCTTGTCAAGGCGACCCTGCCGGATACGAGCGACGGCCGGGACCTGGCGGTTCTACTGGGTGGCGGTGGAGCTCCGCGCGTGATCGACTCCATGAGTTTCGGTTTCTCTGTTCCTCGCGGCGGCGACAAGTGGAACGAGGACGGCAGCCAGCGCACCCTCCAGCAGGTGCGGTTGCATGAAACTTCCATCGTGACGTTCCCGGCCTACCAGGCCACGACCGCTGCGGTGCGCAGCCTGGACATGCTGGCCGAGGCCACGGGCGAAGACGCTGACGCGTTGAATGGCGCGCTAGAGGCGCTGGAGCGGGGCGCAACCCTGACGATGGACCAGGCCGGGCTGCTGTCCGCGGTGGTGGCGAAGTTGTCGCCGATGCCGGAGCCCGCAGTTGAGCCGGTGGCGCACGACGCCAGCCAGATCAACCTGCTCAAGACCAAGCTCGACCTGGCCTTCAAGGCCTAAGACTTCCTGGCCGCGCGAGCCGCGGTCAGGTCCCCGCTCTGAGGAGCCTCGGCGGGATTCGCAAGAGACACCTGCGCAATCCAAGAAAACCGAGACCCCAGAAAGGGGTGAACTAAGTTGTCCGAGTACCTGAAGAAGCTCGTGGAGGATCGCCAGTCGGCGTACCACGCAGCGAAGGCGAAGATGGACGAGGCCGCCGCTGAGAGCCGCGACCTGTCCGCTGAGGAGCGCGAGTTCGTCGACCGCACGTTCGCGGAGCTTGACGAGAAGCGCACCATGATCGACACCCTCATCACCGCTGAGAAGCGTGAGGCTGAGATCGCTGAGGCGATGCGTGGCGTCGAGAACATTGCCCGCCCCGTCGAGGCCCGCACCGCGCCGGCCGAGTCGGACGCCGACATCCTTCGCCAGCTGCTCGCTGGTGAGCGTCGCGCCCACTCCTTCCAGTTCGAGAAGCGCGATCTTGCCAAGTCGACGAGCAATGCCCCGGTGCCGACGTCCTTCTCGGACATTGTCATCGACCAGGCCCGCCTCGTCGGCCCGATGCTGGACCCCAGCGTCGTCACCGTCCTGAACACCACTTCTGGTGAGGATCTTGTCCTGCCGTCGCTGTCTTCGTGGTCAACGGCTGCCATTGAGGCTGAGGCCGCGACCATTGACGAGTCGGACCCCGGCTTCGGCAAGACCACCCTCAAGGCCTACAAGTACGCCTTCCTGGTG
>DAIRDB010000180.1:0-2039 GCA_036796405.1 Gammaproteobacteria bacterium | reverse complement strand
GGAGTACGACCAGCGCAAGCTCAAAGAAGCCGTCGAGGCCCTGCGCAAGTGGGGCGAGGACCCCGAGCACTACGTAAGCCTGGAAGTGAAGGTCGCCGAGTCGAAATACACGGCCTGGCCGCCTGCCGTGCGCCAACTGTTCGAACCCGCACGCACGCTCAAGGCCGGAAAGCCCACATACAAGCTCGAGCGCATCGTGGACGGTGCTGTGCCTGAGGCAGCGAATGACAGCAAATTTGGGGAGGCAGTCTGATGGCCATCTCCCTTGCACAACTCAACCGGGCTGGAACACCCAAGCCACCAAGGGTGCTGATCCACGGCGTTGCTGGCGTCGGTAAAACCACCTTCGCAGGCCAGGCCAACAAACCCGTATTCATCCAGACGGAAGATGGTCTGGGCACGCTGTCGGCTGCGAACTTCCCGCTGTCACGGACCTTCGATGAGGTGATGGAGGCTCTTGCAGCGCTCTACACCGAGCAACACGACTTTTCCACGGTCGTGGTCGACAGCGTTGACTGGTTGGAACCGCTGGTCTGGGCTAAAGCTTGCCGTGACAACGGATGGAATTCGATCGAGGACGCCGGGTACGGCAAAGGCTACGTTGCTGCCCTGAACCTTTGGCGCCAATACATCGATGGCCTCAATGCGCTTCGCGACGACCGCGGCATGACCGTGGTGCAGATCGCCCACACCGACATCAAGCGCTTCGATTCGCCTGAGCACGACCCCTACGACAGGTACGTGATCAAGCTCCATGCCCGCGCAGCGGCACTGCTGCAAGAGCACTCGGACGTTGTGCTGTTTGCCAACTACCGCATCTCCACCGTCAAGGCGGACGTCGGCTTCAACAAAAAGGTCAGCCGTGCCGTGGGTTCGGGCGAGCGTGTGATTCACACGGTCGAACGCCCCGCATTCCTGGCCAAGAACCGTTACGACCTGCCCGACACGCTTCCCCTTGAATGGTCTGCCTTTGCGCAGGCCATGCCTGAAACCCTGCATACGACCCTGATCCCTTCCACCACCACCCGCACCTGAAAAAGGAGTAATCACCATGGCTTCATTCGGACAAACCTTCGACGCATCCTCTGTCGAGCCCAGCAGCAACTACGACGTCCTGCCTCCGGGCAAGTACCTTGGCCAAATCGTCGCCAGCGAAATGCGTGCGACCAAGGATGGCACCGGCCAGTACCTCTACCTGGAGGTCGACATCCTTGAGGGCCAGTACGCCGGACGCAAACTCTTCGACCGGCTTAACTTGGTCAACGCCAACCCGGACACGGTAGAGATCGCCAAGCGCACCCTGTCCTCGATCTGTCGCGCCGTTGGCAAACTGCAGGTCAGCAACTCCGAGCAGTTGCACTTGGTCCCAATG
The DNA here is from genome assembly GCA_036796405.1 of Gammaproteobacteria bacterium. GTDB lineage: Bacteria > Pseudomonadota > Gammaproteobacteria > Pseudomonadales > Pseudohongiellaceae > CAILUG01. The sequence continues at coordinate 667 of DAIRDB010000180.1, read as the reverse complement.
ACCCTGGATGTGCGGGTGCGTCCCCCGAAGGGCATGTACGGCGAGTCCAACTCCATTCGCTATCTGCCGCGAGGCGGTGCCAGCGCAACAGCAGCGCCGCCCGCACCGTCGTTCACGCCGCCCTCGGCACCTGCTGCCGCACGTCCCATCACGGCTGCGCCGACCGCTACTCCCGCGGCCAACGGCCTGCCCTGGAAGCGTCAGGCCTGAGGAGGACCCGAGCATGCATGAGCACGCTCTAGCGGCCACGCCGATCCGACTGCCCAGCACATTGCAGGGCTGCCGTGAGCGTCTGGCCGCGCTTCAAGATGAGATCGCCTCCATCCGGATCCAGATCGCCACGACCGATATCCGTCGCCAGACGGAGAAGAAGTCACTCGATGCCACGTGGTTCCACCGGGCCAAAACTGCGCTTCGTGTGAAGCAGCAGGAACTGGCGCAGTTGACGGCACACATGGCCAAGCTTCATGTCGCCCAACCCCACGGGCACCGAGAGCGGTTCAAGGACGCGCTGATCGAGGTGCTGCGTGCCGATTGCGATGACGAACGCTGGCAGGCAGTGGTCACCCGTGCCCGAGAGCTTCAAGCCAAACAGGGGGTACAGCATGGCTGAATTGCCAAGCATCACCAGCCCGACACGAGACGCGATCTTCGCGGCCTACGAGGC
>DAIRDB010000179.1:0-2044 GCA_036796405.1 Gammaproteobacteria bacterium | reverse complement strand
CAGACCGACAGCGCAACCGGCGTTTGGGTTCCGAAGAAGTACGCTGGCACCTACGGCACCAACGGCTTCTATCTGAAGTTTGCGGACGCCTCTGCTGCCACCGCAACCGCCATCGGCAAGGACAGCAGCGGCAACGGCAACAACTGGACGCCAAGCGGCATCTCGGTGACGAGCGGCGTGACGTTCGACCAGATGCTCGACACGCCGACGAACAACTATGCGGTGTGGTCCCCGATTGATAGGGGGGACACGGGCCTTGATGTGACGAACGGAAATCTTGGCTACACGATCAGCAATGCAGTATCTGGGTTTTGCCGGGCATCTTTCTCTGCATCGACTGGCAAGTGGTACTGGGAACTCACGGCTGGAGCAAATTGGACGGCTTCCCCGCAGCATGGAATCTCGCCAGTAAGCGCAGTCAACACGGGCGATGCTACCAGCGGTGGAGGATATGGTTTCGAGAGCGCCGCTACCTCTCGCTTGTTTGCCAACGGAGCGGCGACGGGAAATTACGGATCGCAGATCAACTCTGGCGATGTGTTGATGATTGCGGTCGATTTCGACGCAGGGAAAATCTGGTACGGAAGGAACGGAACTTGGTTTGGTTCTCCAGCCGGTGATCCCGCTGCCGGGACCAACCAGTCCCAAACGATCTCAACCGGCGTGACTTACGCGCCGATGTTTGGCAGGGATAGTTCTAACGCGACGACCACGAATTACGTCAACTTCGGTCAGCGCGCCTTCGCCTACACCCCGCCCAGCGGCTTCAAGGCGTTGAACACCGCGAACCTCTCGGTTCCAGCGATCAAGAAGCCCTCGCTCTACATGGACGCCACGTTGCGTACCGGCACCGGTGCGACGGCAAGTGTGTCTTCGCTGGGCTTCCAGCCGGATCTGGTGTGGATCAAGAGCCGCAGCGCGGCCACGGACCACGGCCTCTACGACGCGGTGCGTGGCGTCCAGAAGCAGCTTGAAAGCAATAACACAAATGTTGAGACGACGGAGACCACGGGTCTCACGGCATTCAACAGCAACGGCTACACGGTCGGCTCTCTGGCCCAGCTAAACACCAGCGCCGCCACCTATGTGGACTGGGCTTGGAAGGAAGGCGTAACTCAGGGTTTTGATATCGTCACCTATACTGGTGATGGTACCTCTGGTCGCGATATTTCTCACAACCTAGGTGCGGTGCCATCTCTCATTATTACAAAAGCCAGAACTGACAATACTTACAATTGGAATAGCTGGCATGTTGGCATTGGGCCAGACTACTTTGTTTCGCTAAATACATTCAATGCACGAGATAATTCAGTTAATATCTTTCCATATGCTGGAATTACATCCAGTTCCTTTAGGACTGCAACATCCACCATCAAATTCAATAACTTGAGTGGGGTGGATTACGTTGCCTATGTTTGGGCTGGAGTTGAAGGTTTCAGCAAGTTTGGCAGCTACACCGGCAACGCTTCGGCAGACGGCCCCTTTGTCTGGTGTGGGTTCCGCCCTCGCTGGATCATGCTCAAGGATGCCACAGCAGCTAATCTTGGCTGGCGCATCTATGACACCGTCAGGGAAACCTTCAACGTGATGGGTGGTGGCCTTGAAGCTGCTGATGCCGCCGCTGAGAACTTTGCAACGTCTGTTCGCGGAATAGATGTTCTCTCCAATGGCTTCAAGATCCGTGTGTCGTCATCAGGCGTGAACGGATCTGGTGTCCTTTTCATTTTCTCCGCATTTGCCGAAAATCCCTTCAAATACGCGAGGGCACGATGAAGTTCTCTCTCCCTGACGGACAGGTCGTCCTGATCGACCAGCCGTTCGACATGGGCGGCATCCAGTACCCGTCGAACTGGCTGCGACTGATGACGCCGAGCGAGCGGCTGGAGTTCGGCGCGGTCGAGCTGCCGGAGCCGCCGGTCGTGGACGGGCGCTACTACAGCGCCCCCGGCGTGCCACACGCCATCGAGCAGCTCAAGGTGCAGAAGCGCAGCGAAGCGGCGTCGAAGCGCTGGGAGCGCGAGAACGCTGGCGTCGAGGTCGGCGG
>DAIRDB010000178.1:0-2334 GCA_036796405.1 Gammaproteobacteria bacterium | reverse complement strand
GGGCACCCAGCCCTCGGCGCCCTCGAGCGCGGTTGCGGGCGTATCGGAGGAATACTTCAGAACCTGCCGACGCACCCGCCCATCGCGGTCCACGAACCGACTTAGGTACTCGCGCTGCCGGCTCCCGAAACGCCAGACAAACCACGCGTCCGAGTACTCAAAGCGATAGCGCCGTGATGCCGCGTCGCGGCGGTCTTCGGCAGTCACGGACTCCCCGAAGCCGAGCCAGCCCGCCACCTGCCACTTGAACAGCGCGACCTTCACACGTGTGAAGGCCGGATTGGCGAAGCCGCACACGACGGTAACGCCGCGCTCGCGGCACACCTCGTCGACGCGACGGAGCAAGGCCGACAACACCGTCAACCCGCGATGCGCCTTGGCAACGTGGGCATGCAAGCCGAGCATCGCGGGGAGCCCGCCGATGCGTACCGGAAGAAGGCCGTAGTGTCCCACGACCTCCGTCCCCACCGTAGCCACCAGTGAACAGGGCGGACCGTCCGGGTACTGCCGGTAGTAATGCCCCCACTTCTCTAGCGACCACTGATACGGGTTCGTCCCATCCTCGCAAAACAACCCGACGACCCCGGCGACGTCTTCATCGCTGGTCTCCCGCACGACGACGCTCACGGGCAGGCTCCGCTCACGCCGTGCTCCCCGCGTCCACGGTGATGGTCGTCCCCGTCACCGACGCCGCCTGCTCGCTGAGCAGGTACGAAACGGCGTGCGCGACGTCGGCCGGCGCCGCGAGGCGGCCCAGCGGGCTGCGCCGCCGTACCGATTCGAGCTTCTCGCCCTGCAGGGACTTGGTCATCTCAGTCTCCATGTAGCCGGGCGCCACCGTATTCACGGTGATGCCAGCCTTCCCCACCTCACGCGCCAGTGAACGCGTGAAGCCTGCGAGCGCCGCCTTCGTGGCCGCATAGACGGAGAGGCCGTTGAAGCCAGTGGTGGCGATGATCGACGAGATGTTGACGATGCGACCCGCGCGGTTCATCAACATCGGCCGCAAGAGGTACTTGGTGAGCACGATCGGCGCCTCGACATTCACGCGTAACAACTGGGCTATGTCTCGCTCGTGCAGCGTCGCGAGAACGCCGTCCGTGCCAAGCGCAGCATTGTTCACCAACCCCCAGATGCGCCCGTGCGCGCGCGAGAGCTCCGTCGCGAACCGATGAATACCGGCGATGTCGTTGAAGTCGTAAGCCTGGAAGACCAACTGCGCATCGAACCGCTGCCGCAACGCAGCGAGCTCGGCGCTCTCCGTGCGCCCGATCGCGATGACACTGTAGCCTTCCTCGAGTAGCTGCCGCGAGACCGCGAGTCCAAGCCCCTTGGTGCCGCCGGTGACCACCACGCACTTACTCATGAAATCCTCGCGCGCTTGCCGGCGGCGGTCTCCCGCAGCGCCGTGACGAATGAGACGAGCGCCGGCACTTCCCACGCGGCCAGCCCTTGCCGGCACGCGGCCAGGATGCGCGGGCGCAGTTCCTTGGGATCGGCGCGCGGCTTGGGCAAGATCTCCGCCGCGACTAGCTGACCAGTCACGCTGTTCGCCCGGCCATACACCCTGGCATCAGCGACACCGTCCAGTCCGCGCAGGAAGGCCTCCACGACCTCGGGACTGACTTTGTTGCCGCCGACGTTGATGGCGCCGCTGGCCCGACCGAGAAACACCACCCGGTCGCCGCGCAATTCGACGAGATCCTCCGTGTCGAAGAAGCCATCGGGCCGGAGACGCGCCGAAACGGCCACGCCGGTTGGCATGATCACCGCCTTGATGAGCAAATGCTGCTGCTCGCTGATGGCGAGCGTCGGTACGCGCGCCGCGTCATCAATCCACGACGCTGGAAATCCTGCCCGGCCATCCTTCACGGAAAACCCCGTGCCGGCCTCCGTCGAGGCGTAGATGTGCGTGATGCTCGCGTCCGGGAACGCTGCCCGAAGCGCATCGAGGATCACCTGATCGGCGGCTTCTCCGCCGAGCGTCACCTGGCGCAAGGGCGTCCCGGCAAGGCGCCCGTCCATGAGCAGCTTGCGCCACAGCGTAGGCGTGGCGGAGAGCGCATTGACCGGATGCGACTTCACGGCCATCACCTGCGCGTCGAAGCCTGCCGTCGTCGGGACTGCCAGCGCCGAGCCGGAGCACAACGCCTGCAGCACGACCTGCAGGCCGGCGTACCGGCTCGGATCGTACAGCAGGCCCCAGACGAACCCAGCACCGCGCTCCTCGAAGCGGCGGAATGAACGCGTCAGCGTCGCCAAGCGATGCTCGATCAGCTTCGGCGTCCCGGTGGTCCCTGAGGTCGCGAGGATCCATCGTGTCCCATCGGCGGG
>DAIRDB010000177.1:0-2344 GCA_036796405.1 Gammaproteobacteria bacterium | reverse complement strand
CGACTGGACTCTGCCACACCGACAGCAACGCTTCAGCGAGCGATGCGGCACTGGAGCGATCGAAAAATCTGGCAAGTTCGCTTGCCTGCTCCTTGTGCACCGGAATATCCGAGAGCACCAGCGGCACGTGGAGCGCCCGCGCTTCTTCCACAGTTGTGCTCCAACCCTCAAACAAAGAAGGGTTCAGGACGGCCACACTGCCGACCATCAGCGGGGCTACATGCTCGTAGGGAATGAGCCCCAGCATGCGGAAGTGGTCGACCAAACCCTTCGCATGCAGTTGCTCGGAGATATGCAGAAAGTGCTGAGGCTTGTGGGGGTCGATTTGCTTGCCGGAGGCAGCCACCACAATCGAGTGGCCGGCCTGCTTCAGCAGGGCAAGCGCCTCAATCACCAGCAGATGATTCTTGTGCAGCCAGAACTGGTTTGGAAGGTAAATGTAGCGCTCTGGCAGGCCATACATTTCTCGCACGGCGCGAACAGCATGGGCGTCAGGTTGCTCGTCGGGCATCACCGAGAATCTAACGACCTGGGTGCGACCTACGGTGGCTGGATAGTGTTTTTCGCAGACGGAACGGGAGTCTTCGCTGCTAAGCATGACCAAGCGCTTGGCTGCGATTTGGGCCCGAAAACCAAGCTCTCGCTTCCACCACGCGAGACGAGAAAATCGCTGGGGCAATTCGCGGTGCTGGAAGTCGGGCATCCAGGCGATCGCAGGGATTCCCAGTTGAGCACCATGAAACTGGGCGTTCTCGAATACCGCTTGAATTCCGTGCTCGCGGAAGAGCCGGCGAACCGCTGGGTCGGCGCCGAGCAGGACGCTCAGCAGAAGCGCGCGCGGGCGCCTTGAAGCATTCACTGCTTGCGATTTCACGATTTCCACACCGGCAATCGCCCTGAACGGTTGCTCGATGTTCGGCTCGATGTCGGTGCCGAGAAAAAGCACCGGTGTCAACGCTGCGGCATGATGTGAGGTGATCACACGCAGCAGGTTGGTGAGGTAGTTATAGCCGCCCGTCCATGCTGTGCCACCAATGAGCGTAAAGCCAAGTCGGATCACGCTAGCGCCTGGTGAGCTGGAGGAACCACTCGACGAAGCTGTCGATTCCCGCAGCCAAAGAGGTGTTCCATTGAAAGCCCATGCTGATGAGGCGCGATGGATCCGCGACCAGACTGAGCGGGTCGCCGGGGCGGGACTTTCCAGAAAACTGGAACTGCGGACGAGGGGTGTCGGACGCGCGTTCATGCCAGGCATTGATCACCACGCGAGCGATGTCATGGACCGGTGTTCCGATGCCGGTGCCAATGTTTACAGTTTGGTGCGGCAGCGGGCTATCTGCCTGAAATGCAATCAACGCTAACGCTGCTGCAACATCGCTCACAAAGGTCCAGTCGCGAAGCTCTTTGCCGCTTCCGCCTAACAGCAGAGGATGATCGTTACTCGCGAGCCGCGTACAGATATCCCAAAGAAGCTGCTTCTTGAGCTCTGGCCCGTAGACTGAAAACAGTCGCGCCACTCGGTAATCGACTCCGTAGGTGTCGCCGTACGAGCGACACAACTGCTCCATCATCTTCTTATGGTGACCGTAGGGCGAGTAGGGCGTGCCGTTGACATCTTCCAGGATGCGGCCAGTAAACCCTGAGCCATAGACTGCCGCACTCGAGACCGCGATCAAACGGGCTCGCGGTAAATCTACCCGCATCCATTCCAGCAGCTCGACCGTGCTTGCAACTGTTCGAAAAAAATCTTCACGCGGATTGGCAATGGCTGCACCCACTGCAGAGCCGCCAGCGAGATGGAAGATCAGCTCGGGCTCACTGCGCGCTTGCAGGGTGCGCAAATTGGCACTGTGAACATCGCCGTTGAGCCAATCCTGGATGCCCCAGGACAGTGCCTCGATGGGGGGCCAGATTCCATGGCCCAGACCGCTTACCGTGTGACCTTGAGCGGCAAGGTAACGCGCAAGATGCTTGCCAATGAAGCCATGCGCGCCGGTGATGAGGATTCGCGCCATGTCAGGCGCTTCCTGCAAGGCTCTCGACGGTCTCGCTGTCGAGATGCAAACGACACCAGCATTCCAGAAAGACCAGTTTGTAGAGGAACGGTTTGTCGAAGCGGCCAAGGCACGTGGTTGCCTGCTGAGGGTCGAGCAGCCCCTGCCGCACAAGCGAGCCGCCCGCGACGAGATGCCCGAATCGACCGATGATGCCTTCCATCCATCGCCACACAGGTGGCGTGAATCCCTGCTTCTTGCGTTCAAGCACGTCGGCGGGCAGCGTGTCCTGGAGAGCCTCGACCAGAAGCGCTTTGTGTGGCCGGGTCCAGTCTGAAAGGCCGGCATTT
>DAIRDB010000176.1:0-2398 GCA_036796405.1 Gammaproteobacteria bacterium | reverse complement strand
GCTCTGGATCAAGAGCGGCCACCTGCCGCCAGCAGACGCCCCATCCACAGCAGCAGGCAGAGCGCCGGTATGACAGCCACGGTGGTGATGACGAAAAACAACGCCCAGTTGCCATCCAGGCTGTCAACCACGGCACCACTGTAAGAGGCAAGCGTCGTGCGACCGAAGTTGGACAGTGCCGTCATCACGGCGAACTGCGTGCCGGTAAAGGTGCGCGACGTGAAGTAGGAAATGAACGACACGGCTGCCACGGTCACGAAAGCGCCGCAAAAATTGTCGATCAGCAGCGTCAGCAGGAACAGCCACGGTTCCGGACCTACCACGGCCATCAGCGCGTACAGCAAATTGGCGGACGCCATGGCGATACCGCCGACCAGCATGCCTCGCACGATGCCGTAACGCAGGTTGATGACCGCACCGAGCAGTGAAAACAGCACGGTGGACAGTCCGCCGAAGAACTTGTTGTAGAACGCGATCTGGTCGGTGGAAAAACCGAGGTCGTCGTAGAACACCAGCGACATGCGGCCGAGCATGGCTTCCCCGATGCGGAAGCTGAACAGGAACAGCAGGATGGCGCTACCAAGCTGCAGACCGCAGCGCTGGAAGAATTCACGAAACGGCGCCAGCAAGGTCTGCCCCAGCCAGTCACGCAGTGCGAAAGACTCTGTGGCCGGCGGCAGGCTCACTGCAAGCGCTGAGGGTGGCTGGGGGGCAAACGGCCCCTCTTCGAGTTCGGGTAGCAGTGCCACCAGCACCAGCACCACAAAGGTCAGCAGCGCCAGCACGCGGTACACCGCCGCCCAGCCGAGCCCCACGGTTTCGCCGCCGAGGAACAGGGCGAGGGAGCCGCCGATGAAGGCATAGCCCGCCCACCAGCCGGCGGTGGCCAGCGCCGAAGCCCACGGCAGCTTGCTGTCCTTTTCCTCGGGCCTGAACAGCAGCACGCGGTAGGAGTCGATGGCGATGTCCTGTGTTGACGAGACGGCCGCAAAACCTAGCGACACCGCGGCCATGGCTGCCAGCGAATCCTGCGGGTCCAGTCCGGACATGAGCCACATAAGCAGCACCAGCAAGGCCTGGCACAGCAGCAGCCAGCTGCGGCGTTGCCCGAAACGGGTCGTCAGCCAGGGCAGACGCACCCGGTCGACGAGGGGTGACCAGAGCCAGTTGAGGGCATACAGGGTGCCGACGGCACCGAACAGACCCACCGTGGTGCGGGTGAGTCCTTCACTGCGCAACCACAGCGTGAGCACCGATCCGTGCAGCACCCAGGGAAAACCGCTACAGAATCCGATCAGCAACACGACGAGTAGCCGCCGGTCGGCGAGCGCCGCGAGCGAGGGCCAGCGCCTGGCCTGCAGCGGCATCATGGGCCCGTTCCTCGCGCAAGACCACCTGCGCCGGCACGCGGCTGGCACTGTCTCAAGAAAGCACTCCCGCGTCGTCCGACCATGACCTCACCCGCTCCGCCCGGCGGATCCCCGAAAAGCAAAAACCCCCGCCGGGACCGACAGGGGTTTTGGCAACCAAGGCCTTGCAGCCTCGAAAATCCAGCGTTTACTTGAGCGCTTCGACCGCGGCCAGAGACTGCAGGACGTTGTCTTCCGGCGAGACTCCCCCGACCGTCTGTACGATCTTGCCGTCCTGGCTGACGATGAAGGTTGTGCGCTCGGTAAAGCCATGGCCGATTTCTACGCCACGGGTGTCTTTGGCGCCCTCACGCGCATCCCGCACCTGCAGGGCGTAGGACTTGGCAATGGCTCCGTCGGCGTCCGATACCACGGGCAACTTGCCGGCACAGTATTCGGGATCCTTGGAGAAATCGTTGAGCCGTTCGATGCTGTCGAGCGACACACCCACCACCGAGGCTCCCACCGCCTCGAACTTTTCCATGTTGATGGCGAAGGTGTGGGCCTGAACGTTGCAGCCTTGGGTGTAGGCCGATGGATAGAAGTAGACCACGGTCGGGCCCTTGGCCAGCGACTGCTTCAGGGAGTAGGTGAAGGCCTTGCCATCCAGCGAGGCCTGTGCCGAAAAATCCGGCGCGGCGGCGCCCGCTTCGAGTGCAGCATGGACCGGCAAGGCAACGAGACCAGCGATCAGGGTGGAAATCAGTGCGCGTTTCATTGGAGAGCCCTCAGGGTTGGGGAAATTCCGGAAAAAGCTTGAGCATGATAGGCCACGCACTCCCGCGCAGACAATCTCCGCTCTGCGTCGCAAACAGGTTTTGACTTGGTCTGCGGCCAAAAATAAGCTGCAGGCCCCTTTGCCGTTCCGGAGTGAGCCATGACGTATGTTCCGCGTGTCCTTGCCGTACTCACTCTCAGCGCCCTGCTGCAAGCGTGTGGCGGCGCCGACGAGGAAGCGGCCGCCCCCGCCGCTACAGCGGTCACGCAAG
>DAIRDB010000175.1:0-2439 GCA_036796405.1 Gammaproteobacteria bacterium | reverse complement strand
ACGCTAACCTGACCCAAGATCAAGTGCTCGGTTGGATTTGGGCAAATGGGGTTGACAAGGACGCCACTGAAGCGGCAGTCTTGCAACAAATTGAGAACCAGAAGAATCCTCCCGTGGTAGCGCCACCGCTGCCGTGGGCTGCGTAATGTTTCAAACCGTACTGGTGCGGTCCACCAGGCACTCGCCAGAGTAATCATGGAAAATACTGAAGCAGTTGTAGCGGAACCAACCGCGCCGGAACAGGTAGCGACGCCAGCACCTGAACCCGTAGAAGCACCGGCGGTCAAGACGTTCACTCAAGAAGAAGTGGACTCGATGATTGGCAAGCGTCTCGCAAGAGAGCGTAGGTCTTGGGAACGTGAGCGTCCGAAGGCGCCAGCAGCGCCCGCAGAACCTGTGTCGCAGGATAAGTTTGAATCGGTCGAAGCGTACGCCGAAGCACTGGCCGCGCAGAAAGCCGAGCAGCTTCTCCAGCAACGGGAACTGGAGCGCCAGCAAGCAGCAGTGGTTGAGTCGTACCACGAGAAAGAAGAGCAGGCACGGGAAAAGTATGACGACTTCGAGCAAGTCGCCTACAACCCGAGTTTGAAAATCTCGACCGTGATGGCTCAAACAATTCAGGCGTCAGAGATCGGCCCCGACATAGCATATTTTCTCGGGTCCAATCCAAAAGAAGCTGATCGTATCTCGCGTCTATCGCCGTTCTTGCAGGCCAAAGAGATTGGGAAGATTGAGGCCAAAGTGGCCGCCAGTCCGCCCACCAAAAAACCATCCAGCGCTCCGGCGCCTATTCAGCCTGTTGCAGCACGCGCCTCCGGCGCACCGGCTTACGACACCACCGACCCGCGCTCAATCAAAGCAATGAGCACGAGCGACTGGATCGCAGCCGAGCGGCAACGACAGATCAAGGCGTGGGAAGCGAAACACGGACGTTAATCCAAATTAGGAGTTTCATAGATCATGGCTAACTCAATCCTTACGATTGACATGATCACCCGGAAGGCTCTCGAAATTCTTGAGAACAACCTGGTGATCACCCGGACGGTTAACCGTCAGTACGACGACAGCTTTGCTGTCCAAGGCGCAAAAATCGGCTCCACGCTGCGTATCCGTCTGCCGGACCGCGCACTGGTGACCGACGGTGCTGCGCTGCAAGTGCAAGACGACAACGAGCAGTTCACCACTCTGACTGTTTCGAGCCAGAAGCACATCGGCGTGAACTTCACGACCGCTGAGCTGACCATGCAGCTCGATGACTTCGCAGAGCGTGTGCTGAAGCCTCGGGTTAGTCAGCTTGCTTCCAGCATCGACGCTGACGTTGCCAACAGCTTCAAGAGCATCTACCAGTCGGTTGGTACCCCTGGCACCACGCCCGGAACCAGCTTGGTGCTGCTGCAAGGCCAACAGAAGCTGAACGAAGCCGCTGCGGTCATGGCTCCCCGCTATGCCACCGTCAACCCGGCTGCGAACGCTGGCCTCGTCGAAGGCATGAAGGGTCTGTTCAACCCCACCAACACCATCAGCCGTCAGTTCAAGAATGGCCTGATGGGCGAGGGTGTGCTGGGCTTTGAAGAGATCAGCATGTCGCAGTCGATCAAGCAGCACACCACCGGCACCCGCACGGGTTCGCACACGGTGACCAGCGCTGTGACGGCTCAAGGCTCAACCACGATCCTGATCACGGGCACTGGCACGCAGACGATCAAGCAAGGTGACGTGTTCACCGTTGCCAACGTCTACGCTGTCAACCCGCAGACTCGTGAGTCGACCGGCAGCCTGCAACAGTTCGTGGCCACTGCGGACGCAACCGCCACCGGCGGCGCGTACACCGTCAGCGTCAGCCCCGCGATGTACACCTCTGGCCATGCGCTTGCGACGATCGATGCGTTCCCGCAAGCCAGCGCTGTGGTGACCTTCTTGGGTAGCGCCAGCACTCAGTACCCGCAAAACCTGATCTATCACAAAGATGCGATCACGTTTGCGACCGCTGACCTGCTGATGCCGCAAGGCGTGGACATGGCCTCGCGCCAGGTGCATAACGGCATCTCGATGCGTATCGTACGGCAATACGATATCAATAATGATAGACTGCCTTGCCGCATCGATGTATTATATGGCTTTTCTGTTATCCGTCCCCAAATGGGCGTTCGTCTCTGGGGCTAACGTCTAAACGCTTGACAGTACGGGACTAATGGGGATATACTGGCCTCCCTAACCAAGAGGCTAGTATGGACCCAAAAATCTGCTGTATTAAGGAATGCGAGAACGTTGTGTTGGCTTTAGGACTTTGCGACAAACACTGGAAGCGCAACCGTAAGTTTGGTTCGCCGATAGCTGTCGCTCAGCATTCAGGACAGTTTCGCGGCCTGTCGGCTGAGACGCGGTTCTTTATGCAGATCAAAAAGACCGACACGTGCTGGGAGTGGATCGGCGCACGGG
>DAIRDB010000174.1:0-2456 GCA_036796405.1 Gammaproteobacteria bacterium | reverse complement strand
CTCCGCAACCTGTCACACCCGCTCCGAGCGCTGCTGGCAAACCCGTTACCGCAGCCACGCTGATGGAAGAAGCGGCAAGACCAGCAACGCAGGTCAATAACCCTAATTACGACTGGCGTGCGTCTGAAGGCATAACAGCTGAATTTAAGCAGTACCTAAAAGACTCCGGTTTTGATGTTGTGCCAGACCGTCCCGAGTTTGATCCGACGAATCCAAAAGCACAGGGCAAGTTTGGTGGCAGCGCGAAAACTCAGGTGAACATGGACGCGAAGGCCAACCGCTTCGTTGAATACCTAAAGGCCAATAAGATGGAGCCAACGCCCGACAACGTGGCGCGGGCGACTCAAACGCTTGGCGAGGCCGACCACCCATCGGCGCACACGTTGGAGAAGATCTACACTCAGATGGGTTACGACGCACTGGATGTCGAAGAACTGCTGGCGCGGTCAATGCCAAAGGTTGAAAGCCCGGCAGCAAGTGCATCACAGAACCCGCTGGCGTCCGCTCCTGAGGTGCCAAAGGCAGCGGCCAAACCAAAACTTGACCATGGACAACTGAACCTTCCACTAGAAAAGCGCGGCGGTGGCAGTATCGATTCCCAATTGGACAAATACAAAGCCAATCAGGCTAAAGCAGAAAAGGCCGCAGCCAAAGAAGCCGCTGGTATTCGCAAAAGCGACAAAGCAATTGCGCGCGACCTATTTACGCAACACGCCCAAGCTCTGGCAGAAAGCACGGCAGCGAAACGTGGAATTCCGGTCAGAGACTCAATTAAGCTGATGGACTCGATGGCGAAGTGGGAACCTAAAAAACTGATCAAACTGCTCGAAAAGTATCAGGCGGATAATCCAAAGCAAACCACCGTAGGCGATCTGATGGGGAAGGTGAAAAAGTGAACGATCCCAACTACAACTGGAACACACCAACGGGCAAAGAGGCCGCGTTCATCGCCTATCTGAACGCTGCCGGGTTTTCGAGCGAACCGGACACCGAGGAACAATTGATGCGACGGCACATAATGGAAAGCAGAGAGGCTGAATAATGACTGGCAAGTATTTACTGTTGGCTCTACTGGCGACGACAGCGTTCGCGCAAGATCCGGTATCCATCACGCCGTACCAACTTTTGGACGCTCGGTCAGGTCAGGCCGTCGCGTGCTCGGGCTGCTCGATCTACACCTACGCGGCCGGCACGAACACGCCTCTAGCGACGTACACAAGCTCAACGCTGGCAACACCGAACACGAACCCGGTTCTGACCAACTCGGCAGGCTACGCCGTCAACGGGGCGACCATCACAGGCATCTGGGTTGGCTCGTCCTGCTACAAGTTCGTGGCGAAGGATGCCACGGCGGTCACGCTTTTCACGCAGGACAACATCTGCGACCGTGGCGCGGTGCTGAAAGCGCTTCTGGCGGCTTCGAGCGGATCTTCCCTGATCGGCTACACCCTCGGCGTGACCGGCGCTCAGACGACCACGGTTCAGAATCGGCTACGGCAGCGGTACGAACTCAAGGCTGACTTCGGCGCGGTGGGAAACACGTCTACGAACGACACTGCGGCCATGCTGGCGGCTACGCTGGCAGCGCAGAACAACGGCTTCGCGCTTCACGCTCCGGGAGGAACGTACGGCGTGACCAGCGTAGTTTCGACGGTCGCTGGTCCGTTCTCCCTCATCTGCGACGGACCAAAACAGACAACGTTTATCAGGCATTCAACTGCGCTTCAGGCCAGCACGCCGCTGCTGAAGCTGACCAACGCCACGCATGTTGGCATTAAGGACTGCGGCTGGAACGAGCTGGGCGACGGCACAAACTTCACCAATGCGGCAACTACGGTGTTTATGGATGACGTTGGGTCTGTGGATATTGACAACAACTATTCGACGCTTGGGCAGGCTGGCGGCTTCATTATAGATGGCGCTTCTGGCGGGGTAAAGTTTACGAACAACACTTGCAGCTACTTCTGGTGGTTTTGTTTGGCAGTCTCAGGAAACGGAACGGTAGCATCGAAGGTGTATACGGAAGGCGTCGTTTTCTCCAACAATATCTGCTATCACGGGCCGTACTGCTCACTGGTGACAAAGTTTGTGAAGGGATCGACACAAACCGGAAACGTGGCGATTAACTCCAGTTTTTCAGTTGTTCAGGACACGCCAGCCGCTACCATAAACGGCAACGTCGTTATGGGGGCAGTAGATTACGGGCTGGTTTCTGTTCCCGGCTATGACTGCATTTTTGCGGAAACCGCCGAGGATATGGTGATCTCGAACAACTACCTTAGCGGTTGCAGCAAACACGGCATTTTGGCTTTAGGCTCTGACCTTACGGTAAGCACGACCGAACAGCTTCCTACAAAGCGCGTCAACATTTCCAACAACTACATTGATGACGTGGACACCCAAGCTGCTATCTACATTCGAGGGGCGTCTACAAGCGGCACTCTCGGGGAAAAGAT
>DAIRDB010000173.1:0-2487 GCA_036796405.1 Gammaproteobacteria bacterium | reverse complement strand
CGCGACGGCAGCACCACTGTTTTCAACACCTACCCACGAGGATAACCATGAACATCATCCAGAAAATCACCACCGTTTCCGCCTTGGCCTTGGGCATCGCGCTGCCTGTGAGCAGCATGGCACAGACCACCATGGATCACAGCAAGATGGATATGTCGCAGCCCGCTGCGTCGATGACCGAAGGCGAAGTCAAGAAAATAGACCTTGAGGCTGGCAAAGTCACCATCAAACACGGCCCCATTAAGCACATGGACATGCCCGGCATGACCATGGTGTTTACAGCCAAAGACAAAGCGTTACTCGCCAATGTGAAGCCTGGTGATAAGGTCGAATTCATGGTCATCAATGAAGGGGGGAAAATGATCGTTACTGATCTCAAGGGCGCTCGTTAAGAATTTTTTGGTTTGGTAGCTACGCCAGCAGTCTTAGTGGTCCTAGATTCGTTGGCTGACTTGGTCAGAATAGAAGGCCGGAACGGCAGTATTTGATTGGCATCGGTGATCTCCATACAGCAAAACGTATGGAGATCGAACGTGCGCGAAATTAGTGGCTGTTCCGTCGCCGTGGATGTTGTGCTCAGCGCAAGGCGTTGAGCATTTTTTCGGCTTCTGGCCAGGGCAACCGGCGCTTACCAAGCTTCATTCTGTCAAGCGCCTTGAAGGCGTCGTCGACCGTCAGCAACTGGTTTTCAATCATGGCGCACAACAGCCCAATGGTGCCCATGACGTTGACCTGCTCCTTGTTGGCGACAATTCGCAAATTGGTGTCACCCGTCAGCAGGGTGCAGACCTCTTGCTTCGCAAGTGCCAGAGCTAAGTAGTCGTTGTGACTGGGCTTGGGACCGTTTTTCGCTGGAAGCAGATGATTGTGCTGGGCTGGCAACTGCTGGGCATACGCCACGAAGTCGCCGCTGACCTCCATGATTTGTAGGCCCAGGTTTTCAAGTCCTGGGCTGCCCGGTTCAATTTCTTCGTAATACAGCAGGTCAGGGATGCCGAACTGCATGGGAAGCTGAAAGAGCGTGCCCATCAACGCCCCGGCTTCCATGTCGATCAAAATATTGGCATCACTGATGAGCAACCGCATCCGATGACTCCAACTGACGTTCTTTGTGGAAGCGCATCATCGGGATGCCCAGCAGTTCCGCTGCTTTGGCTTCAGAGATGTATTGCTCTGCCAGAGCGCGGTATACCAACTGATCGAAGAGTCGGGGGTGTTCCTGAGGTAATGGATTTCCGGGTTCGTTCTTGCGCCAGCCCTTGGCCGAAAAGCGTTTGAACATCATGAGATGTGCAGCATCGGTGATCACGCCACACTGCTTGGCTCGTTGCAGCCATCCAGACATCGATAGGCCGAACTCATGCTTGAGCACATAGAGCTCCTGCCACTCCAGCGCGTGGCGCTGCTGCCCAAGCAATTGATGCACGGCCACGCGTGGTGCCAAGAAGGCCCCCGCGAACCGGTCGCAGGCCTTTTCCTCATCAAGGCCAACAGCCAGCCGTCCCTCAAGCAGCAAATGCCCCAGTTCGTGAGCCAGCGTAAACCGCTGCCGATCGCCTGGCCACCGTTTTGAGACGGCCACGATCGGGAATTCCCGACCATCGTCGGTGCGGGCTTTGGCGGTCAGGCCAGAGAACCCTGGGTGTTCTTCATCAACGACAATGACCAGCAGACCAAGACCTTCAAGGGTGTCTGTGAGGTCTCCAATGGGGTTCATTCCCAACTGCCAAGCGTTGCGGGCCTGGTCGGCAAGTGCTTCGATCTCATCCAGCGCCTGGATGTGTTCAGGGAGTCCGACCGGAGGGGCGAACACCAATAGAGGTAATTCTGGAAAAGCCCCGAGAAGTTCCACACGCTTCTCCACCAACTCCACGACCTTGATCTTTAGTGCATCCTGTGCCGTCTTGCCAAAGGCCGCCGTTTTACGGAACTCTGGCTCAAGCAGTTCGACGGAGTGGGTGCGAAAGAAGTATTCGGTGCGGACGTCGCAGGCACGCGCCAGCTTGAGGAGTTGAGAGGAAGAAGGCGTTAGCAACCCCTTCTCGTACTTCTGGATCGCTGTGTGCGAGACACCGACTTTTTCACCCAAAGCACCCAGGGTCAGACCAGCAGCCAATCGTGCTTGCCGAATGCGATCTGCGATCATGATACCTCCTAGGGTTTGGTTTAAAAGATCTGGAAGTCTACCAAATTTTTAAACCCCTGGGTAGTCTTTGCCTTGGTGCGCGACAGATGGCGCTATATGCTTGCCAGGACTGCTGGCCTTCAGTGGCCGACACGCGTGGTGGCAGGAATTTCTCCTAACCAGCGAGGAAGTTAGAGCAAAACCTTGGAAGCGCCCCGATTTCCTCATTCGGGGGGTGTTTTCAGGACAACAAGCCTCACACCTTCGGGATGAGTGTTTGCGGTGCTGCTATACTCCACCACCACTCCAGTGCTTCGATCAGTACGCATGGCAGTACTTTAGGCGGTATTCAAACGCTTGTG
>DAIRDB010000172.1:0-2558 GCA_036796405.1 Gammaproteobacteria bacterium | reverse complement strand
CTATAGCTCAATTCTCGCATTTGCGCACGGGCTTTGTAGTATCTCCTCTCCGCTGCGGTCATCGTCTTTTTGCTAGTCCTGGCCGGCCCCGCAGCCCTGGCAGGCCCCGCAGCCGCTGCCGTGGCCTTGGTGGCGCGGGTCGGTGTGCTGGCAGCTGTCGCCGGACGCTTGTTGCGCACCGTGCCGGTGGAGGCAAACCGCCCTCGGGCGTCTCGTTTTAACTGCCTAGCCATGCTTACCCTGGTGATACTGCCTTAGTTTGCCTAGCGCTTCTTGCGCTTCTTCCCGGCTCTCCGCCCTTCACTCAGCGCAATCGCAATCGCCTGCCTCCGGTTGGTCACGCGCGGCCCCTTGGCGCTGCCGCTGTGGAGCGTGCCAGCCTTGAACTCGTGCATCACCGTTGCGGTCTTGCGCTCAGCTTTGGTTTTACGCTTCATCATGCCGACTCGGTTGCTATAGCTTGCCTGAGGCAAACTATGGGAAAGGATGCGGCAGCGATGGGGCAACTACCTCCCGGCGTGACGGTTGTTCAGACTGGAGATGTTGGCGCTGAGCGCTGGCTAAGGTTCCGCCCCGTGGCGGGTGGCGTTTACACCAACCTGACAACCTACGAAGATCTCAAGGTTCAAGATCCCGATATTGTTTATCAGCGTCAAGAGCCTCACTGGATTCTGCCGGAGGTGCTGGCGGGTGGCACGCTGGCGATGCGGGCTCAGCGTGAGTTGTTCTTGCCGAGGTTTCCGCGGGAAAAGCAGGAAAATTATGATACGCGCTTAGCGGCTGCGGTCTGCCCGCCGTACTACCTCAGGCTTGAGAGAATGCTGGTCGGCATGTTGACCCGCAAGCCTATTGTGCTGACTGGCGTCAACGATTCAATGCTTGATCACATGCAAGACATAGACATGATGGGCTCTAACCTTGATGTGTTCTTGCGCAAGGTTGCGCAGCTTGATATTCGCTTCGGGCACGTTGGAACCTTAGTGGACATGCCGCGGGGCGACGAAGGCGATAGCACACCAGTGACAGAGTTCTTCAGGCCCTACTGGGTTCCGTACAGCGCCAGACAAATCCTGGGTGGTCGTTATGACATCGTTGGCGGGCAAAAAAAGCTTGTGCTTTTGCGATTACTTGAAACGCCGATCGTTGCCCATGGCGACTACGGCTACGAGGTCGTGCAGCAAGTTCGCGTGCTGCGACCGGGCTCCTACCAGCTGTTCAGGAAGCAAGAAAGTACGGCTAGCGAATGGAAAGAGTTGACGGACGGCGAAACCCCTACATATATCGACGAAATCCCTTTTGCTGTAGCTTACGCTAACCAAATTCAAGATTTGGAATCGCGACCACCGCTTGAGGATGCTGCGCATCTCAATGCGCAAGCGTATCGGTGCCTTTCGGATCAGGATACGCTCCTGCGTGTTGCTGCCGTGCCGCGTTACAACGTGTTTGGCGCACCGGCTGAAGTTGAGGAAATAGAGAGCGGTCCAGACTCGGCCACTCCCTGGCCTGTTGACGCACGAACAGAGTTTACCGAGCCTGTTGGCACAAGTTACCAATACAGATTTGAGCAGATAGACCGCATTGAGAAGCAAATAGCAGAGCTTGGCATGGCTCAAGTGATGGGCCAAAACTACACCAACGCAAGCGCAGAGGCACGTCACATTGACAGATCGCAGGGCGATAGTCCGCTGCAATCCGTCGCGATGGGGCTTCAAAATATGGTAAACGAGTGTCTTCGTTACCATGGTTTGTTGATGAATATAACGGATTACGGAAGCTGCGAAATTAACAAGGACTTTGTTGCTGCTCGCCTGGATCCCGCCATTGTCCAGCAAATGATTCAGCTGGAAGCCAATGGCAAAATCACTCAGGAAACGCTGTTGCGAATCCTTCAGAGTGGAGAGTGGATGCCAGACGGGTTTGACGTGGCATTCGAGGTGGAGGCGACGGCGCAAGCCCGCGCCCGGGCACTCGCCGAGCAGCAGGCGCAGCTTGACGCCAGCACCCAGGGGCTACCATGAGCTCGCCCTGCTGACGCACCGTGGACGAGAACGAACTGAATGCCGTGGTCCAATCCGTGATTGAACAGCGGGAAACCGAGCTGTACGAACAGCTCCGGGCCGCTATTTCCGAAATCGCTGCGCAGACCGACTGCTCGGTCCCGACCGTGCTGGGCTGGCTGCGGATCGTTGCGTCCGAACTGGAGTCAACGATCATGGAGAGCTCGAACGATGACGACGCCGATGATGCGGAGGCGGAGGAAGAGCCAATCGGGTAACGTAACCGGACACTGAATCCGGTTTTCTGTGGCTGACACCACCGATTCCACCTCCACCCCCCAGGCAACGCCACCTCAGCCGCCAGCCGCTGCAGACCCCGCAGCGCTGGCGGCTGAAGTGGCGAAGCTGCGGGCCAAGAATGAGGAGCTCCTCGGCGAGAAGCGGAGGCTCAGTTCTCGCCTCGGTGACCTGCCGGATGACGTGGACCCCCGCCAGCTGTGGGCCGATCGGCAGGCTGCGGAAACCCAGCGGCTGGAGGCTGAGGGCAACTACAGGCAGGCC
>DAIRDB010000171.1:0-2560 GCA_036796405.1 Gammaproteobacteria bacterium | reverse complement strand
ATGACCGGGGCGACATAGAAGGCGACAACCGTAATCACGATCATCGCAATAGCGCGGAAGATGTCCTTGCCGCTCTTCTGCGGCACGACGCGAATGTAGACGCTAGAGCCGACCGCAGGCACGGTCGCCGCCCAATCGTCAGGGGCGATCTCGACGTCGTTGATCCACACCCGAACGTACGGCATCACAGCCGGGGGCAGCTTGCAGGCGGTCACCAGCTGCGAAAGGCTCTGCCCGTGCAGCCCCTGCATCAGCGCAACCGTCGAAGCGAACGGCTGGTTGTGAACTACGACGGGGAACTGCTTCCCGTGAACTGGAATGATTTCGTCGCTCATGCGCCTGCGTACCTGTAGAAGCCGGTGATGCGCTTTTCCCAGAGCATCGACCGGTAGTTTTCAATGACGGAATCGGCTTGTTCGTGCGTGTGTATCATCCACCCGGGCGCTAATACCAGAGCGCAATGGAACGGATGCCCGCGCATCCGAATGAGAATGCCGTCGCCGAGCTTTTCCGATCCCGGTGTCACAGGTGTGAAATTGCTCGCGTACTTGACGGCATCTGTTCCAATGACCTCTGGCTTCTGTCCTTTGAACCAGTCGACGCCCTCGTAAGGTGTCCAGAGCGACCCCAGTCGCTCCCGCTGAATCATCTGAATCAGACCCCAACAGTCGCACCCAAGGCGGTCGCGCCCGTGCGTTTTGTACGGGATGCCGATGTATTCGGCAGCCCACTCTGGAAGGGTCCGGTCCATCAAAACAGCCCCGGGAAACGACTCGGCGTCATGGTCAGCGTGATTGGCTCGGTCCACAGCGATTCGAAGTGCAACTCGCCTTCGATCTGCGTCGCGTCGTAGGTGACGTTACGAACCGTCAGTCCCTCAAAGCTGATCTCCACCGTGTCGGGGGCGCTAGCGAGAATGACCTCAATCGTCACGCTCGGCGGCGATGTCAGCCCACGGATAGCAGTGATCGCGGTGCGCTCGACGTTGTCGAATCGCAGCATCGCCTTGGTGATACCGTCCGGGTCTTCACCCGGGAGGACGATGTCGAACGGGAACGCCTGATAGATGTTCCCGCGGCTGGTGATGTCCTCGTTGTTGTTGACCACCCGGATCGGGGTCGGCATCGAGGCGTGGCTGATTGTCAGAAGCACCAGCCAGACCTCACCGGTCTCCTGCGCGTGGATGGACGCGAGCGCGGCAGAGGATAGGGTACGAGCCATTAGACGAGTTCCAAGCTAAACCCGACCACGTTGGCAGCGCCGCTACCGGTGGTCTGGATCGTTGGTGCAGGGTTGCGGAACCGCAGCGTGGCAGCGGCTCGTGTGCGCGGGTGGACCCAGTCGAACGGCAGCGAGCCGCCCTTGCAGTCGTTCTGCCAGAAGCTCTCAAACGTCGCCGTCTGTGCTGGCGTCATCATCAGCTGAATGGAAAACGTCCGCAGCGACTTCGTGAACCGACGCCGAATCTTGGCGGGGCCGGTGTCCATCTGGCTCTCAATCGTCTGGTCTTGGATGCGCTCGCTGTACGCGCCCTCCATGACGAATTGGGGCAGGGTGTTAGGGTAGGTGGGATTAGGCATTACAACCTCGCCAATGTCCGTGTGTTGCCGTAGCTGCCCGACATTTCGCGGTCGAGGTCGCCGCTACGAATCTGCCGACGCATCTCATCGCGGATGAGAACCGATAGCACGCGCTTGCCGTTCGGGCCGCGCTGCTCACTGGTCTGTACCCGCTCGGAGTTGGCGTTCGACCGCATATCGTTGATCACGACGCTGAGACCAGAGTCGTTGCCGCCGCCGCCGCTGGAGTACACGCCAAGGCGACCAGAGGAGTCGCGCTTGAGCGGCATGATGGCCTCCGGCCCAGCCTCGCCCATCAGGCCAATTCCGCTGGCAAAGGCAAACATCGTCGGGCGACTGACGATCTGGTTCGTGAACGCACCGCCGTACGCGAAGTTGTGGTTCATGCCGTCAAAGTACGCGCCACGTGCCGCTGGCGTGCCGCCGGAGAAGCCAGCGGGGGAACCCGCCATAGGAGCGCCAACCGGCCCGCTAAACAGCCCCACAAGCCACTTGGCGAGGCTCGTAGCCATCTGCTGTGCCAGTACCTCAAATGGGCGAATGGCGATGTCGTAGATCATCTGGGCGCTTATCCGCTTGATGATGTCGCCGAAGCCCTTGAGGAAGATGTCGCCGCCCTTCTTGACGCCGTCCGTGAAGATGGTTTCAAACGCGCTCTTGAACGTCCCCTCAAACTGCCGGACACCGTCCTGCAGAGAGTTAAAGATGCTCCTGACGCCAGCCTGACGATTCTTTTGCTCGACGGCAGCCCGCTCCAGTTCCTCGGTGCGACGCACCTCCATGTCAAACCGCTCCTCGCCAGCCGCGTAGCCCTGCGACCAGAGTTCCATCTGCTTCGCAAGGATCGCGTTCTGGACCTGCAGTTCGTCCGAGGTGAGTCCGACGAGCTTCTCCTGCTCCTGCAGCTGCCGCAGCCGCAGGTCGTACTGACGGCTGGCTTGGTTCATCTGCAGTTCTTCGTCGCCAACGATCATCTGCCG
>DAIRDB010000170.1:0-2594 GCA_036796405.1 Gammaproteobacteria bacterium | reverse complement strand
CAGTTTGGATCGGCACTTGAAAAACGCCCCGCCCGCAGTGCTCGGGTGAGGCGGACGCCCAGCTGTTTAATCAAATGCATGCCGAATTCCCGCGCGTAACCTTTGCCACCAGAAAGTCGCTTTCGAGTTAACCCTCGCAGAGAGTCCGGTCTGATCCCTCAACACTTTTTCCAAAAGCTCCAAATCATGGGGCAGGTGCGTTAGTTGGGCTGGGAACAAAATTTCGTCAGGTAATTGTTGTGCTGTTGAATTGATGCTGGTGTTTCCAAGCGCAGTTCCCGCTCCGCAGTGGACACCGGACCCATCAAATCCCTCATTTGATACCAGCGTCTGAACGGGATATACAACTTCGCCTTTGTTCTGCGACACGGCATACCACCACAAGATACCCCACGAGTCGTTTCGGCCGGCCAAGCGATCTTCCAGCATGGCAATGTATTTACCCGCGCCGTTTATTTCGAACCGTGAGACCCAAGCCTGATCGCTGCGAGCGGCAGGCCATCCCTTGGGCGTCCACGAAAACTTTTTCCATGCCCTGTCCCATGTTCCCCACCCCCATGTCGAGGTCACTGGCAGAAGATAGGCATGGGTTGCCCGATCGGAGGGCGGTGCAATTGTATAGGCGCCGACTTGCATGACTTCGTGAACCTCTGCATAGCGGTCAAGTGCAGAGGCCATGAAATGCAGGAAGTCCGGCGACACCATCAGGTCGTCTTCTAAAACGACAACCCTTCCGTGACTGCTGCAGAGTTGGCCCACCCCGTCGACGATGGATTTCGCCAGCCCCAGATTGACAGGCCGCTCGATGACCCGAGCCGAAAAACGCCCTGCGTTTTCAGCAAGGACTCGACGTACTTCGCTTACGCCCGCTTCGGCCTCGGCAGTTTTCGGGCCGTCGGAGAAGAAAAAGAATTCGAACTCGTCTTTTCGCCGGCATGCTGCCAGTGCATCAAGCGCTCGCGCCGTATGAACCGGACGATTGTAAGCAAAGAAAGCGAGGGGCGTTTTTTGAGAGGCGCTGGTCATACCTTACAGGGCGTGAGTGATGGACGTTGACCGCGATCGGCAGCGGGCAAAAGGACGAATCCATTGCAGATGCTATCAGCCGTTGGCTCAAGCGGCGGTCACGCCGTGCTCGCCTTCATGTGACGCCTGCTGCGTGGCGCTGGCAACCAAGTAACCCGCATGGATATCGGAGCCCTGCCGCTGGCTGAGTTCCTTCCGGGTGATCGAGAACCCGTGGAACCAGCGCTTGGGTTGCGGCCGCGTACCGCAAAGAGAAGTGGGGTGGCTGATGGGATTCGAACCCACGACAACCGGAATCACAATCCGGGACTCTACCACTGAGCTACAGCCACCACCGGGAACTGGCCTGCCCGACAGGAATCGAACCTGTGACCCTCAGCTTAGAAGGCTGATGCTCTATCCAACTGAGCTACGGGCAGCAAATCCGCAAAATACTTCTGTCGTGCAGCGAGACAACGTCCTCACCGGGCAAGGCCCCGCCGAGATGAAACGGCTTGGCGCTGATCGGGAAAGGATGGTCGGGGCGAGAGGATTCGAACCTCCGACATCTTGCTCCCAAAGCAAGCACTCTACCAGGCTGAGCTACGCCCCGCGAACCCGTAATTATAGCCGAAACGCGGGGGCTCGCCCGCTTACTTGCCGTCGCCGATCTTGGCCTCGGCAATCAGCTTGCCAAACCGCTGGAACTCGGCGCGGTTGAAGGCCGCAAAGGCCTCAATCGTCATGTCGCGCTGCTCGCCGCCCAGCCCGGCGAGCTTCTGCGACACCTCGGGGATCGTCAGCACACGCCTGAGTTCGTTATGCAGCATGGTCACCACCGGGGCGGGCGTGCCACCCGTGACAAACAACCCGTACCACGTGGACATCTCCAGGTTCGGAACCCCCGCCTCGGCAAGCGTTGGCACATCCGGCAATTGCGCCGAACGCCTTGGCGACATCACGGCAAGCGGCCGCATCTTGCCCGCGCGAATCTGCGGCATGGAAGACGACGTGGTGTCAAACATCAGCTGCACCGCCCCGCTGATGACATCCACATGCGCCTGGCTGCTGCCCTTGTAGGGCACGTGAATCGACTTCACTCCGGTGGCGAGATCGAACGCCTCGCCGGCCAGGTGCTGCGTGCTCCCCACACCCGACGATCCATAGCGGTACCCCTGCGGCTTGGCCTTCATATCGGCAATCAGCTCGGACACCGTCTTGATGGGTGTCGTGGCCGATACCAGCACAACGTTGGGCACTTCGACGATCATGCCTACCGGCTGCAGGTCCTTCAGCGGATCGTAGGCGAGCTTCAGCATGTGAGGCGCAATGGCCTGCCCGGTGTTGGTCGCCACCAGCAGGGTGTGACCGTCGGGCGCGGCTTTGGCGGTGAGGTCTGCCGCGATCGTATTCGAGGCCCCCGGGCGGTTTTCCACCACGAAGCTCTGCTTCCACGTGTCGGCGAACCGGTCAGCGAGCATGCGGGCGATCACATCGGTGCCACCGCCCGCCGAGGCGCCCACCATGAGGCGCACCGGCTTTCCGGGCCAGGCGGGCTGGGCCAGCACGTGGGGCGCCAGGGTAATGCC
>DAIRDB010000169.1:0-2754 GCA_036796405.1 Gammaproteobacteria bacterium | reverse complement strand
GGTCTCGAAGGCATGCGCTATTTCATCTATCCCGCCATTACGCATCCGCACAAGAACCATCGATTTCTCGTCGATCTCTTGGCCGGTCCGTGGCGGGGTACCGACATCAACCTGTTGTTCATCGGGGGCGAGGGTCGTGCGCACGGCGAACTCACGGCTCACGTCGCATCACGTGGCGTCGCCGACCGAGTTCGGTTCACCGGGCACGTCGGTGCCATCGATCGTGATTCGCTGGTCGCCGGCGCCGATGCTGCCGGGGTGAATCCGGCCTTTATCTTGGAGCACTGCGCGCGCTCCCTCGCCTCTTTCAAATGGCCAAGGTACTTCGCGTACGTGGAGGAGTTTCCGCACACGCCGACTCGCAAGATCGCCAAAGCCGAGCTCGTGAAGGGTGTGGCCGACCTACGCACTGGCAGCTACGACGCAGTTGCCCGTTTGTGGCACTGAGAATTCTTGGCCTAACCAATATGATTACCTCGCGCCAGCTCCAGGCCTTCGTCACTCTGATCGACAAGGGCTCATTCACTCGCGCAGCTGAGGCGATGGAAATCACCCAGCCGACAATGAGCAAGCTCATCCACACCTTCGAACGAGAAGTGGGGATGACGTTGTTCGTGCCGGATCGGCAGCGCATGGTTCCCACGCCCGAGGCGGCTCTGTTGGCCGAGCGTGCGCTGCGCACGGTAAATGACCTGCGAGCGCTGCATGAGCTGGCACACGAACTTCGGCATTTGGAGACTGGCCGCCTCGATTTAATCGCTGTCAGCGCCCTGGGCAACCATGTGCTGGTAGACCTGCTCGCGCAAATGACGCGCGAGATCCCCGACCTCGGGGTATCACTGTCGGTTTCCGTGGAGCGCGATGTGGTCGGCTGGCTGGTCAGCTCGCAGGCCGATTGGGGGCTGTGTCTAAATCCGGTGGACCGGCCCGACGTGATCTGCGTGCCGATCCTGCATTTCGCTGCTTGTTGCGTCATGCCCGTGACGCACCGTTTGGCGCGCAAAGCCGTGATTCGACCGGAGGACTTACATGATGAGCGCTTCATCTCGTTCCGTCGCGACGGTCGTCTGCGGCAGACAATTGACGGGATTTTCATCGAGCGCGACATCCGTCGTCGTATGAACCTTGAAGTCTACGGCTCTGAACAGGCTTGCGCGATGGTTTCTCGTGGCATGGGTGTGGCGCTGGTCGAGCCATTGTCGGCGCACAAGTACGTGAAGCTCGGCCAAGTGGTGGAACGCCCGTTCGAGCCATCGATACCGTACACCGTCTACCTTCTGCGCAACCGCTATCGGCCGGTTTCGCAGGTCGGGCTGCGATTTGCCGAGCTGCTGCGCAAGCGGATGCCGCAACTTATGAGTGACATGAAAGTCCGATTGATCAAAGGCTAGGGTTCAGGAACTCCATGTTGCATTCTTAACTAGCCCAGGAACCCCAAATATGCTCAAAGTCGACTATGCCAGTGTCCCGCCAACGCCAGAACTCGGGCGGCGCCCGTCGCCACACATGGCGCGCTACAACAGCGTTTTTTCCAGCAGCTTGGCGCTGGCCGAACAGGAGGGATCAACGGGTGCAGATGATCTTGCCGAGTACCTCAGGACGTATGATGAACTGGGCATCGACCGTGTAGTTATCCGCGCGCGCGACGTCGAGAGCACCTTCGGCGAGAAGGTGTCCAATGAGAGTGTGGCCACGTTTTGCCAAGCCCACGCTCCCCGCTTCGTCGGTCTTGCCAGCGTCGATCCGAACAATGGCATGCGTGCGGTTCGCGAACTGGAGCATGCGGTTACAAAGCTCGGGCTTATTGGTCTGCACCTGCCTTGTTTCGAGCACAAGCTCGAGGTCAACGCCAAGGAGCTCTATCCGCTGTACGCCAAATGCATCGAGCTCGACGTGCCTGTAAACGTCCACGTGGGCATGTCGTTCTCTCCGGCTGTGCGTATGACCTACGGGCTTCCTCGCTATCTCGACGAGGTCATGGTGCATTTCCCTGAGCTGAAGGTCGTCGCATCCGTGCCCGGCTTTCCCTGGGTGCTGGAACTGATTGGCGTGGCTTGGAGGCACACGAACGTACACATCGCGTTGAATGCGCTACGCCCAAAGTATTTACAGACTCCAGGATCGGGTTTCGAGCCGCTGTTGCAATACGGCCGTACAGTCCTTCGCGAGCGAATCATCTGCGGATCAAACTGGCCGCTCCAGTCCGTTCGACGATACTTTTCTGAACTCGATGAGTTGCCGCTGGAAGACGAGGTTCGCGGCGCATGGCTTGGCGGCAACGTGGCCCGACTGTTCCGGATGGACGCCATGACCAATGCCGGCGAAGCGGCGCCATCAAAGCCGGAGGCCGAATGATTAAATCCGACGACGACACGACGTCGCATCCACCGGCAACTGACGCCGGTGTTGCCCAGATTCAGCGCCTGCGTGCGCTGATGGAAGACGAACGAGAGGTGCCGAGGACACTGGGCGAGCTTGTGCACGAACGCGCCCTGTTGATGGGCGACGCTCTTGCCGGGCATTGGGTCGATGATGGCGTGCTACTTACATACCGTGAACTCGACACGTCCGCCGACCGACTGGCCAGCAGCTTGCTGGCGCATGGTGTGCGAAAAGGTACGCACGTGGCGGTGATGCTGCCTAACGTGGCGGCGTTCCCCATTACGTGGATCGCCCTTGGTCGTCTGTGCGCGGTGATGCTGCCAGTCAACACCGCCTACACAAGCGCCGAGCTGCGTTTCGTGCTACAGGATT
>DAIRDB010000168.1:0-2755 GCA_036796405.1 Gammaproteobacteria bacterium | reverse complement strand
TCATTGCTCGCGGGGGTGTGCCTGGTCTGCTCATGGAAGGTAACCGCAAGGCGCTGCGCGAGGCGCTTGAGAAGCGAAATCAGATCGTTGAGCAGGCCAACCGCAACTATGTCGAGCTGTGGAACATGCCGCTCTTGGCTGATGCGGTGACGCAGCGATTCGATGAGATGCGGCGTAATGCTCAGGCGGGCGCGAACCCCCAAGGAGATAAACCACAGCGGCCCACTCTCAACTACAACACCGCAAGCGATGCCAACCGCGCCGAGGCGCTTGCGGGCATCGAGCGAGACGTCAAGCGGTTGCAGGATGCGCTCGATGTCGAGGCTGCGCTTTTGAAGGATCGCCAGCGCATCATTGATTTGTACGAAGGCCAGGGATTTTTGACCTTCAAGGAAGGTAGTGACGCCCGCATCGCCGCACAGGACGACTTCACCGAGCGTCTTCGTGCAAACATGGCAGAGGAAGAGGCCATCTTGAAGCGAGGTCTTGCGACCGTAGCCAAGACGACCCAGGAAAAGGCAAAGCTCACTGCCCGGCTCGAAGAGGTCATGGCCCGGCGTGCCCGGCTTGAGCGCGAGGTCCAGATGTCGGGGCTTGAGCGCAGCATTCGCGAACCGGGTGAGGCCTTCAAGACCACACTCGCTGACATTGAGCAGCGATCGAAGGCGCTGCAGGCGCTTGCCGATGATGAGGCGGCCATCATGCGAAGCCGTCAGCGGGTGATTGACCTCTACCAAGAGCAGGGCTACCTGCGCTTTCGGGAAGCAACCGATCTACGGGCCAACGCGCAGCAGGAATACCTGGAGCGCTCGCGCGCCTACTTCGATCAGGAAGAGGCGTTGCTGCGCACGGCACTTGAGACAGTGGCCAAAACCGCTGATCAACGTCGGCAGATCGAGGAACGACTCGCCACATTGGCTGCTAAGCGCCAGCGCATGGAGCGTGAGGCTGCTCAAGTCACTCTTGAGCGCGCCATTCGCAGCCCGTTTGAGGCGCTGCGCGACATCCAGGAGCGAGCATCCCGAGCCGAGTCCGAGTTCAAGACCCGAGAGGAGCAGATCCGGCTGCTCCGCGAATCCGGCGCTATCAGCGAGTTGGAGTCTTTGCGGCGCCTGGCCACTGCCCGGGAAGAAAGTGCGCGGCAACTCGAGCAACTGGCCGCCGAGGCGCGCGCAGTAGCTGAATCGGCGCCGGGCAATGAGCGATTTGCAGAGTCCATGCGCCAGATCGCAGAGAGTGCCCGTACTGCCGCAGCCGGGGCGAAGGAGTTGGGTCAGCGGGCCAAGGAAATTGCAGAACCCTTCACCGCTGGATTTCAGAAGGGGCTCAAGAGCTTCATTGAAGATGCCGAGGCGATGGGCAAGCAAATCGAGTCCATCACAAGCCGGGCGTTCAACGGCATGACCGATGCGCTCACCCAGTTCGTGATGACTGGCAAGCTCGACTTCAAGAGTTTGGCCAACTCGATCATCTCCGACCTGATCCGAATTCAGATTCAGCGAGCGATCACGGTCCCGCTGGCCAACGCCATGATGGGCTTCTTTGGCTTTGCGGGCGGTGGTGTCATGACCTCTGCTGGCCCCATGGCCTTGCGCAGCTATGCCTCGGGCGGCGTTGCTAACTCACCCCAGTTGGCGCTCTTTGGCGAAGGCAGCAGACCAGAGGCCTACGTTCCACTGCCTGACGGTCGCTCCATTCCAGTCACGATGAGCGGTGGCGCGTCTGGTGGGGATATCTTCAATATCTCGGTCAGCGTTTCGGATGCGGGTGCTTCCAGCCGAGGGGACGACCCGGGCGGACGCGATCTGGGGCGTGCGATTGCTAGTGCTGTTCGCCAGGAGTTGCTGGCACAAAAGCGAGCCGGTGGACTGCTTGATGGCCGGAGGGCCGTGTAAGTGGCGACGTTCACCTGGACACCATCGGTCGGCGCCAATTTGTCCATCCGGCCCAATGTGCGGCGTGTGGCCTTCGGCGACGGCTACGAGCAGCGCTTGGCCTTCGGCATCAATACGCAGCCGCAGGTCTGGTCCTTGGAGTTTCGGGGGCGAACCAGCACAGAAGCAACAGCGATCGATGCGTTCCTACGTGCACGCGGTGCAGTGCAGGCCTTTGACTGGACGCCACCAGGAGGTGCTTCGGCCAAGTTCGTTTGTGAGGAATGGAGTCGATCGGTGGATGAGCCCAATGTCGAGTCTGTTCGGGCAACCTTCAAACAGGTGTTCGATCTGTCATGACCGTCCAGTCCATCTCCTCTGAAATTCAAAAGCTCGCGCCCAGCAGCGTAATCGAACTCTTTGTGCTGGATCTAGCACTGTTTGGACAGGGACCGGTTCGCTTTCATGCTGGCACCAACGCTTTGCAGCAGCGGGTCGTCTGGCAAGGCAACGCCTTTGAGGCATTTCCCATCGAGGTCGAAGGCTTCGAGCTCAATGGCAATGGCCAAGTTCCTCGGCCGCGCCTGCGGGTAGCGAATGTCACCGGGACGATCACGGCGCTGGTGCTCACGTACCAGGACTTGGTGGGCGCCAAGATCACGCGCAAGCGAACGCTTGCGAAATACCTGGATGCGGTCAATTTTGAGGGTGGTGTCAATCCGACCGCTGATCCTTCGGCCGAATTTGCTGACGACGTGTACTACGTCGACCGCAAGTCCAGAGAAACACGGGATGTTGTCGAGTTTGAGCTCGCCGCATCGTTTGATCTGGAGGGAGTCTCACTCCCGCGCCGGCAGATCGTCCAAAACGTCTGTCCCTGG
>DAIRDB010000167.1:0-2802 GCA_036796405.1 Gammaproteobacteria bacterium | reverse complement strand
CTCCGGGGCCATCAAGGCCTTGCTCGACCTGGCACCCAAAACGGCGGTTCGTGTGTCGGCCAGCGGTATCGATGAAACGGTGCCTATCGACACCATCCAGGTGGGCGAACTGCTGCGCGTGCGCCCCGGCGAGAAGGTACCGGTGGATGGTGAACTCACTGAAGGCAAGGGCACGGTGGACGAATCCATGGTCACGGGCGAGCCCATGCCCGCGGTCAAGGCGCCGGGTTCCAAAGTCACGGCCGGCACTATGAATCAGACCGGCGGCTTCGTGATGCGGGCTGAGAAAGTTGGCGCCGACACCCTGCTCTCGCAGATCGTGCACATGGTGGCCGCCGCCCAGCGCAGCCGCGCCCCCATTCAGCGGATGGCGGACATGGTCTCGGCATGGTTCGTACCGGTCGTGATTGCGGTTGCTCTGCTCACATTTGTCGTGTGGCTGCTGTGGGGGCCGAGTCCGGCATTTTCCTATGCGCTCATCACCTCTGTGGCCGTGCTCATCATCGCCTGCCCCTGCGCACTGGGGCTGGCCACACCCATGTCCATCATGGTCGGCGTGGGCCAAGGTGCCCTGCATGGCGTGCTGATTCGCGACGCTGAGGCTCTGGAGCGCATGGAAAAAGTCGACACGCTGGTGGTCGACAAGACGGGGACGCTGACCGAGGGGCGTCCTCGCGTGGTTCACATCGAGCCCGCGCCCGGGTTCTTGCCCGATGATCTCCTGGTCAAGCTGGCCAGCGTAGAGCGCGCCAGCGAGCATCCGCTGGCCATGGCCGTGGTGGCTGCCGCGCAAGAGCGCCACTTGCCCCTGGTCGAGGTCACCGACTTTGACTCGCCCGTGGGCAAAGGCGTGCTGGGCAAGGTGGGCAACGTGGCTCTGGTATCCGGCGCTGCCAAGTTCCTGGCCGAGCATGGTGTCGATGTGACTCCGCTCCAGGCCGCCGCCGAACTGCAGCGTACCCAAGCGGCCACGGTGATCTTCGTGGCGCTGGACGGTCGGCTCGCCGGCTTTGTGGCCATCGCCGACCCCATCAAGGCCACGACCCCTGCCGCCCTCAGGAGTCTGCGCGAGGCCGGCGTGCGCATCGTCATGCTCACGGGGGATGGCCGCACGACGGCCTTGGCGGTAGCGAAGGAACTTGGGATCGACGAGGTGGTGGCCGAGATCTTCCCCGAGGACAAAGCCAAGATCGTGCAGCGGCTGCGCAGCGAAGGCCGCGTGGTGGCAATGGCCGGTGACGGGGTCAACGACGCGCCAGCCCTGGCTGCCGCCGAGGTGGGCATTGCCATGGGCACCGGGACCGACGTAGCCATGGAAAGCTCGGGAATCACGCTGCTAAAGGGGGACCTTATGGGCATCGTGCGGGCACGCAAGCTCTCGCACGCCACCATGAAGAACATCCGGCAGAACTTGTTTCTGTCCTTCGCCTACAACGTGGCAGGTATCCCAGTGGCGGCCGGCGTGCTCTACCCTTTCTTCGGGCTGCTGCTATCTCCGATCGTAGCGGCTGCAGCTATGGCGCTGTCGTCGGTAAGCGTGATTGCCAACGCGTTAAGACTTCGAGCCGCGAAAGTCGACTGACGCCGCCCGGTTCTAGACCGAGTCATGACGGGGATGAAAGACACCCGAGCGTGGCGGCCACCTTCGAAGCTTGGGATCATCACTACACAGCGAGTAGTTCTCCTGAGATCCCCTCAGGGTGACTTGCGTTTCCCGGAAACCTTGTGGGTTCCATGTACGTGACCATCGTAGGGCGTATCAGTCGCAGGCTCGGCAAGCGATGCCCGCGACAAGCCCGAAAGTACGCCGCACTCATCGACCGCGCCACCGCCTGCACAACTGTTACGCAGGTCGACCAATTGCTTTTGCAGGGATTTCAGTTCCTTGATGCGGACTGCCACGTGCTTGATGTGCTCGTCGACCAAGTTGTTGATGACGGAACAGTCCTTCGGCGGCGAGTCTTTAAATTTCAACAGCGCGCGAATCTCATCCAATGTCATGTCCAACCGTCGGCAATGCCGGATGAATGACAAACGCTCTACATGCTCAGGTCCGTACACGCGGTAGTTACCTTCTGTCCGGGCGGTTTGAGCGAGTAGTTCCTCACGCTCGTAGTACCTGATGGTCTCAACTTGCGTATGAGCTGCCTTGGCGAGATCTCCAATTTTCATGAACACACCTCGGTGAGCGACTTGGCTTTGATTCTCGAGCGATTTTAGCCACTTGACACTGAAGTGGCTACAGGGTTTCTAATACCTCAACGAGGAAGAAATCATGATTACATCTTGCGAAAGCACAAAGCCACAGATCTGCCAGAGTGAAAACTGCTGTTCAGCAGTGGCATGCACGACCATGGCGCAACCTGACCAGGACATGGCACAGATGCACTCAGACCATCCACAGAAAAAGTTCCGTATCTCCAACATGGACTGCGCCTCAGAGGAGTCCGAGATCCGGCGCGCCGTGGATAGCATCCCGGGAATCGAAGCCCTGCGATTCGATCTTGGGGCACGCCTACTCACCATTTCCGCGAGCCAAGCTGCACTGCCAGACGCACTGCAGGCGATTCGAAAAGCGGGCTTTAAGCCTGAGCCCATCGACGAAGACGCCAACACCCCTTCGGTTACGCGTACTGCGGCTGCGACGTTTTTGGACGTATGGGGAAAACTTCTGGCCGCGCTCGGCCTGGCATTGGCAGCAGAGTCGATCGCGTACGCCTTCCCTGCAACGACCTGGCTCAAAGCCCTTGGCATGGGCATGGCATTGGGTGCCATTTTCCTTGCGGGCTTTGGAGTCTACGC
>DAIRDB010000166.1:0-2841 GCA_036796405.1 Gammaproteobacteria bacterium | reverse complement strand
GCTAATCCGTTGTGCTGATGCTGTGTTTGCGGTGTCGGGCGAAGTTGTAGGTGAGCTGCAACAGCGCTATCAGAAACCGACCACCCTGCTCATGCCAGCAGATCCTGAGTTGCAATCTGCAGATCAGCGGCAAGAGCCTGATACCGACGGCGAAAGAGAGAGAATCATTCTCTGTGTCGGCACTCTGCACCCGAGAAAGAACCTTGTCGCACTGGTGATGATTTGGGAGCGGTGGTGCGCTGAGGTGCTGGCGAGCGGAGAGCGCATCGACACGGTGCCACGGCTTGTCTTGGCTGGGCGAAGGCACCCTCAGGATGGCGAGCTCTTCCGAGTCCTACGAAAGAGCCTGCATGCATCAGCTCGCATCCAGCTTATCCACGATGCAGATGATGGCGCACTCGCGTCGTTGTACCGGCGGAGTCGTTTCGTCGTGATGCCGTCGCTCGCCGAAGGCTGGGGTCTGCCGATTAGAGAGGCACTTCTCGCGGGGCGCCCATCAATCGCGACAGACGCAGTTCCCGCTGCAGCGGGCTCGCCGTATGTGAGCGTTGTTCCCGCTGGAGATGATTTAGCGCTTGAGGCTGCTATCAAGTCCTGGTGGATCGGAAGCGAACCTGAACGGCTCAGCAAAGCGATCACTGAGAGATTCCAACCGCGCAACTGGAGCGAAGTTGCCGACGAGTTCTATCAAGCCCTCAACGTCTCCCAAGTAAGTCGGTAATCTCTCGGGAGATCTCGACCCACGGTCGTTGATCAAGACGCTGAAAGAGCTGTCCAGTTCGAAGCGCGTACCACGGCGTGTTGTGTTGACCCCAGTATCCACGATGTTTCACCAGCCTCATGGGCAGACCAACAAGTTGGACGCCGTTGCTTTTCCAGGCGAGCTCCCGAATGCGATCTTGGCTTGTTCCCTCGGGAGGACTCACGCCTGCACGAAGCGCAATTCCGCGACTCCACCGATTGATCGCGTCATGATCACGTGTCCCGTACGCGCCTTCGCGTTGTGCACCATCCAGCGAGAACTCCTGAATGTAGGATTTCAGGAGGTCGCTGCTCGCCATGTGCGCCACCCGATCGAGACTGAGTGCCTGATGTTCAAGGCTGCCATCTCGGTGTGCCGGCGCCGCTCCAATCACGTAACCATCGCGCCCAAGCCGCTCTGAGGCGTGCAGCATGGCTGCGATCAACGTCGGAGCGATTTCAACATCATCCTCAATACAGATCAGGAGTCGGGTGCTTGACGTGGAGAACAAGTCATCGAGGGTGCTAGTTAGATGAGCGGGGAGAGAGCGATTGATGAGGCCACGCCGGATCTCCGCGTGCGGCATCTCAGCTCGAATCACCCCGGTTACTTCATCAACGAGGGCACGATCTTTTGGATTGGATTTTGGTCCATCGATTGCAGCGACGACACGTGCGGCCTGAGCAGAGGGGTCAAGGCTCTGTTGGAACGCAACAGCGCGCTGAAGTGATAGCAGCGTGCGGCGTGTCTTCTCTGGTCGGTTGTATGCGAAGAGGACGACCGCGTATTCCGAAGCAGCGATCAAGCGTCGCCTCGCCCGACTCCACAGTACGTCAGACCTACCTCCCGCATCGCAGCAGGCTCAAAGAGGTTTCTTCCGTCAACAACAAGAGGCGTCTTCAGGGAGGTGAAAATGTCAATCGGTTTGATGTTGCGAAACTCTGGCCAGTCTGCAGCAATGGCAAGAGCATCCGCGCCACGGAGCGCGTCCATTGCGCCTTCCAGAATCTCCACTGCTGGGGATTGCTTGTAGAGGGTGCGAGCGACGTTCGTTGCGCCAGGGTCGAATGCGCGCACTCGCGCACCCGCAACGAGGAGATCGTCGATGAGAATCTTGCTAGGGGCATCGCGCAAATCGTCTGTCCCCCCCTTGAAGGCGATTCCCCATACCGCAATCGTTTTGCCGGAAAGATCGCCAAGGTGGCGCTCAAGCTTTTCGGCCAATCGATGCGGCTGGAGGCTGTTCGCCTCTGCCACTGCACGAGCAACCCCCATGGTTACGCCAGAGGCTTCCCCTGCAGAGATAAGCGACGACACATCCTTGGGGAGACATGAGCCTCCGTAACCCATCCCTGGGCTCAAGTATTGGCTTCCGATTCGCGGATCGGCGCCGAGCCCGCGACGCACGCCGTCAATGTCCGCACCGAGGGCTTCGGAAAGATTTGCGAGTTCGTTCATAAAGCTAATCCTTGTTGCCAGCATTGCGTTTGCTGCGTACTTGACAAGCGAAGCGGACGCTGCGTCCATGGTGAGGATTTGGTCTGGTTTCGTAAACGGGGTGTACAGCTGGGCGATTCGA
This sequence comes from Gammaproteobacteria bacterium, assembly GCA_036796405.1. Lineage (GTDB taxonomy): Bacteria > Pseudomonadota > Gammaproteobacteria > Pseudomonadales > Pseudohongiellaceae > CAILUG01. The sequence continues at coordinate 520 of DAIRDB010000166.1, read as the reverse complement.
TCCAACGCCGCTGGGTTGTCGCCACCGATGACCACGCGGTCAGGATGGAGGAAGTCTTCGACTGCTGAGCCCGCACGAAGGAACTCTGGGTTCACAACAATGTCAACTGTGTGCGAAACGTTTCTTGATTTAAACTCGCCCCTGACAACGTCAGCAACACGTTCGGCCGCACCAACCGGTGCCGTGCTCTTCACGACCACGATCACATCAGTCACTGCTCCACGGCCAATTGCATGTGCAGCTGCATGGAGTTGCGACTCGTCTGTACTACCATCTGGTGCGGAGGGCGTCCCGACGGCAAGAAAGTGAATGTCAGCATGCGCAGCCGCATCTTCCGGATCTCCTGAGAATTTGAGTGTTCCAGCATGGATACCGCTAGCCACAAGCTCATCCAGTCCGGCTTCGAGGAACGGGACGCGGCCGCGCGAAAGCGAAGCGAGCCGATCGGGGTCAGGATCCACCGCAAGTACCTGGTTGCCAGATTTTGCAAAGCATGCGGCTGCAACAAGGCCGACATAGC
>DAIRDB010000165.1:0-2861 GCA_036796405.1 Gammaproteobacteria bacterium | reverse complement strand
AACTCGTACAAGCGACTCGTCCCTGGCTACGAAGCGCCAACCTATCTCGTCTGGGGCCGACGAAATCGGTCTGCCCTGATCCGCGTGCCGATGATCTCTGCTGGTCGTTCAGTTGAGGGGACGCGCATGGAGCTGCGCTGCCCAGACCCGTCTGCCAATCCGTATCTCGCATTTGCCGTGATGATCGCCGCGGGCCTCGATGGCATCGAGAAGAAGATGGCGCTACCGGATCCCGTGGAGGAGTCCCTCTATGAGATGGACGCGGTGCGGGTGGCGCAGCACGGCATCCGCGAGCTGCCGGGGAGCCTTGAGGAGGCGATCGGTGAGCTGAAGGCCGACCCTGTGGTCACGGGGGCCCTCGGCGATCACGTCCTCACCCACTTCCTGGACGCCAAGCAGGCCGAGTGGGACTCCTACCGCACCCACGTCTCCGAATGGGAGCTGCAGCGCTACCTGGAGCAGTACTAGTGGCAGCCCCCAAGCCCCCAGCCAAGCCCCCCGCGAAAGCCCTCGCCAAGGGGGCGAAAGGTCCCAGGCTCAACTTCAAGTTGGAGCTGAACTGCGCCTGCAGGCCACCCATCTGTGAGCACGCGGGACCAGGGATCGCCAAACTGCTCGAGGCTGCCTATGCGAAAGGGAGGGCGGACGGCGCCAAGGCGAGTGGGACTCCAGGTACGAAGCCCAAAAGCCCCGTGGGGGTCCGTCAAAAAGGGAGTCGGCGCACCCAATAGCCCGCTTCGGCGCACCTGCGGAGTCCCCCAGGTCATGATTGTAACAATCAAGACAGCCCCAACCCTAGGTCTTGCCAGGCCCTGCCGGTTGAATCCTTAGGATTCCTCACAACACTGGTGACACTGAGCGTGGGTCCGTGTATCCTGTGACGCGTGGGCCCATCTGGGCACTAATTGACATATGACAAATCCTGTCATGGAAGGGAGCTCTTGAACATGCGAAGGTTTCTAACGTCTCTCGCGGCAATTTCGCTGGTCGGGAGTTTCTTCTTCACCACGCCAGCCCCGGTGGCTGCAGTGGATACAACAATCGACACGGTCACAATTAGCAGCAGCGACGGTGACATCATCCAGGTTGCAGACGCTCTTGCCACTACCGGCAGGTATCAAACCTATCTGGTAGACGACGGGACAACCATCACAACGAGGATTTACCTCAGTGGGCCAGACACGGATGATGGAATCTTCACTACGTTTAGCTTGAACCTTGACGGTTCAGGCGCAAGCTTCGGGGGAGAGTTTGCCGACACCCTGGACATGACTGATTTTGGGATGTGCAATCTTGATTGGACCGACGTGGGCCCAACTGACCAAACGTCAACTTTCCGCGAGGGAACAATCGACTGCGACGGCGGTAGTTCGCAGGACGAGGTCTACATTGACTTCCCAATCACGGTACCCAATGACGGTCCAGCGGTACTCACCGTGGACTCCGCAGCCCAAGACTTCAAGGTCTACTTCTTCAGCGATGAACCAGCGGGAGACACGATTTACGTGGGTCCGAACAACATGACGACCGACGGTGGTGGCAGCTGCGCCGATCCAGATTTCAGCATCAACGGTGCTGACGTCCAAGGATTCCAAGATCAGGAGGCGATTGACGCTGCCCTGATGTCGGTCAACTCAAACGATGACACTGTCGTTCTTTGCGATGGTAGGTACGAATATGCAAGCGACATGCGCACCTATGACGGCGATGACCTATTTGGGGGCATTTTGACAATTGTTGAGGAGTCCGGCGGCACGGTGACTCTGGACGGAAACAACGACTATCGGTTGCTCAGGGCGGAAGACGTAAGCTTTGACATCACGAACATTGATTTTGTTGACGGGGAATCCTCGGGTGACGGGGCCGCAATCTGGGTCCTCAGGGGAAGTTTGACCGCGGACTACACCAACTTCGAAAGTAACTACACCGAAGACGACGGCGGCGCCGTGTACGTTGATACAGGAAACGTCACAATCATGGACAGTTCGTTTACGGACAACACTGCTGAGGATGAAGACGGTGGAGCGGTGTGGCACTACAACGGCAACATCTCAATCTCGGGCAGTTCGTTCACAGACAGCTGGGCCGAAGATGACGGTGGCGCTGTCTGGCACTTTGATGGAGATCTCACATGCCTCAATAGCACATTCGAAAGCAACTACTTGAGAGACGAAGACGGCGGTGCTATTTGGCACCGCGATGGAAATCTCACGATTGAAGAATGTGATTTCACTGAGAACAGCGCCGAAGATGACGGCGGTGCGATCTGGGCGTGGCCTCAGGGGTTCGCCGTGGACATCGACGAGTCCATTTTCGAAGGCAATATCTCGGAGTTCGAAGACGGCGGAGCAATTTACATCATGGGCGATACCTCAGAGACATACATCACCTACTCTGACTTCGTTGGCAACGTTGCGGATAACGACGGTGGTGCAGTATGGCTGCGAGACGATGCCACGATTGGCTTTAGCGTCTTCACGGACAACGAAGGCTATGACGGCGGCGCCGTCTACTTCGACAATGACGATGATGATTACCACGTCTACAACTCGACCTTCACCAGGAACGGTGCATCGAGCGACGGCGGGGCTATCGGGGCGGATGGAGACATCCTTATCGAGGACTCTCGTTTCGTGGGGAACATTGCGGGCGAAGATGTCGGTGGTGCCGTAGAGGCTGAGGCGCGCGCAACGATTACCGGCTCCATGTTCCTTCGAAACCGCGCAGGTGACGAAGGTGGTGGGGTATACGTGGAAGATGAAGCGATCGTTTCGGAAACCCGATTTGTACGGAATTGGTCGGGCAACTGGGGCGGCGGGCTGAGCGTGGCTGATACCACCACGGTTGACAACACCGTGTTC
>DAIRDB010000164.1:0-2869 GCA_036796405.1 Gammaproteobacteria bacterium | reverse complement strand
TTCGTTCAGACATCTGACCCGTCGATAGGATTACAGCTATGCTACTGATGATCGAGAATTGCAATTAGCATTCGCCGACTTTCGCGCTCATTGAGAAACACGAAAGATCGACTGCAATAAGTTCACGTCCGACTACGCAAACGCACTGCTGGCGCTGACGCCGCCAGACATGCTGATCGAGGGCACGAGCCCGCGCAAGCAGACCCGCGTCACCCCCGCGCAACTTGCACGCATGGAGCGCGAAATGGCCATCGTACAGGGGCAATACAAGCTGGTGGAGCAGAGCTACGCGCAGGATGTGCTCAATCTCGTCCTAGCCCAGCGTTATCTCGAAAAGCTACTGGCCAACAAGATGGTTGCTAGGTATCTCCGGCAGCATCAACCGGAGGTACTGGAGCAGTTCAAGAAGATCGTGGCGACGAAATCGCTCGATCAGTGAGCCCAGTGCATCGTTTTCTGTTGTTGCCAGCTCCCGCCAGGCATAAAATGATTCGGCCATCACAAACTATCTCATATGCCCCACCACAAAGCTGAGCGCGACCCGTTGGCGTGGATTGGCCACACCGACCTAAAGTCGGCTGCCGGAGATCCCGAAGCTGGCAGTGGGCCGATTGCGTAGGCGGTACTGGCGGAGCCTTACCAGGCCATCCACCTGCTCAGTGACTGACAGTTGGTTCCGCTTCCCCGAAGTCAAGCAGAACTGACTCGGGTTCAGCAAGACCGGGAACCATTTCACCTAAAGCGAACTTCAGAAGGTCATGCGTTATCGTCAGGATCTGCGGCTGAATGCTGCCGAGAACATCATCTTGATCGATGCCAGTCAAGACAACAAACCATCAGCATCGGTGGCGTAACCAATGAAGAATACGACTTTGCGATCTTTTGCCAACAGCAATCTTGCAATTCCTCCTGCTACCGCCTGGTATCTCACGGACCTCGGCGAGTTCCGCGGCAAGCAGGAGCTCTACACGCTTCAGTCCCCCCAGCGCCTCAAGGCACTGCGCGAGCACGCACTGATCGAAAGCGCAGTGTCATCGAACCGCATCGAGGGCGTTAGAGTCGAACCTTCTCGGGTACGCGATGTGCTGGTGTCGCCCAAGCCTCTGTTCCGTGACCGTGACGAGGAAGAGGTGCGCGGCTACCGAGATGCCCTCACTTGGATTCACCAGGACGCCCAGCGTATCTCGATTTCCAACGAGACAATCCAACGCTTGCATGCCATGACGCGTGGTCAGATTTGGGATTCCGGCCGGTATAAGGAGAAGGATGGCGACATCATTGAGCGCTATCCCGATGGCAGCGAACGTGTACGGTTCCGTACCGTGTCGGCGAAACAGACTCCGGTGGCCATGGATCAGTTGGTGGCTGACTGGCAGGCCTGCCTGGAAGAGCGCTGGGTTCCACCGCTGATTGCCCTGGCAGCCTTCAATCTCGATTTTCTGTGCATCCATCCATTCCGCGACGGTAATGGCCGAGTCTCCCGGTTGCTTTGGTTGTTACAGAGCTACCAGCTGGGCTTGGAGGTCGGCCGCTACATCAGTCTGGAACGTCTCGTCGAACAAAACAAGGACCGCTACTACGAAACTCTGGAGCAAAGCTCGCAAGGCTGGCATGAGGGCAAGCATGATCCTTGGCCATACATCAATTACGTGCTGTCCATCCTGAAGGCTGCCTATCGGGAGTTCGTCGAGCGCGTTGGCGAAACCTCGGAGCCGCGTGGGTCGAAGACCCAGCTGGTGCTCGAGGTCATCGGCAAGATGTCCGGCACCTTTTCACTGGCTGACCTGGAGCGTGCCTGCCCGGGCGTGAGTCGCGACATGATTCGCCGAGTCCTGAATACGCGGAAGGGGCAGACGGTTGACTGCATCGGCCGCGGCCCCGGCGCGCTCTGGCAAAAGAGGTAATTAGCGTGAAAGAGTGTAATAAAGAGTGTAATGTCTCCACAAAAGGGGAATAGTATGGGCAGTTCTCTGAGCATCGTTTATGTCCTGACTAACTCGGCCATGCCTGGGTTGGTGAAGATCGGCTATACCTCGCAGGACGACGCCAACTCGCGCATCGCTCAGCTTTACACCACCGGCGTGCCGGTGCCGTTCACCATCGAGTACGCCTGCAAGGTTCAGAACGCTGAAGAGGTCGAGAAGGCTCTGCACATCGCCTTTGGCCCGAACCGGATCAATCCGAAGCGCGAATTCTTCCGCATCGAACCCGACCAGGCAATCGCCATCCTGAAGCTACTCCATACCGAGGAAGCCACTCAGGAAGTCACCGACCAGCCAAGCATGATCGATCAGCAATCCATTGCTGCTGCCGAACAACTCCGTGCGCGGCGCCCGAATCTGAACTTCGAGGAAATGGGTATCGCAATGGGGTCGGTTCTGCAATCCGCGCATTCGGATGCCACCGTTACCGTGGTCGCTCCGAAGAAGGTTCGCCTCGCTGACGAGGAAATGTCGCTGACCGCCGCAACCCGGCAAGTGCTCGGCCTCGATTACAGTGTTCAGCCTGGGCCACATTGGACCTACGAGGGGAAGTCGATTCGGGATCTTTACGAGGAAACGTACGGTGACACCGACTAGTCGACAACCGTGCTCCCACAGAAAGAATCGCTGCGGCGAACGATCCGCTGTTGTTAAGAAGCATAGGGGGTCAGAACATATCTCGCTTGAGCACTCCCCTCCCACGGGCGATAATGCTGACTTTTCAGTGCCCCAGTTTGCACACTCTTCAGGCGACGAAAAAACAGAACAAGGAACCGGATAATTTTCCTAGTAGCTGTCGGTATCGCATAGAAGAATCAAAAGGATAAACTCACTATGCTACTGATGATCGATAACTATGATTCCTTCACCTATAATTTGGTTCAGTA
>DAIRDB010000163.1:0-2907 GCA_036796405.1 Gammaproteobacteria bacterium | reverse complement strand
GAAGTATCGGTCCGCAATTTACGATCAAAGGAGGAATGACCCTGCGCGACTACTTCGCGGCGGCGGCGTTGCAGGGGTTGTTAGCGTCCATTCAACCAAATCAACTTTGGAGTGGTGATGATGTTGCTGTTACCTGCTATCGCACCGCCGACGCAATGCTCAAAGCGAGGGAGGCTAAATGAGCGACGACACTTTAGCAAAACTCACAGGCGCAGTTGCTGTGAGTATGTTCATCATCGGAATTATCTTAGGATTCACCAGAGGTGACACGGCACTGAGAGAAGAAGCCATCCTCGCAGGAGCCGCCTATTACACCAACGACACAAGCGGGAAACCTCAGTTCAAATGGAAGGAGTGCAAATGAGCGACAACATACTAACCAAATCGACTGATCTTGGAATCGGAAATGTAACTGTTGGCAATCTAGTCGAGATGATGCGCGGAACACCACCGCCAACGTGGGAGCAGACCTGCCTTAAGCTGTCGGAAGAGAAGCGCGAGCTTCAAGAGCGCATCAAGCGATTGGAGAACAGCATCGAAAAGCTCAAAGATGCGGGAGACTTGGTTTTAATATGGCTAGTTTACAACCGCAGTCATCTCGGTGGACTGGATGTGGATTCTGCTCTGCGAGAATGGAAGCAATCTAAGAAGGAGGCCAAGCCGTGAGCGATACAATCCAATGCGAGCGATGCTTCCGAGTGGCTGTCATGTCCAAGAGCCGAAAAACCTACGTCTGCACAATCTGCAAACATAGGGAGAAGGTGAGGAAGCTATGAACGTCCCCATCGGACCCGCCGCATTTGTGTTCAAGCACCGGAAGACCGGACAAGTCATCGTGGCACCCAGCGAGCGGTGGCATGAGTACTACGACAACAAAGAGAACTGGGAACATACCGCAAGCGTCAATGCCTGTATGGCCATCGAATACCTCATCAACGTCTCTCCGAAAGAGCGGACCAGGTACATCAAATCACTCACAGAATAACCATGAAGACAGTCCAAGACATCCAGAAGGAAGGCACCGGGCACTTCCGGTTCAAGAAAGGCGACATCAGCGAGATCGTGAAGGCGGCCAAGGCTAAGAAGCTGGAGGTTGTCTCGCACTGGAATCGCAAGCGCGGAAAGGCCAGCAAGTGAAGGACTTTGACGTAGCCCGCACCATGATCGAGTACGGTGGATCGTTTGTCCGGAAGCTGGGTGCCGCGGCACTCGTGGCCGACCCGGAGAACCTACAGAAGATCAAGACGACGTGGCCCGATTACTGGGCGCAGTACGCCAGAATGGCGAAACAGATTTCCGAGGTCGAAAAGCAGGCCTCGAAATAACACGACAACAACAACACAAACGTAAGACATGATAATCAGCGCAAACGGCGGTAAGAAGGAATACGCACCGTGCCCGGAATACACCGGCAAGGCGGTGTGTGTGGACGTGACTCCATTGAAGGAGTACGAGACCGAGTACGGCATCAAGAAGAAGTTCAAACTGGCGTTCGAGATCGACCTGATCGACGACAGCCGCGACCCGGTGCAGCCCTGGGTAGTGTTCACCAAGCCCATGGTGCCAAGCCTGCACGAGAAGGCAGCCCTGACCAAGTTCCTCAAGGACTGGTTCGGCCGCAAACTCACCGACCAGGAGAACAAGGCCTTGGACATCGAGGGCCTCATCGGCAAGTCGGCAACGCTCGTGATAGCCCATGAACAGTCGCAGGACGGCACGCGCACCTACGCCAACATCAAGCTCATCATGCCGCTGAAGCAGGGCGAGCTGAAGCCTAGCGGGCTGTGGGTACGATTGCAGGACAGGCCGCCTAAGGACGAGCAGGGGCATCCCCAGGCGCACGCCAAGGTCGACCTAAGCAAAGTCCAGGTGCACGTCGGGAAGTTCAAAGGCGCGCTTATCTCGGACCTCACCGAGTCGGCTGTCACCGGCCTGGCCGAGGTGTGGGTGCCGAAGGCAATGGCCTCGAAGGATATCACGGCCGAGGACAAACCCCTCATTGCCGCGGTAAACGCTCGCCTCGAAGAGATCAAGGCCAACAAGGAGATCACCGCCGATGACGACATCCCATTCTGAAGCCAAGCCCAAGAAGGTCTACATGAAGGTGGCGCCGCTGGTGCCCCAGGTGGTCCAAATGCGCTCCGAGGGCATGACCCTACAGGAGATCGGCGACAAACTACAGCTTACGAGGCAGCGCATTCACCAGGTGATCAAAGGCGCCAAGGAGATGGAAGAGATAACGGCCTTGTGGGGATTCCCGTTCTCCAACCGCACCTTCCGTATCCTGGAAGACCTGTGCATCCACTCCAAGGAGGAGGCCTTGGCGCTCTACAAGTCGGGCCATCTGTACCCGGGTGCAGTGTGGTCATTCGGTTGGAAAAGCTACCGGGAAATATGCGAATGGCTGGAAGTCGAGCCATTGCCTAGGAAGCCACGCCACTACAAGTGCTGCATCCACTGCGGCAAACAGACCTAAACACACTTTCCGGCAGCCTGTAGCTGCTGGGGACTCATGGTTAAGCAGCCGGGGGCGCGCATCGGCGGACAAACGCGCATCAACCAATGAACAACACTCTCACCGCGGAGCGCATTGCAGCGCTCTGTGCACCGCCACCGGGCTACGTCAAACCGGAAGCCAAGGCGCCGAGCCAGGAGCTGCTGAAGAAGCCGCGGAAACGTATCCCGGGCAAGAACTGGAATCCGGCCGTCCGAAAGCCGATCGCCAAATACCAGGTGAACAAAGAGATGATGGCCAGGATTCAGGAATGGAGGAAAACAAACCCGTGGCACAACTACCGGGAGATTGCCGACCATTTCAAATGCTCCATCAGCACAGCCTATTACAGCCTCAACCGACCCAAAAATGCCAGCTAACCCAACCATCATATTCGACATAGAGACCGGGCC
>DAIRDB010000162.1:951-2951 GCA_036796405.1 Gammaproteobacteria bacterium | reverse complement strand
CATCCGACCCGCTGAGCAGCTGGTAGGCTCCGGGGTCTACATTCATCAGTCCCGCCTCAACTACAACGCCGGCCTGGGCAGCGGCGGCTTCGAGTGGCATCAAGACTATGCCACCTGGCGAAAGGTTGACGGCCTGCCTGAACCGCGGGCATTGATGATTACGGTGTTCCTGGACGATGTGACAGCCGCACAAGGGCCGCTGTTGTTCATCCCGGGGTCACATCGTGACGGAGTGATCGACGACTTTGAGCCCGTTCGGGACGCCACTGGCAATGTGTTGATGCGCCTCGCCGAGCGCCGACTGGTTGAGCTGGTCGAGCGGGGCGGCGGCGTTGAGGCCGGAGTGGGCCCAGCCGGCACGGTGATCTTCATGCATTGCAACCTGGTGCATGGTTCAACGCCAAACATCACGCCGCTTCGTCGAGCGCTTTTCTACATCAACGTGAACTCTGTTGAGAATCGGCAAACTGCGTTTACGCGGGCCGAGTTTCATGCGGGCACTGATTTCAGCGCGATTGTTCCGGTGGAGGACGATGCGTTGGTTCAGTAGGGCAGAGCGGTGAACTGGACGAGATTGCTCTTGGATCCTCGGAGTGTTGGCGTTTCAACCCTGGATCTCGCGTTCGTGGGCGTGTTCATTGCGGTTGCCCTGCTGATCGGCTTTGGCGGGAGACGATTGTCGCGAGTGGCCTACAGCCGGTTGCTTCTTTTGCTCGCGTTGCTGATGGCCGCTTTCATAGCGCTTTACCAGTACTTTGACGTAGGGCCAGAGCCTGAAAATGCTGCTGTTCACGCGACTGCCATGGCATTCGCTCAGTTGGGGGTTTATGTCCTCGCATTCAAGCTGTGGCTGGCGATCAACTATGGGGAGATGTCGCGTCACGGCCGGCTGTGGCTTCACCTCCTGTCGCACAGCGCTTTTGCGGTCGCCATTTTTGCAGGCTATTGGCTGAAGCTGCAACACCCGGCCGTAGCGCTCCTCATCTATCCCCTCAACAGCCTGTCGGTATCGCTCATCGCGCAGGCCATTGAAACCGGAATACACGAACGGGACCGGAACACCGGTTAGGGAGATGGCTGCGTCTTTTGCACGCTGGTGCCAGTGAAGATTCGGCGCTCTACAACTCTGTCCCTACGCTCGCATCTCATACAACGTCGTTCGAATGAGAGCTTCGCGATCCTCGATATCAAAGGGGACCTCGAGCAGCACTTCTTTTCGTACGAAGCGCAAGTTGAAAGGAGGAGCGTCAAGCTCGACGCCGCTTTCGAGCGATAGCCGAATCTTTGGACCGGCACGCTTGTCCAGATTTGGTGTAAATCGTGTCCCTGCCGGTAAATGCTCGGTGACGACCAGAAAGCGATACGGCTCAGCGCGATGCAACCCATTCACAAACGCTTGGATTTCGGAGTTGCTGAGGTGCTGTAAGACCTGTCTGACCAGAGCGATATCGCCGCTCGGCAGTTCGTCTGTGGCAAGGTTCAGCTGTCGGAACTCCAGATTTGGTGACGTGAATTTCCTACGGTTTCGTTGCAGGATCACATCGGATACGTCGCATGCAAGGTATCGGCCAGCCAGCGGCAAAAGCTGCTGACCGACTTCGAAGTCCCCACAACCGATATCCACAACCGTGTGGCAGCGATGTAGGCTAATGAGCGTCGATAAAGCAGCAACGTAGGGGCCAACAACGTTTTCCTCACGCGAACCAGCGCCCGATGTGGGTCCGCCTTCTGAATCGCGTCCCCAGGCGCCATCCGTATAGATCTTGTCGAACACCTCTGGAGTGGAGAGCGTCTTGTAGCGGTTCTCCATACCGAAGATCGCCTGTCGCCACCGCTGAATCAGGCGCTTGAAGCGTCGAACACCGGTTTGCTTCATGACCGTAAACCCTCTGTCGACGTCTTATCGCGACCGTACAACGCGAATCTCTCCCCGTCGACTGAATGGAACGAATCGCTTGTAAATTGCGTTGAACAAACCATTACGGCACCCGCGCGAGCAC
>DAIRDB010000162.1:0-941 GCA_036796405.1 Gammaproteobacteria bacterium | reverse complement strand
CGCAGGCCATTGAAACCGGAATACACGAACGGGGCGAGAGTTAGGGGTTGAGTCGCGTTCGTTGTGTGCCCGGTAACCAGGCAACGGGGTTCTATTACGGCACCCGCGCGAGCACGCTTCTCGCAATCAACATTCGCTGAATTTCGGACGCACCCTCGCCGATCCTGAACAGCCGAAGGTCGCGGAACATCGAACCGATTGGCGAACTATCCAGCACGCCCGCCGCGCCATGGATCTGCACGGCCCGGTCGGCGACACGAAAGGCCATCTCCGACGCATAAAGCTTTGCCATGCTGGCGGATGCTCCAGCCGAGCCGCCGGTCTCGATCGCCTCGAATGCGGCCTGGATGAGCCCCTCAGCCGCCGCGATCTCGGTGGCACTGTCGGCGAGCATCCACTGGATTGCCTGCCGCGAGGCGAGCGGAGCGCCGAACGTAACCCGCGTAGCGGCATGTGCTGCGCTCGCTTCCAGTAGCCACCGTGCTGCGCCGAGACAGATACTCGCAACGTTCAGCCGCCCTTCGTCGAGCGATGCCATCGCATAGGAAAAGCCCTTGCCGATTTCGCCCAGCACCTGGTTGTCGGCGACGAAGACCTCATTTAGCGTGATTTCGCCAAGCGTCCAGGCGGCCGTTCCAATCGTGCGATCGACTCGCGAGACGTGCAGGCCGGGCGTGGGGATATCGACCAGAAACGCGCTGACGCCTCCCCGCGCGCGCTTGTCGCGATCGGTGACCGCCATCACCATCATCAACTGCGCGTCGTCAGCGAGCGTGATGAAGTGCTTGATCCCGTTGAGCTGCCAACCTCCCGCCACGCGATGGGCCGTGGTTGTCATCGCCGCCGCATCCGAGCCCGCCTCAGGTTCAGTCAGTGCGAAACAGGTGCGCGCCTCCCCGCTACAGAGCTGCGGAAGATAGCGGCGCTGCTGCTCGGCAGTT
>DAIRDB010000161.1:0-2959 GCA_036796405.1 Gammaproteobacteria bacterium | reverse complement strand
TAGCGAACGTCACTGGCGCGATCACGGCTCTGGTTCTGACCTATCAGGACTTGGTGGGTGCCAAGATCACACGCAAGCGAACGCTTGCGAAATACCTTGACGCGGCTAATTTTCCCGGTGGATCAAACCCAACTGCTGATCCTTTGGCGGAGTTTGCCGATGATATTTATTACGTAGATCGAAAGTCGCGTGAAACAAGAGATGTTGTTGAGTTCGAACTCGCGGCTTCATTTGATCTTGAGGGCGTAACTTTGCCGCGCAGGCAGATCGTTCAAAACGTATGTCCCTGGCGTTACCGGGGATCTGAGTGTGGCTACACAGGCTCAAATTATTTCAAAGCTAACGATCAGTCGGTAGTTTCAAGCATTCAGGATATCTGTGGCAAGCGATTGGCTTCATGCCAAGTGCGGTTTGGACAAAACGCTGAGCTTCCATTCGGCGGTTTCCCCGCAGCTGGGTTGATTCGTTGATGCAAAGCGAGAACCAGTCTCTGGCAATGGATCACGCCCGCGAGGAGTATCCGCGCGAATCTTGTGGCTTGCTTGTGATCCGCCGTGGCCGTGAGGTGTATGTGCCTTGCCGAAACATCGGCGTGGGCACCGATCAATTCGTTATTCATCCCGAGGACTTCGCACAAGCTGACTCAAGGGGGCAGATCGTAGGCGTGGTGCACAGCCATCCGGGCTTACCTCCGACAGCGAGTCAGGCCGATCGCGTGGCTTGTGAAGCCAGTGGTTTGCCTTGGCACATCATCAGTTTTCCCAGTGGTCAATGGGCGCAAATTCAGCCTTCTGGCTATGTCGCACCGCTTGTGGGGCGTGAATGGTCTCACGGTGTTCTTGACTGTTACGCGTTACTGCGGGACTGGTTCCAGTCGGAGCGTGGGGTTGTGCTTCCAAACTTCGTGCGCTTTGATGATTGGTGGAAACGTGGTGAGAACTTGTACATCGACAACTTCGAAAAAGTAGGTTTTACGCAAGTTAAGCCAGAAGAAATCCAAATGGGCGATTGCATCTTGATGCAGGTTGCTTCGCCTGTTCCCAATCACGCTGCCGTCTATCTCGGGGATGGACTGATCCTGCATCACTTGCAGGGACGTCTTTCCAGCCGCGATATTTACGGTGGGTACTGGCAAAAAGTTACAACGCACGTCATTCGATATGGTCACAGTCATACTTCTCGGTGAACTCGGACGCAGCTTTGGGCGCAGGCATACCCTTGCCATTTCATCAGCCGCAGAAGCGATTCGCGCGCTTAGTGCCAACTTTCCTACCTTTGAGCGGGAGTTGGTTGCCTCCGGTGAACGCGGGGTTGGCTACCGGGTGCTTGCTGGCCGAGATTCCCTTAACTTGGAGCGATTGCACGAGCCCACCGGCTCCCAGCGCATCACGATTGCGCCGGTATTGTCTGGCGCTGGCGGAGATGGTTTGGGGCAAATCTTGCTTGGCGCAGCATTGCTTGCCGTCGCATGGTGGAACCCACTTGGCTGGGCTGCATCGGGTGCATTTCTGTCTCAGGCCACGCTCTATTCGGTGGGCACAGCCATGATTCTTGGCGGTGTTGCGCAGATGATTGCACCCACACCTAAAGCAACTGAACCATCTGAGCGTCCAGAAAACAAGCCAAGCTACAGCTTCAACGGTGCAGTCAACACGACGGCACAGGGTCACCCCGTGCCTGTGGGTTATGGTCGATTGATTGTGGGCTCGGCTGTGATCAGTGCAGGTATTGATGTCGACGAGATTCCTGCATGACTGAACTAATCATCGGCGCAGGAGGTGGAGGCAAAGGGGGCGGAGGTGCTAGCGCACGCGTAGCCCAAGAAGCGCCTGACAGCTTACGCTCCAAAGCCTATGCACGGGTTGTTGATCTCATTTCCGAGGGAGAGATTGAGGGCTTGGTCGATGGGCTCCAATCGGTATATCTGGACGACACGCCCATACAGAACGCCGACGGTACAACCAATTTTTCTGGCGTAACGCTTGAGACCAGAGATGGCACACAGCAGCAAAGCTACGTACCTGGGTTCTCTTCTGTCGAAAACGAGGTACCCGTTGGCGTTGAGATCAAGGCGAGCCAGCCTGTGGTTCGCTCAATCACTGATCCTGATGTAGACGCAGTCAGGATTAAGGTGAGCGTTGGGCAACTGACCAACCAAGACACGACCAATGGAGATCTGAACGGAAGCGCTGTATCGTTTTCCATCGATCGGCAGGTCAGCGGCGGCGGGTTTGTCGAAGTAATAAACGACACGATCTCAGGTAAGACCACGACCAAGTACCAGCGCAGTTACTACGTGCCGCTAACCGGTAACGGCCCGTGGGAAATTCGTGTTCGGCGTGTCACGGCGGATTCAACCTCCAGCGCCATCCAGAACAAGACCTACCTTGACTCCTACACCGAAGTTGTTGAGAGCAAGCTGCGCTATCCCAACAGCGCCTTGGTTGCGTTGAGGGTAGATGCTTCGCAGTTTTCGGCCATCCCTCGGCGCAGCTACGACATGAAACTGCTGCGTGTCCGTGTGCCGGTGAACTATGACCCTGGTACACGAACCTACAGTGGCGTGTGGAACGGAAACTTCAAAATCGCATGGACAGACAACCCTGCGTGGTGTTTTTATGACCTGGTCACCAGTACCCGGTACGGCTTGGGTGGATACATCCCTGAGTCACAGGTCGACAAATGGGCGCTTTACCGAGTAGCGCAGTACTGTGACCAGTTGGTTCCTAACGGGCTTGGGGGCTTTGAGCCACGCTTTACCTGTAACTTGTATCTTCAGACGCGCGAGCAGGCTTACAAGGTCGTGCAGGACATGGCCTCGATTTTTCGAGGCATGGTGTATTGGTCGGGTGGAGCAATCACTGTCACGCAGGACGCACCCAGTGATGCGGTTTACCAGTTCGCCCCCGGCAACGTGGTGGACGGAGAGTTTGCCTACCAAGGGTCTTCAGCTAAAGCT
>DAIRDB010000160.1:280-2974 GCA_036796405.1 Gammaproteobacteria bacterium | reverse complement strand
CATCAAGCGATACGGCGGTGATACCGCTCGCTGCAAAGTCCTTTTGACGGGTCACGGGCCCCTCTGCCGCCTGGACGATGCCCGCGATGCAGCTCACCATCAGCCACCCCAGCAACACTACCCGAGCCATTGTCTCTCCCGCATATCCGCACGTGGTAACCGGCTATTTTAGTAGAATCGCCCGATCACCATGAGTCGTTTGGTCGATATTTTCTGCCCCAGTTGGAGCAACGCCCGAAGGGTCGATGCCCAAGTGCTGCGCGCCACGCTCCAAGAGAACTTCCAAGGCGCCCTGACCTGTCGCGTGCTGTTCGTGCCCGAGAGCCTGTACCGCGATGCGGACCGGCATACCGCCGCGCTCACCACCGTGGACACGCCGGGAGACTTCGCGATTTTTCTCGAGCGAGTGCTCGACTCGAAAGAGGTTCGTCGTTACAAACGCCGCGCACTCATCGCGACGCCGAAGTGGTGCGACGCGCAATCGATCCAGCGTGCAGAAGAACTCGTGGATCTGGTGCTTTTCAAGACGCAGACCGCGCAGGACGTACTCGCCAATTCGTTCAGCCGCCAGCCGCGGGTGTGGGTGGGCTTCAGCTCCCCGGATCCCAAGCGCCAGGTCGAGCGACATGAAACGTTCGCACACTTTGGCGCCCGCAGCACCAACCGCGGCTCGCAGGTCTTGCTCGATCTGTGGCGACGGCGGGCGGACTTACCTGCACTGCATGTGCAGTGGCACGACCCCGCAGCGCCCATCAACTTCCCGAAATGGCTGCAACGCGACAACGTACAGCTGATGCTGCATCACTTCCCAAAGCACGAAGACTACTTTGCTGAGCTGGCCAAGCACGGAATCCAGTTTTCATTTGCACCGCCCGAGTCGTTCTGCCATTACCACAACGAGGGCAGAGCCATGGGGGCGGTCGCTCTTGCCCTGCGATCGGAATCGTTCAGCGTTGCCGAGCTTGAACACAGCATCAACGAAGTCCGCACGATGTCGGCGAAACAGCGCAGCGAGGCAGGACGCATGGCACGCCAGGCCTACGAAGACGATCACAAGACCTTTAGCCTACGACTTCGCGAGACTATTCAAGACCACCTGCTACGCTGAGCTGTGGCGCGAGGCGCATGCTTGATCTACGCTTGACATAGTGCCGAAATCGGCCTCAACCCGAGGGCTCGTCCATGTCGACCGACGTCAAAACCCTGAGTTCACGCTTGGTGCAAATCAGCGAAAACGCCATCTTGTTGGTGATCGGCCTCGCCACCCTGTATGCCTCGGGCGTGGAAGTGAAGCGGCTGTTTGATTCGGGCGTAGTAAACCTCAGCGATCTTTTCCTGCTGTTCATCTATGCCGAAGTGCTCGGCATGGTCGGAGCGTTCTACAAGAGTCACCGAATTCCGGTGACGCTACCTATCATCATCGCCATGACCGCCCTCTGCCGGATGATCATCCTGCAAAGCAAAGACATTGACCCTGTCAACATCCTCTATGAAGCGGGCGGGATCCTGATTCTCGCTGGCGCTGCTTTGCTGATGAGCTACAAGGACAAGATGAGTCTAGAGAAGATCAAGTTGCGGCAGGAGAACTGAACGACGACTTGTCGATGTAGTAATAGGATTGGTCGGCCCCAGCCCCAGCCGGATCGTTGAAAATCTCCCGGCTAAACTGTCCGCCCACCCGCACGATGGCCTCGCGCGAGCGGCGATTCGTGACACCGATGTGAAACCACACTCGATCCACGAAACCAAAGGCGTGCGTCAGCAGCAAGCGCTTCATCTCGGGATTGTAGGTGCCACCCCAACAGCGTCGGGCAATGAAGGTGTAGCCGATCGCAACAGACGGCTCCTCGGGTCGATGATCATAAAAGCGGGTGGACCCGATGACCTCGCCAGTCGCAGCCTCCCGGACCACCAAAGCGCCGCCTGAGGCGAGACCCTTATCGAACAGTGCACGAAACACCTCGGGTTTGTAGCGATCCCGCGCAGGGTGCTGCTCCCAAATCAAAGGGTCTTTGGCGACGGCGAACAGCGCGTCGTGGTCATCCGCCCGCATGGGGGACAAATGCACGAGACCACCGTGCAGAGTGGGTTGCAACAAGGAGATATTCATAGGCGAAACGTAGCATGATGCGCTGCGTCAGATCGACCGGGAGACCTTGTGTGTACGTACCCGACGTTTTCAAGGAAGCGGATACAGAGCGAATCGCGAAGTTTGTAGCGCGGCATCCGCTGGCAACACTGATTTCGGTGAAGGACGGGCTGCCGCACGCCGATCACCTGCCCTTCCTCTGTCTCGATCAGCTCGCGCCGGGTGGAACCTTCATCGCTCACACGTCGCTCGCAAATCCAACCTGGAAACTCGCGGAGACGCGCCCGGACGTTTTGCTGGTCTTCAGCGGCGCTGCCGCGTACGTCTCTCCGTCTTTATATCCCTCGAAACAGCAGACTCATGAAGTCGTACCCACGTACAACTATGTCAGTGTGCATGTTCGCGGCCGATTAAGTCATTCGCACGACCCGGCGATTAAGCTGCAGTATGTGGAGCGGCTGACGCGAGTCATGGAAGCCGCACGTGCCGAGCCGTGGGCCGTATCCGATGCGCCAGCACCGTACATCGAGAAGATGCTCAAGGGGCTGGTGGCCCTAACGCTCGAAGTGAACTCCGTGACGGCCAAAAGCAAAGCTAGTCAAAAT
>DAIRDB010000160.1:0-270 GCA_036796405.1 Gammaproteobacteria bacterium | reverse complement strand
AAATCGATTGCTGCACGACCAATACGGCGTGGCAGAGGGACTCGCCGAACAGCCCGCAACACAGGAAGCGGCCGCGTTAGTGGCGACCCGCCTCGCGGCGCTGCACCCAAAGAAACCAGATGACGAGGGATCCAGACAGTAGACCAAGATCCAGAAGAGTCGCGTCGGCATTCTCAACCGAGGGGTACAGCAGGAACATCGCGAAGTTGTTGGCCACGTGAGCGCCAGCTGTGTAGCTCACCGTACCCGTCTGGAGCACCGCCATTGTGA
>DAIRDB010000159.1:0-2980 GCA_036796405.1 Gammaproteobacteria bacterium | reverse complement strand
TCGTCTCCACCTGTGTATCGGTGGCCTTGGCGAGCTCTCCAATCCTCATGGTGTCCTCCATCAGCGGTTGACCATATTTTAGGCGCTTGACTCTAAAGTGGCTACAGGGTTTCTAATCGCTGTAACGAGGAAGAAATCATGAGTACAAGTACATCTTGCGAAGGCGCAAAGCCACAGGTCCGCCCGACTGAGAACGGATGTTCAGCCGCTTCCTGCGTACCCTTGGTGCAATCTGAGCAGGACGTGGCGCATATGAACACAGACCAGTCACAGAAAAGGTTCCGTATCTCCAACATGGACTGCGCCTCAGAGGAGTCCGAGATCCGGCGCGCTGTGGATGGCATCCCGGAAATTGAAGCCTTGCGATTCGATCTGGGGGCACGCGTACTGACCATTTCTGCGAGCCAAGCTGCATTGCCAAACGCACTACAGGCGATTCGAAAGGCAGGGTTTAAGCCTGAGCCCATCGACGAAGCCGACAAAAAACCTTCCGGTACAACTAATGCGTCTGCGACGTTTTGGGACATGTGGGGAAAGCTTCTGGCGGCGCTCGGCTTGGCATTGGCAGCAGAGGCGATCGCGTACGCCTTCCCTGCGACGACCTGGATCAAAGCCCTGGGCATGGCCATCGCTTTGGGTGCCATCTTCCTTTCAGGCTTCGGCGTCTACGGAAAAGGCCTGGCTGCGCTGCGGCAAGGACGATTGAACATCAACGCCCTCATGGCAGTAGCCGTCACAGGCGCCTTCTTGATCGGCCAGTGGCCTGAGGCCGCCATGGTGATGGCGCTCTATGCCATTGCAGAGGCCATCGAAGCGCGGGCGGTCGACCGCGCTCGAGGTGCCATCAAAAGCCTTCTTGCCTTATCACCAGAGCAAGCCGAGGTAAGCCAGGAGGACGGCGGCTGGCTTCGGATTGACGTCAAGTCTGTTGCATTGAACTCGGTGGTACGTATCTCTCCGGGTGAGCGTGTTCCGCTTGATGGCACCGTGCTGGCGGGTCAGAGCGCGGTGGATCAATCGCCTTTGACAGGCGAGAGCCTGCCCGTGGACAAAGGACCTGGTGATGAGGTGTTTGCCGGAACCATCAACCAGGCCTCTGCTTTGGAAGTCCGGGTCACATCGCCCGCCTCAGACAGCACGCTCAGCCGGATCATCAAAGCCGTCGAGGAAGCGCAGGCCTCTCGCGCACCGACGCAGCGTTTTGTTGACCAGTTCGCCGCCGTCTACACACCTGCGGTCTTTGCCCTTGCGGTGCTGGTTGCCGTCCTGATGCCCTGGGTGGCCGGGATCACGTGGCTCGAAGCGGTCTACAAGGCTCTGGTCCTGCTTGTGATTGCATGCCCTTGCGCCTTGGTCATCTCCACACCCGTCACGGTGGTGAGTGGTCTGGCCGCAGGGGCACGGCGGGGTATCTTGATCAAGGGAGGCGTTTACCTTGAGGAAGCCCGAAAGATCAAAGCCGTCGCTTTGGACAAAACCGGCACCATCACCGAAGGGAAGCCCAAATTAGTGGCGTTCGAGCCCATCGCGCCCGACGAGCCTGAGCAACGGGTAGAACTGCTCGCAAAGAGCCTGGCTGCGCGTTCAGACCACCCCGTCTCAAAAGCGATTGCCCAAGGCCTAGCGGTACAAGCCCAAGAAGTCGAAGCATTTGAAGCTGTCGCAGGTCGTGGCGTCCAGGGGGTTATCGATGGCCACCCCTACATCCTGGCCAATCACCGCTGGATCGAAGAGCGCGGCCAGTGTTCTGCGCCATTGGAAGCACGCCTCGCAGTTCATGAAGAGGCAGGACGAACTGTGACCATTTTGGCTAATCGGGACCGGGTGATCGCGCTGTTCGCTGTAGCGGACACGATCAAACCGTCATCGATCGAGGCCATTTCCGAAATGAAGGCGCTGGGGGTCGTTCCCATCATGTTGACCGGTGATAACGCCGCAACGGCGCGCACCGTCGGACACTTGGCAGGCATTTCAGAAATCCGAGGCAACCTGCTGCCCGAGGACAAGCTCAAGGCGATTGAAGAGTTCCAAGGAAGATACGGTGTGACGGCCATGACCGGTGACGGCATCAATGATGCCCCGGCACTTGCAAAGGCGAACATTGGCTTTGCGATGGGCGCTGCGGGCACTCACACAGCTATGGAAGCGGCTGACGTCGTCGTCATGAACGACGACCTGCACCGATTGCCCGAGACGATTCGCCTATCCAAACGGACCCATGTCATTTTGTGGCAGAACATCACCCTGGCTCTGGGCATCAAGGCGGTATTCCTGCTCATGGCCATCTTTGATGACGCGTCTATGTGGATGGCGGTCTTTGCCGACATGGGCGCAAGCTTGTTGGTGGTTTTCAATGGGCTTCGGCTTCTCAAGGCAGTCAAGTGATGGCTCCCAGGCAGCTGTAAACCTCTCCCATTGCCTCAGGATTACTGAGGCCAACGCCTCGTCCCGTGATCAAGTAAGCCTGAATCGACTAAACTATTAACTTATGAAAAAGTTCTTGGCAATCTTCTTGCTGGTTCTGTTGCCCTTGCAATACAGCTGGGCAGCAATGGCAAGCTATTGCGAGCACGAAACCAGTGTGACTGCCAAGCACCCTGGTCACCACACCCATGACCATGCGTCAATTGACCAGCAAGAGTCCAGCAAAAATGCCCCTCAATCGGCGGGCATGGACCATGACTGTGCCACTTGCCATATGGGTTGTGCCGCTGCCCTGGTCAGCGATCTGAGCAAGACCACATTAGCAGCCTCTGACGATCACCCGCTTCACCTTCAGGTCATTGCTTCTCATATGGCAAGTGAACGTCCTGAACGGCCTCAATGGCCCGTGCTTGCCTGATCGGCGAGCCTCGGGTTTCTTTACCTTTCCCTCTTTTCGAATCCCCTGTGTGCGGATGCACATGACGCTTTGCGCGTTGTGCGTCATCGCCTAGCGACGTGTTGTCGCTGCTCGCTGATCTCCTTGGATGTTTTCACC
>DAIRDB010000158.1:0-3103 GCA_036796405.1 Gammaproteobacteria bacterium | reverse complement strand
GTTTGGGGGGGGGAGGGGAGATTGTTGGTGGGGATTAAAACGTGTACGAAGCGTCTACCGTGTAGATGGTTGCGTAGGGGAGCCCACCGACTTCGTCTTCATCTTCTTCCGCTACCTCGAAAAAACGGTCCGGGTAGCGAGTGAAGAGTTTGGCCACAATTGGATTCGCCACATTGAGCCCGCGCACAAATGCAACAATCGTAGGAGCTTTCCCATAGAGCACGTCTGAAGTTTCAAGGATGGAGTATAGCATGTTTTTAGGTTGTTTTTTGGGCCAACGGAATGCTGGCTTACTCTCAAAATCGGTTTTTCGAGCTGGGTAGTTTAGCGTTTTTTTGCGCTTTTTTTGCGTAGGGGTGCGTGCCAGGTAGAGAGGTGCGCTTGTGCGGGGGTGTAGGCTGTTAGACTAACAGACGCTAACAGGCTATAACATGGCATCACATAGACTAACAACGGCTGGGCCCGGTCGACCGGCGGGAATACCAAATAAGGTGACGCAATCGGTCAAAGAGGCCATCGAGCGAGCCTTTGATACGTTGGGCGGCGCTTCTTATCTCGTTCACGTAGGCAAGACAGACCCGAGGACCTTTTGTGCGTTGCTCTCCAAACTACTGCCAACCAAACTGGCAAACGCAGACGGAAGCCCGCTGCTAGCAGCATTAACAGAGCTCACTGACGCCCAGCTTGAGGCCCGTACGCAAAGAGCGCTAGCGGATGCACAGCGAATGGGGCTCGCCGCTCCATTGCCTGCAATCGAGGTACAGGCGGAGGTCGTCACAAGTAACACGGATTCAACGTGTTCTGCTATAACTACCGCCAACACACGTCATATGGAATCCGATCCCGAAGGGTAGCATGGGGGTGCTCACCCCCAGGCCGGTTCCTTTAGAGAGAGAAGTCGAGGTCCCTCCACAGTCGCCCTGCGGGCGCCGTGGAACCAGAGGGGGTTGACAGCGGTGCGGCTGGCGGTTACCAACTCCTCCGCTATGGAGAATCAAAAACAACGCAAGCCACGCACTCGTAAAGCAACCAGTCCAGAGATTCTTAATCTCAAGAAGTCGGTATCCACCGCCCTGAAGGCGGCATGGAACGTGGACGTGGTGCGAGCACGGCGTGAGAAGCAGGTCCTGCGGGAGCGCGACACGCTCCAGCGGAAGCTGGAGGCGCAGCGCGTTGCGCTGAAGCAGGTGATCGCGGCAGTGGAGGCGGCACTGGCGGCCATCACCCCTGAGCCGGCATCACCCCAAGAGGCCACCCCCCTGCTCACCCCCGGGGGGCGCACTTTGGTGGAGACGTTTGCCGGCGAGTCTGCGGTGGCCTAGCGTGACAGCCGGGAGAGACCGGCGACTCTTTCATGTGGATACTACCGAAATCACTCATCTCTCGCTTTGCTCCGGGTATGGCGGCATTGACCTCGGACTCAAGCGAGTGTTCCCAGGCCTGCGCACAGTCGCTTATGCGGAGATCGAAGCCTTCGCAATCGAAGTCCTACTTGCGAGAATGGAAGGCGGGCAGCTTGACGCGGCTCCGATCTGGAGCGATCTCAAGTCCTTCCCTTGGGAGCAGTTTTCTGGACTGGTGGACGTCCTCCCTGGCGGCTACCCATGCCAGCCCTTCAGCGCAGCCGGCAAGCGTCTCGGCACAGACGACGAGCGGCACCTGTGGCCCTACATTGCAGACGGCATTCGACTTCTTCGGCCCCGAGTCTGCTTCTTCGAGAACGTCGAGGGACACATCTCGTTGGGACTCTCCACAGTCATTAGCGACCTGGAGGAGTTGGGTTACCGAGCGACGTGGGGCATATTCTCAGCGGCTGAATGCGGTGCGCCGCACCAGCGGAAGCGGGTGTTCGTCCTGGCCCACTGCAACTACCAAGGATTGGAAGGACACTGGGGACATGTCGCAGAGCATGATTCGCAAAGACGGCAAGGAACGGATGGACACGCTTGGCCGAGTCGTCCAAGCCAACCACAACACCCATGGGAGCCGCCCAGAGTCGTGGCTAACGCCAAGGGCGAACGAGCCAGCAGTGGACGCGAACTTCGTGGAACGCAATGCGGACAGGAGCAAGGATTGCCATCCCAGTCTGACGATGCAGGTGAAGGCGTGGGCAACGCCTTGGTGCTCGATGGCACAGGACAAACAGGAGGACAGTGGGAGGCACAGGTTGGGCGAGCAAGCGCAGCACAACACAACGGGCAAACTCAACCCTCGCTGGGTGGAGACGCTGATGGGGCTGCCAGTGGGCTGGACTATGCCGAGTTGTGCGTCACCAGTGACAATCGTACCGACGAACTGCGCCTCCTCGGGAACGGCGTAGTGCCGGCGACGGCGGAGATTGCTTTTAAGACGCTTCTTGCTGAAGTTCTCCAATGACCCCCGACCCCGACCCCGAGCACCCTGACGCGCCACCTGAGGCGAGTGTGGATTTGGCCTTCCGGCTGGTGTTGAGCGCGGCTGCGCGTGACATCGACTATGAGGAGTACGCCTTCGAGGTGGAGGGCGGCATGGACGACGGTGTTGAGTACAAAGTTCTAGTGATAAGAGTATGACAACAGAATACGAACTCTCGCAGTTGAAGTTAGCGGCTGACGCCGAGCGTAGCGGTCAGCTTGCGGCGGCATGGCGTAAGGTCGCGGGTGAGCTTGCGCAGGCGCTACGCATCAGCGGTTGGACGCAGGCATCTGGCGGCAGAGACGCCTTGGACACATATGATCGCTTGCTAAGAGCGGATATGGAAGTTAGTCTGCAACCTCAACCTTTAGTTAAGAACTAAGGGATACGGACGAAGGAAGACACCCGGCCCTGCGTGTGCAGGTGTCCGGGTTTTTCTTATTGAATATGAACGATGTATATCATCCTGCGCACTACACAGAGCACCCGAGTGGTGTGGAGTGCGTTACTATCGCCCAAGAGTTCAACTTCAACCTTGGGAACGTCATCAAGTACGTCTGGAGGGCTGGCCTGAAGACCGAGGACCCGATCCAAGACCTTCAGAAGGCAGCCAAGTACATTGAGTTTGAGATCAACCGATTGCATCGGCTTGGCGGCAGATGAGCGATCCACTTGACGGCATTGACAAGAAGCTGGAGCTGACGCTCCT
>DAIRDB010000157.1:0-3111 GCA_036796405.1 Gammaproteobacteria bacterium | reverse complement strand
TCATGTCGGAGACTTAAGCGCTTGTGTGCTGCTTGGCCACCCCGCTGATAATGAGCACCTCCCATCAGTTTGAGCTTGATGGCAGTTCCCACCAGCAACACAGCCAGGATGCCAGTGGTCGTGACCTTGATTGCCGTTCGCCATGCTGTTCGTCGAGCATCGCGCCACGCTTCGAGCAAATCACGCAACTCGCGAATGTCTCGCGCAGCATGTCCGTTTTCCAGGCCGAGATGGGCCAGGCAACGCTCGGCACCACGCTCAGCAGCGCGGGTGAGCAGGTCGTCCAGATCTTCAGGGCGCAGATGGGCGGGCCTTGACCGTGGCCTGGAGCCGTAAAGGCAGCGGCAAGCTGTACCGGTACTACATCCACACCCGTGAGAACAAGGAGCATGCCGGTGCGTCCGGTCTGCCACGGCTGCCCGCAATCGAGCTGGAGGCCAACGTGGTGGCGCAGATGCGCCGCATCCTGCGCGCGCCCGATCTCAAAACCCGGGTGGCCCAATACATGACCGCACGGGATCCGCTGGTCAATGAGGCCAGCGTATGCATTGCCATGCTGCAGATCGACAAGATCTGGGACCAGCTGTTCCCGGCCGAGCAAGAGCGCATCGTCCGCCTCCTGATCAAGAAGGTGGTGGTCACGCCCCACAACATCGAAGTGCAGTTCATGCCGAATGGCCTGGAGCGGCTAGCCGCTGAATTGAATCTGCCTGCCCCCAAAGAAGCAGTTGAGGTGGCCGCATGAACGAGATCACGATCAAGGCGACCGGGAAGGCCGATGTGGTCAGCGCCAGCAATGGCAGCATGAACGTGACCATCCCGATCAAGATCATCCGACGCGGCCGTCGCAAGGCTGTGACCCTGCCGGACGGCACTGCCGTGCAACCGCGCGCCTGGGACAACCAGCCCACGCCGATGCAAATGGCGTTGGTCCGTGGGCATCGGTGGCTGGCCATCCTGGAGTCCGGCAAGGCTAGGAATCTGGCCGAGGTTGCAGAGATGGAAGGGATGGACCGGGCCTACGTAAGTCGGATGGTGAACCTCACCACGCTGGCACCTGACATCGTGGCTGCCATCTTGGACGAGTCATTGCCGGACCACGTCACCTTGTTCGATCTGGCTTCTGGCACGCCATTACTGTGGGATGAGCAGCGGGCACTGCTTTGTATTTAACTTCGAAAAGCCGCGAACATTAAGCAAATCGCGGGTGACCGATGTGATCCGGGTCCCCTTGATAACGTGATCATTTGGATCTGCGCTGCCCAGAAGCTTTATGAGGTCCATGTACGTGGTGCTCCCCAAGTGCTTGAATTGCTGGCTCCACTAGCGAAGCACGCGACAGCCCCGACAGGACCCCACACGCCTCAACCGTACCGACACCCGCGCAGCTGTTTCGAAGATCGAGTAATTGCTTTTGCAAGGACTTCAGTTCTTTGATGCGGATCGTCACATGCTTGATGTGCTCATCGACCAAGTCGTTGATCACCGAGCAGTCTTGGGGCGGCGAATCCTTGAAACGCAAGAGCGTGCGGACCTCCTCCAATGTCATATCCAGGCGACGACAGTGGCGTACGAAGGACAAGCGCTCAACATGTGCTGGCCCGTAAACCCGGTAGTTGCCCTCTGTCCTGTCGGTTTGCGGCAGCAGGCCTTCGCGCTCGTAGTACCGGATGGTTTCCACTTGCGTGTGAGTTGCCTTGGACAGTTCTCCGATTTTCATAACAACCCCTTGGTCTGCTACATGCTCAGAATTGGAAAAATTCTAGCCCCTTGACACTAAAGTGGCTACAGGGTTTCTAATATCCACATGAGCCAAAGATCAGACATCCTCCCCTGCGCAGACCAACCGGAGCAGACCCCCGCCAGCACGTTCTGCTGCGGAGAGTCAACTTGCGCCTCTGCGTTGTCGCCCGTTCAAGACCCCAGCGTGGCTTCGTCAGCGCCGGTCGGGAGCAGATTTCGAATCGCCAACATGGACTGCTCGTCAGAAGAGTCGGAGATCCGACGAGCCTTGGACAAAGTTGTCGGAATCCATGGACTACATTTCAATCTTGGGGAGCGCGTCCTGACGATCAGTGCCGACGTGGTCGCCATCCCACCAGCTTTGGAGGCCATCAAGAAAGCTGGTTTCAAGCCGGAGCCCTTGCCCCAGGAAACTGACAACCATCAAGTCCCGGCCGGGTTTTGGTCATCGTGGGGAAAACTTATCCTGGCACTCGGCTTAGCGCTGATCGCCGAAGCGATTGCATTTGCATTTCCGACCAATCAATGGATCGCCGCCATCGGCATGGTCTTGGCGTTAGGTGCAATTTTCTTGTCGGGGTTTGGCGTGTACGCCAAAGGCTTGGTAGCCCTGCGTCAGGCGCGGTTGAACATCAATGCGCTCATGACGGTAGCCGTCACCGGCGCTTTCTTGATTGGCCAATGGCCAGAAGCCGCCATGGTCATGGCGCTATACGCCATTGCAGAAGCCATTGAAGCGCGCGCAGTCGATCGCGCGCGTGGCGCAATCAAGAGCCTCCTTGCCATGTCCCCCGAGTTGGCCGAAGTTCGGCAAAACGACGGCACATGGATTCGGATGAACGTCAAGTTGGTCTCGTTGGACTCGGTTGTTCGCATCGCTCCGGGTGAACGAGTTCCACTAGATGGCACCATCACCGTCGGTCAAAGTGCAGTGGACCAATCGCCCTTGACTGGAGAAAGTCTGCCCGTAGACAAGACGCCGGGCGACGAGGTTTATGCCGGGACGATCAACCAAGCAGCAGCCCTTGAAATCCGGGTCACGTCTCTGGCCTCTGACAGCACACTCAGTCGGATCATTAAAGCGGTCGAAGAGGCCCAAGCCACCCGCGCGCCAACCCAGCGCTTCGTAGATCAATTTGCTGCAATCTACACGCCAGCTGTCTTTGCTCTTGCACTGTTGGTCGCTTTGCTGCTGCCTTGGGTCGCAGGAGTCACATGGTTGCAGGCAATCTACAAAGGCTTGGTTTTGCTGGTAATCGCCTGTCCTTGCGCGCTGGTCATCTCCACGCCTGTCTCGGTGGTGAGTGGGCTGGCCGCCGGGGCACGGCGCGGTATTTTGATCAAAGGTGGCGTCTATCTGGAAGAAGC
>DAIRDB010000156.1:0-3112 GCA_036796405.1 Gammaproteobacteria bacterium | reverse complement strand
GCCTGAGAGATCAACGACCTCGCGGGGCGCGTAGTAGACCGGCCGGGCCAGGAATCCGTTGTCGATGAGCCAGCCGACGGTGGGGCCCATGACCATGCGATCGAACACGGCGCCGAGGCCCTTGCCATCCAGGCGCTCTGGGGTCGCGGTGACGCCGATGAATTTGGCGTTCGGCCAGGTGGCGAACATCTCGATGTAGGACTTCGAGACTCCGTGATGCGCCTCGTCGATGATGACCAGGTCGGGTTCGGGGACCTTGTCGAAGCGGCGGGCCAGCGTCTGGATCGAGGCGACCATGGCAGATTGTTGAGCCATGAATTTGCCAGACTGGATGAATCCATGGGGGACATCGACGCGCTTCAGCGTGGCACTGATCTGCTCTAGGATTTCCTTTCGGTGCGCGACGATGATCACCCGGGATCCGCGTTGCAGGACCTGATTGGTGATGTAGCTGAAGAGGACTGTCTTTCCGGATCCAGTGGGGCTGACCGCCAGCGGCCGCTTGGCGCCGGACCCGAATGCAGAACGGATGTCCTGAGCAAGCTGGTTTTGGTAGGGGCGCAGTTCCATCGTGAGCCGAAGGCTGCGTTCCTGGGCTTGACGTGTCAAGCACAAGCTACACACTCGCCGGCATGAAAAACACGATTCGCGTGAGCTACAGGTTGCCGATCGAAGTGGCGCAGATGCTGGAAGAGGAAGCGATCCGATCGCGTCGGACGAAGACTGCGGTGCTCATCATCGCGATCGAGGACCACGTGATGCGTTCGGCTGCCAAGAAACCCGTTGACACTCGGAAAACCCGATAGCACGATTCCGCCACGACGCATCTCCTGGTTTCGTCAACCAGGCGCGAACTGGGCGCGTTATTCCAGTTGGCCAAGAGCGCCGAAGGGCGCTCGCCGGTTCCACGGCTCGGACTCGCCACCGAGGTTGGATTGATGGTCCTGACGGACCTGCAATCTGCCTCGTTGTCTCGGAGAGGTAGGTGAAGCAAACCCCCGGGGCAGGAGAGCCACTATGGCCGCAGGAAATGTAATCAGCTGTAAGCAGTTCGCTTCCTTCCTCGTCTCGCAGGAACCTGTGTATGACAAGGAAGTGCTCAAGGATATCCGCCCGTTTGACGGGATGATCGGATATTACAACACCGGATCGTTCGACGCGTATTCCGGCACGACCCACACGTTCGACCGCTTCAACAGCGTGTTCCCGAACGTGACCGGTTCGTGGGAAAACCCGACCGGCGCCAGCTGCACTGGCCAGCCGTGCGACCCGACCGAGAACAAGATCGGATGGGGCTGGACCCGCAACACCTACTCGCTGGAGAAGCAGAGCTGGGGTTCGGACATCCTGTGCTTCGACCAGATCATGACGAAGACGAAGGCCAAGGAGCACTTCCGTCAGATCATCGACGACGTTCTTCGCCCGGCGACGAACTGGATCACCACCTACTACCTCCAGCGCAAAGCGATGGAGTTGTCGTCCTACAGTGCTGGCGGTAACGCCTTCGCGTGCGCCGCTGGCCTGCCTCCGATCAACTTCGCTTGGGTTGGCACTGGCTACACCACTCTGCGTGTCACCGACACGGCCGCTGCCGCGATTACGGCTGCCTCCCTCGGCAAGCTCACCCCTGAGATCCTCCAGTCCCGCGTGACTCGGCAGTATTTCTTGGGCGCCATCCAGGCCGGCAAGGACGGGTACGATTCCCTCCAGCTGCACACCGACAAGGATACCTTCCGGTACCTGTCGAAGACCAACGCCACCCTGTACGATGCCTGGCGCTTCGGCGTTTTCGCCCCGGCCGCCAAGGAGTTCTACAAGTACGGCTTCATGGGCTACGTCGGCGACTTCATGGTGAAGGTGCTCCAGTTCCCGTTGCGCTTCAACGCGACGGCTACCCCGGGCAACTACACCCTGGTGCTGCCGTACAAGAACGTGGCTGCCACCGAGGGCATCAAGTCGGTCTTCAACGAAGACTACGACCGCGCTCAGTACCAGATCAGCTACATCAACAACCCGCGTGCGCTGCGCGTGTTGCCGTTCCGCCCCGAGGCCGTGAACCCGAATATGCCGTTCATGGTTCGGGATTACGGTGGGCGGTGGAAGTTCGCGACCAACGACCTGGGCGCGGACTGTGCGGGCAAGCCGATCGACAACAGTCGCGGCAACAAGGGCAAGTTCATCGCCGACTTCCAGTTGGCCGTGAAGCCCGAGCATCCGGAATGGCTTGAAGCCATCTTCCACAAGGTCGATCGTGGCTGCGTGGAAATCATCCCGGTCTGCGAGGCCGACCCCGGCAACCCTGCTCAGAGCTACAGCTCCACGGACCCTGTCTGTGGCCCTGTGGTTCAGTTCACGGCTGTCCCGAACGACGCGGGCAACTACGTCATCGGCACCACTGGCATCATGTGCGACGACAACATCGTCACGAACGCTGGTATCAGCGAGGCCACTCCGGCCGCGTTGGTCGCCGCGTTGCAGGTCGTCTGGGACGCCGAGTTCGGCGCCACCTCCGGCACCTGGAGCGTTGTGTCCGGCAACCTCATCCAGCTGGCTACGGTGTACTCGCCGTTCCCGACGGCCACCGAGGTTGTGCCCTGCACGAACGTCACGCTCGAGTTCGCGATCTGATCGGTCAAACTGGGGGCTCTCCTTCGGGAGGGCCCCTTCTCGAGGGGCTGGTAGCCGCCCGGCGCGTCCGGGATGCTGGCAGCCTCTCAACAAGGAAAGGATTTTACGATGTACGGACAAATGATGGGCAAACGCAAGATGGACGGCATGGGCCGCATGGGTCCCGAGGTGGAGACTGTCGAGTTCACCCCTCCGAAAGAACTGAAGCTCGAAGGCGAGTCCGGCACCGCCATGGTTGACTGGCGCACCACGCCGCGTGGCACCATTGAAATCATTGGCTTCGACGGCATCACACTGGGTGAGTCCGGCCGCCAGGACATGGAGGAGGATGCCGTAGAGAACGAGATGGACGACATGGAGGAGGAAGCCTGATATGCCCGCCCTGACGCCATCTCAGATCGCCGCCTTGAGTGGCTGCTTCGACTGCCTGTCGCCTGGCGTGAAGGAGTCCTTCATGGTCACGCTGCTCCAGCAGATCCAGGGG
>DAIRDB010000155.1:0-3118 GCA_036796405.1 Gammaproteobacteria bacterium | reverse complement strand
GACGCTCCCAGAACTTCTGCAGGCTTCTTGTCGCTACGACCCTCATTGGTCGTAGTATCTCCCATGTTGGGAGCCGTGCGCAACCTGCGGGCGCCACGGCAAGGCAGAGCGATCGGCTCGGCGAGCACGGAGTAGCCGTCTAGAAAGGCAATCGCCCGGCCAGCCGTGAGGCTGCACCGGGCGACAAGGCAGACCCCCGGCCGAGAAACCCCGTCAGGCTAGCCCATCGGGAGTCCCCGATAGATCCAGACAGACTTCTTTGCATACAGATCAACAGCTTACAACTGTTTCTCGACTGTCTTCGATAGTCCCAGAAAGATGCCGAATCACTCCCACTCAATTGTTTCCGAGCACATAAGACCCGCATAAACACTGGATTTATTTGACTTTGTCATCACGCTTTACCGTCACTTCTACCGTCAAAAAACGAACGCTTTTGCCAGCGCAGGAGATGGACTCGGTTTGACGGGCGGCTACTCCAGCCCATCAATCGTCAACTATCGCAGCGAACCGGCAAGCCTGATTCTTTGACTTATTTGCCATTATCGTAGCACAACTACGACTGGAGCGTCCAAAGAAAGCTTGGCAAGCACTTATAAAAATGGTAAATATCGTAACATGGCTACGACTGAAAGAACCAAGCTAAATTCACTCTACCGGCAGTGGGCGCCTGGAACCCCCCTGACATCCGAGGACCTGGCGGCATTGGGAGTCTCCGCGGACCTGGCCGTCCACTACGCGCGCTCCGGTTGGCTTTCCCGGTTGGCGCGAGGGGTGTACCGCCGCCCCAACGATACGCTCAATCTTCACGCCTGTCTGGTACTGATGCAGCGCTCTATCGAAGGCCTGCATGTTGGCGGCAAGTCGGCTCTCGACTGGTACGGTGTCCGGCAGTATTTGTCGCAGCAATCTGTCCTTCATCTCTACGGCTGGGCAACCGCCCGCCTCCCCGACTGGTTCACCGAGCGCTTTCCTGCGGAGTACCACCGCAAGCGCCTGTTCGACGAGCCCCCGAGCGATCCGCTTCATGCCGGGCCGTTCGAGAAGCGCGACGGCGCGCCGCGGGTCTCTGTGCCAGAACGCGCATTTTTGGAGGTGCTCAGCGAGGTGGGCGTGCGTCAGCCGCTGCAGGAGGCACGCGAACTCGCCGAGAGCACCTATAGCCTGCGCGCCGATGTGTTGAGTGATTTGCTGCAACGCTGCAACAGCGTCAAGACGGTGCGTCTGTGCTTGCAGCTCGGACGGGAACTCGCCTTGCCTTGGGCCTCCAAGCTGGATACCGCGCATCTGCCAACCGGCAGCGATCGCGCCTGGGTTTCCCGCTCGTCGGAAGGGCTGCTGATACTCAAACCATGAACCAGATCTACCTCGATACAGCGCGTCTGCTGACCCAGGTCGCCCCGCTCGTCATTACGGATGGCACGTTCGCACTCAAGGGTGGCACCGCGATCAATTTGTTCATCCGCGACATGCCGCGCCTCTCAGTCGATCTGGATTTGGTGTTTCCCGACTACAGTCTGCCACGCGACCAGACACTGGCGCGCATCGGCGATGCCATCCGGCACGCGGCCGAGCGCCTGCAAGCGCGTGGATTTCAGACGCACACCATCGCTTCAGCCGATGCCGGCGAAACCAAACTGCTGGTGCGGCGCGACGGCATCGAGGTCAAGATCGAAGTCAATTTTGTAATGCGCGGCACTGTCTACCCGGTTCGTACTGCGGCGTTGACGCCCACAGCGCGTGATGTGTTGCTGGCCGATCTGGAGATTCCGGTGGTATCGCTGGAGGACGTGTTCGGTGGCAAGCTGGTCGCAGCCATGGACCGGCAGCATCCCCGCGACCTGTTCGACGTGATGCAACTCTTCGCGCACGAAGGCATCACCGCCAACATTCGGCGTGCCTTCGTCGTCTACCTGGCTAGTCACAACCGGCCTGTCCATGAGGTCCTGTTCCCTACCCTGCGCGACATTGGCCAAGAGTACGAACGGAACTTCATCGGTATGACCACGGAACCCGTGGAACTGGCGGCCCTGCTGACGACGCGGGAACGCATGGTGCAAGAACTCCAAAGCGGCCTGAACGCGCAGGAGCGCCGCTTCCTCCGCTCGCTCGTGGCCAACAAGCCCGAATGGTCCTTGCTCGGTATTGCCCATCTTGACCAGTTACCGGGCATCCGCTGGAAGCTCCACAACCTCGGACAGCTGGAACTAAAGAATCCCAAGAAATTCGCCGAACAGGCCGAAGCGCTTGCGAAACGGCTAGGATAAGTGCCATGGCGCAACCGGCGTTCAACATCTTCGACGTGCTGTCCGCCTGGGGCAAGACGCTCCCGGGCTGGCAGCATTTCCTTCTCAGCAAACTGGTGGTGACGGTCGAGCTCACCGATGAAACACTGGATGAGGTCTTCGCGGAGTACCTGATCGATCAGAACCTGGCCGGGCCGGACGCGGTGCGCGTGGCCTGGGAAATGGCGTTGCCGAAGTTCCAAGAAAGCGCACCGACAGTAGTAGCCAGTACGTTGACCGAAATTGCCATCGGCTCCGGGTCGCGCCACATCGCCGGCCGCACCTCCACCAGTGCCGATCTGCCAGCTGGGATGCTCCAGCCGTCAAACGGCCAGACATGAAGCCGATCGCCCAACTGGCGCTTTAGGTACAGGATCCACGGCAACCCGGCGTGCGTCGCAGCGCCAACCTTCCCCTGCCCCTCGAACTGAAACACCGACCGCGCCGCCTTGCAGCGCTCGTCCGTCGGCCGCATCCAGCGCGGGCTGCCCATGCGCTCTGCGTCTTGGCCTCTGGCCCCGTTGAGGATGAAGTCCACGCAGGTGTGCGGCGCATCGGTCGGCCAGTGCCGATGGAAGTCTTCCAGAAAGGCCATCCAGTCCGGCGCAAGCTGGTGGACCTCGAAGTACCGAAGTGGAAACGACAGCGCGTGGTCGATGCCCACGATGGTGGGCGTGTCACCGGCCAGTTCCCCGGCCAGCCAATGGGCCAGATCCCGGCGACACCGGTACCTGCACGGCCCGGGCGGTGGCAGAACCTCCTGCGGCGGCGTCTCGGGTGTGGTGCTGTAGACGCGCAGGCTTTTGAGCCCTGAGTCTAGGGTCACCGCCCCG
>DAIRDB010000154.1:0-3122 GCA_036796405.1 Gammaproteobacteria bacterium | reverse complement strand
GTCGGGACTCCAATAAGCCCGCAAAGTTGGGTTAAAGCCGTGCTGTACGGAGTCGTCCTCAAGTGTCCTTTTGCTTGCCCATCCAGCCTCCCGTCAGGCCATGCCGGGCGGGATTAACCTTTGGGCGATAACCCGTCGCGCAAAGGTGAGGGTTATCCTTCAGGTACTCCGGCATCCACTCATGCACGTTATTGCCGTGTTGCGCCTGTAGCCGGAAAAACAGGCGACTGTTGATGCGAGCGGCCATCTGACCCAACCCGTCCATGCGGGTGGAACCCTGTTCGCGCATCTTGGCGGCCAGACGGGCCTGGTCTTCATGGACCTTGGCCTTCTCGTCTGGGAGACCGTTCACGATCTCGCCCCACCACTTGCGGACGAACTCCTTGGGTACTTGAGTGACTATGCCGCTGTCGCTCACCATAAAAGAGGGAGGGGGCAGAGCCCTTTCGGGATGCCCCCAGTAGTATCTCGGTTATCCGAGCTTCGTCGGATCGGACAGATCGACGATGTTCAGGTAGATGTCCAGTTCGCCAGCCGTGAGGGCGGACGGGCTGCCACCGGTGGCGTTCGTGAAGATCGCAACCAAGTTCGCAGTCGCCGTAGCGGTGCGAATGGTAGCGGTCGTCGGGACGCCGGCCAGAACACCAGCGGTCAGCACCGATTGCGCGGTGACGAGGCTGTTGGTCGTGGTCGTGGTGCCAACCTGGATGGTCATCGCGGTCGTGCCGGCAAAGGCAGTCGTGATGTTCAC
This sequence comes from Gammaproteobacteria bacterium, assembly GCA_036796405.1. Taxonomy (GTDB): domain Bacteria; phylum Pseudomonadota; class Gammaproteobacteria; order Pseudomonadales; family Pseudohongiellaceae; genus CAILUG01. Next base: position 2,371 of record DAIRDB010000154.1, on the reverse strand, counting down.
CAGAGCATTGTTGAGCACATACTTCGACGGAAGGGCGCCCAGCGTGACCGTGACGGTGTCGGTAGAACCGGAACCGTAGGCAACGTCGGACGACTTGACCGTGAACTTGTGCGAGAAGCCACGCGCCTGCTCTTGCAGCGAGAGCTGCGAGGTACGGGCGCGGGCGATGGTAACAGCAGTATCAGCCATGGTAGTTTCCTCCTATTTAGGTGGTTGGCTATTAGCTGGACGCGGCGAACTTGCCGAGGCCGAGCGGGTTCTTCACCATCAGGGTGAGGGCCGCGAGGATGAATCCACGGCGACCGCCGCCGAGGTCCGGCAGCTCGTTGGACTCAATACCGAGCATGTAGCCGATGCCAACCAGCTCGGGATCGATGACGTAACCACGGGCCTTCTGGGCGCTGGTGGTCGTCGAGGGGTCCGCGCCATCAAGGATGCCGTTGAACAGGTCCGGCACGATGGTCACGGTGTGGAAGTCGCCGACGTACATCGTGACGTCGAGGTCGATCTGGTGCTCCGATGCATCCTGCGTGACCTGATAGGTCTTCGTGGTGCCGGAAGCTCCCTCGGAACGCTGGAACTTGGAGATCGCACGCTTAAGCGACGGACCAGCGAACAGGGTGTAGGAACGGCGACCGCCAACTTGCTGGAAGATGGACTGGAAGACGTCGTTGAAGGCGGACTCGGACAGCGAACCAGTGGCGGTCGTGTCGATGTTCGCGGAGGGCGTGCGGAAAGCGGCAGGAACGTCGGAACCCGGCGTCGTGCTGATCCACTTGCCCAGAGCGCGCAGCTTGTAGGGAGCCGGCGGGGCTTCCTGCTGGCGGTCATTGTCGGAGCCAATGCAGGCCTCGATGTCGCGCTTGATCTCGCGCATCGCCTTCATCTTGGCGTTCGCAACCTCGCTGGACACGCCAGCGACGTCGGAAGCCTCTTGGAGGCGGGAGACCATCCATTGCTCGCGGAACTGCTGGACGTAATTGCCCAGACGAGCGCGATTAACGGCTTGGTTGGAGAAGGCCAGGACGTCCTGACCTTCGAGCACGCCGCCAAACGAGACGGGGCTCAAGGTGTCAACCTGCCACTCCTGATACGCATTGGTCATGCGCTTGGTCTTGGCGAAGGTCGAGATCTTCGGAGTATCCTCGGGGGCGAGGATGGTGAGGAAGTCGGTAAGATCTTCACGATCTCCCGCTACGTTGTAAGTGGTTGATAGGGCCATGACTAACGAATGTTATCGGTTGAGTTTAGCTTTTTCACGGGCCAGAAGAAACGCTGCTGCTTCATTTGCCGTGACGCCGCCTTTCTTGGACAACTGCATCCGCATAGCTTCAATCTGGTTGGCTGCTTTGGCCGCACTTGGCGTGCGAACATCGCCGCCGGCTGAAGATACGACTGCCTGACTCGCGGGAGGTTTGGTGCTCATGGCTTGCTTGGGCTTGGCTTCTGGCTTCGCCTTTTGCTTGGCCTCAAGGGCTTTTAGACCCTCGATCTGGACACCAATGATCCAGTCCGCATTGGGCAGGTTCCGCATCCAGGGCATCTGCGAGAGTGCTTGCTGGGCGAGGACGTACTCGGGCGCCTGCTTGTCCTTCAGGTATGGGAATAACTGATGGGCAACCTTCTGCGCCTCCTGCTTCTGCGTCAGGAACTGCGCTCGGGCAGGGATGTCGTCATCAAGGGTCTTCTCCGCGTTGCGGAGGATCGCCTTGAGCTCTGACTTGCCCAGCACGGTGTCACCCACGCGGACAGGTTCAAAGTCATCCCGGTCGAGTTGCTCTTGGGCAAAGCGTTTTGCCTCCTTCGCTTGATCTCTCAAGGTCTGAAGCGACTGGAAGTCCTCAATCTGCGCCAATGGTACGTTGCTGGGCAACGGCTGGGCGGGTGCAGGTTGGGCGGCTTGCTCGGGTTGGTCGGCCTTTTGGGCCAACTGCGCCTGCATCTCCGCCAACTGGGCTTCCAGAGCTTTGCGCTTGGCAACCTCCTTGCCGATACGCTTGTCGATCTTCTTCTGAAGCTCGGGTGTAATGTCTTGGGAAGGAACGTCGGCCTCGCCTTCGGGCGTTTCCGCCTGCTGGCTGGGCTCGGCAGATTCGGCGGTAGCCTCATCTGGGTTGGTTGAATCGGACTGCGCTTGGTCCGGCGCGGGGGTAGCTTGTTCAACCTGTCGTTGGGCCTTCGCGTTTTCCGCCTCCATGTTGAGGAGACGTTGCGCGGCTTGCGCGACACTCAAGTTACCTTTCTTCGGTGCATCACCTTTTGCCTCGGGGGTTTGGGCCGCCTCGGCGGGCTGTGAAGGAGCTGATTCTGCGGTTTCGTTAGACATGGGATTAGAGCCCCCAAGGGCTGTGGACATGGCGGGTGCCAAGTG
>DAIRDB010000153.1:751-3142 GCA_036796405.1 Gammaproteobacteria bacterium | reverse complement strand
GCTCAAGGCGGCATGATCGAGGTTGAACACATTTTCTCCAACATGCCCGATTTAGCACCAATAGGACTTAACAGACATGGACAGTTGGCTATGCAGCCCAATGAACAGGCAAAGAGCCTGAGTTCTCGGATTTTGGACAGCGGCTACTCGCTGGAGGAAATAGAGGCGCTCGTGCTTGACCATGCGGTATCCCGCGCACGTGGCAACCTGTCGGAGGCGGCGCGCCTGTTGGGCCTGACACGGCCACAACTGGCCTACCGACAAAAACGGCGCGATGCCGAACTGGCTGGCGCGAGCGTGCCGAAGTCCGACACCCAGTCCGATGCTTCATCGTAATACTTTTAACAAAATGACGGCTAAGCCAACTGACAACCCCAAGTCGACACCGCGCACCTTGATCGAACGTGCCTATCTGGCGTTGCGCCATGACGTGATTTGCGGCAAGCTCGCACCCGGCGAGCGCCTGCGCGTGGAACACTTGAAAGACCAATACGAGGTAGGCGCCGGTACCCTGCGCGAGGCCTTGTCGTTGCTACTCTCAGATGCCTTAGTAACATCAGAAGGTCAACGCGGATTTCGTGTGGCACTGATCTCGCTAGCAGATTTGGAAGACGTGACCAACACCCGAGTCATGCTGGAAACCGAGGCGCTGCGACAGTCGATTCGCCACGGCGATAAGCAATGGGAAGCCGCGCTGATACAGAGCTACGAACTTTTGACCAGGACTGAGTTGAACCTGGAAGGGTCCACATCGGACGACTGGGAGCATCTCAACAAGACCTTTCATAATGCATTGATTGCGGCTTGCAGTTCAACCTGGACGAAGTACCTTCTTTCTATCCTTTTCCGTCACTCCGAGCGGTACCGGAACGTCAATTTGCGCCTGACCGCGGCCCACACCAGCGGGCGCGATGTTCACAAAGAACACGAAGATATCTTTCGTGCAGCCATTGATCGACAGGACGCACGTGCGGCCTTAGCGTTGGAAGTGCATATCCGACTGACTCATGACGTTGTTAAAAGGCATGCCATACTGTGATTTAAAGGCTAGCATGAGGAATCAAAGAGTCGGGTTATGGCAGAGAATTTCAACCCAGCGGTGGGGCGTCGTTATGCAGGCGTATTCTTCGCCTCGCCTCAAGCCTGATCCAACGCCAGCGCGATGTCGGCCAGGATGTCCTGCGAGTCTTCCAGCCCGACCGACACACGGACCAGCCCCTCACTGATACCGTGCGCGGCGCGTTCCTCAGGCCTGTAGGTGGCGTGGATCATGCTGGCCGGGTGCTGCGCCAGGGTTTCGGCATCACCCATGCTCACCGCACGGGTGACAAGTTGCAGCGAGTCCATGAAGCGGATGCCCGCGGCCATGCCGCCGCGCAACTCGAACGTCGCCATGCCGCCAAACTGGCTCATCTGGCGCTTGGCCAATTCGTACTGCGGAAAGTCTGGCAAGCCCGGAAAGTACATGCTGAATCGCCCCGGGACTGAACTGACCCCCAGAAGTTGGACGGTTATGGTTCCGCCGATCGGGCGGTGCTTCTTAACCGGTATTCCACAGGGCTGAGCCCTTGCAACCCGAGCTTTATGCGTCCGTGGTTGTAATAGCTAATGTAATCATGCACGCCGGCTTCCAGCGCATCAAGGCTGTTGGGCGCTGCAAGATGGAAATACTCGGCCTTGAGGGTACCGAAGAAGCTCTCAATCACCGCGTTGTCAAAGCAATTGCCCTTACGGCTCATACTTTGCTTGACTCCACGTCGCGCGAGCATTGCACGGTAGGGCTGCATCTTGTAGTGCCAGCCCTGGTCAGAATGCACAATGAGTTCAGCAGTGCATCTAGTCCGGGAAAGGGCTACCTGCAGCGTGCTTGAAACCAGCTCAAAGACAGGACGCCGTGCCATACGGTGCGCGACGATCTCGCCGTTGTAGAGGTCCATGCAGGCCGACAAGTAGAGCTTCTGACCATTCACATTGAACTCAGTGACATCGGTAGCCCACTTCTGGTTTGGCGCGGTCGCGCAGAAGTCGCGCTGCAGAATATTGGGTATTCCGGTCGATCGTGACCAGGCATTCTGGTTTGTCGTGACCGGCGATTCTGGTGGATCGTGACCGCTCGTTCCGGGCGATCGTGACCGGGCATTCTGGTTTATCGTGACCGCTGATTCCGGCGGATCGTGACCGCCCTCTGGGGATCCTGGAGGTGACTGGCACGGCGTCGATGTCAGCCAATGCCATGGGGCTACTCGGATCGACAAGCAGCGTGAGGAGCTGCGCATATTTATCCCAACCCAATGCGGGCTAGTCTCACCAGCTTTTGCTGGATTGGACATGCCCGATACCCGAAGGATCACTATGCGTCAGATCAAAGATGTTCTGCGTCTCAAGCTCGAA
>DAIRDB010000153.1:0-741 GCA_036796405.1 Gammaproteobacteria bacterium | reverse complement strand
AAACTCGCCAGCGATGCGGGCCTGTACTGGCCCCAAATCCAACCCTTGAGCGAAACGGACCTTCACCACCGATTGTTCGGGTCTGTCAAACGCTCCAGCGGCTTTCTAGCCCCCGACTACGCCCGGATTCATCAGGAACTTAGGCGCAAGGGCATGACGCTGATGCTGGACTTTGCCAATCACTACGGTACGACGGTGCTTCCGGCAAGGCCTCGGCGCCCCCAGGACAAGGCCAAAGCGGAGTCAGCCGTGCAGGTGGTGGAGCGCTGGATTCTGATGCGTCTGCGCCATCACAAGTTTGACACGGTCGATGAGGTGAACGAGGCGATCGTGCCACTGCTGGAGCGGCTCAATGCCAAGGCGTTTCAGAAGCTGCCGGGCAGTCGTGCCAGTGTCTTTGCCGAGATTGACGCGCCAGCGCTGAGACCACTTCCCACGCAGGCCTGGGAGATGGCAACCTATAAGACGGTGAAGGTACACATCGACTCCCATGTTGAGTTTGACGAGCACTATTACAGCGTTCCGCATGCGTTGATCTCGCAGACGCTGGAGGTGCGCGCCACGCAAAAGGCAGTTGAAATCCTGTACCGTGGCGAACGCGTAGCAACACATGCGCGCAGTACGCACAAGCGCAAGTACACCAAACACCTCCCTCACAGCCCCGTTTAGTGGGCCGCCAGCATCACATACCGGTGAAAAAACGCAATGAACTTAGCGATGCGCAAACGTCACAATACAATC
>DAIRDB010000152.1:0-3184 GCA_036796405.1 Gammaproteobacteria bacterium | reverse complement strand
GAGTTGGCATGGTTCGCCTTGAGCAGGAAGAACACCGAGCAGACGAGGCCGAGCAGCGTACCGATCAGCAGGTCGGTGAAGACGATGGCAACCAGCGTGGTGACGAAGGGAATGAACTGGTTCATGCCCTTGGCGTAAAAATCCTTGAACAGCTTGATGCTGGCCAGTTTGTAACCGGTCACCAGCAGGATGGCGGCCAGCGAGGCCAGGGGAATCAGGTTCAGCAGGCGCGGCGCCGCCATCACGAAGGCCAGCAGCAGGAAACCATGGATGATGGCGGACTGTTTGCTGACAGCCCCGGCGTTGATATTGGCCGAACTGCGCACGATCACCGACGTGACCGGCAAACCACCCAGCAGGCCGGAAATGATGTTGCCGGTGCCCTGGGCGAGCAGTTCGCGGTTCGGGGGGGTATGACGCTTCAGGGAATCGAGCTTGTCGACGGCCTCGATGTTCACGAGGGATTCGACGGTGGCAACGATCGCGATCGTGACAGCGGCCATGTAGACCGCCTGGGAACCGAGGCCGCTGAAGTCGGGGAAGCTGAGGTTTTGAAAAAAGCCGGCCACACCGCCGGCGTCGGATACCGGAATGTTCACGAGGTGACTGGCGGCCAGGTGCAGGCCGCTGGCATCCGAGAACAGGAACTCATTGAGCACGATGCCCAGAATCACCACCACCAGCGCAGACGGCAGCGGCAGCCGGCGCAGCTTGGCAGACTTGTCCCAGAACACCAGCACGCCGAGCGACAGCACCGAGATGACCACGGCCGCGGGTGCAAAGTTGGTGAAGGCTGCCGCGATCTCCGTGAAGGTGTTCTCCCCATCTGCCTGATTGAAGGAAAATTCTCCGAAGGCATCGGCGTCCACACCCAAGGCGTGTGGCAGTTGCTTGAGGATGAGGATCAGGCCGATCGCCGCCAACAGTCCCTTGACGACGTTGGTAGGCACGTAGTCCGAGATGAAGCCTGCCTTGAGTACGCCCAAAACCAATTGGATCACGCCGGCCAGCACCACGGCCGTGAGGAAGAGGTCGAAGGCGCCGAGCGTGGTGATCTCGGCCAGCACCACCGCCGACAGTCCGGCTGCCGGGCCGCTCACGCTGGTGTGGGAGCCGCTGATCCAGCCGACGACGATGCCGCCGACGATGCCGGCGATCAGGCCGGAGAAGAGTGGCGCGCCGGAAGCCAATGCAATGCCGAGGCACAGCGGCACTGCGACCAGGAACACCACGATGGATGCTGGAATGTCCTTGCGCAAATTTTGCAGGTTCGACATGCAGTAAGTTCCTCCCCCGGAAACATCGGAGCCGTTACGCTACCGACGTATCGATAATGACGAATGTTGAAATTTCATGGCTTGGAAACGAATTCTGTCCGCCACCTCAGTAAGATACGTGATTTCGACGGGGTATGCCGGTGAGCACGAATCGTTTTTACCAGAAAAAAACGTCGAATTAGTCGATGTATTTTTGTCCGCGCCATGATCTTGAAGGCTGGACTCCCTGCGTCGCTGCGACTGCGGTGCCGGCAGGGGCGTCAATGCCTGCCGACTACAGTAGAATCTTCGGCACCGTCCCGCTTTCCGTCGAGGTACGTCATGCCCGCCTCTGCTCCCGGTCCAGTCACCAGAGCCTCCTCCCCGCTGGTAGTCCGCCTCCTGCGGCACCTACTGCTGCCAGCTCTGCTGGGCCTGCTGCTGCTGTTGCTGGTGACCATGTGGTGGTGGGACAAGGAAATTCCCGTGTACGACAGCGTGGCTGCAACCAATGCCGCCGCCGAAGCCCGCGGGGAACGGGTCGTCGTCGGAACGCTGACCACCGATGCCCTTATCCAGGTGGTGGAGCACCTGCTCTACAAGCGTGGCGGGTACCTGTCGAACGATCTGCTGCCGCCAGGGTCGCTCATGGACAACATGCCCAGCTGGGAATTCGGGGCGCTGGTGCAAAGCCGGGACCTGGCCCGCTCGCTGCGCAACGGCTTTTCACGCTCCCTGACGCAGTCGATGGAAGACGGCGATCTGTCCGAAGCAGAGCCGCAGCTGTCGGTGACCAATGACAGCTGGCTGTTCCCCTCTTCCGAGCGCGCTTATGCGGAGGCTGTCGAAACCCTCAAGCGCTACCGCAGCCGCCTGCAGGATGCCGATACCCAGGACGCCCAGTTCTACGCCCGTGCCGACAATCTCGCGGACTATCTCGGGGCGGTTGAAACGCGACTTGGCAGTTTGTCGCAGCGCCTGTCGGCCAGTGTGGGGCAGGTGCGGGTGAACACCGACCTTGGTCGCGACGCCAGTGCCGAGCAGAACCTGCCGCTGGAGCCAGAAACCGAAGTGCAGACGCCATGGCTGGAAATCGATGACGTGTTCTATGAAGCCCGAGGAGCTGCTTTCGCTCTCACACTGTTCCTGCATGCCATCGAACATGACTTCGCTGCCGTGCTGGACGACAAGAACGCCCGAGTGAACCTGCAGCAGGTCATCCGCGAACTGGAGGAGGCACAAGCGCCACTCGGCAGCCCCGTCGTGTTGAACGGGTCCTCGTTTGGCCTGTTTGCCAACCATTCCCTGGTTCTGGCCAACTATCTGTCGCGCGCCAATGCCACGATCATCGAACTGCGTGCCTTGCTTGAGCGTGGCTGAGCCAGGCGCCTTCAGGACAAACCGCAAGACGAGGGAGGAGACCCCATGCCGCAGCACTACTTGAACCACCAGCGCTCGACCAAGGTCCTGCTGGCGCTATTGCTGGTGGGGCTGGCGAGCTGTGCCAGCGACCGCTCTGCGACGCCGACCGACGTTGCTGCAAGCACCGCAGCGGCGGGTACTGCCGCGGCAGCGGCCGAAGCTGCTCAGCCGGCGGCTACCGAGGCCACAGTTCCTGCAGAGCGCGAGTGCCGCTCGGTGGCCACCGTCTCTGGCAGCAAGATGCGCCGCAGTGTGTGCCATACCCCTGCCGAGTGGGCGGTGATCGACCAACGTGAACTGAATCGGCGGCAAAGTCAGGAAGACTTCTTCCGGCGCGCCATCGAAAACTCCACCTTCAGTTCCGGTGGGTCGACCGGTTCACCCGCAGGTCGACCCTAGGGGGGGCACAGTGGCGGGGTCTGGCGCAGGGCTGGGTGTGGCAACAGGAGCAGCCGTTGTGGGCTTGGCCATGGGCGCGGGTGGCGGCAGTCGGGGAAATTGCACCC
>DAIRDB010000151.1:1583-3206 GCA_036796405.1 Gammaproteobacteria bacterium | reverse complement strand
GCACGGTGAGAGGGACCGTCTCGACGTCCGCTCCTGGCTGGTCTGGCAGCCAGACTCACGCTGGAGTCTTGCCCTCAAATTGCAGGGAGGGCGCGATGATTCCGATATACCACTCGCTCGGTCTATCGGTCTGTTCGACCGGACCGCTATCGGCCGTTTCTGCGCTGCCATACTCGGCGGCCAGCACGCTCAACACCCAGCAAACCGACTATGCAAGCTCGCTGGTTGAGCTGCGTCTTGCGGGCAGCAGTTTCGACGTCGTTTCGCTTACTGCAGTCGATATTTACGACTACGGTGTCGCCCTCGACCTCGATGCAGCACCCGGTGAATTCGGGCATCGACTGTCCTCCAGTGACATTCAGGTCTTCAGTCAGGAGTTGCAGGTTTTCTCTCCGCGGGACGGCCGATCAGGCTGGATGCTTGGCACGGTTTTCAGCGAGGAACGCTTCGATGAACGCAGGGACTTCAACCTGCGTGACAATACGCTGGTGGGTCTGGGGCAGGGCAAATTGGCGTACCGGCAAAACACCAGCGCCCAAGCCCTCTATGGCAGCATTTATCGACAAATCGGCGATCGCTGGAAAATCGACGCCAACTGGCGCTACACCCGCGAGGAGAAACAGTATCGTGATGGCTCGTTTTTTCGTGTTGCGACGCCACCAGCTTATATCGTGCGGGATCTCAATGCTGACTATGAGCTGGGCGAGCATCTGACCGGCGGAATCACTGCCAGCTTCCAGCCAGACCCGCAGACACTGGTTTACGCGGCTCTTTCGCGGGCCTTCAAAAGTGGCGGTTTCTTTGGGGGCTTCCCGTTCCGTCCCAGCGAAATACAGCCCTACGGGGAGGAAGTACTGGTTGCCAAGGAACTCGGCATACGCCGTCAATGGCCCGCACTTGGACTGAATCTTGAAGCTGCCCTCTTCACCTATGACTATCAGGATGTGCAGGGCTTCATCCGCGAAATCAATCCACTGACCGGAACTGGTGTCGATCAGCTTGCCAATCTCGCCGATGCCCGTCATGACGGTGCAGAGTTGCAGTTGCGCTGGCAGGGCGCTTCCGGATGGAGTGCGGGCATCGAGCTCGGCTGGCTGGATGCTCGCTTCGTGCCAAGCCTTAGGCGTACACGCAATTTGCTGGGAGTGGCAGTCGCTCCTGAAGGCCAGCGACCCTATGCACCCCGCTGGGATGGCAACATTGATCTCAGTCGCGTGCTTGTACTGTCAGGAGGTCACGAATTGCGCTGGGTCGCTAGCTACCAGTACACAGCAGCATTGGCAGGACGTCAAAATTCGCTGCCGGACGCAGCGATCAACCAGTTGCCCGGTTTTGCGACACTCGCCGCATCGGTCACACTGACTCCCCGTCAGTCTGGCTGGTCCTTGCAGCTCTGGTCTCGCAATCTCACCAACAAGGTTTACCGCACCCGCATCAAGGGTGATGGACTCAACAGCTACAGCGAATTTTTTGGAGAACCCCGGTCCTACGGAGTATTCCTTTCGCGGCGCTTCTAGCTGCCTGACTGCGACCTTTCACTGCAAGCGCCTGGTCCTAAAACGCCTCCGACTGGCAGCGCCTCGACCCCTGATCTGGCGATCACTCCCAGCGCCACATGCCCTG
>DAIRDB010000151.1:0-1573 GCA_036796405.1 Gammaproteobacteria bacterium | reverse complement strand
CATGTCCTGCGTGACATCACTCTGATATCACTTTTTCGAAAAGCACGTTTGCTCGATGTTGGCAAGACAATTTCGATTGCTTTTTGAAAAACCTTGTAGAATGCGGAAGAAAACTGCACTGCTCTGGAATTGGCACCCGTCGCGCCGCGTTCTCGCAACTGACTGGTGTTGTAGCGTGCTTGATCCAATCCACAAAGAGCCAGCCCAGATCGCCCAGTGAATCGCCTCTCGATCAAAGGAGAAATTTATGTCGCATTTTCATGGCAACTCCGCCCTGAATATTCAGTCCCGCTTCCACCCTGCACAGGTGAATAATCTGCTGCAGTCCGTGGGTCTCGAAGCCTCCAATGACTTCAGTGTACTGGCGCGGCTGAACGAGAACCTGCAAAGAGCCTGTGGCGAGGAATTTGCGGTGCAGTGCTGGAGTGGCGAACAACTCCGGCGCATTCCCCGCAGTACTCTCAACAGTCTCGCGCGTTGTTACGCGGAGGTCTTCAACGAAAGCTGGGGAGAGGACTGGACATTCGAAACCGCGATGGCAGAGGTGAACAAATGCATCACCGCACCACCTGGGTACACCCCCATAATTTCATTGCTGTTCCGTGAGGAAGAGGTGGTGGGCTTCTGCTGGGCCTTTGTGATGGAAACAGACTCGTTGACCGAGGATAGCGCACCGTTTTCCTCATCCAACTTCAAGCGTCATGAAAGTGTGAACGTGGCCAAGTACTGGCTGGCAAGCGTAGGCAGACAGAGCCGCCTTATCTCCATGCGAGAGCTTGGCGTTCTGAAGCAGTACCGTCAGGACAAGGCACCCTACCTCAACATACCCATCTTCGAGCGTGCAAAGTGCATGGACTGCAATATGGCCTTTCTGCGCACCAAGATCACCAGTCGGGTTTTCAAGTGGGGTCTGGGTGTCGGATTCATCCCGCTGCAGCTCTTCATGGTCGATGATCTCCTTCTAATGAAAGGAAACGTGAAATATGCGTTGAATCTCTTATACAGCTCGATAGATGAAGCGCAGAAGCGGAAGTCGCAGCAAGAGATCATCAGCAACATCAAGCGCTATCTCTGCAACTGAGCACTGGTGGGCTCGACTGTCAGCTGAGTGCGCCGCTATTGCTGCGTGCGACCCCCGATCAAAAAAGGACACATCGCAGGTAAACCATGATGCTCTGGACGCCAAGCCTCATCTATTTGATCAGCTGTGCCGTGCTGATTCTGCTGACTGGTCTCCTGTTTGCCAGTCGACGAACGTTTCAGATCGCGCAGCTTGGGCTGGCACTGACCGCTCTTGCCGTCTGGAACCTCTGTGTGTATCTGATCGAGGAGCAGGTACTCTCGACTCATGTGTCGTTGATAGCCCGCGTGCAATTGGTAGCCATCCTTTTGTTTGGTACCGGTCTTTTCAATTTCTGCTCGACTTTTTCCAACGAGGCGCCAGGGCGCTGGCAACTGGGAATCGCCATCACGTCTTCTTTTTTTGTAGCGGGACTTTTGTTTACGCGAGCCATCTCTGATGCCTACTACGAGCAAGGCGAAATCACCTACGTGGATGGCTTCTGGTTCACTC
>DAIRDB010000150.1:0-3224 GCA_036796405.1 Gammaproteobacteria bacterium | reverse complement strand
AGGTTTCAAACACTGCCAAAACTTTTCCGTTCAAATCAGCTTTGATGATGTAAGGGCCGAACTCGTCTCCAATCCATAGCGCCCCACCCGCAAACTGGAAACTTTCCGTATCGAAGTCTGAGCCCGTCAGATAGCGCTTGGTGGTACCCTCGTGAACAATCCTAAAGGGAACCTTCTTGTCAGGGTCGTGGAGAAAAATCGTCTTCAAACGTTTGAATTGTCCTGATTTGAAGTCAACCGTGTATTGGTTGAGGTACAACATGAAATCAGGTGAATTTGCTTTTGATCCTGCACCGTTGTCGGTTAGAAGCCAATAGCTTCCATCCTTCATACGCTTGATACCAGAGTGTCCCTGAATAGGTTGACCGTCGAATGGAAGGAATACACCCGTTGGACGACCAGCTGACTCCCCCTCTAAGCTACCCAACACAGCGTTGCGCCGACCTGAAGTGAACTTACCGCTCACACGCAAATCGGAAGGCGCATCTGTTGGTGCTGCGATCATCGTTTTGGCTGGTAAAACTGCATGTCCTTCCAGCGTTGCTTGGTACTCAGTCTGCGACCACCCAACTGATGCGCCAAAGATTGCCGTGAGCGAACTTGCCAGCAGGAAAATTGCGCGAAACTTTGTTGTTCGGATGAACATATTGAACCTTTGTATTTCAGAATGATTTAGGTTACTAAACGAATGTGACAACTACTTGAAATACCTTCCGTCAAGGTGTTGACCTGTACCTTTCCCTCTGATACAAAGTTCTTCCTACATGTTTTTGGCAGGGGCTTGAATGCGCAGCATAAAAAAAGCTCGGCTCATGATTGAAGCCGATCCGCTCTCTCAAGGAGCTCAGGTGTTTGCCTCGCTTGTCTCCTCACTTGAATCCGACAGCCACTTCGATGTAACCAGTTTGTATGCATTGGATCTCAAGCATTTTGATTTGGCAATGAATGTGCTCAAGGATTGGCGTGTTGACCGTTACTACATGGGTAAAGCCAAGATCTTTGACATTGCGATGCAGGCAAAAGAACTTCATGCACAGGCAGAACCAAAAGGCTAACCGCCATGGCCAAAAAAATTACTGAGCCACAATGGCTGAATCTGCCGGAGGAACATGACTATCCCGCGGCCGCCAGTTACTTAAACCTGACATTTGGACCAAAGAAGGTTTCAAAAATAGTCTCAAGTCTTCGCAAGTCCAAAGTCTCGCATTTCAAAGCCAAGGATATTTTAGAGCTTCAGGACTTTCTTTGCTGGGTGTCAGTAACTCGCATGTAGAGAGAGACCGAAAAAAAATTCTTAAAGGGGTGGCACTTTCTGGGCTGCTGCCGGTTTCCATGACACCCACCTAAGCGAATAACGCTTGTTCGAACTGTACAGGACTCACATACCCGAGCGTCGAGTGCCGACGTTTGGGGTTGTAGAAGACCTCAATGAAGTCAAATACATCTGCCCGTGCCTGGGACCGAGATCTGTAGACCTTACGGTGCACGCGCTCCATTTTCAGTGTCGAGAAGAAGCTCTCCATGGCCGAGTTATCCCACACCTCCCCAGCTCGACTCATGCTGCAAGTGATACCTTGCTCGGCCAGCAGCTTTTGGAAGTGCTCACTGGTGTACTGGCTGCCTTGATCGGAATGGTGCATCAGCTCTTGCGGTTTGCCCCTGCGCCACACAGCCATCATCAGGGCATCGGCCACCAACTGCGATGTCATGCTCGACTGCATAGACCAGCCCACGATACGTCGGGAGTACAGGTCCAAGACGACAGCAACGTACAACCAGCCCTCTGCTGTCCAGATGTAGGTGAAGTCTGCCACCCATTTCTGGTTGGGAGCGTCGGCTTCGAATTGTCGATCCAGCACGTTGTCCGCGATGACGCTACGTTGCCCTCGATCCACCGGTAATCCTCGCTTTCGAGGCCTGGCCTTGAGAGCCTGAGCGCGCATGAGTCGTTCAACGCGATGCAAGCCACATCGATACCCCAGCTCCAGCACATCGTGCCACACACGCCTTGCCCCGTAGGTCCTGTCACTGGCCACAAAGCTTTGGAATACCTTGGCGCCCAACACTTCATCAGCCAAATTCCGCGCGCTCCTGGGCCTGCTGAGCCAGGCATAGAAACCGCCTCGAGACACACCGAGCGCCTCACACAAAGACTCCACGGGCCACGCACCTCGGTGTTTCGCAACGAAATCAAATTTCACATCGATTCCTTCGCGAAGTACGCTGCGGCTTTTTTTAGGATATCTCGCTCCATCTTGAGCTTAGCCACTTCCCGTTGTAGCCGGGCAATCTCAGCTTGCTCGGGCTTCATTTGGCCCAGCCCAGGAAACGCGTCTTGCGGATCCTCGCTGAACTCCCGGATCCAGCGCCTGAGCATGCTCTCATTGAGATCCAGGTCCCGTGCCGCCTGCTTTAAAGCAACACCCCGGTCCTGGACCATCTTTACCGCCTCGAGCTTGAACTCTCGGCTGAATTTCCGTCTCGTTTCCATAAACCACCTCCGGTTCCATTTAACACCTTAACAAAGTGTCTTTGGAACCGGCAGCAGCCCATTCACCTCTACTGCTTGTCCGAGCACCTGAACTTGGCAAAGTAATAGTTGCGGACGGATACCACAGGCTATGTGCAGTCTATAGCGTCAATGAAGATGCTCTAATTCCTTGTCAAATCGTCTGATACTAGGTCCAACATTGCTCAGTTAATCCATACGCTTGTAGCCGCACCAAAAACCATCGCGAGCAAACCTAGCCCCGTGATCAAGCCATACCGGATACCGCCGCTGACTATCGCTAATATCGTTTTGGCCATAGCACTAGAGGCCAGCACAGCCAGCAATGCCCAACGACCCACATCAGCAGTCATGGCACCCGACTGCACCATTTGCGTGATGCTGGCGGCAGATGCATGAACCTCCACCCAGGCGACGCACAGCGCAACCATCAATACGCCAACATCTCCCCATCGATGCTGTGTCCAAGCGGCAAGAAAAGACATCAGCGTGATGACACCGGCCATGGCAATCGCGTGGGATAACTTGAAAGCGCGGGGTGTTTCAGTTGTAGTAATGCTCATGCCCCCATTGAGCAATCCTGGGAGCAAGACCAGCAACAATCCGACAGCGGCAAAAAGGATAGGTGTTTGCATCACAGCCAGGAATGCGGGCGAAGCCACCCCTACTACACCAACAAACAATACTAGAGACGCCAGGTTCGCTAATAACGCTG
>DAIRDB010000149.1:0-3227 GCA_036796405.1 Gammaproteobacteria bacterium | reverse complement strand
CAAAAGACGGCGATTGCGCTGGCGCTGCTGCGCGACGCGCCAGTGCTGCTGCTCGACGAACCCACCTCCGGGCTCGACCCGCTCGCCATCGAGGAGTTCAACGGGCTGCTGAAAACGCTGGCGCACAGTGGCCGCGCCGTTCTGCTGGTCACCCACGACCTGTACGGTGCCTGCCAAGTGGCGAACCGCGTGGCGCTGCTACGCGAGGGCAAGCTGCATGGCGAGTTCCAGGCCGGCCCCGGAGAGCCGCTCGATATGCGCCGGGTCATGCAGAGTTTCACCACGCAGGAGGCCGCATGAGCACTGCATGGCTGGTGTTCTGCGCCGAGTGGCGCTACTGGTGGCGTTCACGGCTGGCCAGCACGGCGCTGCTGGTGATGGCGGTGGTGTTGGTTGGCGCCACGCTCAATGCCTTCGTGCACAGCGAAACGGAGGCGAGTCGTCGCGAGCGCCTGCAGGCGCTGGCAGAAGAGACCTTCGTGAATCAGCCCGCCCGGCATCCGCATCGCATGGTGCATTTTGGACACTACGCCTTCAGCGCACCGGTGGCACTGGCGGCGCTCGACCCGGGTATCGACCCGTATGCCGGCGTGGTGATGTTCCTGGAAGGGCATCGCCAGAACAGCGCCACGTTCGCCGAAGCCACCGAACTGGCGTCGTTGTCGCGCTTTGGCAGCCTGAGCCCGGCCTTTGTGCTGCAGACCTTGGCGCCGTTGCTGCTGGTGATCATGGGCTATGGCGCCATCAGCCGCGAGCGGGAACGCCGCACGCTGCTGTTGCTGCAGACCACGGGCGTTTCAGGCATTGGCCTCATGGCCGGCAAGGCCCTGGCGCTGGTCTCGGTGGCGGGCCTGCTGCTGGTGCCGCTGCTGCTGGCCGGTGGCCTGTTGGTGCTGACGGCAAACGCCAGTCTGCTGACCGTGCTGGCGCTGGTGGCCGTCTACGCCGCGTACCTCACCGTGTGGGCGTTGGCCACGGTGGCCACCTCGACGTTGCTGCGTGGCTCGGCCACCGCACTGGCCACACTGCTGCTGGGCTGGGTGCTCATGGTGATGGTGCTGCCCAAGCTCGCCTCTGACACCGCGCGCACCGCTGCGCCGGTGCCAGGCAAAGTGGCCAGCGATCTCGCGTTGCTGACCGACGAGTCGCTGGCTGATGGTCACAACGTGGCCGACCCCGGTTTTGCGGCACTGACGGCGCAGCTGTTGGACGCCTACGCCGTGGAGAACATCGCCGACCTGCCCATGAACATCCGCGGCATCGTGTCTGCGGAAGGGGAGGCGCTGGGCACAGCCACCATGAACGAATATGCCGAGCAACGCATGCAGGCGGAGGTGGCGCAGGCCACGCTGGTCGATCGGCTGGCGGTACTGTCGCCGCTGCTGGCGCTGCGGCGCGCGTCGATGGCGCTGGCCGGCACCGACCTTCTGCACTACCACCGCTTCCTGCGCGAGGCCGAGCAGGTGCGTTTCACGTTCGTGCAGGGGCTCAACAAGCTGCACGCTGAAGAACTCGCCTACGCCGACGACATCAAGCGCAGTGTTGATGCCGTTGCCGAGCAACGCACGCGCGTGGCTGCCTCGCATTGGCAGTTGCTGCCGGAGTACCGCTTTGCCGCGGCACCCGTTGGTGAACGGGTCGCCGCCGCGCTGCCGATGACAGCGCTGTTGGGGGCGTGGCTGTTGGGCATGCTGGCCCTGTGTCGCGCCGCGCTCCGGAGGCTGCAGTAATGAGCGCAGCGCAGTTGTTCTGGCACGAAGCCCGTTTCCAGCTGTCGCGTGCTTCCGTACGCGTGCTGCTGGCGCTTGCCGCGCTGCTGGCCACCGGTGCGGTGCTGTTGGGCCTCGTGGAGGTGAGCGGTCAGCGCGCCACCATCGAACGCCTCTCGGCGCTGGACGCACAGGAGCGGCACACGGCGTGGCAGCAGTATCGCGACTGGGGCGACATTGCCTACTACGGGTTTCATTACACCTACGACAGTCCGTCCCGCCTCGCGTTTGCAGCGCTGGGCCAGCGCGACATCCTGCCTTGGCAGCACCGCGTGCGCATGCTGGCGCTGGAAGGGCAGATCTACGAGCGCGATCCGGTCAACCCCGAGCTGGCGCTGCTGGGCCGATTTGATTTTGCGCTGCTGGTGAGCGTGCTGCTGCCGCTGCTGGTCATCGTGCTGCTGCACGACATCAAAGCAGCCGAACGCAGCGCCGGTCGCGACGTGCTGCTGCTGGCCAGTGCCGGCCCTGCGCTGTGGCGCCGGCGGGCGGGTGTGCTGGCGGCACTGTTGGCGCTGGGCACGCTGCTGCCGTTCTGGCTCGGTGCGTTGTACAGCGGCACGGCGTTGCTCGACGTGCTGGCCACCAGCGCTGCCGTGTTGTTGCATGTGGCCTTCTGGACGGCGGTGACGCTGTGGTTCGCACAACGTGACGCCACCGCCGAAGTCATTGCCTGCCGTCTGGTCGGGCTGTGGTTCGCGCTGGCCTTGTTGCTGCCGTTGTTGGGCCGCCTCGCCATCCTCTCGGCCACGCCACTGCCAGAACCGGCCGAGATCCTCATGCTGCAGCGCGAGGTCGTGAACGGGGCGTGGGACAAGCCGAAGTCCGCCACCATGGACCCGTTCGTGGCTGCGTATCCCGAATGGCGCGACTACGCCAGGATCGACGTGCCCTTCGAGTGGAAGTGGTACTACGCGTTCCAGCAGGTCGGTGATGAGCAAGCGGCGCCATTGGCGGCGCGCTACCGGCAAGGCATCGCCGCGAGAGAGCGGGCCGCCTGGTGGCTGGGCCTGCTGTCGCCGCCGTTGTTGCTGAACAAGGCGCTCACGTGCCTCGCACGCACTGATCTTGCCGCCGCGCTGCACTACGAAGACCGTGTGCGTGCCTTCCATGCCGACATGCGCCAGTTCTACTACCCGCTGCTGTTCAAGAACCCGCCGTTCGACAGCAAGGCGTTGGCGGCCCACCCCACTTACCAGGAGGAATCGTTGTCATGCGGTGCTTGATGCTGCTGCTGGTTTGCTGCGCACTGCCAGTGCAGGCGCGCGACGCCTTCACGCTGGCTGGCGTTACGGTGGCTGCCGGCAGCCAGGCCTCGTTTCTGGTGGACGCGGCCGGCACGCAGGTGCCGGTCACGGTCGTGCACGGCGCCAACGACGGCGTGGTGCTCACGCTCACTGCGGGGGTGCATGGCGATGAGTTTCCGTCGATTCTCGCGCTGCAGCGGTTGCGGGAGCA
>DAIRDB010000148.1:0-3235 GCA_036796405.1 Gammaproteobacteria bacterium | reverse complement strand
CCGCAATAGAGATCGTCATCCTTACGCGCTGGCATCCAGACGATGTCGCTGGTCGTCTCATGGAAACCGAGGACTGGAAAGACGGCCTCTGGCATCACATCAACTTCCCTGCCATCAAAGAAGTCGGTGGCGAGAAACGCCCCGTCACAGAACTACCGGAGGATGACCCACGCTATGTCGCACCCGGAAAACTCTCAACGGTTGCCCCCGGCAAGCGTTACTATCGCGAAACTAAAGAAGAGGCACTGTGGCCTGAACGCTTCCCGCTTGAAGAACTCCAGCGCCGCCGTCGCCTCGATCAGCGCGAGTTCGCCTCCCTCTACCAGCAGTCGCCCTACATCGCTGGCGGTAACCTCATCAAAGCTGGCTGGTGGAGAACCTACAACCCAGAGCTAGTGCGCCCGACCACGGTCATCGTCGTTGCCGACACCGCCTTCAAGAAGACAGAGCAGTCCGACTACTCGGTGCTCATGATCCTTGGCATGGACGCATCGGGCGACATCTACCTGCTCGATGTCATCCGCAACAAGTACGACTTCCCCGAACTCAAGCGCCGCGCCATATCGGTCAACACCCTCTGGCGAGGCCGTGGCCTACGAGGCTTCTACATTGAAGACAAAGCCTCGGGCCAATCGCTCATTCAGGAACTCAAGACAGCCTCCGGCCTGTCGGTCATCCCATACAAAGTCTCGACCGACAAAGTTTCTCGGGTCAACGCCGTCACCCCACTCATCGAGGGCGGTCGCGTATTTGTCCCAGAAAACGCCCCATGGCTGGACGACTTCATGAACGAGTGCCAGTCTTTCCCATCTGGCAAGCACGACGACCAAGTTGACGCCCTGTCCATGGGCTTAGATATTTTGTCGCGCATGGGCGGCGTGGGCACAGCACTCATCAACGCGCCAATCGACGTTGCCGCATCCTTGTATTCCCAGTTCAAGCCGCTCACAGAATCAAACAGTGGGCCTTGGGTGGACAATATAGGCAAGCAAAAAGCGCATGAATGGAAACCGTGGGGCGAACTGTAAGGACGACAGACCACCCCAACTTGTTGGATAAACAGACCATGAATTACCGTGACATCAGACAATCAGAAGATCATTTGATCGTTGACCTATCAGAGCACGTCAATGCCCTGATGGATTACAACGACATCTCCGATTTGCTCACGGACGAGCAAGAGCGCAAGCTGGTCGACTTTATCCGCGCCTGCTCCAAGATGTCATGGGATCGCATCCGCCGCCGCTACGACCACTGGCGCGACGCAGATCGCGCTCACGACGTGTGGGTTCCGGCAGATACCACAAAATTTCGTGAAAAAGTCGTTATCGCGGACACCCGCGCCATCGCCGACACCGTCCTCACCTACCAAATGGCGGCCTTGGCTGGGCGCAATCCCATGTTCCAACTGGAGGGTCTGAACCGCAAGTCACGCCGCGCTTCCCTGATTCTCGAACGCATGCTGCACCAGCAGATGCGCCGCACGGCTGGCGAAGCCCGCATTGCCCAGCTTCTGCTCGACAGCCTGCGCTACGGCTTTGCCCCGACCAAGATCGTCTGGGACGCAAAGTCCAACTCGAACCAGATCATCAACTTCGATCCCCGTAGGGTTTTCCCTGATCCCCGTGTGAACTGGGGCGAGTGGGATCGCATGCAGTACATCATCTTCAGCGACTTCGTCTCAACGAATGCGCTGGTTTCCAGTGGCCTGTACCCCAAGCTCAACAAGTACCCCGGCCTGCGCAAGTCCATCCATCGTGCAACGTGGTGGGACGCGCACAACTACTGGAAAGAAGAAGGCCGTGGCCTGAACATCAATCAGTCCATCGACCGCAACTCAGGCTCCAACGGCTACCAGTTCACACTTGATCCGGCTCGCACGCTCGATGAATGTTGGATTCGTCTCAACGGATACGAGATTGGCATCCCGAGCATCGAGCAAATCTGGCTCGTCTGCGCCGTCTTGGATGAGCACGCCGTCATCCGCTTCCAACTGAACCCATACGGTCAGCAGTTCCCGACCACCATTGGCGGCCTGTACTACGACAGCCACAAAACTTACAGCCAGTCGCTCTACGACCTGCTGCTCCCGCTTCACGAAGTCTCGACTTGGCTGCTGCGCAGCCGAATCGACAACGTGCAGGCGGCCCTGAACAACCTCGTCTTCGTCGATCCAACGCAGGTTTCCGTGCCTGACCTGATTGACCGCAACCCGTGGGGCGTCGTGCGCACCATGCCGGGTGCGAAGCCCGGTGACGGCGTCTTCATCGCGGAAATTCCAGATGTCACCCGTGGTCACTGGAACGACATTGCCGCCATGTCCGACCTGAAGCAGCGCATCTCCGCTGCCAGCGACGCCCAGCAAGGTGTGCCGACCAGCGACGGTATCCGCACCGCCACGGAAATCCAGCGCCTGACGCAACTCGGCTCCCAACGCCTTGGCGTCTTGGCTCGCGTTATGTCTGCCACCACCGTGCGCCCCATGGTCAACATGATGGTCGCCAACATTCAAGACGCGCTGAACGTCGAGGGCAGTCTTCGTCTCAACCAGCAAGACGCCCCGTCCGAACTCACCCGCATGGTTCAAGACGGCTACGTTGACTACGACTCCACCATGCTCCAAGGTGAAATTGACTACCTCGTCGTGGACGGCACGCTGCCAATCGAGCCAACCCGCAACGCTGAGACGTGGCTGAACATGATCCAGATCATGGGGCAGTCCGGCCTCCAGATGGAATACAAGATGGGCAAGATCGCCGAGGAAGCCATCCGCGCCATGGGCGTGAGCGACCTTGACCAATTCAAAATCACCAAGGAAGATCAGGCCCAAGGCCCGTCTCCTTCCCAGCAAATGGCGCTCATGGAAAAAATGCGCGGCGCTTCGGTCATGCCGGAAGAGCAGATTGCCGCCGAGGCCCAGAAGGGCAACATCATTCCGTTGAGCCAAGCACAAGGAGGTAGAAGATGACGACCCCACGCGCATCGCAACTTGAGTCCATGTCCGGCTTGACCCCGAACGGTCGCGCCTACATCAAGGCTCTCATTCAAGAGGCCATCGCCGCAATCCCGCAGGCCGCTCCGCAATCCAACGCATGCGAGCACTGTGCCACAATACAAACGCTGTCCGACACAGTGGCGTACCTCCAGAAACGCTACAAGGAGGACGACAAGTTCACATTGACTAAGGCCAAATTGCTTATGTTCATCGAAGAACACGGGGTGAAATAATGGCTTT
>DAIRDB010000147.1:0-3284 GCA_036796405.1 Gammaproteobacteria bacterium | reverse complement strand
GCACTGGATACACTCAACAAGATCCGCCAATTAACCTGGGCCCAGTTGTACCGGGATAACGGAATCAAGTGGGAAAAAATCGTCAGCGTTCGTCCGCCCGAGGGAATCGACGCAATCTATTCGCTTCGTATCACGCAATCACGCAGGGCCACCGCATCTCGTGATGGTCAGCACATGCGCTTGCTCACAGTCGCTCCTGACCACGACAGCACATACTGGGCATGGCATGGAGGTCCTTCTTTGAGGACCCCACCCAGTGCAGTGGTTTCAGACGATCAGACATCTTGGGTTCCATTGACAAATTTGGCGCGCAGATGGACACTGATGACCAGTCTGACTAGTTATGGAGGCGATCATGCATACATGGCAGCTACAAGAAGCGAAGAGCCGGTTCAGCGAGGTCGTGGACCTCACGCTCAAGGAAGGGCCGCAACTCGTCACCCGACGCGGTGAAGAGGCCGTTGTCATCTTGGCGGCCAAGGACTACCGCCGTTTGAGCGGCCAAACCACGAACTTGATGGATTGCCTGCTCAATGCGCCGCGCGGCGAACCGCTGGTGTTTGACCGTTCACGAGAGCCGATCCGGGACCTCGTTCTATGAGGTATTTGCTGGACACCTGCGTGCTCTCCGAGATGATCAAAAGCGTGCCAGAGGCTAATGTGATCCAGTGGTTCCAGTCGCGCAAACCCCACGAACTGTTCATCAGCACGATGACCTGGGGGGAGTTGAAACGGGGTGTCGCCAGACTGCCCCAATCCATGCGCCGCTCGGAATTGACCCTTTGGCTGGAACAGCTGGAAGCCGGCTTTGAAGACCGAATCCTGGCGTTTGACCAACAGGCTTCGGAAGTCTGGGCACAAATGACCGTGCTGTCCGAGGCACAAGGCAAATCCATGGCTGCCTTCGATTCGATCATCGCGGCCACGGCACGTGCATACGACTGCAAACTCGTGACGCGCAACGTCCGTGATTTCGCGCACGCCGATATCGACGTGCACGATCCGTGGCAGGACCACTGATGCAGATGACTCAACTGACAGGCCATTGCCCTACCCAATACGAAGCGGATGAAGAGGCTCTTTCCGAACCCCAACGCGACCAAATTGAGCACTCAGCGCCCAAGCTTCAGGGCGGCACGATTCCAGCACTCTTTTCGAGCAAGCGCATGTCGGCTTGCCTGGCGCGAACAGGATCGCCCCGGTAGGGTTCGGAATGTCTCGTGAGTCGCCTACAGCAGCTTGCCTTCATCCGCGACCGACAGTTCCACAGTAACTCACTGCGCAGCCGTGACTGCCTTCGAGAAGGCAACTGTTACCGCTCCTGTAAAGCAGGTAAATCGGCCAAAACCCACCTGACGCCGTGGTCCGCAGGGTCTGGCACAAACCCGCACCTTTCCGCCGGGGTTTGCAAGGCTGGCAGGAAAAGGACTCCTAACTCAGAGGAGTTAGGGGTTTGAGATTGGTGATGGGCAGGCGACTGGGATCGAACTCATTTTCCATTGCCGTTAGCAACCCTTGGGGGTAGACAGTAACGGGTGAGAAAGATTGCAGGTTTACCGACGAGCAAGCTGGTAACTGGCTCACCAACCGGCAGGCTTCGTAAATTGTCCCGTCGCGTACTGCTGCGGCTGACCAGGTGCAACAACCAGCGGCATGGTGACTTCGTGGACAAGAAAATGCCCTAGATGCACAGACACTTTGGGCAAGGTCGCCAGGGCACGCAAGTAAAGCTGCTGACGTTGCGGTTGACTGGGGTCGTTCGGCCGAGCAGACACCAGAGCCGTGAAATACTTGATTTCCTGAATCGTGTTCTTGGGCAACAGGAACTGGAACAGAGACTCCAGATTCACTCAGCGATGAGGGGTCTTCCGTAAGGCACCGTAATAGCGATTGAAACCGTCAACGTAGATGTGCCTACCGCGTCTTTCGCAAAATGCTCGAGAGCGGCCATCAGCCTGACGACTGGAACCAGCTGCTGAGCCAAGCCGAACCTGAGGAGCATCGGCTGCAGCGTGTGTTCAAAGTCCGCGCTAAGAAAAGCTCGCAATAGCCAAGGTGAGCCATACCACCCCAGGTTGCTTCTCCACCATGATCTGATCGCCGTCTAGTCGATAAGTCAGCTGGCAGTTGAGCCTTGGGTTGGACAGCACGTCAGGGTTGAAAATCGCCGCGTTCTCGCCAGCAGGCCTGCGAACCGACGGCGTCAAAAGACCGGGGTGTCCCTCACGGTGAATCCTGGCACCCACCGATTGGCAAAACGCATAGTCCGAAGGATGCAAAAGATCCGCATGTTTGTGGCTTGCTTTTCGGAAGTCGAGCAGCGCCGCAGCGCAGTCCACCATGTAAACCTTGCGCTCGGCCATCACCACATAGCGCTCATACCCAGCATCTGAAAGCAGGCCTTTGTACCAGTGGTAGGCCGACTCATAGACCGTCGTTTCGACCGATTCTGATCCGTACCACACGCCGAATGTGCTGTCCGAGAATCGGCTTGCCTGCCAGTTCTTGAAAGGCCACGCGATGGCGTTGAACCATTCGGCGTCCTCAAACGGGCGATCGATTAGCGGCGTACGAGAACGGTACGGCGGCGGCTTGACTTCGTCTTCCACCCTCTGCGCCAGCAACCACTCGGCCGGGTCCTCGGTCAGGTCATCAAACAAATCCTGCGACTCGCGCGGGGAGACGATGTTCCGGGCCACATCCTGATGGACGTCGGCGAGTGTGAGTTGTGCGAACAGGGAGTTCACGGCGCGCTCAGCTCAAACGCCCCGCGCGCGATCGAGGTAGCTACGCACCATCAGCAGGCCAGCAAAGCCCCACTCCTTGACCACTTCGACGGGCGTCAAGTTGTCGAACGCTTTGTTGCGGGTGCTCATCCAGCGGTAGGCCAAGTCCCGGTTCTGAGGGAACAGCAAGCGCAGGTTTTTGTGGATGCCCAGCAAGTGCCCCACTCTTTCGTACTGGTCGCGGCTGGTACCGATGGGCTTGCCGCTGCGGTAGTTCGACAACGCAGCGCGGTTACTGCTGGCAATGCCCAGCAACGCTGCCTGGTCCTCAGTGCTCAACTTCCAGTGGTCGAGCAAGGTCATGACCATCTTGGCCAGTGCGCCACGGTCTTGTGACGCGGTCACTTCTCGTTCCGCTACAGCTCCCATGGTCAACTCCTCTTCTGTACAGGTCAGGGCTCCAGTATAGCCGGTTGTTTTTAACGAAACAATAACCGTTTTAAACGAAACAATTTAGCCATCTTGCAAATTGAGCTTGGCTTCCATGGCAAACAGCGC
>DAIRDB010000146.1:2263-3287 GCA_036796405.1 Gammaproteobacteria bacterium | reverse complement strand
CTACAGGAGTACATCCAGTTGAAGTAATCGTCGACGGAAGAACTGTTGTAACGGACGGGAAGCCAACCAAATTCGATATCAATGAAGTTCGTCAAAAAGCTTCCGAACAAGCAAAAAGACTCCACGAAAGGCTCTAACAGTGTCGCTACCTCTACAGGCAATCAACCCAAACACAGGCAAGGCTCGAGTAGCTATCTATCTCCAAGATGCTCATCGCATTCGTGAAGGAATGGAATTTACTCAGTACGCAGAAAGTAAAGGGTTCGAAGCCGTTTGGCAAGCAGAAAGCCGCCTTGTACGAGAAGCAACAGTACCAATGGCCGCTTTTGCGTCGGTGACGAACACGATCAAGGTTGGCTCGGGTGTTGTCGATTGCTGGAGCCGCAACCCTGCACGTTTGGCAGCTACTTTCTCAACGCTTGACGACCTTGCGCCTGGGCGAGTGATCCTCGGTATCGGCGCATGGTGGGATCCACTAGCGCAAAAGGTTGGTATCAGCAGAGCGAAGCCTCTAAAGGCGATGCGAGAGATCGTCACCGCTGTTCGCGCTCTACTCAACAATGAGAATGTGACATTTGATGGCGAGTTCGTAAAGTTCGATGGAATTGAATTGGATTACGTGTATCAAGAGCGTCGCAAGAAGGATGTACCTATCTACATTGGGGCAACCGGAATGCAGATGATGGAACTGACTGGAGAGATTGCCGACGGCGTCGTGCTCAACTATTTGGTATCTCCCGACTACAACAAACAGGCAATAGAGGCTCTCGGTGCAGGTGCTGCAAAGGCAAACCGCAACATCGAAGACATTGACAGACCCCAGTTGGTTGTTTGCAGCGTTCACGAAGATCGCCAAATCGCACTGAACATGGCGAGAGAGATGGTCACCCAGTATCTTGGCCAGCAACCGCACATCATGAAAGCCTCTGGCGTGCCGCAGTCGCTACTCGACAAAGTTGGCGAAGTGCTCACATGGCCAGCAACTCACGAGCAAGTCACCGCGGCTTCCAAGTTAGTTCCTGAT
>DAIRDB010000146.1:0-2253 GCA_036796405.1 Gammaproteobacteria bacterium | reverse complement strand
CAAGAAGCGCGCAAACAGGTTCTGCATTACATCGAAAATGGCGCTACCTGCCCCATCCTGTACCCACTCGGCGACGTCAAAGCAATGATCGATACGTTCTCTGACTGGGACGGAGTTTCATGACCGTAACTGTTGCGACCAATCTTGCCGACGCACTAGCGGCGCTTCGAGCAACGCCTGATGCACGCCTACTTCAAGGCGGCACAGACACAATGGTTGAGATCAACTTCAACCATTTCAAGCCCGAGCACATTGTTGCATTGCGCAAAGTGCAAGAGTTGCGAAACTTTTCAATACAAGAAGAAAAAGGTCTGATTTTCATCGGTTCAGGCGTTCCGTATCAGACGCTAGAAAATGATCCTTTCCTCACTCTGCTTCCCGCCCTCGCTCAAGCATCTCGCACAGTCGGATCACCGCAGATCAGAGCTGCAGGGTCTCTCGGCGGCAATCTGGGTACATGCTCCCCTGCTGGCGATGGTTTACCGGTGCTGTCCGCACTCGAGGCCACAGTGCATCGTCAATCTGTTGATACCAGTCGTGATGTTGAGCTTTGGGGCGATGCGAACCCGCCTCCCTGAAGCCCGCATGATCTGCTCAATGGATCGAGAACGGTCCCCGCTGGCGAGACGCTTGTGGATGATCGCGTCCACCCCGTCGTGCGGTAGCCAGTCGGTGCCGTAGAGATAGCCCTTCTTTTGAAGCTCGATCAGGTAGTGCGATATCGGCTTTCCGGCGTCCTCCAGGTAGTCCACGATGTGGAACGTGCCACCGGGCAGAGCCTGGGCAAACCAGATGGCAGTGGAGTCGCCGAACCCCAGATCCCAAAACGTGTCCACGGCCCGCGTTCGGTCGATGCTCACTTTGGTAATGCGTCCCTCGTTCAGCGCCTTGGCCATCTCGTCGCCGTACACGGCGCCCTCGATTGCCGTGGTGCATTCGCCCATCCAGACGTGCAGGTACTTCGCGTAGTCGCGCCGCTTGTCCTCCTCCATCTCGATTCGCAACACCTCAGGGAACCACGGGTTATCCTCCGGGTTCACCTTGCGCACGACGGCATTGGATGGCGGATCCACCACGAAGCGCTTGTACGTCGGGTCCGTCGCCAAGCGGGGATTGAAGCCTATCCAAATCTCGCTGCCTTCCTTGCGGATCGTAGGGATAAGCGTGTCCCATGAATCAGCGGTGACTGTCTGTGCCTCTTCCACCCAAACCACGTCAATTCCTTCGGCGGACTTGATGTTACTGACGTTCGCGTGCAAACCAGCGAAGATGAACTCAGTACCGTTCTTCCCCACAATCGTCGCTTGCTGCACCGTGTAATGCGCTCCCATGCCCATCCGGTCTATCGCATCTGACAGCGTGCGGTGAACAGAGTCCCGCATCGACTGCATCGTCTCGCGTGCGCACAATACGCGAATCGGCCGCTGAACCCCCATGATCAGCAACGCCGACGCGAACGTCCAAGACTTCGACCCACCGCGCCCGCCATACGCCACCTTGTACCGCGCAGGCTCGAACAGCATGCTCGACCACTTGGGAAGCTGGATGCGCTTGGTGGTCATCAGAACCACCGCCGAAGCTTGCTATAGCCGCACGCTAGGCAATCGAGAAATCTGCCTTTTGGCGATAGCACCAGCGGAGAGGCGCAATGCGGGCAGTGGGTTGGCAGGCTCACTCTATCTCTCAGCGCAGACGGCCTGCATCGCTGCGACAGCCTGTTTCAGGCACGCCTCACACATGCAAGCGGTGTGATATGGCGACTTGTTGATCTTTTCCTTTGGCGCTGGTGCGCCGCAAAATGAACACCTCATAGGAGCGCGCAAAAACCTACAGCTTATGCTTATCGCTCTGCGCATACCGATCTAAACTCCTTCAGCAACTCGTCAAGATTGGAGCGGATCTCAAGCTCGGCCTCGTAGGCGTGCTTCCACTGCCGGGCCTCCTGGTGCCAGCTATACGACGCCATAGCCATAAACACCAGCGCCAGCGACAACAACCCGATTGCGATTTTCATGCTGACTCCATTTCGTGATATACCTCAGACTCGATGTCTAACTGGTATTCGATGATCTCAACTTTGACGTCATCCCACAACTCAGCACGAGACGCCACCATCCCCAAAGATCGGGCCTTTTCGAGCGTTGAATACACTCCAATAACGTTTTCATGCCATTTCACGACGAAAACTTTCATTTCGTGAACTCCACCACCAGTTTAACGCCGATGTCCTCGCCGTCGATGCCTGAATGCTCG
>DAIRDB010000145.1:0-3361 GCA_036796405.1 Gammaproteobacteria bacterium | reverse complement strand
AGATCACGCCGGCGAGGAACAGCAGGTGGTCGTAGCCGGTGAACATGTGCTTGGCCCCGAGGTAGATGAACGGCGCCAACGCCATGCCTTGCACGCGTTCCAGGTAGTCAGCATCGCCTTCGGCGACACCATGGGCGAGTACCGGCACCGAAAGGAGGGGGAACAGAATTAATGCCACCGCTCGGCACAGCGGACGGCCGACAACGTCACGAAACTTCATGGCTTTTACCAGGGGTTGAATGCCTGCAGCGGCAACCGGGCTTGGATGCTATTGACAGAAGTGCGAGCCTCGCATTCCATTGGCATGCTTCGCAAGTCCGCCGTCTGCGGCATCGGCACGTTACTTTCATGGCAGCAACACAGCCAAAGCACCTTCATTCCCGCTGGCGGCAGCCGCTGCTGCTGGCAGTGCTGTTGCTGTGGTTGTGTGCAAGCCAGGTGCTCACTGCTTCACACGTGCATGCGCCGAGCGCCCTGCAGCACGACGACTGTGTGCTGTGCCATTTCCAGGGCGCCGGTTTCGATGCCATACCCGCTACCGGCCTGACGGTGGCAAGCGCCGCGCACGCGGCTCCCTTCGCTGTGTTGCCGGTGGCCTCACCGGCCCTGCGGCAGGCACGACCCCGCGCCAGGGCCCCTCCCCACCTCGGTTGACCTCTCTGCCATGTCTTGCGAACGGCCACGCCAAATGCGTGCCGTCCGCGTGCATGGTCTCTCCGTGATAACGCCGCTGCCGCGGGTCCCTTGGGCGCGCCGCGTGCGGTGAATACAACCGAAAGCCCCGCTCCTGTGCGTCGGGGTCCAATATGGATGAATGTTCATGAACCGTCGTGTCCTGCAACCCCGTCGCGCCTCGCTGCGCGCCGCCGTAATGATGTCCATTGCCTGTCCGAGCGCGTCACTTCTGGCACAAGCCCCAGCCCAGTCTCCCGCCATCGAGGAAGTGCTGGTCATCGACAGTAACCGCGCCTACCGTGGTAGTTTCGCGCCGCTGGAAACACCCGCCGCCGATCTCGTCATCGACGCGCAGACTCTGCGCGATGCCGGCGCGCTCGACCTCAGCAAGGCGCTAGACCTCTCCAGTTCAGTGGCGCGCCAGAACAATTTCGGTGGGCTGTGGAACAGCTTTGCCATTCGTGGCTTCGCAGGCGACGAGAACCTGCCGAGCAACTACCTGGTTAATGGCTTCAATGCTGGCCGGGGCTTTTCTGGCCCGCGCGACATGGCGGGCATCGAAGCTGTGGAGGTCTTGAAGGGCCCGCGTGCCGCGTTGTTCGGGCGTGGTGAGCCCGGCGGCAGCATCAACCTCGTTACCAAGCGTCCGCGTGCCGAAACCTTTGGTGAATTGAATCTGTCGGCAGGGCGCTGGGACACGTTGCGCGGCGATGTGGACTGGAACCAGCAGGTCAGTGACGCGCTGGCCTATCGCGTGGTGGGTTACACCGAAGAGGCGGACAGCTTCCGCGATACGGTCTCCAGTGAAAGGCACGGTTTGTTCCCGTCGGTAGCGCTGCAACTTGGTGACGACACCGCCGTGGTCTACGAGCTCGAATACAGCGAGCAGGACCTGCCGTTCGACCGGGGCATTGTGTCGGTGAACGGCAGGCTGGATGCCGTGCCGCCGTCGCGCTTCCTCGGTGAGCCAGGCGACGGGCCCATGCACGCCGAAGCACTTGGGCACCAAGTGGAACTGCGGCACCGCTTCTCGGAGAGCTGGTCGCTGCTGACCGGCTTCAACCAGCGCGACACCGAGCTGAATGGCTTTTCGACGGAGGCCGAGCTCACCACTAACCGCCAGCAATTGTTGCGTGATGGCCGCACGCTGACGCGCCAGCGGCGCTCCCGCCAGTACGATGCCGATTACCGCATCTTGCGCGCCGAGTTGAATGGCGACTTGTCCTTCGGGGATATCCGCCACCGCGTCATCATCGGCACCGACAGTGACAGCTTCGAGATCGATCAGGTGTTCCTGCGGGCACGCGCCCCGGCGCTCAGCAGCAACCCCACCCGCACGCAGTTGCAGGCGATCGATATCTTTGCACCGCTCTATGGCCAGTACGTGTTACCGACGCCAGCGCCGTTGACCAACCGCGTGGAAACCCAGGAGGCCACCGGACTCTACCTGCAGGATCAGATCAGCCTCTCGCCGCGATGGGAGTTGCGCGTCGGTGGGCGCTTCGACAGCTTCGAGCAGGACATCATCAACCGTGCCAACAACACTCGCACCCAGCAGGATGACGAGCGCTTCAGCCCCCAGGTGGGACTGGTGTTTGCGGCCAATGACGCGCTTTCCTTCTACGGTGTTTACGGTGAGGGCTTCCGCGCACTGTCCGGCACCGATTTTGCGGGAAAGGCCTTCGACCCCAACACGTCGGACGCGCTGGAGGTCGGTGTGAAATTTCAGCTGAACGACGGCCGCCTGAGCGGCAACCTCAGTGTGTACAGCATCGATCAGGAGAACATCCTGGCCAGTGACCCGCTGAACGCCGGCTTCCAGGTGGCTGCCGGTGCGGCCGGTAGCCAGGGCCTCGAAGTGGACCTGGAAGGTGAGCTGCTGCCAGGCCTGCATGCCTGGTTCTCTTACAGCTACATCGATGCGCAGATGGACAACAACCTGCTCGACGCCAACTTTGCACTGCCGATCCGCAGCGGTGATCGGCTCATCAACGTGCCGCGCCATGCCATGAGTGCGCAGCTCGTCAAGGAGACCACGCTTGCAACAAGGCCGCTGCGGCTCGGTGCCGGTGTGAACTTCGTGGGCGAACGCCTTGGTGAGGTGGCAACGCAGTTCGAACTGCCGGACTACACGCTGGTGCGCGTGTTTGCCGACTACAGTGTGAGCGACGCGCTGAGCCTGCGTGCCGAGATCGACAACCTGGCCGACGAGGAGTACTACACCAACTCGTTCTCCAGCCTGTGGATTCAGCCCGGCACGCCGCGCAGCTATCGCGTCAGCGCCAACGTGCGTTTCTGAGGAGAACGTCATGAATGCCATCGCGGTGGAAAGATTGGTGGTCCGGCGCGGACCCCGTGAGGTGCTCAAAGGCGTGACCTTCGCGGTGGCGTGTGGTGATGTATTCGCGCTGCTCGGCGGCAACGGCGCCGGCAAGTCCACGACCTTGCTGACGCTGCTGGGGCTGTTGCCGGTAGCCGAAGGCTCGGCGCTGGTGATGGGCGACTCGGTGACGGATCAACCGCTACTGGCACGCCAACGCATTGCTTACCTGCCGGAGTCCGCCAATCTCTACGAGCACCTCGACGCCTACGAGAACCTGCGTTACCTGCTGGCGCTGGCGGGCCGCCAGCCCAGTCAGGCCGCGCTGGACGACGCGCTCGATCAGGTCAAGCTGCAGCCGGAGGC
>DAIRDB010000144.1:2278-3441 GCA_036796405.1 Gammaproteobacteria bacterium | reverse complement strand
ATGAAAACAATCGTCGTCTCAGCTTGCGTACTTGGCATCGCAGGTTGCGCTTCACCCGTTGATCGAATGGCTGAGAAGCCATATTGCCATACGCATTCAGGAAGAAATGCTTACTGCACAAAAGATCCTGCACCCAGCATTGCCAAAGATGATGAAGCAAAGTCGTTTGCCTCAGTGCCAGAAGCTCTAACGGTTTACGTCTTGCGTTATAGGGACGACGGACATCATCAGTTGGACATTTCTGTGGATGGTGGCGCAGCGATGGAGACTGTTCCAAACTCCATGATTCGCCTGCGATTAAAAGAGGGGACTCATCAAATCACTTTCAATGTTGGAGGTAAAACGTTTGACCGAACAATTTCAGGTACGAAGGGAGAAGTTCGGTTGTTGGGAATTACGGGTACTGATTATTTTTGGGGCAAATCTTCACATCAGTGGACGAATGACTCAGTGGATCAACTCAAACAGCGCGCACTGCGTTCTCGTTTGATCAAAGACATCACTTTGCTTTGATGCTCCGAGGCCATCCGCCATGACTGATTGTCATTGGCGGGATTGCTTCAACCTGTCTGGACAAGTACCATCTTTACTCCGCAAGACTTTGGATGGTCTTTGTAGCACTTGTTGCTCTGATGTTCTGGAAGCACCTGCCATGCCAAGCTGTCATTGGGAATGGTTCGTTTGGAGAGTTTTGAGCATGACTCTGAGAAGCGGGGGCAGCGCTTATCGCCTAGACACTCGAAAGCACATGCTGAGTCAAAGCGACACGTTGCGCGGTGCAAAATAAATCACAGCCACTCCGGCAAGCACGAGTGATGCGCCTACCAAGTCCCAGCGATCAGGCAACACGCCATCGACTAACCACAGCCACAAGACTGAAACAACGATGTATACCCCACCGTAGGCGGCATACACACGTCCAGCAGGATGTGGATGCAGCGTCAGCAGCCACGCGAACAGGCCCAAACTTGCTGCGGCAACAATCAACCACCATGGAGACGCACTTTTCTTGAGCCATAAGTACGGCAGGTAGCAACCAATAATCTCTGCGAAGGCGGTTAGCGCGTACAGGCCCAATGCTTGGATCGGTGTCATGAATGCGAATGTCGGTGGTGAATGTCCGGAAAATGTGCATGCTCGTGTTTGAGTTTTGCATGCTTGTG
>DAIRDB010000144.1:0-2178 GCA_036796405.1 Gammaproteobacteria bacterium | reverse complement strand
GCTTCGAGGTTCAGCAACAGCGATGCAGTGGAACCGCTTGTTGATAGCAATCCAAACATCAGCGCCACAGGGCCTAGCATCCCACCAAAAAAGATCGCCCCCAGCAGCCAGGGCCACTCACCTTTGGGCAGGCCCGACGGCCTTACGCCGCGATCACGAATCACGCGTGCCAGACTTAGGCCAAGCCCGCTTCCCAAATAAAGCAACCCCGCCAAAAGAACTGGTGGTGTATCACCCGTCAATAGCTTAGCAAACGGGGTGCTAGCGCCAAACAGTGCTGCAGCACAAAGCGCGTAAAGGACGGCTCTATTCATACCGAGTTTGTCTGACACACAGCGGAAGGATTCAATCGGATTGGTTCAGTGGACGTGGCCATGGTAGTCTTACTTGGCACTATCTTCGCCCTGTTCCCCGCGCGCCAGCTGCAGCACGGTCCAGCCACCGTGCAAGGCGAGCGCCGCCATCAGGCTGGCCACCGCAAGATCAGGCCAGGCCGATCCAGTGCCGAACACGCCCAAGGCGGCGATGAACACGGCAAGGTTGCCGATGGCGTCGTTGCGAGAGCATAGCCACACGCTTCGCATGTTGGCATCGCCTTCTCGGAAGGCATAGAGCATCCATGCCACGGCCACGTTGGCCACCAGCGCCACGAGGGCTATTGAACCCATAGTGGTGGCCTGGGGCACGCCGCCATTCCACACCGACCACAGTGCTGCGCCCAGCACATACAGGCCAAAACCCATCATGCTCAAGGCTTTGAGCATGGCGGCGCGCGCTCGCCATGCCAGCGCCGAAGCCAGCACCGCGAGCGATACCGCGTAGTTCATCGCGTCGCCCGCAAAATCGACCGCGTCCGCCAGCAAAGAAAGTGACCCAGACTGAACGCCAGCCACGATCTCGACCAGGAACATCGCGGCATTGACCACGAGGGCGATCCAGAGGATCTTGCGGTAACGGACCAGGTTGACAATGGCATCAAGTTTGGGTGCGACGTGGTCACAGCAGTGGGTTGACATGGGTTTTCCTTTCAATACTTGCATTAGAAACCCTGGAGCCGCTACAGTGTCAAATACTTATTTAAAGCAGGATCATGTAATGCAGATAAAGGAACTTGCCCTCGCCACCGGCGTGGATGTCGAAACCATCCGTTACTACGAAAAACAGGGCCTGATGCCCGCGCCGGCTCGGCGCGACAACGGGTACCGCGACTACGCGGTGGCTCACCTTGAGCGCCTGTCATTCATCCGCCACTGCCGGGCTCTGGACATGCCGCTGGGCGATGTGAACCGGCTACTTGGATTCGTTGATAAACCGGACAGAAACTGCGGAGATGTCGATCTTCTGGTGGACGACCAACTGGCCCGTGTGCGCGCCCGCCTAAAGAGCATGAGGGCACTGGAGAAGCAGCTGCTTCGGCTGCGGGCGCGATGCCTCGGTACCCACGAGGGGGCGCACTGCGGCATTCTTGAAGAGCTAGTGTCCGCCGCTCACGGGGAGTCTTGCGCATGCCATCCAGGTTAATGCTGGGACGCCCAGAAACTCAAATGAGCAAAATGGCAGTCAATTAGTTCGATTTAGCTGATTGGCTTCATAACGGTAATCAGTTCAATGCAGCCTATTAACATCTTTCAGCCTACGTCAGCTTCTGGCCGGTAGCAGGTACCCTCCGCCGTAAACCGCTGTCTGCTAATGCTGCCTTTGAGTCAGTAGCCATCACTATCCTTTTACAGTCTCAGCCTGACCAAATCCGTAATCGCTGCTCCTCCCAAAGCGCAGGCGGATCCACCGCAAGATCAAACAGCGTCAGGTGATCTGGCAGCGCATCCTCCAAAATCGCCTCGACGATGTCAGGCGCCACCCATCTTGCAGCAGGGCCAGAACTAGAGCAATACTGCCGTCGCCATTCGCCGATTTCGCTGGGTGAGGCGGTTGTGACCCCAGGCTTTGAGTTGCCAAACCCTTTTGTGATTCACGCTAGAGCAGCTAGTTTCATCAATGACGACCTCCCCGAGAAATACCTCGACCTTGCCGTTGCTCAGGCTCTCCGTGTGGCAAAAGAAGCAGGTATTAAATCAATGGCCATGCCCGCAATCGAAACTGGCGTTTTCAAGTTCCCACCAGAGTTATCTGCTGAAATCATCATCAACGGCCTGCTGAATCGGAGTGAGGACTCCCCAG
>DAIRDB010000143.1:0-3446 GCA_036796405.1 Gammaproteobacteria bacterium | reverse complement strand
GCGCTGCGCAAGCATTTTCAATTGCTCACCTCCAAGGTCATCGCTACTGGATGAGCGCTCATTGGAAGGCTGCTTCCAACAGTGGCCGGCTATTGGGAGTAGGGCATTGGTAGCCTGTACTGGAAAAAGCCCGATAGGGAAGCTTATCGAGCCATCCGCATTCTGAATTACTGCGGCGTTGGATCCTTCCACTCGAGCATTTCCATTTGCATGGATTGCCGTCTTTGCTGTTTTGCTTGCACTGTTTTCGCCGAAGGAAAATAGTGCACCTTCACCAGCACCAATCAGGATTCCGTCCGGCGCGAAAAGTTCCGCTCCCTTGATTGACAGAAATCCGGAATCAGCAAGCGCCTTGATAACCGTCGCAGCTTCAGCTTTTACGCCATGAATCTTCAGAAAAGCAGAAAGCTCCTTTTCAAGCACCGCCTCCTCTACGGACGACTGCGATCCAAATTTTTCCTTCAGAAAATCGTAAATGGCACTTGCACTGATATTGACACCGAGGTCCTGCAAAACGCCCACAAGAATTGAAGAGTCCATAATCAAAGCCCTAATCTCAGTGCTTGAATTCACTATCAGGCAAAAACGACACTGGTTCGTCCAGTGGCGCGAGAACGGGATGGCTTGCGCACCACTATTTGAACATCCCGGCCCAGCCGATTCATACACTCCAGCATCTTCGCTTCGCTGATGCCCCGATATTGGCCACGCAGCATGCCCGAGAGCTTGGGCTGGGGCATACCCAGAATCTCAGCAGCTTGAGTTTGAGTCAGGTGGCGGTGTTTGATGATTTCACCAATTTTGGCGGCCAAGGTCGCCTTGACCTGCATTTCGGCAGCATCGGGCAAACCGAGGTCTTCGTACACGTTGGCAGACCCTTTTTCAATCTCGATCATTTCAGGCTCCTTTGGCATGCGCTTGCGCTGCCTTCAAACGTTCGCGAATTAAGTCCATGTCTTGCTTTGCGGTTTCGATACCTTTTGTGGACTTCTTCTGGAAACAGTGCAAAACGTAGACCATCTCAGCGATCTTGACCGTGTACACGGCACGGTATGTGTCACCCATATGGTCTTCAACAACCTCCAAAACACTGGCACCACCAAACCCCTTTAACGGCTTCGCCTGGTCATGCTTTTTGCCTGACTGCGCCATATGCAGCGCAAAGCCGAAGACGTCGACGGACGGCTTGGGTGCTGTGATTGACGAAAATGGTGCTGATAGACATCGGGAGATATCTCCTCACAATTGAGTGGCGAGTGTGTATGTCACCTCAACGCAGTCAAGTTGCCCGGAGTCGGCGCCCGGAGCCTTTCGAGCGCCGTTGGGTGGTGGGTCAAATCCTCGAGCCGTTACACCCAATCAGTTCGACTTGCTGCCACCAGTGCGGCCCAGTCATCGGGCGGATGGCCCCGTTCAAGCATGCGCTGAAACACCGCGTACGGATCACTCTTGCTGCCTGAAGATCGCAATGTATTTTCATCATTGACCCAGGCAAAGATGATGATCCGGGTCTTGGAGTCAAACCGGAAAAAAAGACGAAACCGCCGCCCGATCTTTGCGCGTCGCCAGTGCCGAAACGCAGCCCCCATCGTGTTGCCTTGCCGGTACTCCTCCCGGTTCGGATCGCTGGGCACCGCATCAAAGATCAGTTTCGAGAGCGCCGCAAAAAGCCGGACGTTGGCGTTGGATTCAAACCCTTGTGGGTCTTGCTGCCGCGCCCGCTGGTCGGCGGCGTGCAGTTTTTGCAGTTGCTCGGACAGGCATTCGTGGAAGAGCAGATTCCAGCCGTGACGCTGGATCACAGCGCCACATCGCCTTCAATGTCGGCATCCAGATCTACAGGCAGCGTCGCTGCGGCCTGCATAGCCTGCACCAGCCCGTCCGGCAGGTTGCACAAGTGCTGACCCGTGCGGATGTCTTTTTCGAGCAAGGCCAAAAACGAAGCAATGGCTGGATCCTCGTGGGATGCTTCATTGGCACGGGTGACGATGACTTGTGATCCCCGCAGTTCAAACGCAACCTTACCTCCGTAGTCCACGCCTAGCGCCTGACGGATAGGCTTGGGCAAAGTGATCTGCCCTTTGGAAGTGATGGTGGCGACCTCGTGAATGGCGGGCATAGCTGATCTCCTCAATTTGGCCCTATGGTAAGGAACATTCCTTACCGCGTCAATCACCATGTGGCTCAGCCAGTCGACCGGCAAGGGTCTGAAAGTAGCCTTGCGGACGCCGATGGCTTTTTCGTCTAACCCATTGACGGATATGGAAGTGGCCTCGAGAACGCTCTCGAGACCACCAGAGAAAACCGGGAACAGAGACGGCCAGACTGGGGCGAGAACGCCGACTTTGGGATGGTCACGCTCGCGAGGCAACGACGCGTTTCAGGGGGGAATGGACGAAAAAAATCCCAACCGGATAAGGGTTGGGATTTTGAGTATTGGTGGCAAATCAGAATATGAATCAGCGGCCGGAATTCGTTCAGAAAACACCCATTCAGGCTGCTGCGCGGGCTCCTCGTCTGGTAGCTGCAGCTTTGCGCCTCGGACTGGATTCGGCGCCCAGACGCTCAATCACCACCGGTGGTCGGTTCGGGAACTGGGCCACCAGTTCGAGCTTACCACCCATGCTCTCCACATAGTGCCTTAGTGTCGACAGCAGCATATCGCTGCGCTTTTCCAAACGCGAGATGGTGTCCTGACCAACGCCCAGCGCTGCGGCCATCTGCTCCTGCGTCTGGAGCGCGGCCAGGCGCAAGTCCTTCAGCGTGGCCAGCTCCATTGCGCGCGCCTCTACCCGTTGCTGGCGCTCTTTGGGCAGCGCCGCCATCACTTCATCAAGTTTTCTTGCCATGCTTGGACTCCTTGCTTGGCTCGGTCAGTGCGCCCAGATGATCGTCGTATCGCTCATCGGCCATATTGATCAAGCGTTTGTAAAATCGTCGCTGGTCCGCCCCGCCCTTGTCACCTCCAACCAGCAGGATCGCTCGGCGCAGGGGATCGAATGCAAACGCCACCCGCCACACCTCACCCTGCCAGAAAAACCGCAGCTCCTTCATGTTGGCGTAGCGCGAACCCTTGAGCGTGTCCGCCGTGGGCCGGCCCAGGTTTGGTCCGAACTCGGCCAGCAGCCGAGCATGCGCCAGCAACTCGTCCTGCAGATCTTGCGCCAGACGGCCGAACTCAGTGTCGAAGGCGTCGTGAAACAGAACGGTCCAGGTCATGCGGGGATTATGGCTTAAAAGCCATATGCATTCAAGTCCATTATTTCACGAGCACTGCCATCGGCGATGCCGACATTGCCACGGCCAGCAACGGCAGCTACCACGTGACCATCCCGATCAAGATCACGCGCCGTGGCCGGCGCAAGGCAGTCACGCTGCCGGACGGTACCGCGTTTCAGCCACGGGCATGGGACCGAGACCCTACGCCCACCCAGCAGGCGCTGGCT
>DAIRDB010000142.1:2741-3571 GCA_036796405.1 Gammaproteobacteria bacterium | reverse complement strand
GTCCACCACCGCCGAGCCGCCCACCCACGCCGAGCCGGTCACCCACGCCAGTGGCCCGACAAATGCAGCCTCGCCTACGGTGGCGTCCTTATAGATCCAGCCTCCGCCGTTCGGGTGTTGCCGCCAGTCTGCGGCGTCAATCCACGGCATTTGTTTCTTCAGTTCTTCAATCGTCATTTTGCCTCCTTCGGCGGCGCGGGGATGGGAGTCCAGTGGGTGTATTCCATCCTCGACACACCGTCCCGACCGATCAACGACCAATCGTTATTTTCCCGGCGCCATACCACCTGAAAAACCATCGCGCGCTCGGGCGACCACGCAAGTATTGAGCCATCTTTCGGGGCCGTATCAATCGACCTCCACCGCCGCGCTTCGTGGGCGGCGACTACGGCGTCGGCTACGGCTTGCCAGGACTCGTACGCTGGTAGCGACCAAGCTTTATCCATCGCACGGCAGGCAATCATGCCCAAGTCTTCAGTCATTCCCCACCTCCGCTTCCAAATACTCCCGGCGACGCTGCTCTCGCGTTATCGCCGCGTCCCGATTAGCCGCCGCCCAAGCCGCTATCCAGTTCCAGACCTCGGCGCGCGTAGGCTTCCAGCGCAGGTATGCCCCGCCGCCGAGTAATACCGACCCAATCAAAGCAAGCTCCATACTCTCTCCTTTAGTGCTG
Source organism: Gammaproteobacteria bacterium (assembly GCA_036796405.1). GTDB lineage: Bacteria > Pseudomonadota > Gammaproteobacteria > Pseudomonadales > Pseudohongiellaceae > CAILUG01. Next base: position 2,898 of record DAIRDB010000142.1, on the reverse strand, counting down.
GCCGACGCTTTCACCCGCCGGCCAGCTATTCAACATTCCGAGGGACTCACTGATGCTTGGTTACGGCTGCATCTGCCGCTATTGGGACCACTGGCCCGGTCTGCCGATTCGCTGGCGCGCACCTCCCCAGGCGCTACGGTCCATCGTGGTCGGCAGG
>DAIRDB010000142.1:0-2731 GCA_036796405.1 Gammaproteobacteria bacterium | reverse complement strand
TCGCCGGCCTTCAGGCCAGCCGGCAGCGTCCAGTCCATCGTGGTCGGCAGGCCGCGCCGGTGGCGCGGTGGTGCTACCAAGGCAGGTCGTCGTCCGAGAGCCCGAGCGATGGAGAAGCCCTGCGGTTAGCAAACGGCGAGGCGCTGGTGTCCTGCTTGACCATGCCCGCGCCCTTGCCTTTTGGCTTTCCGATGAAGCTCGCCTTCACATCCCCGTACTCGTTGACCTCGGCGCAGACTGCCGCGGGCTGGCCGACGAGTGTGCGGCCGATATGGTTCACCCAGTCGAAACCGTTGAGCGCAGCCTCGTCACACCCATACGCCAAGCAGCGGACGCGCGCGGCCTCCCACATCGGAACCTTCTTCGTCTTGTCGGCGGGATGATTGACAAGCGATTCGGTCAGCCACCAGTACCCGACAATTTGCCCGAGATCCGACACCTCGACGGTGATCTCCAGCGCCGGTGTGCCCTTCGTTGGAGACTTGACGTAATCGACGCCCGTGATCGTCCCTTGGTACCACTGCCCGTTCTCAAACATGCGCCACCTCGGTCTTAGCCGCCACGAGTTCAGCCTCGAGAGCGTCGAGCTTACTATTGCTCTTCTCCTCGGTTGCCTCAATCACGCGGTCCATAATTTCGCCAGCATCGTACACCTGCGCGCCGACCACATGCGGTGCGTACCAGCGATGGAAATTCGAGATCACGCGCGCAAACAGCATGTTTTTCGGCACCTTGTCGTAGTTGCCAACCTTGCCAGAACCGCGCGAGTTCTGCACCCACCCGGCGCGCTCGGCGTCCTCCATCGTGATCGTGACATCCAGCGGCTTGCCGTCAACGTCGGTCATCGGGCCGTTTTTGTCCCAAAACCGAAGCGTACATTGCTTGTCCGTGTGGACCACGGGACGCCAGGAATACCCGGCTTGCGCGAGGAATGTGGCCCGCGCCCCGGCGGACAACGCTGGCTTGCCGCCGATGATGTGGATGAGTTGCAGCGACAGCGCCGCATTAAGTCCGAGGTCGCGCCCCATGGCAATTGCGTAGGCGTTGGCGTCGCTGGCGTATATCTTCGCCGTCAGTTGATCGCATCGGGCACCCTCGGCCATCGACCGTGCTGCCGGGTTTTCGACAATTTCATCTAGGATGGATTTCTTTTCAGCCATCGTCTGTGCTTGCAGCAGTGCCGCTTGTTGTTCGCTCAATTCGAGCCTCCTTTGATTTTGGAAATTCTAAGCGGGCGCGACACGCTGCGCGTGATGCAATCCGCATAGACTTCCGGATAAATTTGTTTCAGTTTGGCGACATCGACGCGCTGTGCTTCCTGCGGTTTGAATGTCACCTTTTCCCCCGGCTGGCCAGCAGCTAGAGCGTTGTCGCCCAATAGTTGCTCGATACCCAGCCGATGCGGCTCGTCCGCGGCGCTGGCGTCACCTTTGCGTAGTAGTTCGCCGGCCTCTTCGGCTTTCTTCGCCACTGCCTTGACCCGCTGATACTCGCCGATCAGTTGCGGCAATCCGTCGATCTGCACCAGCCCGTGCTCCGCAACCGTAGACCATTCCTCCATCTGGCACGTCGGCTCCCACTGGCATGACTCACAACGCCCGTCGCGCTCATCGAGCCACGGCGGTGCCACGCGCTGATCTACATGGTGCGACATGAACCAATCGACCTTTTCGGCGACGGCCGCCATGAGGTCTGGCCGCGCTTCGATTTCGTACAGGTCGAGTTGCCCGGTGTCGCGGTTCAGCGCCGCGATACAGGCCCACTTCCAGCCGAGGACGTGCATGTACCATTGCACCTGCATCAAGTAGCCGAGCGGAACGCCGTCGCGCTTCCAGTCCCAATAGGCCCGGTCGCTGACAGTCTTGATTTCCAGCACCCCTGGCCCGCGTTCGTGACCGACTATGGCACGGTCTACCCGTTGCAGTTCGTGGCCGTTGGCACTGGCACGCTTGCGGCGGATCTTCCACTCTGGCCGCATTTCGGCGACCATTTCGGCAATGCCGTCTTCCATGAGCTTTCCGGCGACTATCGGCCCAGTCAGGCGAAAGTCACGGTCAGGAGACGCACCGGTCTTCTGGTACCACAGCCGCCGCGCGCAGCCGTAGGGCTCCAGGCCGAGCACGTGTTGAATATCAGTGCCGCCAATGAAGCCCTGCCGTTGCGCCGGATCTTGCGAGACTTCCGGCCGATGCGCCGCCAGCGCGTCGAAGCGTTCGGCGTGAACGAAGTGCTCACCCATGGAACACCTCAAACAGCCACCCGCCAACGGCCAGCGCGCAGCAGAGCATGAACGCAAGCCACAGAATCTCCGGCGTGTCGTCGCGGCGGTTCATCGCGTCACCGCCATCACCACCGTCGCCAGCACCGAGCAAGTCGCCACGGCCAGTGTGCCGTACAGGCAGCGTTCCGCCTTGCGCAGCTTCGCCGCGGTCGCCGCGTGCTGCTCGGCGTGGATTTTGCCGATGTGGACGATGAAGTCGTCCAGCACGTCGGCCATGACTTCCTTCTTCATGCGGCACCTCCCGCGTCCACAAACGCAATCAGGTCAGCGGCTTCGTGGTCGCCACGCTTGGCCTTTTGCTCAATCAGCGCCCAGGCCATGCGCCATGCGCATTTGCGACGCATAGCGCGTTCAAGAATTTCCCCTGCGGCCCGCGCGGCCTTCGGCATCGGCAGCGCGGCGGCGTTGCTGGCATAGCGGTCAATACCATACTCGTATGGCATACTTGCT
>DAIRDB010000141.1:0-3575 GCA_036796405.1 Gammaproteobacteria bacterium | reverse complement strand
AGTCAATGACCGAGCGCTGCATGGCGTCTCCACCTTAACCAAAGATCAAACCGACCTGCTCGGAGCCTTGACCCTGCAAACACCTACCAAACACGAGCAACTGACCCTGCTGTAGTGGCAATTTTTAGCCCTCGGGCTATATGAATCAATGCTTTACACCATTTGGTGTCGAACTCAAGGGGCCAGCACGAAGCAGCAGCGTTCCTCATTGGGCATCAGCGGCATGACCTGGGACGGCGCCTGCACGGTAACGTGTCGAAGCATGCAATGCTTGGTTCTCGTAAGCCAGGATGTCGGTGTCCCGGTAGCGCACTTGGCCTCGGAGCTTTAGGAAAAGTGGTCCAATGCCCTCGGCGCGCCAGCGCTCCAGGGTTGATTCACTGAGCTGCCAGCGCTGAGCCAGTTCGGTTTGGGAGATGCATCATCCGTCCATGTTGGTTTCCTTCCGCAGGTATTGTCAGGCCCCCATGAACGCGCTGTTTGCCATGGAAGCCAAGCGGAACTCGCCAAATAGTCGTGGTGAATGACCTTATCCGCCGAGAGTGCTGAATACGCGCTGCAGCCGGTACCCCTCAAGTTCGGCTTGGCTCAGCAGCTGATTCCAATCGTCAGGCGGGTGGCCGCTCTCGAGCATTTTGCGAAAGACGCGGTAGGCATCATCGCTGCTCTCGTAAGCTCGCTTGGTGTCGTCATCATTGACCCAGGCGTAGACGATCATCTTGGCCGCAGCGTGGTACCGAAAAAACAGCCGGTACTGCTGAAAAAATTTGGCGCGAAACCAGTGTTTCCGATCATCGCCCAGCGTGCCCCCCTGTCGGTATTCAGCCCGGGTGGGGTCCTGAGGGATGACATCAAAGGCCAGGCGGGCAATGGCGGCCAGTCGCTTGGTGGCGTTTTTCTTGACGTAGCCCGTCGGGTCCTTTTTCTGGAGTGCCTCGACTTGTTCCACCAGGGCTTCGACTTGCGACATGAACAGCGGGTGCGCAAACACCGTCCAGCCGTGGATAGCCAGAGGAGCAGGCTTGGCGGCCTTCATTCATCGTCTGCCGACAACGGCGCATCCAGATCCACTTCCACCCCACCGACCAGCGACTGAACGCGTTCGACAAAACTGCTGCCCACCGATTGCAGGCGCTCAGGATGGGTGGCGATGTCGTGCGCCAGGAAGCCCAGGAACTGGCCCAGTACCGGATCGTCGGCCTCTGCATCATTGGCGCGTGTCAGCACCACTTCGCCACTGGGGCGGATGACGTACTGGATCTTGTCGCGCTTGCGCAGGCGTAGAGCACGGCGAACCGTTTCTGGCACGGTGGTCTGGTAACGGTCGGTCAACGTGGATTCGGCTTCCAGGGTGGCGGGCATGGCATGCTCCTGTGCGAGGTGTCTGATGCGGCCATGGTAATGCATTTGCCTTGTCTGTGTCAATGCGATTGCATTGTCTGTCACGTGTAACGAGCGAGATCCAAGGGGGCTGATGGCGCGGACTGTGATGCCGAAGTTTTTTGCGCGGAGTGCCTAGAAATGAGGCATAGGAGCGTTGCGTACGGTTGAGGGTTTCACGGGGGTGCACACCCAGATCGTGGTGGCCTGACTTTCAGGACACCATAAACGGAGCGGCACCAATCGCACGCTGGCACACGGGTTGGACGTTGCGATGATTCGCTTGAAAGAGATGAACCATGAAAACCCATGACGAAGTGGTCAAGGCCCAGATCGAGCGCTCTGGGGTGAGGGCCGAGGTGGAGCGCATCGAGCGCGAAGAAGGCGAACTGCTCGGTGCCTTGCTCAAGGCCAGGCAGGAGGCGGGCCCAACGCCGGCTGAAGGCGTTGCGCGCATGGGCACCCAATCAAAGCCAATGGGGGACAGAACCATATCAGCCGAGTGAGTGGTAGTGATTCCGCGATCTCGCGAAGCAGTCCGCACAAGACCGCGGATATTCGGAATGCGGAAATGCGAGGGACAAGGCTGCGGGAGGGCGGTTATGCGGGGTGCTATCGCAGCGGCGCTGCCCACCCCGCTGTTGGCCATCTCCCATTCCAGGATCGCTGGCAGTGAAAACCGGAGGTTGCCCACCAGCATCAGGTGTGGAACGCGTTTGCGATTGCGCTCGGCCTGATCGCGGAACAGGTGGATGGGTAGCGATGCTGCTTCGGCAATTTCTTTGGCGGTGAAGTAGTTGTCTTCAGCCTTGGCATCGAGGCCCCTGCGCCGCTTCTGGCACTTCCGGCTTGAAGTCCCGTTTGATGCCAAGCAGCGTCTTAAGACTGACCTGCCAGCGGTCGTCCACATGCTTTTCGGTCATCACGGGGTAGTGCATCTTTTTCTCCTGAACAGATGACCCCATGACAACGCTGTTCACCGTAGAAGCCAAGCTCAGTGCTCGCTGATCACCCGGCAGCCGTCTCCGCAATCAGCACATCGGCCGGGATACCCAGGCTTTTGTGCAGTCTGCGGATCATGGCCAGCGTCAGCGGGCGCTTGCGGCTCAGGACTTCGTAGACGCGGTTGCTTTTGCCAATGATCGGCTCAAGATCTTTGACGGACAGACCGCGCTGATCCATGCAGAATTTGATGGCTTCCACCGGATCTGGCGCGGTGATGGGAACGTACTTGGCCTCGTAGGCTTGCACCAGCGTGGCCAGGATGTCCAGGCGATCACCCTCTGGCGTACCCAGATCAGGGTCGGACTCCATCAAGGCCGAAATCTCTTTGAGCGTGGCCTTGTAGTCTGCTTCGGTGTGGATGGGGCGGATGTCCATGTTTTTCCTCCGTGGCCGGTCAGGCCATTTCAACGGTTTCTGCGTCTACTGCGTCGTACTCTTTGTGGGTGCCGACGAACTTCACGTAAACGATCTGCAACTTGTACGCAATGGCCACGATCAGCCGGTAGTCATTGCCTTTGATGTTGAAGACCACGCGACGGTTCTTCAGCACGCTGGCGCTGCGGTACTGCGCCTTGGTGTCGGCGGGCTGGCTCCAGCTCGCACTGGTGGCCTCCTCGTACCAAGCCTTCAGCGGCTGCTCGGCGTCGGGATAGCGTTCCCAGAAGGCCCGAAGAGTAGAGACGGCAATCACTCGCATGGGTCGAAGTGTAGTCCCAAAATGGGACCAAAGCAAGTGACATCCAGGCCGGACGGGTGGTGAGGCGTCCAAGAATGGGTGTAAATGGGCGTGTTTATGGTTGTCCGCGCTGGCACAGCGTTGATCGGCCTGAATTCCGAAATGCTCGTTTCGTACAGGTGGGCACCTACAAAGGGTTCGCTTTCGTATCTGCTTCAGATGACGGACGCTGGTTCGGTTCCGTGTTCCAGAGAAGTCATTCACCGGAGCATGGCGGGACATTACGCAAGTGCTGCGCAAACGGGAATCGAACTGGCGTCCTGTCTGATGCACTTGGCTGGTGACCCCGGCCGGGCAACGCTAGTACGCTTGTTGGCAGTTGGGGCTGGATTCCGCACCTTTCCGCAGGAGTTCGTAGCGGTTCTAAGGCGCTGAGTGACATAGGTTTGACGCAGGGTTCCACCCCACGCGCGCCAAAGTCCCAGTCTGCAAGGCTGGAGGCTCGGATCAGCCG
>DAIRDB010000140.1:0-3640 GCA_036796405.1 Gammaproteobacteria bacterium | reverse complement strand
GGACTTGTGTCTGCGGTAGTTTTAAGCGCATCCCGAACATCAGCCGCAGAGTTTCTTGCAGCATCCATTTTTCCAGCAAAAGCCGCATTTATTACATTTATCATTCCGCCCTTGGCCGCAGACTGCATAGCGGGACTCATGGACAAAAAGTTCTGCTGAAATTGCTGTTGCTCGGCAGGCTTTAGAAGCGTCTGTCTATTCGACCAATTCCGAATGTCATTTGATGTAATCGTTTCACCACTATCCAGTTTTTTAGCTACCTCTCCATTCACGCGAATCTGCTCTGCTTTCCCAAGATTTTCAACAGCCGTAGCATCAAGAAGCGGAATTATTGGAGCAAGGTCTTTGATAGTTTTTGTTTCATCGCTAAAATAACTTTTTAGTGTAGATGAAATTAATTGTTTATCTGCAAGCCCAAGTTGAGCGATCTGGGACTGAGTGCCAAGCAGTCCAGTAGCCGCAGCAGAATGCGCTGTTGCCGCCTGTTGCGCAGCAATCGCAGCGCGTGCTTTTTCCATCTCCAGCGGCTGCATCTGCTGCGCAAACTGCGCTTGCTGTTGCTGAATAGCGGCCTGCTGCTGTTGAAGAGCGGACTGCTCCTGCATCTGTCGGAGCTGCTGAATCCCCAGCAGGCTCTGGAGGAAGTTCTGAGCCGGAGGCTGGGGGATGTTTACGGTGTAGTCGTATGGTCCGGCCATAAAAGTTAAGTAGAACGTTTTAAAAATGGAGCCAGCGCAATAGTTTGAGCGACACCGCCTAAGGCCCCAGTAGTTCCAGCCATGCCTTGTGCATAGGCATTTGCAGCACCAATAGTTCCAGCGGCCTGCGCTTGTCCTTGGCCAACAAGCAGGTTTCCAATGTTAGATGCAGACTGTTGCCCAGCAGCAGCAGTACCAGCAGCAGCAGCCTGCCCAGTTCTCAAAAGGTTTTCAGCAGAGGTCGAACCAAGTGTAGTTAGGCCGGCCAACTTGCCGTACTGCGATTCAATAAGTTGGTTGAGCAGAGCAGGACGAAATTGAGCCAATGCAGCCTGCACGTTGCCACCTCGGAGTCCACCAGTAGCAGCAGCGTTCTGAAGGATTCCTTGTTCACCTTGCCGTGCCAACTCCTGAAACTGAGCGCTCTGTTGTATCTGGTTAATGGCAGCCTGTTGTTCTCCTGCTCCACGCAGACCCGCCAGCCCCTGCATAGCCTGAAGCGCACCAGGACCGGCCTCTATGTAAGGCTTAGTCAGGTCTGGTCGCCCTGCCTCGACATAGGGGCGAAGTAGCTCTTGAATCTGCTGAAACTGCGCGTTCTGTACTTCGATCGCGCTTCCTTGTGCAGCAGCCTGTTGAGCGGCAGCTTGTCTTGAAGCGGCTGCACCCTTTGATGCAGATAGTTGAGACCCAACAATACCCGCTGTCGCAGCCCCACCAAGAAGTGCTGTTCCGGCAACACCAAGAGCGGTTCCAGCCCCAACAGTTCCAAGGGCAAGACCTCCAGCAACAAGTCCTCCAATTCCAACAGCAATCGCACTCATTTTGGATCTCCTTCTATTTGATAGCCGTTCACTTTTAAGGCTTGGTAGTAGTCTACAGTGATCTCTTCTCCGTTGTTGCCACCCTGGCAGCCCCTGATGTCCCTAGAAGCCATCGCGTAGATGTCTCCATTGTCGTTCTTCACAAAGAATGCGTTTGGGTTCGAGGAATGGTTTGTGTAGCGCCCCAGCGGAGTCCGCTTTCCTGCGATTCTGGCCGGGCCAATCACCTCAAAGGCAGTAATCGGGAACGAAGAGAACACCCCTGTGCCGTGGATTGGGCTTGGATGCAGGGCCACCTTGGGTGCAGTGCCTGCTGGGAACGGGATCTGGTCATCTTCAGAGCGAGATATGGAACTAACGAACTCTTCGTCCATTCCAAAAGCAGTTATGACCTTCTGGAAGTCTTTGCGATCTTCAAGCCTCAGGCTTTCCTCTAGCTTAAAAACTCGATCCTTGTGCTCAAGCCACGCATCACTTTTATCGAGTAAGGCAGCCTCCAGCTTCTCGACATCTTTCTCTTCTGTGGCGTACACGTTTTGCCAAAGCGTGTCCTCGATGATGTAGGCAAGTTTACGCCCTGGGTTGGAAGTCAAGACAGCAGGAGCAACTAGCTCCACCACTTCGCCGCCTTCGTTCAGGAACTTTAGCCGCCCTTGCACCAAAATGTTCGTATGAGCATTCCTGTGCCGATGGCCAAGGATCAATGATCCAGCAGGCATCCTGACCTCACGGATGTACACTCCCGGCCCAAAATGATGCAGCACCGGACAGTCAACTTGAGGAAGCTCTAGGAGCTTTGCCTCAACTTGATCGGTGAGATCAACTGGAGCCAGAAGGTTGCAGGTCACTAGGTGATCTCCCTCCCGGAGGCGGTGATGGTGAGCGACGTAGCCGCACTGGCAAGCGTCGAGATGAATCCGCCGGCTTCGAGAACCTGGCCCACCAGTTCAGGGCACAGGTACGTCTCCCCGGGGACGACAGAACGAGTCTTTACGATCAAGTTGGAGTTGCCAGCAGATCCACCAGAAGCGATCAGGTTGACGCTGATGGTCACGTTGGCCGTGTTGGTGTTGGTCACCGTGAACTTGTCGATGATGCACTTGCAGTTGGTCGCAGTGTACTGGGCAGTCTGAGCGTTCTCAGCCTGCTTCGGTGGAATGATGTTTTTGACTGTGACTGCCATAGTTAAGAGATGTTGTCGGTAACAGTGAGGATCAGCGACGGGATCGCTGGAACCGGTGGACTTGCTGCCGAGGCAAATATCTGGCAATTCAGGTCATCCGTGCTCCAAACAAGCTCGAAATAGTCTCCGGCGTTGAGCGGTAGCACAAAATTCCACGCAGCAACGGTTTCACCGTTGTTGCCTTGGATGCGAATCTTAGTCGCAGAGTCCGGGATGTCAATACCGTTGACGCGACACCAGATGTAGAAGAGACCAACGCCACCCGTGGTCTTTGCGAGCTGCGCCGAGAACTGGAAGTTGTAGATACCTTCGGTGTCCGTGTAGACACGACTGGTTGGGGAGCCGGTGTAAATGCCGAACGAGATGTCAGTCACGTTCAGCGTCATCGGGTAGGCAGTGTTGATGACAGCCGCAGTCTGAAGCTGCGTGCTGTGAAACACTCCGTACCGCTTGCGCCTGACTTCATTGATAACAGGAGGCAGGATGTCTGGCTGCTCGGACACCGTCGTGACAGGAGGCGCGATGTCCAGATCAGACCGCCCTGGGATCTCGCTCGGCGCCAGCGCCAGAAGCTCTACAGCATCAGCCAGCCTCGATATAGCAGACAGCGCCTGCACAGCCTTGGAATCGGCGTTCTGTGCGTTTGTAGAGACCTCTTCGATCAGCGTTGCACTGTCATTCAGGCTTGAGGGAATCAACTCAAACAACTGCTCGAAAGCCCTAATCGCCCGCTGTGAGGGCAGGAACTGAGCCAACTCGTTGCGGGTGATCTTGTAGGGTCCGTTCATACCGCAAGCGGTTCAATCCTTGCCTCAAGCCGCGCCACCGAAAGCTGCGCGTCACTCGTCCCACGGAACTTCTGAATGCGCCAATTACGCATGAATCCTTGCTTAAGCCATGTGATGCGCTTAATACGATCTCCCTGCACCCCAGCA
>DAIRDB010000139.1:0-3672 GCA_036796405.1 Gammaproteobacteria bacterium | reverse complement strand
ATGAGTGGGTCAACGCGGATACCGCGTGGATGGACATGCGGGCCTGGGATGCCTGTGGCGACCCGACGCTCGACATCGAGGCCTTCACCGGCCAGCCTTGCTGGATCGGACTGGATCTGGCCAGCAAGACGGACATCGCGGCGTTGATGCTGGTGTTCCCGCACCCCGAAGTGGCCGACGCCTACGTGGTCTTTGGCAAGTACTACCGGCCGGAGGACACGGTAGCCGCCGCTGGCAACAGCCAGTACGAGGGCTGGATGCGCACCGGTCGTCTGACCGTGACGCCGGGCAATGTGATCGATTTCGGCTGGATTGAGGCAGACCTGCTGGAGTTGGCCTCGCGGTTTGAGGTGCAAGCAGTGGCGTTCGATTACGTGCATGCACCCGTTTGAAGCGAGCGACGGAAGTACGCCACCATGCTACAAAAAGCCATTGACAGGAACTGGCCTGCCGCATTCCAATAAGTGCGAGGCACTCGGTCACGAGGCTGTCATGTAAGTGTCGTAGTACTGCCACTTTTGCCCAAGGAGTTTTCCGATGCGCTTTCTTCGTTTTTTGAAATGCTTCGCCCTCGCCAGTCTGATGGCCTTTGCCGCTACCGCTCAGGCACAAAAGACCCAGTTACTCGTATACACCGCGCTGGAGACCGACCAGCTTAAAGCTTACCAGGAGGGCTTCAACAGGGTCCATCCCGATATAGAAATAAAGTGGGTGCGTGACTCTACCGGCGTGATCACCGCCAAGCTTCTTGCGGAAAAGGCAAATCCGCAGGCCGACGCGGTCATGGGGGTGGCGGCCTCCAGTCTGGCGTTACTGGACAAGCAAGGTATGCTGGAGCCTTATGCGCCATTGAACCTTGACGCGATCATGAGTCAGTACCGCGACAAGAAGAAGGTACCAGCCTGGTTCGGCATGGACGTCTGGGGGGCAACCATCTGCTTCAATACCGTCGAGGCTCAAAAGCGAAAGATCCCAAAGCCCGAGACTTGGAAGGACCTAACCAAGCCGGTTTACAAGGGCCAAATAGTGATGCCCAATCCGGCGTCAAGCGGTACGGGGTTCTTCGATGTGACCGCCTGGCTCACGCTCTTTGGCGATGATAATGGCAAGGGTGGCGGCTGGAAATACATGGACGCGCTACACGAGAACATCGCACAGTACACTCACAGTGGTTCTAAGCCCTGCAACATGGCCTCCTCGGGGGAATTCGTGCTGGGCATTTCTTTCGAATACCGCGCCAACACCAACAAGGCCAAGGGTGCCCCGATCGATCTGGTGTTCCCCAAGGAAGGTCTGGGCTGGGATCTCGAAGCCTTTGCAATCCACAAAGGTACCAAGAAACTCGATGCAGCCAAGAAGCTAGCCGACTGGGCCTCGAGCAAAGACGCTATGCTTCTGTATGGTAAGAACTTTGCCATTACCGCTCAGCCGGGCGTCGCCGCGCCGCTGGCCAATGTTCCTAAGGACTACGAGGCGCGTCTCGTGAAGATGGATTTCAATTGGGCAGCTGAGAACCGCGAGCGCATTCTGGAAGAATGGACTAAGCGATACAACGTCAAGACCGAGAAGCGCTGAACGCTTACCCAGTCAAGGCCGCACGGCAGCGCGCCTTGCGGCCTTTTTTGAGCGCTCTGCGCCCGTACACATGACCCACGCCGTTGCCACAATGTCCGGTGATCCGTTTTTGGAAATCCGCCATGTACACAAGGCCTTCGGCGCTTTCACAGCACTACGTGACATCAAACTCACTATTGATCGCGGTGAACTGGTTTGTTTTCTCGGCCCCTCGGGCTGCGGCAAGACAACCTTACTGCGCATCATAGCGGGCCTGGAGGTACAGACTGCGGGCATGGTCTGGCAAGGCGGACGTGATATTTCTCGCCTGCCGCCAGCCGAGCGCGATTATGGCATCGTCTTCCAGAGCTACGCGCTGTTTCCCAACCTGAGCGTGGCCGATAACGTGGCCTACGGTCTGGTCAACCGCCGTATGCCGCGTGAACAAGTCGCAGAGCGGGTCCGGCTGTTGCTCAAGCTGGTCGGGTTGCCGGGCAGCGAGCCCAAGTACCCATCGCAGTTGTCGGGCGGCCAGCAACAGCGCATCGCGCTTGCGCGCGCACTGGCTACCGAACCCGGCCTGCTGCTGCTGGACGAACCACTGTCAGCGCTGGATGCGCTGGAACGGGTGCGTCTGCGTGCGGAGATCCGGGCGCTTCAGCAGTCACTGGGCGTGACTACCATAATGGTAACCCACGACCAGGAAGAGGCCCTCGCGGTGGCAGACCGTATCGTGGTGATGAACCATGGTGAGATCGAGCAGGTGGGCACGCCACTTCAAATTTATCGTGAGCCTGTTACCCCTTTCGTTGCGGACTTTGTCGGCAAGGTCAATGTGCTGCCAGGCAAGGTGAGGGGAGGCATCCTGAATCTGGGTGGTTTTTTGCTGCCGTGCGACGGGCCTGACCGCGATGCGCGTGTCTATTTGCGACCTGAGGATGTGCTGGCGCACCCTATCGATGATGATGACCCTCATGTGTTCGAGGCTATGATCAACCGCATCGAGTTTCTGGGGGCGCACTGTCATGTGCAGGTCAGTGCGCCCGTATTGGCACCACACGCGCTGTTGGTGCATATGTCGCTGAACTTTCTCTCCGACCGCGCACTGGTCGTGGGCTCGCGGCTGCCACTGCGGTTGATGGCCGAACGCTTGCGGGTGTTTTAGTAATGTCTACTTTTGCCGACCCTGCACATGCGGCTGCCAGACCATTGCATGCCCCGGCCTTTCGGCAGCAAACGCACTGGAGTGATCGTTTAGCGCAGGTCCTACTGATGGGCGTCTTGCTGGCGCTCCTGGCATTTCTGGCCGCACCGTTAGGTGCCATCCTGGTGCAGGCGATGCAGGGCAATAAAGGCGAGTTTGTGGGGCTAAAAAACTTCATCTCCTATGCGCAGACCCCCGCACTGCTGGAGAGTCTGTGGAATAGCCTGTGGGTGTCCGCCCTGGTCACTGCCATCACTGTGCCACTCGCCTTCGGATTTGCTTATGCGCTGACCCGCTCATGCATGCCGCTTAAGCCGCTTTTTCGCGGCGTCACGCTCATCCCGCTGCTGGCACCCTCGCTGTTGTCAGCCATTTCGCTGATCTATTGGTTTGGTAATCAGGGTGTACTCAAGGGCCTGCTGCAGGCTTTGGGTATTGAGCAAATCTACGGGGCTCCAGGCATCGTGATCGCTGAATGCTTTGCGGTGTTTCCTCATGCGCTGATGATTATGGTGACTGCCCTCGGGCTGTCGGACGCGAGGCTATACGAGGCGGCCGACGCGATGGGCACAGGCGCAGCGCGTAAGTTCTTCACCATCACACTGCCGGGCTCCAAGTACGGATTGATCTCTGCGGCGCTTGTTTGTTTTACTCTGGTCATCACCGACTTTGGCATCCCTAAGGTAATCGGGGGCAACTTCAACGTGTTAGCCACCGACGTGTTCAAGCTGGTGATTGGCCAGCAGGATTTTGCCAAGGGTGCTGTCGTCGCGATCCTATTGCTGGCTCCTGCAGTGCTGACCTTTAGTGTTGACAACTGGGTCAGCCGGCGTCAATCCGCCATGCTGACAGCTCGCTCGGTGCCGCTGCGGCCACGCCCCGCGCCTGGCTTTGATGCCCTGATGACCCTTGGC
>DAIRDB010000138.1:0-3744 GCA_036796405.1 Gammaproteobacteria bacterium | reverse complement strand
GCCAAGGGCAGCGCCACGATGTCCCCATTCATTCAACTGGGCGCGCGCTGATCGCCCTAACTTCTAAGGAGAACATTCATGTTTCCCAACGCAAAAGGCAGCGAACTGCTTGCCATCCTCGCCACGCTAGACCCTGTCAGCCAGGCAGCCGGAACCGCCACCACTGGCTGGATCTCTGCTGCTAACCACCATGGTCTTCTGGCCATCATCCAGACCGGAGTTCTGGGTACGGGCGCCACGGTTGATGCGAAGCTTCAGCAGGCCCTGGATACCTCAGGTACCGGTGCCAAAGACATCTCTGGCAAGGCAATCGCTCAGATCGTTAAAGCCAGCGGCGACAACAAGCAGGCGCTGATCAATGTCAAGCCTGAGGACCTGGATACGGTCAATGGCTTTGGCTTTGTGCGCCTGTCGGTCACGGTGGGCGTGGCTGCTAGCCAGACCGCAGCTCAGGTGCTTGGCGTCAACCCGCGCGAACTGCCGGCAAACACCGCCAACCAAGCCGCTGTTGTGCAGATCGTCTAAATGCCTCTGCAACTCGTCACACCACCCGCAGGGGAGCCAATCTCACTGGCTGAGGCGAAGCTTCATCTGCGGGTGGACGGTGGCGACGATGACCCGCTGATCGGCTCGCTCATCACCGCTGCCCGCCAAGCTGCCGAGACCATCACCGGCAGGCAGTTGATGACGGCCCGCTGGAGACTGGTGCTCGACGCCTTTCCTGGGCCTTTGCTCATGCACGCCGGGTCTGGCTCGTCTTTCAGCTTGCCAGCTCACGCGATCCTGCTCGCCAAATGCCCGGTTCAGTCTGTAGTGAGCGTTGAGTATCTGGACATGAACGGCACGACGCAGGTGCTGCCTGCCAGTGACTACGTGCTTGATGCGGCCTGCGAGCCAGCGCGCCTGAGCCCCGTGTTCGGTAAGACTTGGCCGCCGACCTTGCCGCAAATCGGCGCCGTTACGGTTACTTTCGATGCGGGCTACGGATCTGCCAGCGAAGTACCCGAGGGGCTAAAGAGTTGGATCAAGCTGCGCGTGGGAAGTCTCTACGGGCATCGGGAAGAAATGGCAGTTCTTTCTCGCGGTCGCATTGATCCCTTGCCCTTCGTGGATGGCTTGCTCGACGGCTTCAAGGTGAGCCTCGTATGAGTGTCTTGAGCGCAGGCCAACTGAACCACCGAATCCGGATTCAGCAGCCAACGACGGTCAAGGACTCGCTGGGAGCGCCAACGCAAGTCTGGGCTGATGTGGCTACGGTGTGGGCTGATATCCAGCCACTTTCAGGTCGCGAGGCCCGCATCGCAGACCGGGTGTCAGCGGAGTTGACTCATCAGATCACGGTGCGCCACCGCCCCGATCTGAATGATCCGCAGGCGGTTTCCCGGATGCGTGTGCTTTTTCGTGGCCGGACTTTTGCCATTCACGCAGCGCTCAATGACGATGAGGCCAATGTGTCCGTGATCCTTTTGGCAAGCGAAGGAATTCGGGATGGCTAAGGTTGAAACGGTTCGCATCGAAGGCCTTGCCCAGTTGGACCGAGCTCTTAAAGAGCTTCCCCAGCGCATCGCTAATCGTGGCCTTAGGGCTTCGGTCTACGCCGGCGCCAAGGTGATCCGCGATGAGGCGCGCTCCCGGGCTCCCAAAGCCGCTCAGTCACTTGGCCCCAAGCAGCCTCCGCCCGGCACGCTCAAGCGCTCGGTGATCATGAAGCACATTCGAGAGCTTTCCGGTGGCGGCAGGCAGACGTTCTATGTGTTGGTGCGCCACGGCAAGAAGTACCGCAACCAAGGCAAGCGAGGCAACCTCTCGCAAGACGCCTGGTACTGGCGCTTTTTGGAGTTCGGGACCCGCAAGATGGCCGCCCGGCCTTTTCTGCGTCCTGCTTTGGAGTCTCGCAGGCGTGAAGCCGTGGATGCCATCAAGCAGCGCTTGTCCGAGCGAATTGAGATCGAGGCCAAGGCCTTGAATGGGCGCTAGCGATGCAGGACTTTTATGACGCCATCAAGCATCTGGCCTCCGGCCAGGTGTACGCCGTTGTCGCGCCTGCAGATGCTCAGTACCCAACACTGGTCTACACGCCCATTGACGAAGAGCGGGTCATCGCGCTGGATGGCCCCAATCCGCTCAAACGATCGCGGGTTCAGGTTGACGCCTATGCCCGAACGTTAGTCGCCTGCGAACAGTTGCAGGACCAGGTGCTCTCGGCACTGCTCGCGGACATCAACACCGTAGCCGATGTGCGCATGGGCCTGACTGATTTCGACCCTCAAGCCGGCATCTACCGGATTTCTGTGGACTTCACCTACTACCGGTAACGGTAGGCGAGTCGTCCGCCCCCTCGTTTGTTATTTCTTTCACCTGGAGGCCTTTTATGCCTAGTACTGCGATCACCGCGCAGGGCATCACCATTGCCCGCTTCGGTACCACCACCTTCGAGACCATACCCAACGTCGTGTCCTTCCAAGGGCCTGGCGGCCAGGCATCGGTCATCGACGTTACCAATCTTGGATCGACCTCAAAAGAGAAGCGAGTTGGCCTTCGAGATGAGGGACAGCTCTCGCTATCCCTGCACTTCAACCCGGACGACACCGTGCATCAGGGATTGCGCACCGATCGTGCAAACCGCGCCCGTCGGCAATTCAAGATCACCTTTACTGACACGACGCCCGCAGCCACCTGGACTTTCTACGGCTATGTGACGCAGTTCAGCGTGCAAGGTGGCGTGGATGCCGTGGTCGAGGCCAGCGTCACGATCGAAATCGATGGCGACATCACGGAGGCATGAAGCACATGAACATTCTTTCCAAAGACGCCATCCTGGCAGCCGATGACCTGCCGCGCGAGACCGTTCACGTACCCGAATGGGGCGGGGACGTGTATGTGCGCACCATGAGCGGCACCGACCGCGACGCCTTTGAGACGAGTCTCATTGCCCGAGAAGGCGAGCGGGACGGCCGCATGGAAAACGTCCGGGCCCGTCTCGTGGCGCTCACCTTGTGTGACGAAGCAGGCGCTCGTCTTTTCGAGGATGGCGAGATCGCTGCCCTGGGCAGAAAAAGCGCCCGCGCGCTCGATCGTGTCTTTGCGGTAGCCCAGCGCCTGAACGGCATCGGGACTGAACAGGCGGCAGCAGCAAAAAAGGCCTGAAGGCCAACCCCACCCGACGGTTCGTCTTTCGCCTGGCGCTTGCGCTGGGCATGCCGGTACGCGAGCTGCTTGCCCGCATCGGCTCCGACGAACTCACCGAGTGGATGGCCTTTTACCAACTTGAACCCTTTGGCGACATGCGTGCCGATCTCAGAAGCGGAGTGATTGCTTCAACCTTTGCGAACGCCAATCGGGCTAAGCACGCCCGTGCGTTTTCGCCCGAAGATTTCATGCCCTTCGTGGAGCGAGCCAATCCCCGTGACGATGCCCGGCTGAACGTTGCCCGATTCAAGGCAATGTTTGCGCATAAGGTTAAAAAGCATGGCTGACCTTGGCTCCCTTGTCGTCAAGCTCTCGGCCGAGACCTCCGAGTTCAGGGCCGATCTTGGGCGCACAGCGCGCCTCCTGGATCGCCACGCCAACGACATGAAGGCGTCGATGCAGCAGGTGGCAACGGTGGCCAAGACCGCATTTGCCGTGGCGGTTGGCGCTGCTTCGGTTGGTGCGCTTCGGGATTTCATCGATCGAACGATCGAGGCAACGGCGGCTTTGCAGCAATTGTCCGAGCAGACCGGTGCGAGCACCACCGCTTTGTCG
>DAIRDB010000137.1:0-3806 GCA_036796405.1 Gammaproteobacteria bacterium | reverse complement strand
ACGACCAGTTCGCGCGCGATCATGTTCGATCAGGTCGGAAGTATCCACCGCGTAGCGCAGCGCGAGTTCCCGCAGTATTTCCCTGCCGACGGCTGGGTGGAGCACGATCCGCTCGAAATCTGGCAAAGCCAGCTTGCCGTGATGGCAGAGGCGATCACTGCCAGCCGGTCGAACGGCAGCGACATCGCCGCCATCGGCATCACCAACCAGCGAGAAACCACCGTGGTATGGGACCGTACCACCGGGCTGCCGGTGTGCAACGCCATCGTGTGGCAGGACCGCCGGACGGCCAGCTACTGCGACCAACTGAAGGCCGAGGGCTGGACGGAAGTCGTGCGTGACAAGACCGGGCTCATCATCGACAGCTATTTTTCCGGCACCAAAGTGCGCTGGATTCTCGAGAACATACCCGGGGCACGTGCAAAGGCCGAGCAGGGCAAGCTGGCCTTCGGCACGGTTGATTCCTGGCTGGTCTGGAACCTCACTGGCGGCGGAGCGCACGTCACCGATGCCAGCAACGCCTCGCGGACCATGCTGTACAACATCCGCAGCAGAGGCTGGGACCAGGAACTGCTGCATCTCATGGACATTCCGGAATCGATGCTGCCGCAAGTCCGCTCGTCCAGCGAAGTCTATGCCTACGCAAAACTGCCCGGCATCACGCAGGACATTCCCATCGCCGGCATCGCAGGCGACCAGCAGGCAGCACTGTTCGGCCAGCTCTGTCTTCAGCCGGGCATGCTGAAGAACACCTACGGCACCGGCTCGTTCATCATGTTCAATACCGGTGAGCAGCCCGTCAGTTCCGCCAACAACCTGCTGACCACGGTCGCCTGGGACTTGCAGGGCAGGGTCACCTACGCCCTGGAAGGCTCCATTTTCGTCGCCGGCGCCGTGGTGCAGTGGCTGCGCGACGGTCTTGGCCTCATCAAGAACTCTGCCGATGTCGAACGACTCGCGCTGACCGAGCGCGACAGTGGCGGTGTCTATCTCGTGCCGGCATTCTCGGGGCTTGGGGCGCCACATTGGGATCCGCGCGCGCGCGGCGCCTTGTTTGGCCTCACCCGTGGCAGCACGGCCGGGCACATTGCGCGCGCCGCGCTCGAAGGTATCGCCTATCAAGTGAGTGACGTCCTCAAGGCGATGGCTGCCGACGCCAGCATTGCCATGGCCGAGTTGCGCGTCGACGGCGGCGCCACGGTCAACGATACGCTGCTGCAGTTCCAGACCGACATCCTGCAACTGCCGATCGTGCGGCCAAAGGTGCTGGAAACCACGGCGCTGGGTGCTGCCTATCTCGCGGGGCTGGCTACCGGGTTCTGGGACAGCCCGTCAGGCCTCGGCCAGCAGTGGCAGGTAGAGCGGCGCTTCGAGCCGAAAATGACTGCTGCGTGGGCGGCCGAGCACCTGCAACGCTGGCAGCTGGCGGTGGAAAAATCGAAGGCCTGGGCGGACTGAGGAGAGAACATGGAACTGTTTGTCGGCGAGTTGCTGGGGACCTTTCTGCTGATCGTGCTTGGTGCAGGCGTTGTGGCGAATGTCGTGCTCAACCGCACCTTCGGACAGAACAGCGGTTACATCGTCATCACCTGGGGCTGGGCCATCGCGGTATTCGTGGCCGTGTTTGTCACCGGCAACATCAGTGGTGCGCACATCAACCCTGCCGTCAGCATCGGCCTCGCCGTGGCCGGCAAGTTTGCATGGAGTCTCGTCCCGCTGTACGTAGCAGCCCAGTTGCTGGGTGCTTTTCTGGGTGCCGTGTGCGTGTGGCTGCATTACCGCCCCCACTTCAACGCCAGCGACGATGCAGACCTCAAGCGCGCCATCTTCTGCACGGCGCCTGCCATCGCCGACACCGGCGCCAATTTCTTCTCGGAGCTGTTCGGCACCTTCATTCTCGTGCTGGCGGTGCTGCACTTGGCAGATCCGGCAGTCGGGCTCGGCTCGATCAGCGCGTTGCCGGTCGCCTTGCTCGTGCTCGGTATCGGGCTGTCGCTCGGTGGCACCACGGGCTATGCGATCAACCCGGCGCGTGACCTCGGTCCGCGCATCGCGCACAGGCTGCTGCCCATCAGGAACAAGGGCGGCAGCAACTGGTCCTATGCATGGATCCCGGTAGCTGCGCCGCTGACCGGTGCGGTGCTGGCAGGACTCATGTACCGCCTGCTCCCCTTCTGAGAGCGGCCTGGCGGTACATCATTCGACAGGTCAGCCTGCGATGCCTTGGGATCACGGGCTGAAAAGTGCAGCGCTTTCAGCCCTTCCCTTCACTGGCTGAGCGCCAACAGGCGCGGGCTTACTGCGCTTCCTTGTTGGAGCGGTAGCCCTTCGCCAGCCAGTCCTTCCACTGGGTGACCACACTCTCGTCGGTGCGGCAGCCACCATCGCTCGGGATCAGGAAACTGCCGTCGGCCACCTTGACCCAGCCGAGCGCACCGCCGGGCCGTTTGTCGACCAATGGGCAGTACATGATGGTGAGTTTGTCACCGGGTTTGAGCGAGTTGCCGGTGATGCCTCGACCGATCAGTTGCGGGGGTGCTGCCGCCTCGAAGCCCCAGAGCGTTTCGCTGCCATCGTCATTTTGCACCTTGAGATAGAGCCAGGTGTGGGGGTTGTTGAAGGCCCAGCGTTCGACAGTGCCTTCGAGGATCTGCTGCGTGCCCCGGTCGAACATGCTGAACGAATGGTGGGCAAGCACTGGCAGGCTGGCCAGCAGAGCCAGCGCGATACCTACGGTTCCAACGGTTGTTTTCATGGGAAGTTCCTCTCATTCCGCCAGTTCGGTGTTGTAGATGGGATCGCGCGTCTGACCCGGCAACTCGGGAAACAGCGTGGCGCCGCGGGCATCCTTGTAGCCTTCTTCGCCGGGCAGCCGGAAATTGGTCATGCCGTTTTCGTCGAGGTAGCTGTTGCTGCTGTTTTCGCATTCCCAGTGCTGCGGTCGGTGCCCGGCCTCCATCAGCGCCGTGGCATGCCGGAAGGCATAGACCGCACTGATCGGGCGGGTAAAGGCGTAACGGTCATAGAAAGTCGCCTGCACCTCGAGTCGCTCGATACCACCGGGGTACTGCTTGAGCTCCCAGATTTCCACGCTTTCGAACTGGTTGCTGGTCATCGGCGACCAGCGGGTGAAGTCGGCGGGCAAGAGATACTTGGTATGCATGACGAGCCGGTCACCGTCCCAGAACCCCACGGTGTCGCCCAGCCAGGAATGTGTGCCGTAAAGGTTCTGGTGCGGCTGTCCGATGTAGACGCGCCGGATGGAGTTGGCAAAGTCGTTGATGAGATAACTCTGGTCCGGCAGGTTGACGAACTCGTGCGAGTAAGGCTCCAGCAGCCAGCGCGGCAGGCCGGCCGGTTCACAGTGCGTCAAACGGTCATAGCGCACCTGCCCTTCTTCCTGCTGCTGGCGCCAGCGTTCCCGGTAAGCGGCTTCGTAGGCTGGCGTCAGCACACCGGCAATGACCTTGCCCTGAAAGTTGCCTCCCTCGATGAAGCTGTTCATGTGCGTATTGCCGGCGGTTTCCCACAGACCGTCCCAGCGCGGCACGCTATCGATGGTGTGGCGGGTACCCCCGTTGGCAGCCGCCAGCAGCGCGGCGTAGTGGGCATCGGAGTCCGCGTACACCTGGCTGGGTGGCTCCACCGCCAGTGGCGGTCCGTAGCCAGCACCAAAAGTGCCTTGGGCCATTGCGCCGGAGACCACCGTAGTGGCAAGGATGGTTGCAAGGGCGACGCCGTTCGCGACGGCGCGCCAGGTGAGTCTGGCCTGCACGTGTTTCCCCTTCTGTCGTTGTTGTTATTGT
>DAIRDB010000136.1:0-3825 GCA_036796405.1 Gammaproteobacteria bacterium | reverse complement strand
GCAGTCAGGTCGGCGTCGAAGTACAGGTGCATCGACGTTGCCGTCTGCAGGCCACCCGCCTTGGTGATCGTCTGGTAGTAAGACAGGTCCACCAGGAGCACATCGCCTTGACCCGAGAACGAGTTGGCGTGCTGGGAAACAAACACCGGACGCCCCAGCAAGGAACCGTAGGGCGAAACCTGGATACCACCGACCGAAAGGCCGTTGGGCAGGTAGATCGGGTAGTTGCCCAAGGTCAGGGTGAACAGAGCGGGCAGGACATCGTTATTGATGATCCAGACCGATCTGGCAAAGCTACCGGTGGGCAGGCGCGAGATCATCTTGGCCAGGTTCTGCGGCAGCAGCGTCTGCGTCGCCTGGCCACTTTCCTTAGCCACGGTGACCGTAGCCCCTGCGGTCAAGGCCCCAATCGGCACTCCGTTGCCCGCGCCAAAGAGGATGGACTCGTTGGTCTTCCAGCGAATCGAGTCAGCTACCTTTTCGGGCAGGTAGCTCGTGAGAGCGTTGGCGTCATCCAGCAACTCGTCGGTCGTGGGCACCAGCGCCATGAGCTTTTTCAGGCGCAGGGTCGAGAGACCCAGAACGGGCTTGGTGGCGACTGCCGAGGCCGCCTCACCTTGCCAATAGGCTCGGATGCCATTGGTCCCCCAGGGCGTGGTCTCGTCCTTGGGGAAGGCCATGCTGTTGCCACTGATCTCTACGTTGTCAGTCAGTGGTAGCAGGGAGTCCTCGCCCAGGGAAAGACGGAAGATCTGCTGCGAGAACTCCGGAGGCACCAGGAAGCCACCGTCCTGACCAGACCCTTCGTTACCGTAGGTGCTGGGGGCTGCAGCGCCACGGCCGCCGCCAATCAGGAGTCGCTCATCGACCGACTTGCCGGGCTTTTCTGCCTGGAAAACGGCCTGCATGAATTCACCCACGGTCTTGAAGCCGTGCTTGGGATCGGCTTCGCGATTGTCGGTGACGGTGATGAACTTGCCTGCCGACGCATCGACCGTCATGCCCATTTGTGCCTCCTCGGCAATCAGGGCCGCCTCGCGGTCAATAGCCGCAGAAGCCGACTCGATTCGGGTCTTCAGCGCATCAAAGGCCGAAGTCTCCTCATCATTCATGTCGCGGCTCTCGGCCGCTGCGCGGTCGGTCAGCGCACGGGCTTCCTTGATGAGGCCAGCTTTGCGGGCCTGCAGTTCGCGGAGTTGCTTACTCATTTGAATTCTCCAGAAATGAAAATGCCGCCTGACACCTCGCGGTGTGGCGGCTCGGATGGAATGAAACGGGTAACGACCTTCGGGTCGTATTCGGACCTGGGACAACTCGATGGAGCAGCCCCGGGGTTGGGTTAAAGCAAGGCCAGGGCGTCCCTGGCTTGCCTCAGGCGCGTAGCTCCTGGCTTACTCAGTTGCCGAGCGTTGCGTCGCATCTTTTTGATGACGTCATCGAGGGTGGCAATGCCGTCGACCATGTTCTGAGCCAGTGCGGCATCGGCACCAAGAACGCGCCCCTGGCCCATGCCTTCGCGGACCTGGGAGATCGGCACCCCGCGGCCACGGGCCACGGCCTTGGTGAAAGCAGCGTAGTAATCGTCCACTCTGGACTGCATGAAGGACTGGGCCTCTGCATCCAGCGGGCTGTAGGGGTTACCTTCAACCTTGAATCTGCCCGCTGAGATCAGGGTGGTTTTTACGCCTGCATCTTCGAGCGCCTTGCTGTAGTCCTGGTGTGCTTGCCAGACACCGATGGAGCCGACTTCGCCACCAGGAGTGACATAGAACTCGGAGGCCGAGCAACCGATCCAGTAGGCGGCGGACGCTGCAAGTGAATTGGCCACCGCGATCACAGGTTTCTGGGCACGCGCGCTCTGAATTTCATCGGCCAGTTCTGCGACGCCGTAAACACTGCCCCCGGGACTGTCGATATCAATCAAGATCTGGCCCACCGTGTCATCAGCGATCAACTGGCGTAGCGCCGAGGAAAACTGCTGGGTGCTGGTGCTGCCAGGGCCAGAAACATCGTCGACCATGTTTCCGCGCTGGGTGACCACCCCATAAAGAGGCAGCACCGCGATCCCGCCCGAGGACTGCACCGCCGCAGTTTGGCGGCGCGATTCACGGATTACGCGGTCGGCCTGAATGCGGATCATGTTCTCGGACTCGGCAGGAATACCCGCAGACCAGCGCATGACCACTGCCGCCAAGGCATTGAGTCGTTCGGGCATCAAGGCCCAGGGAGTCGCCAGAAACTCGGCGACCAGTAATTGGTGATTCATGAGTTCATTCCCAGTTGGATCAGTGATTGGCGAAGGTCTGGCTCTGAAAGAGTCCGACCGTCTTGTTCTTGCGCCCATTTCTCGGCAACTGACACGGGTACGGCCAAGGCTTCTGCAATGAGGCAGATCTCTTTTTCGTCAATCGCGCCGGAGCGGCTGATGCGCCTCGCCCAACGGTCAGCCGCGCTTGCAAGCACGGCGCGAAAGCGCGCATTGGTTTCCTCATCGACAGGTGCCTGCGGCTCCAATTCGCTGTCCGCCGCGGCATCAGGTGGCTCAGCCTCTTCGGCATCACCTTCCTCCACCATGTTGAGCGGTCGCAAGGGCTCGTCCAGGCCCTCCAGCGGGTTGAGGTTTTCCGCCACACGCGCTTCGTTGCGGGTGAGCCAGCCGTTTTGAATGCCGCTTTGGTAGTAAGCGGAGCGGCTAGCTGCGTCGCCACGCATCAGGTTCGCAAAGTCGAACTCGACCTCCAGATCGTCGCCTTCGAGCAATAGCTCAGAGCCGATCGAGGCTTCCCAGCGCTCGGCCCAAGGCGTCATTGTGTGCATCACGAATTCGAGCGATTGCTGCTCGATATTGGAGAAAGTGGCCCGGTCCAAGTCCGCAATCATGTGAGGCGGCACCCGGAAGATCCGAGCGATATCCGTGATCTGAAACTTTCGAAGCTCCAAGAACTGGGCGTCCTTGTTGGTCACGCCGACCTCATGGAACTTCATACCGTTTTCTAGGACCAGTACCTTGCCGCGGTTGGCGCCAGACTGCGCCGCCTGGTAGGACTCGCGAAAGACTTTCTTGGCCTCTGCATCCTTGAAGGAGCCAGGAAACTCGATCCAGCCGCCCGTGGGCTTGGCGTCGTTGGCAAAAAACCGTGAGCCGTAGTCCTGGGCAGCCAAGGCCATTCCCAGGCTCTCCCGAGCCAACTCAATAGGACTCATGCCCATCAAGCCGTCTGAAGACAGACCCCGTAGATGCCAGACATCCCCGCGCGGCAGGACTGCTTCGTCTCCGAATCGGTCTGTGACCCGGTAGCGAAATTCTCCTGAGCGCAGCAGTTCCATGCGCACCCGGTCAGGATGGATAGGTACCAACTCCACGATCTCACCGCGGGGGTTGGTGATGATCTGGCAGTACGCGTTACCGCGCAGGGCTAAATGGCCTTGCAGCATCTCCCGCCACTCGAACGGGTTTTGATATCGGTTGGGCCGGCGGCAAAGCAAAGTGTGCAGCCAGTGATCGGTTACCCGGTCTTTGCCGCCATCGACCCGCTTTCGGTAGAGAACAATGGGGAGAGACGCCATCGTCTCAGACAGAATCCGCACGCAGGCATAGACCGCCGAAAGTCGAAGAGAGGCATCCGGAGTGACTCGCACACCGCCTGATGTCCGAGCTGATAATGGCTCAAACCAAAAGTCTCCCAAAGTGGATCTGTCATCGCTCGATGCACGAAATCGCTCGAAGAAATTCAGTAGTCCCATCGGTAAATGTCAGAAAACAATCCGGTCAGCTCGCTCAGAGCAGCATCAATTCGTAGTCGGATCCCAGCACCACGTTCTCCC
>DAIRDB010000135.1:2895-3883 GCA_036796405.1 Gammaproteobacteria bacterium | reverse complement strand
CTTGCGACAAAAGGAAAAAAGATGTTGCGATACGCAAAAAATGCGTACATCTTCATTTCCGCCATGAGCTACCAAATAGATGCGAGGCACATGGTCTTCCGGTTCGGGGGAAAGAACCTGCTCTGGAAGAAGTTGGTGTTGTCGGGGGTACTTGTGCAACCGAGAACAATATCAACATGGATTCGCAGACGGAAAATCCCGCTGGAGAAGTTTGCAGCGCTAGTTGCGCTTGCACACCGCGAAGGCTGGGTGCTTCGGCTCGAAGACGTGTGCCATAAACTGAAACGTGAACTAGAAAATGAACCTGAAAAAAATGCGGGAGGAGATAGCCAAACGGCTAACAAAAATCTCCGCCCTTGAAGAAGAGATACAAACTCTGGAGCAGGCCATCATGCAAGAGCATGGGGCGAACCTCCAGAACCTGCTGGCAGAGTCGGGCCGTGGATACGGCTCACTCACAACGGAAGTCGACGGCGTAAAGCTGACGTATGAAGTGAAGGCAACCTACCTGTGGGATCAGGGCAAGTTGCAGGCTCTGTACGAGTCGCTGCCGCTGGCTGACGCACGGGAACTTGTGACCACCAGAATGTCAGTGTCGTCCAAGACCATCGAGCGCATCGGCAACGAAGACGTGCTGCGTCGCGTTATGGAGGCGCGTACCACCAAGTTCAGTGAGCCCCGTATCACCTTCATCAAATGAGCCTGCGCATCATTAAGGCAGACGAGCGCCTCAAGCGCACCTCGGACTGCGTGAAGGCGGTTGTGTTCGGCCCTGCCGGTGTTGGTAAAACCTACCAAGCCCGTACGCTGGACGCGAAAAGCACCCTGTTCGTTGACCTCGAGGCCGGTACGCTGGCGCTGGGCAAAGACTGGAAGGGCGACTGCCTCGACATTCGCGGTACGTCAAACGAGATGGGCGCTCACCCGTGGGAGCTGGCTAAGGCCATCGCCCTGTGGCTTGGCGGTCCCGACCCTGCGGACGCCAACG
>DAIRDB010000135.1:0-2885 GCA_036796405.1 Gammaproteobacteria bacterium | reverse complement strand
CGAGACGCTGTTCGTTGACTCCATCACCGTCGCGAGCCGAATGTGCTTCGCATGGTGCCAGCAGCAGCCCGAGGCGTTCAGTGATAAGACCGGCAAGCCCGACACCCGTGGGGCCTACGGGCTTCTTGGACGCGAGATGATTCGCTGGGTAACCCAGCTCCAGCACTGTCACAAGAACGTGGTGCTGGTGGGGATTCTGGAGCAGCAGGAGGATGAGTTAAAGAGGAAGTACTGGGACGTTCAAATCGAGGGCTCGAAGACGGGTCGCGAGTTGCCTGGTATCTTTGACCTCGTCCTGACGCTTCAGAACTTCGAGGCAGAGGACAAGTCGCAATACCGCGCCTTCGTCTGTCACCAACAAAACCCGTGGGGCTACCCCGCAAAAGACCGCTCCGGTACGCTGGAGCTGCAAGAACCCGCTGACCTTGGGAAGGTGCTCGCCAAGATCCGCGCAGGTAAACGCATCGACACCGCAAAACACTAAAAACAAAAATCGAAATCAGTATGTTCAACGCACAATCAACCAACGTAGGAAGCACAGAGATGGAACTCATTCCCAAGGGGACAGTGGCGAAAGCCGTCCTTGTAGTGAAGGAGCGCAAGAGCAGCCAATCCACCGGTGGAGACTACCTCTCCATCGAGCTCGCCATCCAAGGGGGTCAATACAACAACCGGCGCGTGTTCGGTATGATCTGCAACCCATTCGATGAAGCCAACAGCGAGGTGTGGCGCCAGATGGGAATCGGGGCCATTACTCGCATTCTTGAGAGCCGTGGCGTCTTCAACTACGAAGACCCCGCTTCTTACGAGCAGTTCAACAGCGGTGACTTCAATCAAATCATCGAGGCGCTCAACGGTGCTGAGGTCGTCATTAAGGTCGGCATCGACAAGGGCAAGGACGGACGCGCTGACCGTAACTCCATCAGCGACTGGGGTTCACCCAACCCAAGCAGCAACGGGCACAAGCTCTGGAACCAAGCCAATGAGAGTGCGCCTGAGGCAAAAGCACCGGTGCCAGCAGCGAAGACCGCCGCGCCTGCGGCGACGGTTGGCAAGAAACCTGCTTGGCTGAAGTAGCACAGTTTGTTTGAGGTTGGGGGGGGCGGGGCAATAATGGTTGTCTCGCCCCCCTTTTTTGAGGTAGAACCAGCGGCATTCTCAAGCCGCATGGTGTGCAGGGAGATCCTGCAACGACGCTTTTTCATTTTTGCGTCAGTGAAACAAAGGCACTTACATGATTTTACGACCAAGACAGGCGCAGTTCGTTGACGCCTGTATCGACGCACTGGGCAAGTGCGGCAACACACTAGGAATCGCGCCAACTGGCGCAGGTAAGACGGTCATGGGCAGCGCGATTCTCGCGCCGTTCGTGAAGAAAGCACCGGTACTCGTCATCCAGCACCGCGACGAGCTTGTCACCCAGAACAAAGAGACCTTCAAGCGGTACAACCCGTCGGCCAAGGTCGATGTGTTCAACGCCGAGCGAAAGGCGTGGTCCAGCGGGGCGACCTTCGGGATGGTGCAGACGCTGTGCCGGCCGCTCAACTTGGCAACGATGCCAAGCGGGATGTCGGCACTGTTCTGCGACGAGTGCCACCACATAGCGGCTGATAGCTACATGAGGATTGTGGAGGCGTTCCGCGAGAAGTCCCCGAAAGGGGTCATCTTGGGGCTCACCGCAACTCCTGAGCGTGGGGATAAGCAGGCGCTCACAGCGGTGTTCAACAACGTGGCCGACAAAATCACCGTGGGAGAGCTCATCGCAGCGGGGAACTTGGTTCAACCGCGTGCGTTCCGCATGGACATCGGGCTCAACGACCAGCTCCAGAACGTGCAGAAGACCGGTGCAGAGTTCGACATGGGCGAAGTCGAGGCCATCATGGATAAGAGGGCCGTTCACTCGGAGATTCTGCGGCACTGGCGCGAGAAGGCGGCAGACCGGTCAACCGTGGTGTTCTGCTCGACCATCCAACACGCGCAACACTTGGCTGGGGCATTCCGTGAGGAGGGGATTACCGCCGAGGCCGTCCATTCCGAGATGTCGGACGACGACAACGCCACTATCCTGCGCCGGTTCGACCAAGGGAAAATCAAGGTGCTGCTCAACGTTATGAAGTTGACCGAAGGCTGGGACTGCCAGCGCGTGGGGTGCGTTGTTCTGGTGCGCCCGTGCAGTCAAAAGAGCACCATGATCCAGATGATTGGGCGAGGGCTCAGGCCGTGCATCGATGCGAAGCGATACCCTGGGGTAATTAAGAGCGATTGCATCGTGCTGGACTTCGGCGCCTCGCTGCTAACGCACGGGGACATCGACGCGGGAGACCGGTTGTTTGTGCGACAGAGCGAGACCGGCGAGGCACCCATGAAGAAGTGCCCCGAGTGCGGCATTCAGGTGCCGGCAGCGGTCGGGAGTTGCCCCGTGTGCGGGTACGTCTTCCCCGTGCGGGTCAACGGCGTTGAAACCATCGAGTCCTTCGAGATGTCGGAGATGCAAATCATCGAGATGTCGCCGTTCCGGTGGGAGTCGATGTACAGCGACGCCGTGCGTATGGCAAACGCGCTGACGGCGTGGGGCGCGGTCATCAAGCTGGGGGAGGTGTACAACGCGATTGGCGGCGTCACCGGTGGAGTAGTCAGCATCATCACCCGCACTAACTCCAAAGAGCTCGCGCTGGCTCAAGCGGACGACTTCTTGAGGCGAAACGGGGACAGAGCGAACTCGCGCAAAACGCGGTCGTGGATTAAGTTGCCACCCACTGACTCGCAGCGTCAGCACATGGCGGATGTGCCCATGTTCGGGATGTCGCGCTACCGCGCCAGTTGCGTGCTGACGTGGAAGTTCAACGAGGCACGCATAAAAAAAGCAATTCTTGGCTAAAGGACTA
>DAIRDB010000134.1:0-3963 GCA_036796405.1 Gammaproteobacteria bacterium | reverse complement strand
GTCGAGGGTGACCGCCTCCATGAGCCGCATCCCGGTGTTGGCGGCAAACAGGATCAGGCGACCCACGTTGCCGGTCGCGTACGAGGCGACTGTCTCAATGTCCTCTAGGGTTGGGGGAACCATCACCCGCTTGCGCGGGCGCACGAGCTTGCGGTCCCACTCCCGGGCGGGGTTGTGGTCGCACATACCCGACGCCACGGCGACCCGGAACACGCTCGACGCCGCCGTCAGGTCGCAGAGGACGGAGTAGTTGGACACCGGCCCCATCTGTTTGAGTTTGCCGTCCGGCCCGCGCCGCACGAACCCCTTCTTGCGCTCCCGGATGAAGTCCGCGATCTCGCGTCGCCCGATCTCGGAGAGGCGCTTGTTACACCAGAAGTGGTCGAATAGCCGGAGGCTGTCCAGATAGCGGCTTCGTACCCGCGGCTTAAGCCCACCGCCGCCCTGTTCCATCGACCCTATGGTCTCGGACCATGCGACCACCGCAGCCCGCCACGTCGCCTCACCGCCGCCCTCGCCCCTACCCAGCTGCTCCTTCCAATCGGCGAGCGCTAGCTTGGCGGTAGCCTCATCAGTCGTGCGTAAACTTCGTCTGTACTCAACACCCCGGACCTGTAGCCGACCCCACCACGTTTTACCTCGTCGGTAGATGTTGCCTGACATCGCTGTTCCTTACCTTGTATCCAACCGCGGATTGCGGTCTCGTCGATGGTCCATCGCTTTCCGACCTGAATGGCGCTAGGAATCTGGCCGCTGACGCAGAGGCGCAAGACGGTGCGCGGCGACACGCCAAGGCGTATGGCGCACTCCTGAATCGTGATTCTCATGTCAGTCGTCCCACGTCACCCTGCCGCCGAATCGACGGACTTCGCTGTCTAACTTGCGCCGCACTTTGTGCAGCGACGACTCGCCCGTCCAAAGCCACCACCACCAGCGGCGCAGGCGCACGACGCGCCGCAACACCGACCGACGCATCACCACACGCGCTTGGGGCGGTCGAGGTGATACTGGTTCCTGCACGGCTGACAAACGCCCTCAACGAGCCGCCCCGCCCACTCGCCGCAGAGGTCGCAGTCGCCCTCTACGGGGTCACGTTGCCGCGCCTCGTCTTTGCTGACGTGATCTTTCTCTTCGTGTCGCCAGTCGCGTTGCCGCATCTCAATCCCCAGTGCCGTGCAAGTCTCGCTTTCAGTAGTCTCCGGTCTGAATGGCTTTCTGAATGTCGCCGCTTGGTAGTTCCTGAAGCTCTGCCGGAGCGCATTGCGCGTGTCGCAGCAGGTGCAGGTAACCTAAAAGGGTGGTGACCCCTACGACGCACACGACGATCAACGCGAGCCGCTTCATGCGGGCGGGTCTTTCGGGCGCAGCATCGTCTGCACCAGCGAGAGCAGTTGCGGCGGGGTCCATCCCCCGGGCTTCAGCACCTTGCCGTCCTCGCGCCGACGCACCTCGTAGACGAAGCCTTGCCCTTTACAGGACAGGCACGGCTGTTGACAGCGCCGCTCCTGATCGTCGATGTACACCACGGTGCCGGTGGCCTCGCACGCGAGGCAGGCGTGCTTGATCTTGTCGACGTTGCTGCGGTGAACCTCGTCCCACAGCGGCTGTGGGTCCAGCCCGAGGGCGTGCATCAACCCGCTGGCGACGTAGATCAGGTCAAGGCACGCGTCGGCGATCTCCGTGACCGAGCCGTCGGTTGGCTGGCGCAGGTGATCGCTCCACGCCTCCTCAAGCTCCGAGAACTCCTCGTCGACGAGCCGCTTGTATAGCTCCGCGGTCGCGGGCGACGGCTCCTGCCGAAAGTAATTCATGAACGATTTCTGGTCTTTGAACACCAAGTAACTCATTTACTCGTCCTCTGGTTTTTCTCGGTTGTTTTCGCGTGCGGTCCAGCACAGCGCTGCGACGAAATATCCCAGCACCGCGCCGCCCCACGCTCCACACATCAAGACTGCGAAAGTACTCACAACTGCTCACTCCTAATTGCGCCAAGCGCACGAAGCGCCCGACGGACTTCCGAGATGACGTTCCGGAGAGCGCGGGTGTCGCTGGCAGAGCGTGCAACCACAACCATCCGGGCTTGCTCCTGAAAGACGAGAGACGCAGCGGAATGTTTGCGTCGCTCGGTGAAAAAGACGCTGGCCCCGACCCAGCTGGAGACCTCGTGCTGAATGGCACGCCGAAATTCGCCGGTCATGTGCCACTACGGAGGTTCTTGGTCCGAAAGAAATCCGCGTGCTGCGGATGATCGTGCATGAACAGACGAGCGTAGTACGGCGTGTAGTTGTTCGACATTTTGAACTCCTCACCGTCGGTCTCGATCTCTGTATGCCAGCGGATGCGTTCGAAGATGGCCTTGCTGGAGTAGTGCTGGTGCCCGCGGCGAATGACGTCGTGTGTGAACCGCTTGAACAGTTCATAGACGTGCGGGTTCTGTTTGTGCCACCGCCACCATTGCGCCTTGATAGATGCAGACGGAGCGCTGCATACAACGCTCCGGCCTGCCTCTGCGTATTGCGCCTCCACGCCAGCCTCCGTTTAGAAGGGGATGTCGTCGTTCGGGTCGTCGGCTGCCGGTGCCGCAGGCTTCGACGCCGGGGCGCTACGGGCCGGAGCCGCGCTCTCGCCGTACGACTTCTCGCGCACGGGGTAGACCGACACCATCACGCGATCCGAGCGGTCCTTGTTCGCCACGTACTGCGTCTCCATCGCAATGACGAGGGAGTCGATAGCGAGAAACATGGTGCCGTCGTCCTTGGTGTAGACCGCGCCGATGTTCTTGGTGCGTGCCTTGGTCGCGCCGGTCCGGTCGGTGTACTCGCCAACCTTCAGAACAAGATCATGCGTTTGCTTGGATGCCATTTGTGCTTTCCTCGGTGAGAGTGATTTCTTCAGTCGTCTCGCCCAGCAGAACTCCGGGTTCGACGCCCATGTGGTCGGCGGCTTTGACAATCAGGTCGGCCCGCATCATGCGAGCGCCGTTCTCGTGCCACCGAATGGTGTTGACCGAAACGCCCAGCACCTTCGCCAGATCGCGCAGCCATACGGAACGCGCACGCCGGATGAACCGAAAGGTCTCGCCGAGCCGCGCCTCAAAGTCGCCTTTAGGTGTGGGAACTGTTGCCATCGTTGTCCTCTTGGAAGTTGCCCTCGGTCGGCGGGAATGCCGCGGTGGGTTCGGGCTTGGCCCCACCGGCGAAATCGTCGAGCGCGGCACGTGCGTTGCGCGTGGCGATACGCGCTACAGGCGGTGTGACATCCACCGCATCCCGGATGCGCTCTGCCTCATCCGGGTCGTAGATACCCACGAAGCCGAAGGCGACGCGGGCGCATTGGATCATCGCCTTGTGCCGCAGGAACCGACTGGTGTGGGTCTGCCACGGGCCGTTGTTGACGTAGCCGCGGTCGTTCTTGAACGGCGGGCGGTAGCACTCGCTGAACCGCTCACGCACGCTGATGGGATGCGACCGGTCCTTGCGGTAGATGCGGCACTCAATCCACTCCGGGCAGGGCTGGTGTTCCGCGCTCTCGACCAGCTTCTCGCTCTCGACGAACTCCATGCCGTCGAAATGCGGGCTGCTGTTGATGATGCGGCTCCACCCGTCGATGCCGACCACCGGAACGATCCCGCTCTTCTTGTCTGGGAAGGCGTAGATTTCCTTGGTCCATGGGTTGAGGTCGTACTGGTTGGCGACCACGAGCAGCGCCATCATCTGCTCGTTGGTGACGTCGCCGCGGAAGGCGGTCGCCTTCAGCGCAGAGAGCATCTTGTCGGGGTCCACGCTGTACTTGTTCGCCATCAAGGCGAGCAGTCGGGCGCGGGGCTGGGTGCTTTCGATGGTTGTTACGGCTGACATGGTGTGCCCTTCCTCACAGGGTTGGAGTGATGGTCAAAGCGCCGCGATACGTGAGCGCTTTCTGAATGCGCTCCGGAATGACCTTTTCCGGGCGCTCGACTACGGG
>DAIRDB010000133.1:0-3989 GCA_036796405.1 Gammaproteobacteria bacterium | reverse complement strand
GCCATCAAGCGCGTGGAAGCGGTATTTGCCAGCCTGCCGTACAACATGCCGTCGGTGTGGTGAGCGCGCTGCCGGTGATGCTCTGGATAAAAAGCTTTGCCTGACACAACGCTTCCACCAGCAGGTCGCGCTTGCAGAGATATGTCCTTGACCCGTCTTTCAGTCATTGCCCTGGCGTTTGCGACAGGCACGGCCGGTGTCTTCGCCCAGACGGCTGACCCTCGTCTGGGCGAGTGGCGCGAGAATCATTATGCAGGGGCTGTGGGTCTATACATGATTTATGAGGATCTCGGTGACGGCGTCACGCGCACCCATACCGCCGAAAACCTCGTCATCGACAAACGCCTGCACGACGACGCGCGCTGCGATGGCAATTTCTACCCGCGCTACGACACCACCGGTGAAGACACCGGCGTAAGCGTGCAATGCCATATCCTCAACGCAAGGACGGTAAGGACCACGTTGCGCAACCGCGGTGATGGCGACTGGGCAGAAGCAAAGGGCACCTGGATTCTGTCCGACGATGGTAAACATGTCGTGGGCAGCTTTGTTCGCACAGACAACGACGGCAAGGTGGTGGAGCACACCACGCGCCTCTTTACGCGTAACGCTGAAAATTGCCTGAACCACGAAGACGATGCCCAGTTCCGCGCCTGCGCCACGCGCACGCTACCGCCAAGACCTGCGTCAGCCAACACAGGCCGCTTCTTCACACCGTAAGTTCACAAGAGTAACGCCGCGCCGGACGCGTGCGAGGGACGCAACCATCTCTTCTGCCGGCGTATCAGTACCCATGATTCAGGCCAGCTGGCGGGCAAGGCAGCAAAGCTGGGGCAGGTAGTCGTCAATTCTGCAGGGCGGCACCATGGTGGCCTTGCCTTGGCCGTCGGCACGTGGCAGGGGGATCGCCCGGAGAATGCGAGAGTTCTGCCGTTAGGGGTGGAATGGCCGCACTCAGTGAGCGGGAGTTGTGCCAAGTAGTTGCTCGGCCGTCGTGTGTCGGGAGGCGACCACGGACGGTGTCAGCCAGGCACCCCCGAACACCGTCAGTGTGATGAGCACGATGCCAATGCGCTCGCGCCAGGTGGTCGTGAGCACAATGGAGGTTTGTGGACGCTTGCCCGTGAATAAAGCGAAGTATGCGCGCAGCAGCGCTATGCCGTTGAGCATGGTGGCGACGGCAATGGCGGCGCTGCTCAACAGTCCTTCTTCGAAGCTGCCGCCGAACAGCAGTTCCATCGGCACGAAGCCGACCGTACCGGGAAAGCCCACACTGGCTAGACCGGTGATCAGGAATAGCGCCGCAAGCCCGGGTACCTGATCGTATTGCCCGTGGTATTCATCGAGGGAAAGCGCGCCGAATCGCGATTCGATGGAACGAATAGAAAAAGCCAGACCCGTCAGTGCCAGTGCCGCTGACATCCACAGACACAGTGCTGCCGTGACACCATTGGGCGTATGCAGCAGCAGTGCATACATCACGAGCGAAGTCTGGCTCAGGCACAGGAAGGCAAAGAAGCGACTCACCTGTGTCTGCACCATGGCAAGTCCGCCACAGTAGACCGCCGAGACCAGACAGACCACACCGGCGACGTCGAGCATCCAGCCGGGAATCACAGTCAGTACCACCCTGATTACCACCAGAATCTCCATAAGCGGAAGGATGTACAGCAGAGAGGTGCCATAGCTGGCCTGACTGAAAAGCACGGGCAGCCAGCTATGGGCGGGAAACAGCCCACCGCGCACCATCAGCGCCAGCAGAAGCAAGCCAACTCCTAACGGTCTCTGCTCGGCCAGTCCAGCGGCAAACGCACTAAGCACAAGCCCGCAAAAAACCGCCATGTACAGCACGAATGCACGCGCGCTCCCACCACGCTCCTGCAGTTCCCACAGCGGCAGCGCCGAGGTGGAAACCATCAGAGCCAAGAGCGTGGCATCGTGATGGCAGGTCAGAGCCAGTGCACTGAACCCCGTGGCCAAGAGCGACCGCAAACAATAGGCCTTGCTGGTAACGGTCTTGGCGGTGCCGAGGTGGCTCAGCAGATGCACGAGCGCGAATACCGGGAGCATAGGCGCTGCCAGATTATCGAGCGCGAACAGCGTATCGGCATCGACACTGTCCTGGGGAAGGCCCAGCGAGATCGCCGCCGCGCCAAGCAGAAAAAGCACTAGTCCGCCAAGGCTGATGCGCAGCGACCAGACCGGCCGTAGCACCAGGCAGAGCAAGGCAGCGGCAAAGGGTAACGCCAGCAGCGCAGGCAGAATCATCGTGAATGCCCCACGGTCCCCGGCTCTGCAACATTGGATGTCACGGGCTGCGATGGCGGACCGCCCTGCAGCCATGCTGCCCAGCGGTCCTCCCAGCGGCTGAAGGTCTGAAACAGCCCAAGCACTGGGCGCGCGACCATCTTTTCGAGAAGGGCATCGAGGTAGCCGCGTTCGAGGGCGAAGCGGTACAGGCGCATGCGCATGCCACGCGGCAGCCTGTCTTCCCATGCCACTGTCTCGGCGCGGGGGCGCGTGCCAATGGCATTTTCGATCTGGTGATGGTCGTGCAGCAGGCTGGGCGCCCGCAAAAACTGCAAGGTGCGCAGGCAGGCATGACCGAGCAGGTGCAGCAGCGCGAGATAACGAAAACCGAGCCCGATCTCAGCAATGATGAGGCCAACCTGCGTCAGGGAGGCAAAGGCCAATGCCGACTTGATGTCGGTCTGCACACGCCCGGCAAGATAGGCAAACAGTGCACTGGCCACACCAAGGGCGACGACGATGCCCGACAGCAGCGCGGAACTGTCTAGCACCGGGCTGACGCGGAGCAGCAGGAATACCCCAAGGTGGACCGACAGGGCCCCATAAAAAATGGCGCTCGATGGCGTCGGACCCTCCATGGCTCGTGGTAGCCAACTGGAAAAGGGCAGCAACGCCGACTTACCGGCTGCGGCAATCACGAACAGCAGACCCAGCAACGCGAAGTGCTCGGGGATGACGATGACCTCATGGTTGGGCCAAGCCAATTCGCCAACAAGGTGATCAAAGTCGCCGGCGCCGTTTATTTCGTGCATCAGGATGGCGGCCAGCAGCAGGGCCACATCACAGGAACGGTAGATGACCCAAACCCGCAGGCCGTTGCGTGGAGGGGCTGGCCGCGAGTGGAAAAAGGCAATCAGCAGCACGGAGGCAAGGCCGACCATCTCCCAGCCGGCAAACAGGGTTTCCACGGTGTCGGACAGGGCTGCCGTGACCATCCCCAGCAGGAACACCGAGTACAGCGAGAAGAAGCGACCGTAACCGGGGTCGCGATGCAGGTAACGTGTCGAAAAGCCTGCAATCACCGCACACAGCAGCAAAGTGAGCAGTACATAGGACAGCGACAGCACGTCCAGCACGAACTCGACCTTGAAGTGGTAATAGGGTGTGATGACCCAGTCGCCAAGTTCTATGGGATGCTGGGCTTTGCCTTGCAGGAGCATGGTCAACGCAGCACAGAGGGTCGCCAAAAGGCTCAGGTTGACGGCAGCCTGGACCAGTGTACTGATAGTGCGTTCGCCAAGTCTGGTCTGCAGCAGAAAGGCGACCAGAAAGCCAGACAGCAGGAGGGCCGGAAATGCCACAATGGCGAGGCCAAGTACTGTCAGCAGCATGTGTGTATTCATAGTAGTCGCGTCCCTGGTGCAGTGGCCTTCAGGCCGGGATGCCAGCGCTGATCTCGGCAAATTCGAGCCGCTCGCGCCAGCCGCCGTACCAGGCCAACGATGTCGGCGCCACCGGCAGTGGCTCTACGTCGTTGCGATAGGGTACGAAGGCATCCTGCTGGAACAGGCTCAGCTGTCCGGTTTTTGGATCCTGCAACGCCACCTGCACCCAGCGCTTGCGCACCATGAGGTCGATAGCGGCATTCTGCGCCATGATGAGCAGCATGGCCGTCGCCGTGGTTTCCCCCACGAACAGCAGGCGCACGGGCTCATGGATTTCCACCATCTGCCAGGGCA
>DAIRDB010000132.1:1614-4047 GCA_036796405.1 Gammaproteobacteria bacterium | reverse complement strand
TGTTTGCCAAGCGGGCAGCGCCGGTGCAGGCCACGTACCTGGGCTATCCGGGCTCGACGGGCGTGCCCAACATCGACTGGTTGATCGGCGACGCCGTGGTCACCCCGCCCGAGGACGATGCGCTCTGCAGTGAACGGGTGGCACGCCTGCCCGGCGTGGTGTTTTGCTTCGCTCCCGAGACCGACTACCCCTTGCCGAATTGGGATGCGCCCGAGTTTCTCGCCCGGCCCATCACGTTCGGCTCGTTCAACAACGTGCCCAAGCTCACGCCGCGCACGCTCGCGCTGTGGGCGCGCGTGCTGTCGGAAGTGCCGGGGTCGCGACTGGTGTTGAAGGCGCCAAGCTTTGGTGACCCTGGCGCGGTGCGTGCCTTCAGCCAGCGCCTGGCTGCGCTCGGCGTTGATTCTGCGCGGGTGGAATTCCGCGGCCCGGTAGGCCTTGACCTGATGATGGCCGAATACGCCGACATCGACATCGCACTCGACCCCACGCCCTACAACGGCGGCACCACCAGCCTGCAGGCGATGTGGATGGGCGTGCCGGTGCTGACGCTGTATGGCCAGCACTTTGTTTCGCGCATGGGGGCCAGTTTCATGCGCGCGGCGCGCCTGCCCGATTGGGTGGTGACCAACGAAGACGACTATGTGCGCATGGCCCGCTGCATGGCAGCCGACCGCCGGGCGCTTCTGCAGTTGAAGCGCGCGCTGCGCGGCCGGTTGCGCGCGCTGCCCGGCTGGGATGTGGTGGCGCACACGCGGGCGATGGAGGCGGCGTTCGAGCAGATGGTGCGGGGGTAGGGTCCAGCCTCGACACCCCCGGAACCGGAGACCGGAGATGCGAGGTCAGTGGGGAGAGGGTTGACAACCAATGTCAAGCCATCAAGGATCTCGTCATGAGTCGCCAAACCATGAGTTTCGCATTGCCCGAGTCGACGCGTGGGTACATCGATAACCGGGTCGCAGCAGGCAGTGACGGCAACGCCAGAGAGTCCGCCCGCAGGCGCTGCGCGGAGACCACCTCTGCGCGTCGAGCGTGGATGCGGCGCAAATCCATTGCCGCATTCCGGGTCAGCAGAAACGTAGCGGGTAATGGGGAGTTATTTCCAGCCATCGGCTTCCTTGCGGTCAAGCACCGCCATGTCGGTTCTGAAGTCGCCGCTGGACTCAAAGACGCGGCCTGCTGCCACGTCTCGGGAACCGGCGAGGATGGCGTCATGTACACATTGGCCGTCACGCCGCTCCATGTCGCGGCGGATCAGGTCGCGGACGTACTCGCTGGGTGTTTCGTAAAGTCCCGCTTTGCCCACCATTCGATCGACGAATTCAGCCAAGGGCTGCGACAAACGAGCGTTGATACGTTCGGACATGGGAGCCTCTCAGAGCGACCAGATGGGAGGATCCTCGCATAGGAGGATGCATCTGTCGCATCTATTGCGCGCTCGCCGGCAGATGTGCGCGGTTTGAGGTCGGCGCTCACACCAGGCGTTGGTCTCAGGCGGCTTGCCGCCGAGTCGGTTGTGGTCTAAGATTTTCACAAATTCACGTGTAACACGTGTTTGTGTGTCCGAGGGCCCCATGACCAACCTGACCATCTCCATCGACGAAGCCGTGGTTCGCCAGGCCCGGGTGCGTGCCATCCAGGAGGGCACCTCGGTCAGTGCCAAAGTGCGTGAGTTTCTGGCCAGTTACGCCCAGGGCGGGCAAAGTCAGCGAAGCGCTGCGCAAGCCTTTATCGAGACCGCGCGCAGCAGCCGTGCCAACCTCAGCGGCCAAACCTGGCGTCGCGACGACGCACACGACCGGCCCTACCCGGGCCGCGCATGATCTGCTTTTTTGACACCAACATCCTCGTCTATTGTATGGACGCGTCCGACCCGGTGCGTCAGGCCAAGGCCATCGAACGCTTTGCCCGTGCCTGTGAGCAGGATACGTTGGTGCTCAGCGCTCAGGTGCTGCAAGAGTTCTACGCCATCACCACGCGTAAGCTGCAGCCTCCGCTGTCAGCGGCTCAAGCCCAGTTGCAGGTGGAGCGGCTCGCCTGTTTCGAAGTGGTGGGTAGTTCTGCCAGCAGTGTGATCGAGGCCACTCGCCTGGCTCAGCGCCATCAACTGCAGTGGTGGGACGCTCTGATCCTGGAGGCCGCTCTGCGCGCACAAGCCGATGTACTGGTGAGTGAAGACGGCCAGCACGGGCAGCGCTTTGGCAAGCTGACGGTAGAAAACCCGTTTGTTTGAAGGGTGAGACGCTTTGCGGCGTCAGTGACCATGCGGCAGCCGCACTAACGAATGAGCGTCATTCCGGCGTGCTTGGCGGCATTCCCGTCGAATGTCATGGTCTGCGAACAGCCCGCAGAAGCCGCCGTGCGTTCGATCAGGCAGTCGGCAAAATCCGCTTTGCCCGTTTCGAAAGTTCTCAGCGCGCGCAGAACCTGGTC
>DAIRDB010000132.1:0-1604 GCA_036796405.1 Gammaproteobacteria bacterium | reverse complement strand
CACCATCGGCGCCACCAATTTCGTCCAGAATCTGAACCTGGTCCGCGCGCTCGACGACCAGGTGCTTGGTTCTCAGCAGCAGCCCGAGCGCCCGTCCAACCTGTTCGTTGGTCAGGGCATAGCACGAGGTGAGCACCCAATACAGTTCGATGAGTGAGACCACGCCGACAAAACCCGGGGTATGGGCGTCCAGCGACTCAACGAGCACCGTTGCCTTGGACGACTGCCTGGGGTCGTCCTGCATGATGTAGCGCACCAGAACATTGGTGTCCAGACCGATCATCGAGCGGCAGCCCCGCGCCGGGCAATGGCCTTGTTCATGTCGTCGATAGAGACCGGCTTGGCCGGCTTTCCGAACATGCCTTTGAGTTCTTGAACGCTGTGCGTTACTGCAACGAACTCGTAGCGTCCCTCGGCGATCTGGACGAATTCCACGCGGTCGCCCGCATCGACCTTCAGGTCGTTGCGAACCTGTACGGGGATGGTGATCTGACCTTTGCTGGTAAGCGTGGCGGTGGGCATGGGATTCTTTACCGAATCAAATTTTCCTTACGCTAAGGTAAGGAAATTGCTCTGTCAATCCGAATGGATTGATCTCGCTCATGCAGGACGATTCGCTACGACGCCACTGCTCAATCGCGGATCACCGGCGCAGGCCGCGTTTCATCTGATGATCGGTGGGCGCATAATCGCGCCACCCCTTCAAGAGGAGCCTCCGTGGCCGCAGGAACGGTTCGATTGCATCGCGTGCTGAAGGCCAGCCCTGAGCGGGCCTACCGGGCTTTTCTCGAGGCCGATGCTGTGGCCAAGTGGTTGCCCCCGTTCGGGTTCACTTGCACGGTCCATGAGCTTGATGCGAGCGTGGGTGGGCGACACCGGATGTCGTTTCGCAACTTTGCTGAGGGGCACAGCCATTCGTTTGGCGGCGAATATCTCGAACTCGTTCCGCATAAAAAAATCTGCTACCCCAGCCGATTCGACGACCCCAATCTGCCGGGGGAGATGCGTGTCACCGTCGTGTTTCGGGAGGTGTCTTGCGGCACCGAGATCGACATCGGGCAGGAAGGCATCGCCGAGGTGATCCCGCTCGAGATGTGTTACCTCGGTTGGCAGGAATCGCTGGAGCAGTACCGCCGGCTGGTCGAGCCGGCGGCAGCGCAGTAGCTGTGCCTCTTGGCCGCTCCGGCTGAAGTTCCCCCGCCCGCTGCACGGATGACTCAAATGACCGTGTTCGAGGCGCGCCCAGGCAATCGTTCAGGATCTCGTCGTCTATCTCATTGCTTTATCGTGAGGGCTCGGCAGTGGCCAGCACCAAGCTTTTCAAAAATGGAAATTCACAGGCTGTTCGAATTCCCGCCGACCTGGCCTACAGCAGGTGGGACATCGAACTGGTGATTGAGCGCCAGGGCGATGAGTTGCGCATCCGCCCTGCACGACGCCGGATGGGCGATGTGTTGGGCGTGTTCGCGCAGTTCTCGCACACCTTTGCCGGTGGAAACTCTGGCCCAGGAAAGGCCTGTGCTTGCCTCCGGAGGCGCGTCCGTCACGACAACGCCTTTCGGAGGGGATGACACCGCAGGAAATCATCAGCGACTATCCTGATC
>DAIRDB010000131.1:0-4062 GCA_036796405.1 Gammaproteobacteria bacterium | reverse complement strand
CACCGTCAGATCGCCGGTGATGGTGGCGGAGGCGAGGGTGGCGGTGCCGCCGGAACCGAGGATCTGGTTGGTGGTGATCTTCTTGGTGGTGCCGGTGACGTCGACCACTGGCAACACATCGGTAGCCGGCGTCAGCGTCGTGATCGCTGTCAGTTGTGATATCTTGAGGTCTGCCATGTTAGTAGATTGCTATGATGAGTTTGCCGCCGTTTTCCTGTACGAGGAAATCTCCAGATTGAGTTAGGAGAGAATCGAATGTTCCGAAAGTGATGACCAGATGACCGCCATCTTCCTGCACGAGGAAGTCGCCGTTTTCGCAGAGCAGGTCGCGCCGCTCGATAGGAGGGTCGGGCGGGATGCCGCCTCCACCAATGCGGTGGACGCTATCCAGTCCAAGTCCTAGTCCGAGGCGAGGCATTGCTGCTTAGGCGTACTTGCGATTGTAGGCCACAATGGAGCCGTTTGAGACGGTGATCGAGGTCCACACACCGGGAAGCTCATCACCGGCCTGCAGCGTCACGCCGGACGGGAAGTTCGTGATATTGGACGTGGTTGCCCCGAGGATCGTGATCTCAAGAGCATGAATGGTCTGCCAGTTTCCGGTCACAGTTCCGGATGCGCTGGAGATGTAGGTGCCGCCGTACTCGCCGGCTAGCTGACGATTTGATCCAACATTCATAATGCGAACTTCTGACTGCTTCTTTTGCTACCACTCCAGCCGACTTGCAAGCGTGTACCTCCCGATTTAACTCGGACCTCAGGATTGTCACGCTCGACCTCATTCAGGAATTGGTTGTCCTTCCAGCAATCGTACCCGAGCTTGGTTCCCCAGTAATGGTAGAGAGTGGGGTCGATACGCATCCGCATACGGCCAATGCCGTCGATTGACTTACGGTCAATCTCGTTCGTTTGGTAGGCTATCTTGCGCTGCTGAATACCAGCATTGACCCAGTCCTTGTTGATACCGTTGCAGAGCTCTTCAATGACCTGAGCTCGCATGGCTCCGGGGAGATCGTCGAGTGAAGCAGCAATCGCTGTTGAGAGTTCGTCAGCCATGATGTCGGAATTGTAAGTTACTAAAAAGGGGGAAGCCACCGGAACTTTCCAGCAGCCTCCCCCAAATAACGCCAGCCAATTAGCTAGCGCCGTTGAACATACCAAAGCCGCTCGGGTTCTTCACCACAAGACCGGCAATTGCCTGCACCAAACGGGCAGGACCACCACCAGCGTCGGGCAGGTTCAGAACCTCGGGCAACTTGCTATAGCGGATCTCCAACATATCCATCGGGATCACGTAGCCCTTGTAGGCCTGAGCGGACAGGGCAGCGCTGTTCTTGCCGCCGACGAACACAGACGGATGCAGAACCAGCCGACCAAAGTCGCCCTCGAAAATATCGATGGAGGCCTTGAAGGTGTCAGCAGACAGCTCCTGATTGAACGTGCGAACGCTCGTCTGGGTGTAGGTGTTCGTAGTACCAGCACCGTTGATCGAGGAGAGACCACCAGCGGTCAGGTTGGTGAACGCACGCTTGAGCGTAGTGCCAAGAATAGCGTCGTAATCGCGGAACACACCAGTGTTGCCGTAGATAGCGGTCAGCACGTTCTGGGCAGTAGCCTCAGTGAACGAAGCAGACGCAGTGGTGTCGATAGCCGCGGAGGCCGGCAGGAACGCAGAGCCAGAAGCGCAAGCGCCGATGTTGGAGCTATTGGTGCTGGTCAACCAGTTACCGAGCGATCCGGTGAGGTAGGGGTTGCTACCGTTGTCGGCCTGCGAGGCTTGGTTCGTACAAGCGAAGGTCGCTTCCATGTCGCGCTTCAGCTCAACGAGCTTCTTAGCAACACCGTTGGCGATTTCGTTGGTGACGCCAGCGACGTCCTGAGTCTGAGCGATGAAACCAACACGCAGATCGCGGCGGAAAGCCTGCGCGTAGTTGTTCAGGCGGGTCCGGTTGGTAACCGGGTTGGAGGCGCTCGAAACAGTCACGTCGGTGCCGTCGACAACGCCCTGCAACTGCGGGGCCTGATAGTTATCGACCAGCCACGAGAACTGCATATTGCCCAAGTCCTTGCCTTTGGGGGCCATGGACACGA
This sequence comes from Gammaproteobacteria bacterium, assembly GCA_036796405.1. Classification (GTDB taxonomy): domain Bacteria; phylum Pseudomonadota; class Gammaproteobacteria; order Pseudomonadales; family Pseudohongiellaceae; genus CAILUG01. The sequence continues at coordinate 1,971 of DAIRDB010000131.1, read as the reverse complement.
GCGGGGTCGACTTCTGGTCGACAATGGCGATGTAGTCCGCGAGATCTTCACGAGCCGCGGAGGTGGAAGCGAGCGGAACAGATCCGCCCTGATTAGGTTGCAACAGAGGCATAACTAGAACTTAAGTATTTGAGCCAATTCGGAGACACTTCCGGATTTCAAGAACTTGGATTTAGCGGCATCGCGCTGGGCTGTGGCTGCATCTTTCTTCATCGGAGCAGCAGTCGGTCTACCGGGCTGTGACGGGGCCTTCTTCGGCAGTGCGGCGGGTTTGCCTTTTGCCGATTCACGCTCCAGTCGCAGCTTGCGTCCTTCAAGGAAGTCACCGACCAGCACCTGATACTCGGGCATCTGCGAGATTTGCGGCAACTGCCGCAACACCTGCTGTGCCGCCGTGTACTCGGCGCTGGAGCGATCCCGCCACCAAGGATACAACTGCTCCGCGATAGGCTTGATCTGCTTGTAGTTTTGCAAAAAGCGAGCACGGTTCGGAATGTGCAGATCCAGCGCATCTTCGACACGCCTGCGGATCTGTTTCACGTCCTCCGCGCTGTACTCCTTGCCCTCTACTTCGCACCCGTCGCTATTGTCCTCGCACCACCGGCGCAGATTACGGGCCTTGGAGTACTCGTCATTGAGCTTCCCCTCATCCCACACATCAGCGAACGGATCCTGCGATGAAGCAACGGCAACAGGACGCTCAGATGCGGCCTGATCCAGCTTTGATTTCGCGTCATTAAGCTCCCGTTCAAGTGCCTCGGCCTTCTCCAGCGCCTCTTTCTTCTGGCGCGTGAGCTTGTCGATGCGCTTCTTGAAGCCCAACGATTCGTCCTCGTTCTTGTCTTCTGAAAGAACCTCCTCAGGCGACTCGGCCTGAGATTCCATTTCATCGGTTGGATCCGATTCCTCGGCCTGAACATCCGCACTCGCGGCATCGGGCTCCGGAGACTGTTCCTCGACGTTCTGCACCGGCTTCTCTTCAGCCCCGCTGAAGCGTTCCTTCAGCACCTTTGCCAATGCCGCCTCATCGAAGGTAAGCGGATTGAGTGGGGGCCTTCCCGTGTTGTTATGGGGTGTCGCTTCCCCTTCGTTCTGGTTATCCATGCTGTTTTGAGCCTAGCAAGTCGGCTGTTTTAACCATGGTTGATACGCCAACCAAGAAGCGTTGTACTAGTGAGATCAAATTGCTGACTAGTTGTCAACATTCTCACTCTTCAATGTGTTGATATACAACTGAAGGTCTTTGATAGATGCCGCTCTGCCACAGTTATAGGCTCTGCCATTAGCATCTAGGTCTGAAAGTATGGCCGAATTGGTCTCGGACTCTAGCTGGTCGTCGACGATCTGCTGAATGGCGAGCAAAAGCGGGTTCTGTTCGCCTGCTGAACGGAAGATTTCGACCAGTTTCTCGACTGAATAGCGGTTCATTGTACTCCAAGGCGTCCGGTGACTGCGTTTTGCTGTTGTTGCACTGAGAACTGCAGATTCTCAAGGTACTTTTGCAGATTCGCTTGGAAAAGCGGGTCCTGCTGTAGTTGCGCCTGATATTTCGGATTGGATTGCAGCACCTGCTGCGTGAATTGCAGGCGCATAGCCGCGGTGGGGTCGTTCTCGCGCAGTGCAGGCGGGTTTCCGAGGCTCATCAGGGCCACCTCATCGTTGGTTTCATTGAACATCTTCTGCGAAGCAGGGCCGGTCTGCATCACAAGCTCGCTGGCGAGCGTAGGATCAATGGTGCGAAGCGCCACAGAGATCAGTTTGGACCGATCAATGACGCCCACAGTGTCGAGAGGCAGCACCAAGGAGGAAATAGCCTTGAGCTTCTCGGTCACAAGGTCGGTGGACAGCTCGCGCACGTCGAACTTCAGCGTGCAATCGAACTCCTGCACGTTCTCCGGAATTTGAATCTGAGATCCGGTCACGCGCATGATCTCATCAGGCCCCATGTACTGCAGCACCAAGGCAAGAGTC
>DAIRDB010000130.1:0-4154 GCA_036796405.1 Gammaproteobacteria bacterium | reverse complement strand
CTTGAAGTATTGAAGATTTGAAAGAATCTTCTGGCGGAGCAGAACATGCTTCATCACAAACCGCCTAAGTTTCCCAAGGACAAGCCGATTAAGCACTTGGGGTTTAAGTCTGCATTCTAAATGTTGAGACATCTTCTTGTTAAAAGAGTTTTCAGAACATCTGTGTTGAAGTTATCCAGAATTTGAAGCTGATAGGTCGCTCCACTGTGCCCTTTCGACCCAAAGCGGACGTTTGCTCATCCAATAAAAGTTTATTAATTTAACCTCCAGTTTTTTGATGTGTATACCTCGAAGTTTGAGGCATATACTTCAAACTTATGTGGAGCGCTCTTTTTCTCACCCTGCCAACGCAACCGAAGGCAATTCGCCTGCGCATTTGGCGTGCGCTCAAAACTCTTGGGTGCCCTTCATTGCGTGATGGCGTTTATTTGCTGCCTGAGTCTCACGCTGAATTGTTCGATCCGCTAGTTTCTGAGGTACGCGAGAACGGTGGTCAGGCGCATGTGCTGCAACTTTCAACTCATGACGAAGCAATGCGCACCGAAGTGCTAGCCTTGTTTGACCGCACCAAATCTTATGCCGAATGGCATGTTGAAGTGGAGGCGCTGAACGCCTTACTCCCGGGACTTGACGAAACTGAAGCTAGGCGTCGCTGGCGGGGGGTCACAGAATCACTGCAAGTGTTGCGCCGTCTTGATTACTACCCTGGCGCTGCCGCCCAACAGGCACAAGCTGAACTTGATGATTTGCGCCAAACTCTTGACACTCGATTTTCAAAGGGTGAGCCGAAGGCGCAGCCAAGTCATGGCATCGCGCGCCTTGACTCTCTCAAATTCAAGGGAAAGCGCTGGGCGACACGTTCTCGCCCTTGGGTAGATCGCCTGGCTTGCGCTTGGCTAATTCGTCGCTTCATTGACCCAGAAGCATCTTTTATTTGGCTTGCCGACCCTGCGGGTGCGACACCTCCACCGCGCGGCGTTTTGGGATTTGACTTTGACGGTGCCCGATTCACACATATTGGCTCGCGCGTGAGCTTTGAGGTATTGGCGGCGAGCTTCGGATTGGATTCGGATCAGCAGCTGCAGCGAATTGCCCGTGCTGTTCATTTTCTGGACGTTGGCGGAATTCCCGTTGCAGAGGCAGCTGGACTGGAACTCGTTTTGGCAGGACTGCGGGAGGTCCACACCAACGATGATGCTCTGGCTCAAGCAGCTGCCCTGGTCTTTGATGCGCTCTATGCCGCCCCAGGAATATCTGAATGAACCTCGATCCCGTCACATCAAAAATTCCCACCGAACCCGATATGCCACCCGCGCCGGTGAGCTTTGGCGAGGCCTTTCGTTTTTGGCTCAAGCTTGGCTTTGTCAGCTTCGGTGGCCCAGCCGGGCAGATTGCCATCATGCACACTGAGCTGGTGGAGCGCAGGCGCTGGATCAGCGAGCAGCGTTTTTTGCACGCACTGAACTACTGCATGCTTCTCCCAGGCCCGGAGGCGCAGCAACTTGCCACCTATATCGGCTGGCTCATGCACCGTACATGGGGCGGTATCGTCGCTGGCGCACTGTTTGTGTTGCCCTCGCTTTTCATCCTGATCACACTGAGCTGGATTTACCTGCGCTTTGGCGACGTTCCGCTGGTAGCCGGTATCTTCTATGGACTCAAGCCCGCAGTGACTGCGCTGGTACTGCACGCCGCCCATCGCATTGGAACAAGGGCGTTGAAAAATCGTTGGATGTGGGCCATAGCCGCAGCTTCGTTCATCGCGATTTTTGCATTTGACACACCGTTTCCAGCCATCGTTCTCGCAGCTGCTTTGGTCGGTTGGTTGGGCTCGCGACGCTGGCCCGATGTTTTTACTCTCGGCGGCGGACATGGCTCAAACAAAACCAGTTATGGCCCCGCACTGATCGACGACCATACGCCTACACCTTTGCACGCAAAGTTTTCTCGGGCCAGACTTTTGAAAGTTCTCCTTGTAGGTCTCGGGCTGTGGTTGCTGGCGATGGTGACACTGATCGCGGTCAACGGCCTGGAGGGCACTTTGACGCAAATGGGCTGGTTTTTCACCAAAGCAGCACTACTGACTTTCGGCGGAGCCTATGCCGTCTTGCCCTACGTCTATCAAGGGGCAGTCGACACCCACCAGTGGCTTAGCGGTCCGCAAATGATCGATGGCCTGGCCCTGGGCGAAACAACGCCGGGCCCGCTGATCATGGTGGTTGCCTTTGTCGGCTTTCTGGGTGGCTGGTTGAAAGAGGTATCAGGCCCGGACGCCCTGTTTCTGGGTGGGGCGTTGGCCGCTACCGTGGTGACTTTTTTTACCTTCCTGCCCTCATTCATCTTCATTTTGGCCGGTGGTCCGGTGGTCGAGGCCACCCACGGTAAGCTGGGATTCACCGCACCCCTGTCAGCGATCACGGCGGCGGTGGTGGGCGTGATCTTGAATCTGGCCATGTTTTTTGCCCACCATGTCCTCTGGCCCCAAGGATTCGAGGGAAGGTTCGATCTGATGTCGGCTTTAATTGCCGCTGGTGCTGCAGTGGCGCTCTTTCGCTTCAAGGTTGGCGTCATGACGCTGCTGACAGGTAGTGCTCTGGTTGGCTTGGCGGTGTCCTGGCTGTTCCCCCTGCTGGGCTGAGGGATACAGGTCATCGATATTTTGTGATGGAGAGTTAAAGATGTTCATGATGTCGCGCCGGGTTTTGACTCGGCTGTTGGTGAGTTTTTTTGCAGTCCAGACGATGTGGGCATCGGCTGTGGAGGTTCGCTTTGAGCCCGTGGCGGACGGCGTTTACGCTTACGTGGGCGATATCGGCGGTCGAACGGTGGCCAACCAGGGCCTGAATGCTAACCTTGGGCTGGTCCTTACATCAGGCGGTGCCGTACTGATTGACAGTGGTTCGACGTTTCAAACCGCTCGTGCCATCCACGAAGCAGTGCGCCGAGTGACACAGCAGCCCGTACGCTGGGTCATCAACACGGGCGGACAGGATCATCGATGGCTGGGCAATGGCTACTTCAAGGCACAAGGGGCTGAGTTGATTGCCCACGCTGCAGCTGTGCCGGACATGCGCTCGCGCGGCGGCGATCAGTTCGCTGCACTTCGCACCTTACTGGGACCTGCTGCAGATGGAACGGAGCTGAGCTTTCCCAGCAGACTGCTGCAGGGGCCTGAAGCGCGATTGGAGCTCGGCGGTACCGTTTTCGAGTTTCGCCATCGCGGGGGTGGCCACACTCCTGGCGACTTGATGGTGTGGCTGCCCCACGTCCAAGTGGCTTTCTCGGGTGACATTGTTTATGTGGACCGTTTGCTGTCAGTTTTGCCTGTGAGCAGCACGCGGGCATGGGTAGAGGCCCTCAACGCTTTGGCTCAATGGAATCCAAAACGCATTGTTCCAGGGCATGGGCGCATCACTGACAGCAAAACAGCCAAGGCACAAAGCCACGATTATTTGCAAGCCATGCGTTCACACATGCAACGCGCTGTGGAGCAAGGTGTAGACATTAGCGAAGCGGTCAAGTCATTCAACGTCAAGCCTTTCATGAACCTGGCAAACGCAGCTGAGTTGCACCCGGGAAACGCCAGCCGCACCTACCTTGAGGTCGAGCGTGAGTAATGTGGTCGCTGTTGTGGAGCATTCGTCGAAATTGCACTTTACGAGTTAGGGATCTCGTGGGGATGGAAATTTACGAATGGTCTTTTGATCCAGACAGTGTTTTTTGAAACACATGCTGGCAGTTGATCGCCCGAACGTCGTTGCAGTTTTGTTCAGCTTGGCATTGCATGCTGCAGTCTTGGCGTTGGTCAGCGGTTATCAGTTCGGCTTCCGTAGTGCCGACAAAGAATCTTCCCCAAGTCGAATCGTCTTCATGCAGGTGTTGCCACCACCGCAAGATGACCTACCCATGGGGAGCCAGGAACTTTCGCCAGCGATCGATTCACCAAACCCAACAGCACTCGGCATTGCCCCAATCACTGAGTCGACAGACAGGTCACCGCCAGCCAAAGAGCCAGCCACCATGGAAGCGCCTTCAGCGCCAACAGCAGAAGAATGGGCTTTTGCGGGAAGTTACACAAACAAAAACAGCAAAGGCTATCGGTACAACTGGGGCCAACAGGTGCGCAGCATGATGGGTAGGTTGAATGGCATCCA
>DAIRDB010000129.1:3450-4173 GCA_036796405.1 Gammaproteobacteria bacterium | reverse complement strand
CAGCAGGACATCAAGGCGGCGCTCACGGCGTCGATATTCCTGCTCAAGTCCAAGGGCGGCTACAACGACCGCGCTGCCGAGGCGACCGCGGTGATGGAGTCCGCGGGACCGGTCCGCTTCACCCTGCGATTGGGCGACCGCCCGATGGTTAACTGATGGGCGCGGCGCGGAAGCTAGAACCGATTCAAGGCGAGTACATCCGTCCGTGGCTGTACGACGCACAAGAGCGGGCGATCTTCTGCGCGGCGCGATACGGCGTGGTCGAGGCCAGCACCAAGGCTGGCAAGACCGTCGGCTGCATGGCGTGGCTGGTCGAGCAGGCGGTCCTGAACGGCGGCATGAACCGCAACTTCTGGTGGGTGGCCCCGGTATATCCGCAGGCCAAGATCGCCTTCCGGCGCATCAAGGCGGGATTGCCCGTCGGTAGTTATCTTGCAAACGAGTCCGAACTCACCATCCGTTTGCTCGCGCCTATGTCCACGATCTGGTTCAAGACCGCAGAAAAGCCAGACAACCTCTACGGTGAAGACGTCTACGCCGCCGTCATTGACGAGGCGTCGCGCTGCCGGGAGGACTCGTGGGTTGCTGTCCGCTCCACCCTGACCGCGACCAAGGGTCCGGTCCGGATCATCGGAAACGTAAAAGGCCGCACGAACTGGCACTACCGCATAGCGCGGCGGGCCGAGTCGGGCGACGCAGGCTACCACTACGCCAAGCTGACGG
>DAIRDB010000129.1:0-3440 GCA_036796405.1 Gammaproteobacteria bacterium | reverse complement strand
ACGGCGTACGACGCGGTGGCGGGCGGCGTGCTGGACGCTGCCGAGGTCGAGGACGCCAAGCGCATCCTCCCCGAGGCGGTGTTCAAGGAGCTATACCTCGCCGAGCCGTCGGACGACCAAGGGAACCCCTTCGGCATCCACCACATCGCCGCGTGCGTCGGCACGATCTCCGAGGACCGCCCTGTCGCCATCGGCGTCGATCTGGCGAAGTCGCATGACTGGACCGTGGTCGTCGGCATTGATCGGAGCGGCGCGGTCTGCGGGTTTGAGCGTTGGCAGGGCACGTGGGAAACGACCGAGGGACGCATCCTATCCCTTATCGGAAACGTGCCGACGCTGGTAGACTCCACAGGTGTAGGCGACCCCATTGTCGAGCGCCTGCAGTCCAAGCGACACAACGTCAGCGGCTTCAAATTCACCTCGCAGTCGAAGCAGCAGCTGATGGAGGGGCTAGTCCTCGCCATCCAGCAACGTCAGCTTCGCATCCCCGACGGGATTCTCCGGTCGGAACTGGAAAGCTTTGAGTACAGATACACCCGTACCGGCGCGACCTACAACGCACCGGAAGGGCTACACGACGACTGCGTCGTGGCGTTGGCACTTGCGTGGCAACAGTACCGCGCTGCTGCGCCCGATTTGGCGTATGCGCGTCCAGACGGCCTGTCACGGATCAGTCCGTGGGTCAGCGCCGATGAGCGAGGAGAATACTGATGGCAGAGGAAAAACGAGAACCGCTGAAGTACGACCCGAGTGTCATCGGAACCTCTGGGCTGCGTGCGTACGGTGGGTATGTCCAAGAAGAAGCCGAGCGCGACCTGCGCGGGCTGAATGGTTCGCGCATCTACCGCGAGATGGCAGACAACGATCCGATTGTCGGCGCGGTGCTGTTCGCAATCACGATGCTGATACGACAGGTCGAGTGGCGCGTGCAGGCGACCGACGACTCGCCCGAGGCCGAAGGCGCGAAGCAGTTCGTCGAGGAGGTCATGCACGACATGAGCGTGTCGTGGAACTCCGTCATCACCGAGGTCTGCTCGATGTTCACCTACGGCTACGCGCCGATGGAGATCATCTGGAAGCGTCGCCTCGGCTCGGACTCGACGGACCCGACCGGACGTAGCGTCTACAACGACCGCAAGATTGGAATTCGGTCGCTTTCGCTGCGTGCCCAGAACACGATCCCCAAGTGGGAGATGGACAAGGACGACGGCAGCATCGTCGGCATCTGGCAGCAGCCGTACGACCGCGGCATGGTCTGCATCCCTATCGAAAAGCTGCTGCTGTTCCGCACCTCCGAGGAGCGCAACAACCCGGAGGGCCGCAGCGTGCTACGCAACGCGTACCGCCCGTGGTTCTTCAAGAAGCGCATCGAAGAGGTCGAGGCGATTGGCTTGGAGCGCGATCTCGCGGGTCTGCCGATTGCCTACATCCCGTCCAACTACCTGATGCAAGGCGCGGACAAGCTCGACCGGCAGGTCGCCGAGGAATACAAGCGGCTGATCCGCAGCATCAAGCGCGACACGCACGAGGGCTTGGTCCTTCCGTCGACGCGTGATAGCAGCGGGAACCTGATGTTCGAAATCAAGCTGCTCTCGACGGGCGGCTCACGGCAGTTCGACACCAGCAAAGTCATCGAACGCTACAACAAGGCGATTGCGACCAGCGTCCTCGCTGATTTCATTTTCCTTGGGCAGGGAGCGACGGGCAGCTTCGCGCTGTCGTCGAACAAGACTGAAATCTTCGCCACCGCAGTCGGCGCGTACACCAAGGGCATCGCCGAGGTGTTCAACCGTCACCTGCTGCCGCGGCTTTGGAAGCTCAACGGGATGGACCACGAGGTCATGCCGTCGCTGGTCCCGGGCGATCTGGAGAAGCCGGACCTGACTGCGCTGGGCGAGTTTGTCAGCAAGCTCACCGCGTCAGGCGCGACGCTCTTCCCCGACCGCGAACTGGAGAACCACCTGCGGCAGGCAGCGGGTCTGCCGCTCGCGCCGGAGGAATCGATGGGCGACGACTTCGTGCCAGACATGGAAGCGATGCCGACGGAGGAGCAGGCCGCGCCTGTCGTGCCGGAGGCGTTGCCTACCGACGGGGAGAACAGCAATGGCTGAAGAAATCAAACTCGTGCGTGGCGATAACCGCCCGTACATCAAACTCACGCTCACCAAGTCAGACGGGACAGCTCTCGACGTAAGCGACGCAGACACCACCGTGTCCATCCACTTCCGCAGCGTGACAGCGGAGGCGGTGCTAACCACCATCCCTGTCACCAAACTGAACGGAGGTGCGAGCGGCGAAGTGATGTTCAACTTTCCGGGGGCCACGCTGAACGTCGACCCGGGGTATTACGAAGGCGAAGTAGAAATCAACTTCGACGGCGAAAAGCAGACGCTCTACGACCGGCTGAAGTTCCTTGTCCGTGAACAAATTGCTTAAGGAGAAACAACCATGGCTGCAATGACCGACTATCTTGAGAACAAGCTCATCGACGAGTTGTTCCGCGGGCAGGCGTACACCTTCCCGGCTGGCCTTCACGTTGGGCTGCTCACCGCGGCTCCGTCCGACACGGGCGGTGGCACCGAGGTGTCCGGCAATGCGTATGCGCGTCAGAACCTTGCTCCGTCGCTCACCAACTGGGCGGGCACGCAGGGTGCCACGACGACTACCGCGTCAACTGGCAACAGCGGCACCACGAGCAACAACGTGGCGATCACGTTTCCGACTCCGACGGCCTCGTGGGGTACGGTGACGCACTTCGGCGTGTGGGACGCGTCGACTAGCGGCAACCTGCTGGTCTACGGTGCGCTCAACATCGCCAAGACGATCAACCAAGGCGACACCGTCACCTTCCCGATCTCGTCGCTGTCGTTCCAGATCGACAACTAATCGGGCGCGGGGGCCGCGGGCGTGGCGGTATTTAATACCCCGGTCCTCAACCAAGCCGTCCTCAACGGCTCGGCTGGGGAGGTTCATGCGCTCGCGGCCTCCGTCTCGGGGGTCGCGGGGGCTTCCGCGTCCCTATCGAAAACTGCTGGGCTAGCCAGCAGCGCCACCGGCGTTGCATCAGCGTCTGCTGGGCTGGCAGTCAGCAAGCCGCTCGGCGCATCCTTCGCTGCGCTGGCGACATCTACCGCGATCACCAGCGTCGCGTACCGCATCGCCTCGACGGCGACCGCCGTCGCAAGTACGACGGCTGGGCTGACGCGTGCGGCAAACCTTGGTGCGACCGGCTTTGGCCTTGCCACCGCCACCAACACCTCCGTTGCCCTGTCTGTGCCACTCGGTGGCACGGGCGCAGCGCTCGCTGGCGTTACCGTCCCGCTCTCGGTCACCAAGGGGCTGGCTGCGGCGGTCAGCAGCATAGCGACGGCGGCTGGCAACACGAGCCAGACCGCTCCGCTCATGGCGGGCGTCGCCGCGATCAGTACGGCTGGCAACGC
>DAIRDB010000128.1:0-4184 GCA_036796405.1 Gammaproteobacteria bacterium | reverse complement strand
GGGCGGGCGGTGGCGGCGGACTCAGAGGCTCTCTGCTGGGTGGCGCGGGCGGGGGCGTAGCCGATGAGACCTTGGGCGCCAATCGGGGCGGCGAGGGTCATCCATACCGCGACGAGGACACAGTGAAATGCAAAAAAGACCCGAGAGCGGGTCTTCGACGAGGGGCGGAAAAAGGAGTTAGTCATTTCCTCATAAATTAATTGTGGGCAATCCGACCGGGGAGGCGTCCCTCGCCTTCACGACCTTCTGTCGGGTTCGGCGTGCCTTTCGCAGCAGGCGTTCTGTGGTACAAGCCGCGCACTTGGGCTGCTGGGCGAGGCCACCGCAGCGGGGCGCTCCACCGCCGAATTTAGGCTCCGGTGGTACGACAACGTGTTGATCCTGCAGCGGCCGGACTGGGAGGAGCCGCACTCGGTGGTGGTTACTGGGCAGGTGCTGTTCCCGGGGGAGTACACGTTGCTCAGTAAGACGGAGAAGCTGAGTGATGTGGTGACTCGCGCGGGGGGGGGTTCACCCCCGATGCAGCGATTGAGCGCGCGCGGATTGGGTTGGATTTACAGCGGGCTATGCGTCAGCGGTCGTCAACTGAAAATCTTGTGTTGGTTGATAGGAATTCGCTGCACGTGCCGTTTCGGAGATCGATGGTGGAGATTCGTGGTGCCGTGAATGCTCCTTCGGTGATTACGCATGACGGGGCGCGGATTGGGTACTACCCTCGCGCGGCGGGTGGTGGGTCGCTTGCTGGGGATGAAGGGCGGGCGTATGTGATTCAGCCGAATGGGAAGATTGAGTCGCGTCAGCGGTTTTTGTGGCTGGTGAAGATTGATTCGAGGCCCCGGGAGGGGGCGACTGTGGTTGTTCCTGCGGCTGAGGAAAACTCGCAGAGCGTGCCGCGGGTGGCGGCGACGGTGCAGATCATTGCGCAGACGCTGGCGAGTTTGGCGACGGTGGTGGTGTTACGGCAATACGAGCTGGGGGCGAGGGTCCGCGCGCCACCAATCCGTCTTTAGGCTATTGGCCCCATTCCCCGAATCTTGGTCCAGCTCGCCGCTCAGAATAGCCCGTAGTAAGTTCGGGGCCTGAGGCCCGGGGGACGGGCGGAGACAGGCCGTGAGGAAGAGCAAGTTCAGCCCGGAGCAGATTCTCCAGGCGCTCTGACAGGCGGAGGGCGGGACGCGGCCCCACAGCAGCTTAGGGCAGCATACCCCCGCGTCCCAATTGCGGGCCGGGGACTACGCGCCTCGAGCGATTGCGGGCCGATTTGGGGAGCAGAAATGGGGAGAAGCGCCTTACGCACGAAACTCGCGGTGAGGCTGGAGGGACTTCAGGGGGTAAAACCCCCTCCGGATGGCGCGCTCGGGGAACTTAGGCGAAGATGGCGACCAAAGCTCCAGAGTATCAGGATGAGTAACCGAGAACCAACCCGGGGCAACTCGCGGTGTCAGTGAGGTACGGCGCCAACAGGGGCACAGGGACTTACCCGATAGGGTTTTCCGCGTGGACTGGAAGAAGGCGACGCTACAAGAGTTCGAGAATCAACGCTATAACCTCGGCTTGCTGTACATCGGTCATATCGCTACCTGAGGGTAAACAGAGACCACTTTCAAAAAGTCGCTCGTCCACTCTGGATCCGTGGTAAGGTGAACCCGCGTAAAGGGGCTGCAGGTGCATTGGCTTCCAGAGCGGCCGCGATTCGACTCCGTGAGCGAGAAGGTGGAGACGGATGTCTTCACGGCTGACGCCACAGGACTTTGGATCAAACAGAGCAGCGGTCAGCCATCGGGAAGAATGGTAGCCCTCCGGCTCCGGCATCAAGGTGATTCCTGGATGCGGGGCAAAGGCCTCACGATACCTAGAGAATATCTCTCGACGCTTAGTCACGCGTGTGTGCAGCACGTCCATCTGCCCGAGCCCAATCGCAGCACAAATATTCGAAAGACGATAGTTGTAACCGAAAGTACTATGCTCGTAGTGCGGCGCAGGATCGCGGGCTTGGGTCGCTAAAAACCTCGCATTCTCAGCCCATTGGAGGTGGCGCGTCACCAGCATGCCCCCCCCAGATGTAGTGATGATTTTGTTTCCGTTGAATGACAGAACAGAAGCGTCCCCACCCGTTCCAGCCTTTCGGCCACCACGATATGACGAGCCGAGACTCTCTGCGGAATCGACTATGAGAGGCACATCATATCGCTCGCTGAGGGTCTCCAGAGCATCGAGGTCCACCGATTGCCCATAGAGGTCGGTTGGCACTATTGCCTTGGGCATGCTATTCACCGCTGCCGCTTTGCGAAGCTGATCTTCGACCAATCCGACGTCCAAAGTCCAGCTCTGGGGATCTAGGTCGAAGAAGCGCGGACGCGCCCCTAGGTAATTGACCGGGAAGATTCCACCTGCGAATGTCATGGACGAAATCCAAACCTCGTCGCCGGACCCCACGCCTGCAATACGCAAGGCTAGGTGTAGTGCGGCGGAGCCAGAGGATAACCCTACGCAATGCACACCGCCGCCGAGGAACTCGGCAATTCGTATCTCCAAAGCGTCAAGCTGAGGCCCCATCGGAGTAACGAATCCTGATGCGAAAGCATTGGCGATGTAACTCTGTTCGGCGCCAGACATGTGAGGGCGCGAAAGGAAGATGCGAAGTTGAGACACAGGTAAGCTGAAGGGTTAAAAGAAAGTGTGTTTCTGGGAGGAACCAGTGGCCTTTCCTGACGTCTACTCAAAAGCCTATCTATAAATCTGTACCAAACTAGTCATGTATCCTGGCGGCTCCCCAGCCGCGTGGTCTAGTCGACAATCAGGAACTGGGCGCCGCGGAGCGGCGATTCAAATGACCGGAGCGCGCGAATGAAGACGTCCCCGAGGCACTCATCACCAGGATCCAGAAGAAGGAAGCGGGAGCGGTCGATCTAAGCTGATGCGACGGCCCTGCACCATTCTGTTAATGCTCTACTTCTTATGCCGGAAGCGAGGGTGGCTTTAGATACCTAAAGACAATCGCCTCAAGGCGGTCGACGTCCCGATTCCTGAAGACGTCAACGGCTCGTTACGCGCGCATGTGCGCGGGGGGATGGGCAGCGGAGTTGATGCACCGTTCACGCTTAGCGAGCGGAGAACCTGACCAAGCTCGAATGATTGGAGCTTCGCTGCTTCCCGAAACGGCTGTACCGCGAACGCGCTGCCAGCTCAACATTCCGCTCGGGCGTGCCACCAATTCTCTGGCGCCTATGGCGCCTCAACCGTCCAGCACTGTAGCGGGCAGAGCCGCAATCGGTGCTCGCCGTGCGCCGTTGAACCGTCCTCGGCGGGGACCCGCGTGGACGCTCGCTGTTTTCAAGTCACATGCTCAGTGACGGCCGACGCTGCCGCCACCTCTTCGTAGTTGGAGGCTGCAGGTAGCCGCATCAGCAGGCGCGTCACAACCGCCGCGTCCCCAGCAATTATTCCGCTCGTAGCTTGGCGCCCACATACACATTGATCGCCACCGCTGCGGAAATAGACAGCCCGCCGACCGCACACAGCTTGCCATTTCGTGAAAATTGCCAACTGCTCGCGGACCTCTTCAAGACGCGCTTGAACGCCCCCGCACACTATCTTCAAATTGCTATCGTTACGCTTCGTCGTCACCGTTCTCAGGCGCAGGGCCGGAAAGCAGTCCGAGCAGGACCTCGTAGAGGGGCGTTGGCTTGTATCCAAGAGCCATCAGTTCATCACATACCACCGCATGGAAGCCGGGGTCGCCGCCTGCGCTCTCTCCCTCAACGGTCAAGAGGCTAGGATCGAGTCTAGCCAACCGTATCATCTCCCTCGCAGCTGTGCCAATCGTAGTCCTTCTTCCGCTCGACACGTTGTACACACCTCCCAGTCGCAATTTCGCCGCTAAGTGCAAGCCGGCTACGACATCGTGCATTCCGACCAGATCTGCGCCGAAGCTGTCCCCGTGGAGAATCTGGACTTTCTGCCCGCCAAGTAGTCGTCGCCCGATGCGGTCAACTGCGCTCTTCCCGTCTCCTATTACCGAGGAAATCCGCATCGCGGCACAGCTGATAGACGCTTCATGGCAAGCAGCACGCGCTGCCCATTCCTGAGCCAGTTTTGAAGCCAGGTAAAGAGTACGGGGAAGGTCTGTAAATCCAGGGGATCCGCTTGGGTCCGGCACGTTCGCTGCGGCAGCGAGCACAAGA
>DAIRDB010000127.1:0-4241 GCA_036796405.1 Gammaproteobacteria bacterium | reverse complement strand
AGCTTGTCGAGACATTTTGTCTTCCGAGGTAGATCGCTGTGCCCGCTGGCGTCGAAAGCGACCCACTCATCGTGCCGCCGCTCTTCGGCAGGAAGTAGTCTTGAAGCCAGCCGTAATAGTTTGTCCAAAGCTGTCCGTCGGTGTTGAGAATCATCCGGCGTTCGCTGTCGCCGCTGCCGCCGTAGAACCAGATGTATGGATACCCGCCACCACCGTGCGGGTTCGTCACTCCGTCGGTACGGAACACCATCGTTCTGGAGTTGCCGTAGATTTGGAATTGCGTGCTGTCGCCAACCTTGCGAAGCCATCCGTCCGAGGTGTACCCCCCGACTTGGCTTGCGGTGCTGGCGTTGCCAGAAATGCTGATTCCCCACGTGCCGGTCGCACCGCTGCCGCCAAGCGACGGGCTGTAGGAAGTGTAGTTCCCAGCGTGCAGCACCTGATTGCCGGCCTGCGTGATTGCACCACCAGCGTTGAAGCTTGCGGGAGTGCGAAGTGCGCGGAGATCGCCGGTGATGTTCGTGAAAGACTCGGTCGTGGTCTGGGTCGCAGACCAGTTCCCGACCATATCCATCACGTTGTCGTAGAACGATCCGTTATGAATCTTGCGAAGGACAATCGTGCCGTACTCCCACGTCGAGCCGGACGTTCCGAATACGACGCAGAAACGTCCGTCTTTGCATCCAAGACGGACTTCCTTTCCGCACTGACCAACGACGTTTGCGCTGACGTTGTACCAGCTAGTGCTCCAGTTGTGACCGCCGACAATGACCGTCGAGACAGCGTTTCCGTTGTACTCGTAGATGTCGAACACCATGTGAACCATGCCGTAGTTCGACGTAGTTCCCGGCAGGTAGAAGATAACCATGCCGGTCGACGTGCTGCCCGCGCTCCAGCTAACGTTCGGTCGTGCGATGTTGTTGCCCTGCTCAAAGTGCGAGCGGAGCGTCATGTTGCCTTGGTTGCTGATTGCGGCGACGTTGCCGAGCGACTCGACCTCGCGGAATATCCAGCCGCGATTGGCGGTGGAATTCATCGTGAAGTACGTTGCCCAATCGGCAGACACCGCGCCGTACGTTCCGAAGTTCCCGGTTTGGGCAAAAAACAGACCGTACGTCGGCGACGACGGCGACCCGCTGTACAGATTAATTCCGATACCTGCAGCGGACGCGCTGTTGACGGTGATTCCGCTTCCCGCGTAAGCCGGTTGCCCGAACGTAATCGAGCTAGACTGCATATCGATCAGCGGCTGCGAGCCATAACCGACGCGGTCAAATATGAATCGGCTCCCGCTGAAGGTGTGTGTGCCGCTACTGGACGTTGATATCGACGACCAAGAGTTGACGTTCCCAACCGTGCCGCCGTAGTAAATCGTCCCTGTCAGGTGCGTAGTTCCCTGCACCCCAAGGTTTGCGTCGGTGTTGGTCGAGCCGCCAGCGGTGATCTGGCTTGCGCGAATCGCGCCGGAAATGGTGCCGCCGCTCAACGGCAGGGCGTATGACGAGTAGTTTCCGCTCGTCAAAACATCAACGTAGCTCGCGTACGCAGTCGATGAACCCCACGCCTGCTGCCAAATACGCATGGCAGGCGTGGACTTGTTGAACATGATCAGGTTGTCGGAGCCACCGCTTGAGTCGGTATAGCTCCGAAGATGGATGTAGTCAGCCCACGGTGCGGTGTTGTTGTTCGCCCACGAGGTGAATCCAAACCGCGCACGTGATGCATCATCCGAGTTCGGCGCTTTGATGCGGTGATCGTAGGAAGAGAGGCGGTCGGCAACCGTCGCGGTTGTCGCGCTCGACGCGCTACCAGCGCTGGCAGCGCTGCCGGTAATGCTGATACCCCACGTTCCACTCGCGCCGCTTCCGGTGAGCGAGGGTGAGTAGGACGTGTAGTTACCAGCATGGAGCAGCGCATTAGAGCCGCCTTGAAGCAGTACCCCATCGCCCCGGATCACAAAGTTGATATCCCCGGAGTCGGCGTTGCCGTCCTTAAAGACGATGGACTCGCCACCGGACGTCGCGATGACAAGTCCGGCAGCACCGGTTCCGGTGTTGGCGAGGCTCTTGATGAACCCGCGCATCGTGTTCGCGCCGTCGCTGAACGTCAGCTGGTTCGCGGAGCGGAACTCGACTTGGCCCGTCAGTTGACCGCCGGTTAATGGCAGCTTGGTGCTGTCTGTCGCAGACCCTGCGGAGTCAGCATATCCGGCCTTGATCTTCGCCCAAGACGTCCAGCTTCCAGCCTCGCGGTCTCGCACGTAGATGTACGTGTCGCTGTTCTGTGCGCGACGTGGCCAATACAACTGCGTCGCATACGACGACAGCGCGTAGTCGTTACCGAGGCCAAGCGTGAAGCCGTACCATTGATGACTCCCCGTTCCAGTCGGACTGTTGCCGCCCTGTTGCACGTAATACGCGCCAAACCCCGGCACGTTGTTGAAGTCCTGATACGTGCTGTGGTTGTTCCCCATGTTATTGAAGAACTGTCCAGCAGAAATTCCAGAGACGGTTGCCGCGTTGCCGGTGATCGAAATGCCCCACGAGCCGCTGGCACCGGAGCCGGTCAGGGAAGGCGAATAGCTCGTGTAGTTACCGGCGTGGAGAACTTGGTTGCCACTCTGCGTCAGAGCGACGGTCGAGTTCACCGCCGTCTCGTCAACGGTCAGGCTGACCGTCCACGAAATACCTGACCCAGAGGCTGCGGTGCGGAACTCGTGTCGACCGTTCCCCAAGTGCTGGATGTAGGCGAACTTCTTCTTGCCCGTGTCATCCTCTGCCCACGCAGAGCCGGTCCACCGAGCGTTCGACGTAAAGTTGAGGCCGTTGGCGTCAGACCCTTGTCGTGCTTTCGCGGTGACGCCGGTCGTTTCCAGCGTCCACTTTTCCCACGTGCTGACCGATACCGTAGACGCGCCTGTCAGCGTGCCGCCGCTCAACGGCAAATAGCTGCTCAACGACGCGCTGGTGATGTAGCCGTTCGGGTTTGTCGCGTTGTATGGCGTGTAGCCAAGCGCGGTCGTAACCTGCCCGCTCGTGATGCTGGTCACCGTCGCAGCATTGCCGGACACGCTGATAGGCCACGTGCCAGTCGCGTTGGTGCCGCCGACCAGCGCCCGCTCACCAAGCGCGTCGGAAAGTAATGCGTTGGTAATGCGAAGCTCGACGCGGTCATTCGCGGACCACGCCGCGGCGGTGGTGCCGTCCTGTGCGCGAACGATGGTGAACGTGTCCGTCGACCGCGCCGTGACCTTCACGATCTCGTAGGAGCTTGGATTGCTGAACGAGATGATCGTGACGTAGAAGTAGTCCGAGCCGGAGATCGTCGGGAACAGCGCTCCCTGACCGGCGGTGACGGACATCGACGTGGCGACGTTGGTGATGCTACTCGCCAGCGCCGACACAGCGTTGTTTTTATACAGGATTGCCATTACGCAGCCCTCTTCAGTTCGTAAGCGTCCATGATCTCTGCTTGCACCGTGATGCCATCAACCGTGGCTGCGTACACGACGCCCTGCACGTAGACGGTATAGCCGACATCGGCAACCGCTGACAGGGCAGCGGCGTCCATAACCGAGGCCGTCGCGCTGAATTCTCCGAAAATTATCCTCTTGAGACGCGCATTGGCGACGGTCATCTGCGCGACAGCAGCCGCCTCAAGGTTGACCGTCAGCGCAAGCGTCGTGTCGACCGATGCGAAGCCGTAGTTGTAGACCGCGGTGTCTGCACCAAGCGGTATCGTGAGCGTGATACCGCCGTTGCCGTCAGCCTGCGCGTAGGCAATGCCGTCGACGACGTAGGCGACCGACGTTTCGGCGTAGGTGTCGGCGTTTGCTGCGCCAAGGCCGTCGAGCGGCTTGACGACATCCACACCACCGAGTGCGTCTGTATTGGCCTGCGGCGCTGCGCCCATGTTCTTGGTGAGCGCCATCTCCGCTGCCGCGCCCGGGGTGACCCCGGCGGTCGCGCTCGCGGTCATGTTGACCGTTAGGCCAAGCGCCGCCGCAGAACTGCTGACCGACGCAATGCCGGATGCACCGATGATCTTGGTGATATCGGCCCCGGCGGTGGAGTCGGCCCGACCGATACCGAACGCGCCGAGCGGGACGTTGAGGAACAGCAGGCCGTAGCCGTTCGACGAGGCGCTTGCCGTGGTCGCCAACACGAAGTCGACCAACGGAGCGCCAGTCGAGGAGGAGGTGGCCGCGACCGTGGTGCCGATGTTCTTGGTGACGCCTAGTC
>DAIRDB010000126.1:0-4250 GCA_036796405.1 Gammaproteobacteria bacterium | reverse complement strand
CCCCTGGCATGTTGGCTACACAGTAGTGCACCACGCCATCGACGATGAAGGTGGGTTCCGCGTGGGTGGTCGGTCGCGAGGTGGCAAAACAGCCCCCCTGATCGATGGCCACGTCGACCAGCACCGTGCCAGGTCGCAGACGTTTGACCAGCGCCGCACTGACCAGCTTGGGTGCAGCCGCACCGGGTAGCAGCACCGCCCCGATGATCAGCTGCGCCTCCAGCGCCTGCGCTTCCAGAGTGGCTGCGGTCGAATACAGGCACTGCACTCGGCCGGCGAACTGCGCATCGAGCTGCCGCAGGCGCGGCAACGACGTGTCGAGCAGCACCACGCGGGCGCCCAGGCCGGCGGCGATGCGTGCAGCGTTTTCTCCGACCGTCCCACCCCCGATGACGAGCACCTTGGCCGCCTCGACGCCAGCCACGCCGCCGAGCAGCACGCCTGCACCGCCGTTCTTGCGCTCGAGACAGTGCGCACCGGCCTGCACGGCCAAGCGCCCAGCCACTTCGCTCATGGGCGCCAGCAGCGGCAGTCCCCCCTCACGGCCGACCACCGTTTCGTAGGCGATGGCCGTGACACCACGCTCCAGCAACCCGCGGGTCTGCTGCGGATCCGGCGCCAGATGCAGGTACGTGAAGAGCAGCTGGCTCTGGCGCAGCAGCGGGATCTCGCTGGGCTGCGGCTCCTTGACCTTCACCAGCAACTCGGCCTCGGCGTAGATGCGTCCAGCCTCGGGCAGTACGCGGGCACCAGCCGCCGTGTACTCGGCATCGCTGACGCCGATGCCGTGGCCCAGCCCGGTCTCCACCAGCACCTGATGCCCCTGCCGCACCAACTCCTGCACACTGGCGGGCACCAGCCCGGCCCGGTACTCGTGATTTTTGATCTCCCGCGGAACACCGATCAGCATCGTCTGCCACCTCCTGATCATGGCTGGCCACAAGACTAGAGGGCGTCGATCACCGCGACTCTGATCCAGATCATGCTGTCGTGAATCATACTCAGGGGTCAGACGGCCGCAGCGCGCAGCAGATCCTTCAGCAAGCGGTTGGGGAAGCGACGCGCCAGCGTCACGGCATAGAAGGTTTCGACCAGCTTGGGGAACTGCACGGCCTCGACGAGCAGCCCGCTGCTCAGTTCGTCTCGCACCACGATTGGCGGCACCACCGCCAGGCCGAGGTTTTCGCGTGCCAACAGACGCAGCATGGCCATGTCGTCCACTTCCGCGACGATGCGCGGCACCACGCCCAGGCGGTTGAGCAGGGCGTCCACACCGCTGCGGATACTGCTTTCCACACTCGGCAGGATCAACGGCTCGCGCGCCAGCAGGGTTTTGAGCGAGCGTCGCTGACCCACGCGCAGCGGTCTGCCGACCAGACTGACCGGCTGCTCGGCGATGGGGTGTACGATCCAAGGCGTCTCTGCATCCCGTGCCGGCGGCAGATTGACCAGTACCACGTCGAGACGATGCGCTTCGAGCGCCTTGAGCAGATCGCCGAGGGAACCTGCGCGCAGCGTGAGATCGACATCGCTGCGATCGAGCACCGGCGCTAGGAAGGCAACCTGAAAATTTCTCGACAGGGTGGCCTGTGCACCCACGCGCAGCGACTGCCGTCGACCCGCCTTGCGCTGACGCAGGATGTTCATCAGTTCGTCGCCGCTGCTGAAGATGGCATCTGCATGTTCCAGCGCGATGTACCCCGCCTCGGTGAGGACGAGCTGCTTGCCGCGCCGCTCGAACAGGGGGTGACCCACCTGATGCTCGAGCTTCTTGATCTGGATGGATAGGGCGGACTGGGAAACACCGAGTCGCTCGGCTGTCTTCGTCAGGCTTTCGCCATGAGCGACAGCCCAGAAATATCGCAGGTGGTTGTAATTGAGCGCGGCCATCCTTTCATTTTATGTATCGTTTCATTGCAAACAATCAATTTTTTTAAGACACGAGCCCTCGCTAGCATGCCGTCTGTTTTCGGACTGCCCGGATCCAGCCCATGCTCGTACTCACACGCGACCTGATAATCACTGGTATTTTTCTGCTGGCGGCCGTACTGCCAGCAGCACTGCTGGCCGGTCGACGTCGCCTCGCCACCGTGCTGCAACTGGCGCGCCTTGCCAGCAGCGCCATGTTGCTGGTGGCCTTGCTTGCGGTGGCGACCACCGCAGTGACTGGCGCCGATCCGCTGGCCGCCATGGCCAGCCGCTGGCCACCACTGGCCCTGCGACTGGACCTGCTCGGTACCACCACGCTGCTGATGATCAGCCTGGTTGGCTTCGTGGTCACCGAGTTCAGCCGGCGCTACCTGGAGGGCGATCCACGCCACGGAGCCTTCGTCGGCCACCTCTGTCTGACGCTGGCCTGCGCCTGCACGCTGGCGGTTGCCGGCACGCTCGGACTGTTCTGGCTGGCCTGGGTCGGCACCAGCCTGTCACTGCACCGGCTGCTGCTGTTCTACCCGCAGCGGCCGCTCGCAAGGCGGGCAGCCACCCAGGAATTCTGCATTGCCCGCGTCGGTGATGTGGCGCTGCTGGGCGCCTTCCTGCTGCTGGCACGAGCGGCCGGTAGTGACGATCTGGCGACGATCGCCGGGCTGGCCCGCCGCGGAGCACTCGCCGCGACGGATTCCGGCGTCGCCCTGGCAGCTTGGCTGATCGTGCTCGCGGCAGTGCTCAAGTCAGCCCAGTTTCCGCTGCATGGCTGGCTCACCGAAGTGATGGAGACACCGACACCGGTGTCGGCCCTGCTGCACGCCGGCATCGTCAATGGCGGGGGCTTCCTGGTGCTGCGACTGGCCGATGTACTGATCACAGCCAGCGCGCCGCTGCATGCACTGGCGCTGATCGGCGCCGTCACGGCCCTCGTCGGCAGCGTGATCATGCTGACGCAATCGACCATCAAGGAGAGCCTGGCCTGGTCCACCATCAGCCAGATGGGCTTCATGCTGCTGCAGTGCGGCCTCGGCGTGTTTCCGCTGGCCTGGTTGCACATCCTCACCCACTCACTTTACAAGGCCCACGCCTTTCTCAGTGCCGGCAGTGTGGTGGAACTGGCGAAGGACGAATGGTTGCCCGACTTGCGGCTGCGGCCGCGCTTGCCGAGCCTGCTGATCGACATGGCCGTGGCGCTCGCGGTCTATCTGCTGGCCGGTTGGCTGCTGGGCGTACTGCCGGACGAGCACGCGGCCGCCCTGGTGCTGGGGTCCAGCACGGTGCTGGGCCTGACGCTGTTCCTGAGCCAGTCTCGCCAGCAACGTCTGCTGCCACCGCTGTTTGCCCGCACGCTGACCCTGGTGGCGGCCGCCGGCCTGTTCTGCTTTGCCTTGCAGGCGGCGGCCCTCTGGGTCATGCGGTCGACCCTGCCCTTGAAGACCGCAGTGGAGCCCTTCGACCTTGCCATGCTGGTGGCACTGCTGGCGGTGTTTCCGGCCATCACCGTCGCGCAGTACCTGCTGCCGACCTGGTATGGCACGCGGGTCGGCCGATCGCTGCGCGTGCACCTTGCCAATGGGCTTTACATGCACCACCTCGTCAACCGGCTGTTCGGCGCCCTCGAGCGCACGTCGCCGCAGCCATTCACCCGGGAGAGCAGTCGATGAACATGCATGTGAAAGTGCCACGCACCGTGGGTCGTGAAAACGTGGTCAGCATCGGTCCGACGAAGTCCGAAATCCGCGATGCGGCACGCAGGGCTACCGTGCGCATTGCACCTCTTTGGCCACTGCGCCACTACGTGGCCGTCAATCCCTTTCTCGGCCTTGCCAACTTGAGCTTCTCGGTTGCCGCAACCCGCTTGGCTCACGTGAGTGGTGCCCGCATGACCATGCCGCGCGCCTGGTACCAGCGTGCGCTCGACGACCAGCGCGTCACCGATGCCGACCTGGCAGCAGCACTGGCAGAGATCGGCAGGCTGCAGGGCGCCAAGCCCAGTCTGGCGGAGTTGAAGGCGCTCGCGGCCACAACGCGGGTCGATGCCTCACCCTTGCCTACCGTCACCGAGACGGCCAGTCGGGTACTCGGGACGGACTGGCAGCAGGTTGCCATCGACCGTATTTCCCGCTGGGCCGCCGGCTACTTCGACGAGGGGCAGACCAGTTGGCGCTCACCCTGGCGTGGGCTGCCGGCCTACAGTGCCTGGCGGGAAGAAGCCAAGATCGATCGCACACCGGACGTGCTGGGTCTGCGGGGCTTCCGCGCAGCGGTCACGGATCTGCCGGACGAGGCGGAGGAAACCATCCGGCTGAGCGTGGCACGGC
>DAIRDB010000125.1:0-4281 GCA_036796405.1 Gammaproteobacteria bacterium | reverse complement strand
TCGTAGTTGATGTATCCGCCGGTCGTGTATGGCGAGACTTCGCCGTAGCGGCTGCGACCCGCTTCGATGATATTGGCAACGAAAGCTCCACTGTTGGCACTGATGGCGAGCTCGGCGCGTTGCTGGTTCCACTGATAGCTGAGGCCTGTAACAGCGCGCAGTTCGTAGTACGCGGTACCGTCGGTATCGATGATGGCTGGCTCGCTCTTGCGCAGGTTCCAGTCGTCGAAGAAGCGCGCTGGTGCGTACAGATGATCGTCGGCATCGCGCAGCAGCAACATGCCGGCATCGACCTGTAGCCCATTGAGGCTGACGGCAAGTATTTCGGCAGCTGCCAGCGGCGGCTGCTGCATCGGCACCATCGCGTGCTCAGCGATGGTCTCGCTGCTGTCTGTCGAATCGGTTGAGTCGGCCGAGTCTGTGGAGTCTGCAGAGTCTGCAGAGTCGGCAAGAAACTCGGCACCGGAAGCCGGTTGCACACAGCAGTACGCTGACAGCGCCAGCGCCGTCAGCAGGACAACAGCATCATGGACACGGTTGCGTGACATCTGCCGCAAAGCTGCTCTGGTCGGTCAGTACGGTCACGCGGAAGGGCTTGCCGACGGCGGCAGGCGCGAACTGGGCAAGATCCCAGGCTTTCTCGGCCTCGGGCAGCAGATAGTCAAAGGCGTCCCAGCTTGCCAGCTGGGTACCACTCGTATCGGTCAGAGCGACATTGCGCAACTGGCTGTGCACATTGCCGGTATTTGCTACGTGCAGCTGGACGGGTGCGGCGCAATGCATATCGACATGCAAGGTTGCGCTTGCTGCGGCGGTGGGCGAGATGAAAACCGGCAGGTCATGACGCACCAGCAGGATGGCACCGGTGAAGCCGGGTACAGGTGGTGGCGGTACTTCTTCCACCAGCAGGCGATAGGCGGTTTCGGTAGCAGCTGGTGCCGCTCCACGCAGGCCAACGCGGACGATCTGCTCGGCGCCGGGCGCGAGGCGAAAAGTCACCGGCGTGATGACCAGTTCCTGCGATTGGGCATAGACATATTCCGGGCCATTGCGATTCCAGCTGTTCAGTGTCACCTGCAGCACGGATTCAGCGGTACCGGTATTGCGTACCGTCAGTGCTGCCGTTCGCGTCTGACCGGCGAGGTTGATTCGCACCGGCGTGACCTCGATGGAGCCCGCCCAGACAGTGGCGGCGGCCATCATCAGCAGACAGGCCAGGGCGGATTTCAACATGTGCATGTGTTTCTCCTGCTGTTGTTTGCTTACATCCTGGTCGGGCAAGTTCAGTAGCTGATGGTGACGCTGACGGTATCGGCATAGGAGGCCGCAGGGGGTGCCTGACCGGAGAAGATGCGGCCATAAGCTGTCAGTGACTGCGTTGCGCCAGAACCGGTACCAGTGACAGTACTGGTGCTGCTGGTGCCATCGCCCCACACGGTGGTGCGGCCGGCGCTGTCATAGATCGAGTAGTTAAGCAGGTTGGCGCCAGCCGTCATCTTGCGACTGGCGAACGTGGCACCGGTACCGGTGCCAACGCCCAGCTTGACGGTGTAACCCGTGCCACTGGTGCAGGTCACTGTCACGGTGCCAGTGGCATCAACGTCGGTGGACTGGATCGTGGTGCTGGTGATGCTGCCAAAGGACAGCGTTGATGTGCCAACAGTGCAGTCCGTGGTCACCGATGCCGAAATATTGACACTACCGCTGACGTCGGCAGCGTGGCTGGCCGGCATGAAGCCCAGCGTGCCGGCTGCCAGCAGAGCGGCCGGCAACAGTGCCAGCGGACGGCCTGAACGGCCCTGTGGGTATGTGCACTGCAGCGACATCGGCAATCTCCTGGGGCCTCAGCGACGGACAGTGCTCGCGCACGACCGCTGCTGGTTGAATTCAATGTGGCGCTTTACCCGGTAGGCGTAAAACTGCGGCCATTTACGCCATTACAGTGGAAACAGTATGCGCTGCACGTGGCAGGTAGCAGCTTGATCTGGCTCAGAAAGCGGTCATTCAGTAACTGACCGTGACGCTGACGGTGTCCGCATAGGTGCCGGGCTGCGGCGTCTGGCCGGCGAAAATGCGGCCATAGGCCGAGAGCAACTGCGCAGCGCCGGACCCCGTGCCCGCAACCGTCGCGGTACTGCCGGAGCCGTCGCCCCAGATGACGGTGTGTGCGACCGTGGTGTAGATCGAGTAGGACAGCAGGTTGCTGCCAGAGGTCATGAATCTTTCACTGAACCGTGCCCCCGCACCGCTGCCGACGCCGAGACTGACGGTGTACGGTACACCGATGGTGCAGTTGACGGTGAGTGTACCAGTGGCGTCAATGTTGCCGGCCAGCACGGCCCCGCTGGAAATCGTGCCGAACGCCAGCGAGGATGTCCCCACCGCACAGTCGGATGAAATGGTGGCCGATACGTTGAGAACGCCGCTGGCATCCGCCGCAAAAGCGGGAAGTGGCAGACACAGGTGCAGCAGCACCAGCACGGGCAGCAATCGTTTCAAAGCAAGTCTCCGCAATCGTTGTAGCGGCCATCGTGACAGCAAAATTGTCATAAAGCCTTAATCTGGATCATTCAGACAGCCGATCGCGGGCTGATGACGGCGACATCAGCTCAGTTGCCAGCAGCAGCATCATGCCACCGGCGCGGTCATCGTGCCCGGTCAGCGCCTTGCGGTTGAGGTAGGCGTCGAAGCTGTCCTGGCCTGGCGTCGATTCGCAGACATTTCTGAAGCTGTAGCTGTCATCAGGGCGTGTCATCACGCCGGTCCACGCGCTGCTGACGTCATTCCGGTGGAAATCCTCCAGCCAGCCCTGATCGACGCCACGCTGGATGGCAGTGGCAATCACGGCATGGTGCGACAGCGCGCCGCCAGCTGACTGGTGGCCAGGGCGAGGTCGCAGTCCACCACAAGCAGCCCCGCTTGGTCGTACGGCTGCCAGGCCACGATGGTGCCGTCGGGGGCGGCCACGGCGCTGGTGGTGGGCGCCCCGGGGCCCGCGCAGTTCACGGTAGCAAACCACACGGTGTTCTCGGCGGCGCGACACCGCACCGCGGCCTCGTGGAAGGTGTTGCGCGGGTCGCCGTACTGCTCCGGGCGGAAGCTCCCCGGCTCGGCCTCCCCGTAGTGCGGGTGCACCACCAGCTTGGCCCCGCGGCGTGCAGCCCAGCGCACGGTTTCCGGATAGCGCCACCCTTCGTGGCAGATGACGATCCCGAAGGGGACGCCCTCCACCTCGAAGAGCCGCCGCTCGGCGGCCGCCACGTAGCCGTTGTCCTCCGACGGATCCAGCTGGACCTTGTCCTGCCATCCCACGCGCCGCCCCTCCGGGTCGATCACCAGCGCGGTGAGCACGAGCCCCGCGGGGGTGAACCGCTCGGTGCCCAGCACCACGGTGATGCGCGTCGCCGCGGCGGCCGCGGCCACGGCGTTCCATGCCGCCTCAAGGTAGGCCGCGTCCGCCGGCGGGACGTGCCGCGTGGGCCAGCGGTAGCCGGGGATGTAGCATTCGGGGAACACCAGCAACTGCGCGCCGTGGCGAGCGGCCTCGTGCACCGCGTCCACCGCCGACGCGACGGCGACCTGCGGCGAGTCGGGGTACCGGAGGGCGGCCAGGGCGAGACGGAGGGTGGTCATCGAGGCCTCGGAGGGCGGGTGCGCAGGCTGCGGCCGTGTCAGCGGTGCCGTGAGCCTATGACGCGACGGGCACGCTCGCAAGCGCGGCGGTCAGATTCCTACCGTCCGGCGGCCCCGTGCATACCCACGCTCATGAACGTGGCGTGCTTCTGGGCGATCCAGCTCCCCGCCGCGTGGTGGCTGTCGCGCCACACGCCGCCGGGGGTGGAGGGGACGTCCTGGGCAGTGGCGGTGGCGTACACCGCCCTGCGCGTGGTGAGCTTCGCGCCACCGACATCCAGTCGCACACCATCGAGAAACTCATTCTCGAGTCGAACCTGCGTCACGCTGTTGAACGCGACGAATTGAAATTGCATTACCAGGCCAAGGCCGACAGGTTGACGGGCCGCATCCGGGGCGTGGAAGCCCTGCTGCGCTGGGACAACCCGACGCTCGGCAAGGTGATGCCGGCGCAGTTCATTCCGGTGCTCGAGGAGATGGGGCACATCATCGCCACCGGCAAATGGGTGATCCGGCATGCGTGCCTGCAGATCTGCGAGTAGAACGCGCAGGGTCTGCCGCCCGTGTGTGTGGCCGTGAACCTCTCACTACGGCAGTTCGTCGACCCCGAGCTTGTGGGCTTCGTGCGGCAGATGCTGCAAGAGACGG
>DAIRDB010000124.1:0-4331 GCA_036796405.1 Gammaproteobacteria bacterium | reverse complement strand
CCGCAGTAGGAGCCCCAAGCAGAGTTGGAGCTGAAAGGAATGAGATGGCATTGCCAAAACAAGTTGAAGCCCAGTTGAAGGAACTGGAAAAGTTAGAGCAGCAGATCGCTGATAGCCAGAAAAACAGCGCAGACCCAGCCCCGGCTGATCCCGCGCCAAACCCTGACCCAGCGCCCGCAGAGCCCACACCTGACCCAGCACCCGCCCCAGCCGAGCCAACGCCTGTTGACCCAACGCCTCAGCCAGCTGAACCTGTTGTTTCTGAAGAGAAATGGGAGCAGAAGTACAAAACCCTCAAGGGTATGTATGACGCCGAAGTCCCTCGCTTGCACGCAGACTTGCGTGATCTCAAAAGCCAAGTGGAGTCCCTCCGCAAAGCTGCTGAAGCCAAGCCAGCGGAGCCCGCTAAACCAGCAACACCAGAGAAACTGGTAACGGAAGCTGACGAAGAAGCATTCGGTAAGGACTTGATCGAAGTCCAACGCAAGGTTGCACGCGAAGTTGCAGCAGAGTTTCGTGGTGAGTTAGACGCCATGAAAGCCGAAAACGAGAAGTTGCGCGAGCAGCTTAGCGCCACAGGCTCTCAAGTGTCTGAAGCTACATTCGAGCAGCGGTTGCACCGTTTGGTGCCCGACTTCGAAGCAGTAAACGCTGATCCCAAGTGGATTGCGTGGTTGCAAGAAGTTGACCCACTGTTGCGCGGTCCACGAATGACTGTTGCACAAGAAGCGTTCAACAAAGGCGACGCCGCAGGTGTAGCACACTACGTTGCAATGTTTAAGCAAACATTGGCACCCGTAGAGCCAACACCAAGCAAAACCGAAGAGATCGAACGTCAAATTCAGCCGAATCGAACAACCCCCGCTGCTACCCCAGCGCCGACAGGCAAGATGTTGTCTGTTAAGGACGTCGAAAAGATGTTCCAAAAGGCCGCATTGTTGGGTGCGCAGGGCAAGTTGGAAGAGGCACGCAAACTTGAAGCTGAAATTGACCTCGCGTACATGGAGAACCGTGTAGCAGCGTAGGTCGAACCAACCTGTTTTTAACTTTTAGGAGGCCAAAATGGCTGCTGTTTACCCTGTACAAGCTCCGTTCAATACGAGCACTTCATACTCTGGCGCGTTTATCCCGACCTTGTGGTCTGGCAAACTGTTGGCCAAGTTCTACCAAAACACCATGTTGTCTGAAGTCGCTAACACCGACTACGAAGGCGAGTTGAA
Source organism: Gammaproteobacteria bacterium (assembly GCA_036796405.1). Lineage (GTDB taxonomy): Bacteria > Pseudomonadota > Gammaproteobacteria > Pseudomonadales > Pseudohongiellaceae > CAILUG01. The sequence continues at coordinate 3,111 of DAIRDB010000124.1, read as the reverse complement.
GAACCAAGGCGATACCATCCGTATCCGTTTGGCTCCCACCATCACCATCTCTGACTACACCGCAGGTCAAAACCTGAACTACGAAGTCCCCACTCCTATCTACCAAGATATGCAAGTGAACAAGGGCAAATACTTCGGCGTTCAAGTGAACGACGTGTTGGCCTATCAGTCAGACATGAACTTGATGAACATGTTCACCGAAGACGCTGCCAAGCAGTTGAAAATCCAAATCGAAAACGAAGTGTTCTTCAACAGCTTCGTGACCGAAGGTGCTGACGCTGCCAACTACGGCGCTACTGCTGGTGCAATCTCTGCTGCCTACAACTTGGGTACAGACACTACTCCTATCGACCAATCTACACCTGAAAACGTGTTGAAGGCGATCTTGCGTATGTCTACCGTGTTGGACGAGCAGAACGTGCCCGAAGATGGCCGTTGGTTGATCTTGTCTCCCTACGACCGTCACCTGTTGATGCAATCTAGCATCGCTCAAGCCTACTTCACTGGCGATCAATCCAGCACCATCCGTACTGGCAAGATCGGCATGTTGGACCGCTTCAGCGTGTATGTGTCTAACTTGTTGCCACGCGGCGCTGCTGGTAAGGCATTGGTGTCTGGCTTGACCGACACTTCCACCGGTGGTTCTGTGAGCCAAGCTAAAGCTCGTCGTACCATGATCGCTGGTACTAAGGCTGCTGTGTCGTTCGCGATGACCGTGAACAAGACTGAGCCCCTGCGCAACCAAACAGACTTCGGCGACATCGTTCGCGGTTTGGCTGTGTACGGTCGCAAAGTGGTGAAGCCACAAGCTTTGGTGGTCGCACAAGTTGGCTCTGCCAGCTAAGAACTGAGGGGCTTCGGCCCCTCTTTTTGAACTCAATTTTCTGGAGATTTTCAAATGCCTAACGTTACTTCTTTTGGCCGCTCAGTCGGCGGCGTTACCACTGGTTTGACAGCTGGTACAACTCAAACTGCTGCTGGCGCTACCGCGCTGACCGGCGCTCTGAACACTGTTACTGCTGTTGCAGCTGACAATGACGGCGTGATCTTGCCTGCTGGCCGTGGCCAAGGCGACGTAGTCATCGTTGCTAACCTCGACGCAGCTCAAGACATCAAGGTGTATCCCAACACCGGTGGTGGTATCAACGGCGGTTCAGCCAACACCCCCTTGGTGGTTGGTCAGCAACAAGTTGTTCAGTTCGTGCAAATCGGCACTGACGGCTTGAGCTGGTTGGCGATCCTCGGCGCTGTAGCCACTCCCGCCTAATTGATGGCACAATAAAAGGGCCCTTCGGGGCCCTTTTTAACTTCTGGAGAACTTAATGACTGCACTTGAATTGATGGAGCGCCTCGGCGGTGAAATCGTGATGAACCGCGTTCGCGTGGTAGTGGACGGCAAAACTGTTGTCGCTGCTGTGTTGAACGGCACCGAGTGGGAGCCCACCGAAGAAGGCACAGCCCTGATGAATTTGCATTCGAACTTGGCTGCTGAAGAAGCAAAGCCAACAAAAACTCGCAAATCTAAATCTGCTCAGGTAGAATCCGTGGAAACACAGCCAGAGCAGGAACAGCAGGCTGAAACCGTCGAAACTGCTGAAGTTGCACCAGCAGAAACTGAACAACCTGCCGCCGAATAAGGTACGACCATGAAAGCTCTGAGCACGTTCTACTCACGAATTCTGCCGTTTCTACCCGGCTGCTCAGAGCCCATGGTGGATCAGGTGCTCATTGACTCAGCCATCGAGTTCTGTGAGAACTCGCTTGTGTTGCGCCAAAACCTCGACACCTTTTACACAGTCATCGGTCGTGCTGAGTACGACCTTGACCCACCAACATCACAGCACAATATCTCCCGCGTGGTGAGCGTTGCTGTCAACGGCACCGATTTAAGTGGTGGGTTGGCTGAAGCCATCCGCAACGATTTGCCCACGGCAAACTCTATCCCTCGCGGCTTCTACACAGACCGCACCGACAACACATTCACACTGCGTTTGTCACCTCCCCCAGACAAGAAATACCCAGTGGTTGTTGGCGTGGTGTTAGCCCCCGCAATCACCGCTACGCAGCTCGACGACGACCTGTACAACACATGGATCGAGCCGATCGTCAATGGTGCCTTGTCGCGCGCCATGATGGTCCCTGATCAGCCGTTCACGAATTTCGCCCGCGCTCAACAGTTGATGGAAGCCTCGGCGCAAAAGACAGTCAAGGCGCGTACCGAGGGTAACTACGGATTCGTGCGCGGCTCCATGCGTGTGCGTGCACGCCCATTCGCTTGAGGTAGACCATGGCATTCTCAGCCCAAAACGTCCTAAAACGCGTGGTGATCACGCTCCAAGACGCCAACGCCGTGCGTTGGCCAACAGCCGAACTTGTGCGCTACCTCAACGACGGTCAGCGCGACATCGCGCTTGTGCGCCCCGATGCAACCGCAGTGACAACCACCATGGCTCTGGCCGGTGGTGCGCGCCAAACGCTGCCTTCAGCTGGCGCAAAACTGCTTGAGATCATCCGCAACACCGCCGGTACCAAGCGTGCCGTGCTCCTGACAACTCGCACTGTGCTCGACGCCCAAGTGCCAAGCTGGTACAACCTCACCGGTGTGACCGAGATCAAGCACTACACATTCGATCCACGCGAGCCTCGCAACTTCTATGTGTACCCACCCGCAGCCTCGTCAAACGCGTCTGTGGAGCTGATTTACTCGGCATACCCTACCGACATCACCGAACCCGGCGGCAGCGCCTTGTACACGGATGTGACCGGCAACGTCAGTGTGGCGGACATCTATGTCAACGCGCTGGTGAACTACATCTTGTACCGCGCCTACAGCAAGGATTCTGAGAACGCGATGAACGCGCAGCTTGCTGCTAGCTTCTACCAGCTCTATCAAAACCTGCTGAACACTGAGTTGAGTGGCACAGCAGGCGTGGCACCGAAGGATTAATCATGGCTGAAAAAATCAAACTCGTTCAAGGCGACACCCGTCCTGCGATCGTGGTCACACTTACAGACGACACCACCAGCGAGGCCATCAACATCACGGGTGCCACCGTGGTGATGCGTTTTCGCGCCGTGGGCGGCACCACCCTTCAAGCTACGATTACTGGG
>DAIRDB010000123.1:0-4358 GCA_036796405.1 Gammaproteobacteria bacterium | reverse complement strand
TCTTCGCGCATCTTCTTGATGAAGCCTGGCCCATCACCCGTGAGATGACTTCCATCGTCCTGCTTTCCATTGTGGCTAGAGCCAGCGGTCAATGGCGAACCAAACGTTTCCTTGTGCAGCTTCAAGCATTGACGCCCCACGCCTTGCCGCTTGCACCCCTCTAACCCTAAATTGGTTATGTGGTAGTAATCATCGCCATCACACTCTCGGTAGCTCAACAGGATGGACCCACACTTCTTCCCATCTTTTGTCACAAGTATTTCCGATCCATCTGTGACATCAATGTCGTACTGCTGACCCGATTTAGACGTGAACGAAGTGGTCGTCATTGATCGTTCCCCATGAACTTGTCATAGCTATCGAATGAGCGTTGATCGTTCCAAGAGTTATCCCATCGGCGGGGCTCGGCATCTTCAAGTATCAGCAATGTCAGAACACGGTCACGCACGCCGTAGCTGTGCTTGAACTCTTGAAGCTTCATGTACGGCTGCTCCCCAACGCACCAGACGGAAGCAGACATATCAATACCAGTCCACTCCTGGGCGATGGTTGGATCGGCAGCTACGGTGTCTCGCAACGGCTCCACTGGGTCGCTCAGTCTACGAATGCGTGTGTTGCTGAGTACAGCACTTCTGCTGCGCCATTCGTATTTGAGAAACCCGTTGTCCCAGTGCAGCAAGATGGCTCGCTTTTCTGTGTACTTGATGAAGCGAATGCACAACGCTTCAAACGAGACGCCGAATGACTTCGCAAGTCCACTGAGAAGGTGCAGGTCAACGTCCTGACTTGTAATCCGCTCACGCAGTACATCCCCTGGCATCAGAAGGTTGCTTGCGAAATCATCCGCCTCGCGCTCGATGACGCCTGCACTTTCCAAGCTCAGATGCACTGCTGCTTTGTCGCAGTTGAATGTGCGCCGCTTGGCTCTGTGGAGGACAAAGTGACCCAGCTCGTGTGCGATCGTGAAGCGACGACGTTCAGGGCTGGCATCCTCATTAACGAAGATGCCCCATTCGGTTGGATCGTTCGGGTTGCACACCAGCATTCCCTCTGAGCTTCTCACTGGAGACGCCATGGGGGGCTTGATGATCTTGACGCCTTCTCCGTAGGGAGTGCCAGGCAACCCCTCTCGAACCATGTCGAGGTCTGTGTACGCAGCCGTCTCCCCACTGGCCACGCGAATCCATCGCAGGATGGTGTTGGCTGCCTTGCTCGGGGTCAGTTGAGCGCTGTCACTCAACTCTTGGTTTCCTCTTGCCCCGCAGTTGGGAACATCAGTTTGAGGGCTTGTTGATAGCGCTGCTTTTCTTCTTCCGTCATGCCAGCGTACTGGCGAAAGAAGGCCACGTCTTCAACGGATGCTTGGGGAACCTGCTCATTTGATTCGTTCATCAGGTCCTCCATCGTGACCCCCAGAACCTTGGCCAGCAGATGAATCCGCTCGGCAGAAGGGCGTTGCCCCTCCTTCATTTCCAGTTCCCAGATGTACGCCTTGGTACAGCCAACGGCGTCGGCTACCTGCTGCAACGTCAGCTTTTTGGCCTCTCGTAAACGCCGTAAACGCGCTCCTAGGGTCGATGCCATGGAAAAGCTCCTGTCTGAATCAAGTCAGCCTCAAAGTATAGCACTGAGATACACATTCACCCAGATGTTCTACGTAGTTTGACAAGCGGAAATAAGCGGGACACAATTACGCTGTATCTCGCCACTTTACTTTGACGGGGTATTTGTTTACCACCCGTCGGCCAGCGCCAGCATCCCCTGCACGCAGAACACCGACATTTCATAAGGACCAAGAAAATGAAAAAAACCTTTGTCGATGTGCTGCTGGAGCTGCCCGTAGACAACACTCTCCAAAACTTCCTGGCAGCTAACGGTCTGCCGTTGCCCGACGATCTGTCTTGGTCGGATGGCCAAGAGGTCACCCGGACCGTGATTGAAGCGATCCGGACATGGCCAGACGAAATTGCTCGAGACGCGCTCATTGCCAAATTGATGGCCAGTGTTGCACTTGGGGATGCGGCTGGTAAACAAGCGATGTTCCAGGTTGCAAGGCAGGATGGCGTCGCCCTTATGGGGCTCGTTTCCAACCAAAGCGATATCCATCGTTCGTTCTGGCTGTATGTGAATTACCCAGCACTCTTTGACCTGGCCGGTGACGTTGACTTCTTCGAACGCCATGGATCACAGGCTCAGCAGAATGAACTTGGGGTGAAACGCAAACCCGACACGTCTGAGGCAGCCTTGCTCGGAATGCGGCAGGCCATCTCGGCGTTCTACCAGCGGGAGTTGCAGTGCGGTGACGGCAGCGTGGCTTATGTCCTGGAGCGCTCCCCGGATGTCTACCTGTTGACTGTTCATGTGAAGGACCTGGCGATGTTGCGCCTCGAGTTCGAAGGCTCGAACCTGACTCGCCGCGTCGGCAATCCCAACATTCACATGGTGCTGGAGTATTCAGCCAAGACCGGTGTCGCCCGCTCACTGGTCAAAGGCGGAGTCAAGTACCACACCATGCTGCTCGAGGCCTTCTCAGAGCACCTGCTGGGCGTCAAGGTGGAGGCCCACCGCATCAAACCGCCCACCCTTGATCTGTCTGCACTCCGACTGGGTTTCGATGTACCTCAAGCCTTGACGACCGACGGCTTCATGGCTGTTCAGGTCAAGACACTGTCCCTGCTCAGCCCACATGGTGATCTCAAGATCGAATGCACCGCAACAGCATCAAGCGACCAACAGTGCGTGACCGAATTGATCGCTGAAGCATTCCCCAGCGAGAACCCGCTCAAGCGCAACTGGCAGATCAATTCGGCGCACATCAATCTGTACTACCCCCCACAGCCGGGCAAGATGCGATCCAAGGTCATCACCATCGAGATCACCCGCAAAGGGCGGCTGAACCTTCACAAGTTCGACGCCAAGATGCAAGCTCAACTGGAGGGCTACCTCGTGACCCTTGGCATCCTTGATGCGGGTCAAACGCTCAGTGCCAACGAGCAGCAACCCGGTGAGGACGCATTTCAGTCCGAACCGGCGTTCCAGGAGTGAGCGTGACTGCGCATCACGCATGGTCATTGGTGTGCCGCTTGTTCGCTGAGGGAACGCCCGTATTTCGGTACGCGCTGTCTCCGAACGAGCTTGCGGCATGCTCACTGCTAGGCTCCGCTATAAAGCCTGCTACCGTCAATCAGCAATACGCACTTTGCCCATACTGCAACTTGCATCGGGGGCAGGTCGTTGCTGATGGCAAGGGGGGCAGACTTTGCCAATGCCCTGAATGCGGTCCGATCCAGCTCGAGCCACAGGACATGGCAGCCGTCACGCTCAACGAGGATTGGTTGCGACAAAGATTGCGCATGGCAATGGAGATCAACAGCCGCGATGGAATCGATCAAGTCGGTCCTGGCGTCTGGCGGCTAGGCGATGCACGACAAGGACCTGTCATTCTGGCTCGCAACTTGTCCGGCTTGGTTCACGCACCGGCGACCCTCGATGCGCTGCGAGTCAACGCCTCTAGGTTGCGGGTGATCACGCCCAAACCTATCGACCAGACCGCACACCCATTTGCCGCTGACATAGATTGGCTACCGCTCCAGGAGCGGTTTGCCTTTTACGGCGGCGGAATCTCATTTATTGCCCCACAGGGCCAACGCCCCACAGAAACGCAACGTGAGCCCGCTAAACCGGTTTACGGCCCCTTTGCTGAGGACTTCCGCTCGGTGCTGTTACCAGAGCTTGGCCACATCAACCTCACCGAGGCTCAGGCCTCCGTTTTTGGGTCGCTTTGGTCGTTCAAGGGTGAGCCCATGCGAGCCGAGCGAATCATGGAGCGCGCCGGTTTGCAAAGCGACAAACCGATCGATGTGTTCAAGGTGAAGTCACGTGACAAGGGAAAAGCTGGAGCTGACCTTCCGTTGATGGCTTATAAAAAGTTGGTGGTCACTCAGCAGCGGCAAGGTCTCTACGCGTTGCCTTGTGCTGCGGAGTGACTACTTTTTCGGGCATTTTCTCAACGCGTTGTGTGTGACAACACACAAACCACATGGTTTGCCTCAGCAAGTCGAACGCAAAACCTTCGTATGCGACACACGCATAAGTCATTGCCACATAAGGCGTTCTGCGTGTGCCACTTCGTCAGTGTTCGCAGAAGTTTTGTGAGAAGAGAGAGCGGAGTATGAGATTCGGGGGCCGTTACCGGCTCGGATGCTGGAGGGGCATGGCACACGTCGAATCGCGCCGGACCCCGCACCAACTTGCGGTCGCCAAAATGAAAACGCCCAACTGAGAACAGTTGGGCGTCTTGATATGGTGGCCAGGGGCGGAATCGAACCGTCGACACGCGGATTTTCAATCCGCTGCTC
>DAIRDB010000122.1:0-4370 GCA_036796405.1 Gammaproteobacteria bacterium | reverse complement strand
ACCTCAGTCAGCCCACCCGCGACGAGAGCGCGATCACCCTCACGTTTTTTCCGCAGGGCGGCAGCACCGGCGGCGTGCTCACCTTCACGCAGGGCGAGCGGCGCGCACGCCTCCGCGTCGACCCCATCACCGGGCGCATCGCCGTGGCTTACGCCGGCGAGGAACTCGGCCGGGAGGCCCTCGATGCCGCGTTCTGAGCTGATGGCGCCGCGAAGCCACCGCAGGCCTGGCCCCCGCGCCAGGCGCAGCACCGGCTTCACGCTGCTCGAAGTCATGGTGGCGCTCACCATCACCGGCATGGCGCTCGGTGCGCTGTTCGGTGTGATCGCCGGTAACAAGCGCCTGGCCTGGACGGCCGAAGACGTCCTGCTGCGCTCGCTGCAGGCACGCAGCCTGCTGAATCTGGTGCAACTGAACGACGCGCAGGGCGAGGTGTTCCTCGACCTCGACAGCGCGGACCTGCAGCTGCAGACCGATCAGCCGCTGGAGTTGCCGGCGCGGGAAACCATCGCCATCGCTGCCGCTCTGCGCGGCTTCGAGATCACGGATGCCAGCGGCACCGTGCTGTACAGCGGCAGCTACTGGGTTCGTCAGGCGCAGCCCGGACAGTCCGCCAGCGGGGACGCCTTCGCGCCGCCGGCCACGACGCCGCCCGTGCCGGACCTGCGCGGGGGCCAGCGCTGATGTCGCACCACTGCCGCTTACCGCCCGGGTCAGGGCCGCTGCTGTCAGCCAAGCACGGGGGGCGGCCATGAAGCGCCAGCGCGGGTTTACGCTGCTGGAGATCGTCATTGCCATGACGCTCACGGCGCTGTTGCTCGGCATGCTGAGCGCCGGCCTCTACGGCGTAGTGAACGATTGGCGCAACGAAACCGGCGGGCTGGAAAGCGGGCTCGACGAGGCGCTGGTCGTGCTGCAACTCGACCGCGCCCTGCAGGCCGCCTTTCCGCATACCTACATCGACCGCGAGCAGTTGGCCCAGCGGGTGTATTTTCGCGGCGAGGCCGACTCGCTCAGCTTCGTGACGACGGTGTCGCCGCAGCGGCAGCCGGTGATGACCGCCTGGCGGCTACGCTCGGACCCGGAGCAGGGGCTGCAATTGCAGCTGACGCCGGCCTTCGGCGACGATCCCGACACGCGCCTCGACGACCTCGACCCCACGCCGCTGCTGCCCGGCTACCGTGCCGAATTCCGCTACCTCGTGCAGCGCGACATCGACAGCAAGGACTGGCTCGACAGTTGGGACGGCAGTGCACGCCAGAGTCTGCCTCTTGCCGTGCAGGTCATCCTCACCCCGCGCGAGCCGGGTAGCGAACCGCTCACCGTGGTGGCGCCGCTGCGGGCCTGGCGCAGCGTGGCCGTGGAGCCCGTGGTGCTGCCGCCATGACGCCCGCCTTTGGCGCGCGCGTGCCGCGCGGTTCCCGCCGCTCGTCCTGCTCCCCCGCCCGCGGCAGTCTGCCAGCGCGCGGGTCGGTGATGATCGTGACCCTGTGGACCATCACCCTCATGACCATTCTGGTGGCGGTGCTGGCGTCGCAGAGCCGCCTGTCGGCGCAGGTGGCGCGCGCGCAGCAGCAGGAAGTGGCGAACTGGGCGGCGCTGGAATCCGCCGTCAATCAGGCCGAAATGGACGTGCTGCTGCAGCGCATGCCGCCGCCGGCCGAAGATGCCGAGCGCTTCGACAGCTTCAGCGACAGCCTGGCAGCGCTCGGGCGCACGCCGCTGTACCGCTTCGACGGCAGCCCGCTGGCGCTCTACTACCCGCAGCAGGAAGGCATCGAAGTGCGTCTCTACGACCATGCGGGCAAGATCAACCTGCAGAGTCTGTCGCGCCCCAAGCTGCGGGCACTGCTCGAACGCAAGCTCGGTGGCCCGCGCAATGCCGATCAGCGACAGATCGACGACATGATGGAGGCCTGGAACGACTGGCTGGACCTCAACGACGGCGCATCCGCCAATGGCGCCGAACGGGATTACTACCAGTCACTGCCGCAGCCCTACCTGCCGCGCAACGGCGCGCTGGAGAGCGTGGAGGAGCTGCTGCACGTGCGTGGCTTTGCCGAGGTCTTCGCCGACGTCAATCTGGATGCCGCCTTCACCGTCTACGGCGACGACGATCTCATCAACCTCAACCTGGCCACGGTGGACGCCATGCGTCTGCTGCCCGGGCTCGACGACGCCCTCATCGCCGACATCCTGCGCTACCGGGCCGAGAAGGAATTCCTCGGCAACGGCGACGTGGCGCAGGTGGTGCCGGCCGAAAACATGGCGGAGCTGCGGCCCTGGCTCAACAGCCGCAAGCAGACCGACTACTACTCGCTGCTGGTGCGCACGTCGGCGTTGCCAAGCACGGCCTACGCCGAGATCATTCACGTCTTTTCGCCAACCGACCGACCCCGTGTGCTGAAGATCAATCCCTACCAGACCCTGCCCCTGCTGGAGCCCGCTGACCGCGGCGAGGACGCGCTGCCATGAACCCTCTGCGGCGTTTCGCCACGCTCTATGCCGAAGCCCTGTGGCTGCCGGTCACCGCGCTGCGCGGTCACGCGGCCCTGCTGCGCATGCTCGTGCAGCGGGAGATCGTCAACCGCACCAGCGGCACGCTGCTCGGCCGCCTGTGGCCGCTGCTGCAGCCGGCGCTGCAGGTGCTGGGTTTCTGGTTCCTGTTCGCCGTGGTCTACGACATGCAGAACGTGCGTGGGCCGGGCTACGCACAGTACCTGCTGCTCGGCATCCTGCCCTGGCTGTGCTTCAGCGAACTGCTGGCGCGTGCCACCGGTCTCTTCCGTGAATTCGGTGCGCTCTACGCGCGCTCGCCGTTTCCGCTGCACATCCTGCCGGTGGTCATCCTGGTACTGCCGACCGTGGTGTACACGCTGGTGCTGGCACTCACCGCCGCCTGGTTGCTCGGTGCCGTTGCCGCGCTGAAGACGTTGCTGCTGGTACCGGCGCTGGTGCTGTGGACGCTGCCGCTGGTGCTGCTGTGCGCCGTGGTGGGTCTCTTCGTGCGCGACTTCGGGCAGGCGCTGCCCTTCCTGCTCACCCTGCTGCTCTACCTCACGCCCATCCTCTACTTCCCGGACATGCTGCCGGCCGGCGGGCGTGCGCTGTTGTGGCTGAATCCCATGGCTGACTGGATGGCGCTGGTGCATGCCTTCCTCGGCGGCAGCCCCGTGACCCTCGCCGGCGTGGCGCGTCTCGCCGGGCTCTGGCTGCTGCTGCTCGGCCCCTGCTGGTTGCTGTATCGGCGCACCATGCTGCACGCGCGGGAGATACTCTGATGCGTGAGTTGGCGATTCGCCTGCAGGGTGTCGGCAAGTGCTACCGCAGCTACGCGCGTGACCTCGACCGCGTGCTGGAAGTGCTGAGCGGGAAGCCGCGCCACCACGCCTTCCACGCGCTGCAGCCACTCGACCTCGAGGTGGCACGCGGCGAGGTGATCGGCGTCATCGGCAAGAACGGCGCTGGCAAGAGCACGCTGCTCAAGCTGCTGGCCGGTACGCTGCAGGCGTCGAGCGGCAGCGTAGACATCCGGGGCCGCGTGTCGGCCATCCTGGAACTCGGCGCCAACTTTCACCCGGAAATGACCGGGCACGACAACGTCTTTCTCAGCTGTGCCATCCAGGGCCTCAGCCGCAGCGAGGCGGAGGCGGCCTACGGGGCGATCATCGGCTTTGCCGGCATCGGCGACTTCATCCACCAGCCGGTGAAGACCTATTCCAGCGGCATGGTGATGCGGCTGGCCTTTGCCATCGCCACGCACGTGAACCCCGACATCCTCATCATCGACGAGGCGCTGTCGGTGGGCGATGGCGTGTTCGCCCGCCGCTCGTTCGAACGCATCATGGAATTCCGGCAGGCCGGCAAAACCATCTTCTTCTGCTCGCACTCGCTGTACCAGGTGGAAGCGCTGTGCGACCGCGTGCTGTGGCTGGACGGTGGCCGCCTGCGGCAGGAGGGCAGCCCGGCCAGCGTCATCACCGCCTACGGCGAATTCGTGCAGAGCGAGAGCGGCGCCGAGGAGTTGCACCATCCGCCCGGGCTGGCGGCCGAGGCGGCACCCACGGTGGCGGGGACGGCGGCACCGCGCATGCTGGCAGTGGAGGTGCGGGTGGACGGGCATCTGGCGCGCGCCCACCGCGTGCTCAGCAATCGCAGCACGCTGGAAATCACCCTGCGTTTCCAGGCGTCGCTGGCCATGCCGGTGCCTACGCTGGGTCTGGTGTGGATCGGCGGCGACGGCCGCCTCGTCACCAGCGCAGGGTCCCGGCATGACGGCATCGTCATCACGCTCGACGAACGCCAGCAAGGCGTGGCCACGCTGGTGGTGCCCAACGTGCCGCTGCTGAAGGGCTACTACTGTCTCGACG
>DAIRDB010000121.1:1906-4420 GCA_036796405.1 Gammaproteobacteria bacterium | reverse complement strand
ACAGGGACGAAGGGTTTGGCATCACCGCAGGCTCCTTTCAATTTGTTGAAACATGGAAGGAGTTTGGGCCACCACCCCTGTCAGGAAGGTGATTCCAAGATGACATTTTTGTCATCTTGCTGCCATAAAGGCAAATTGCTGTCAGACTAACGGGTAGAAATAGATGGAGCAGGCCCGTGAAAATATTGATTGTTGAAGACGAACCGAAAACCGGCGAATACCTGCGCCAAGGGTTGAATGAAGCCGGTTTTGTCGCGGATTTGGCGGCCACTGGCAGTGACGGGCTGCACCTGGCGTTGCATGGCGAATACGACCTAGTGATCCTGGACGTGATGCTGCCGGAACTGGATGGCTGGCAGGTGCTGGCATCACTGCGGCGGCGCGGGCTGGAAATGCCGGTGCTGTTTCTGACCGCCCGCGATCAGGTGGAAGACCGTGTGAAGGGGCTGGAGTTGGGAGCCGACGATTACCTAGTCAAACCGTTTTCTTTTGCCGAGCTGTTGGCCCGCGTGCGCACCATCCTGCGGCGTGGACGAGGCGGTGGACTGGATAGCAATGTCCTGCGCGTGGCCGATCTGGAGCTGGACTTGCTGCGCCGCCGCGTCACGCGAGGCGGAAAGCGCATTGACCTGACGGCCAAGGAGTTCGGTTTGCTGGAATTGCTGATGCGCCGTCAAGGCGAAGTGCTGCCGCGCTCATTGATTGCCTCGCAGGTGTGGGACATGAATTTCGATTCGGACACCAATGTCATCGAGGTGGCCATGCGCCGACTGCGACTGAAGGTTGACGACGGGCAGCCCGTTAAATTAATCCAGACAGTGCGAGGTATGGGCTACGTGCTGGAAGTGCCGCAGGAGCCTTGAATGTTGCGCCGCCTTTCGCTGATCCGCCGTCTGACCCTGTTCTTCACCCTGGTGGCCGCCAGTGTGGTGCTGGGATTGGGCGGGCTGTTCATGACGGCGGCGGACCGTCATTTCATCGAGCTAGATCGCAGCGTACTGCAAGACAAGCGACACCTCATCGACGACATCCTGGCCAGCGCCAATTCTGCCGAGGACCTGCGTTGGCGGCTCTCCGAAGCGCTCAACCATCATCACGGGCTGTTCGCACGGGTGACCACTCCGACAGGCCAGGCCCTGTTTCAGACCGAGGGCTTTCCGGAACCGGATCGCTGGCTGTTGCCTGAGCACGAAACGCTCCTTCATACCTTGACGAGGGAGCAGCACGGACAGCAGCAATACCGCACCCAGCAGTTCCGTGCCCAGGCGCAGTACGCGCCCGAGTCCCCACTGGTGATCACACTGGCCATGGATACGATTCACCATCGGCATTTTCTGGATGATCTGCTGCGCACCTTTGCGGTGTATGCCCTGGCCGCCATTCTGGTCAGCGGGCTGCTCGGATGGGCCGCCGTCTACTATGGTCTGGCCCCCCTGCGCGCGATCAAGGCGCATGCGGCTGCAGTGACCGCGCAACGCTTGCAGGCGTGCATGCCGGTGCAGGCCGTCCCTGCGGAAATGGCCGATCTGGCTCAGACACTCAATCAGATGCTGGAGCGTCTGCAGGACGACTTTCGTCGCTTGTCGGAGTTTGCTTCGGATTTGGCCCATGAGTTGCGCACCCCGATCAGCAACATGCTGACGCAGACCCAGGTGACCCTGGCGACCCCGCGCGAGAACGCCGCCTACCGTGACATCCTGGCCTCCAATGCTGAGGAGTTGCAGCGCCTGGCCCGCATGGTGGCTGACATGCTGTTTTTGGCTAAAACCGAACGGGGTGTGGATCTGCCGCACAAGGAACGCTTCATGGCGGCCGATGAAGCCCGGGCTTTGCTCGACTTCTACGAGGCGGTGGCGGACGACAAAGACATCCGCCTCACGGTGCAGGGCAACGGCAGCATCGAGGGGGATCGCCTGATGTTCCGCCGCGCGTTGAGCAACCTGCTGTCGAATGCGCTACGCCATGCCCCGGCAGGTGGCCACGTCCGGATCATGGTGGCTGAGCGGCCAGCCGGCACCGAGGTTTCTGTGGATAACGATGGCGAAGACATCGATCCCCAGGTGCTACCGCGACTGTTTGACCGCTTCTACCGCGCCGACCCCGCGCGTGCTCATCCGACCTCCGATGGTGCTGGGCTCGGCTTGGCCATCACCAAAGCCATTGTCGAGGCGCATGGCGGCCTGATCAGTGTCACTTCTGCGCAAGGCGTCACGTGCTTTTCCATGGTTTTTCCACACTCAGACGAGTGATGTTTTTCACACATTTTTTGGATTGACCGTTGAGAAGAAGCCAAGCAGCCTCGGCCTCTCTGCGATTAACCAGACCTGGCAAGACTCGGCCTCCTCCGTAAACCCAGCGCCGCAGCTCCGTACTGGCGGCGGTCCAGTCCCTCTGGTTCACCCGACGTCGCAGGGTCGACGTTTGCAAACGTCCCGCCCCAAGGTTAAAAGTGAAGTCAACGATGGCCGAAAGTCGCCCTTCGGGTTCGACGGCGAGCACCGGGCAGTAGCGCAG
>DAIRDB010000121.1:0-1896 GCA_036796405.1 Gammaproteobacteria bacterium | reverse complement strand
CTAGACCTCGGCTTCGGTCTCGGTGATCGGCAGGTGCGTCGGCTCGCACAGATGGCCATAGCCAATCGTCCAGTACCCTGCGGGGCAGATGTACGGGTGTGCGCGTCTAGGATCGACCTTCGGCACGCGATGGAATCCCTCGAAGCGCTTGGCCAGCTCGATGGCCGTTTTCGGCACTTCGCTCACGAACGCACCCGGTCGAACACGCGCCCGAGGAACCAGAAGTTCAGTACACCATGCGCAACGCACAGCTGATTGAGGCCAGCGCTTCAGAGCCCGAGGTGTACGTGGCCACAGCCACAGGGTTGCAAGAGATTGGCATCACCACTCAGCCACCACGCACAACACGCGAAGGCACCAAGCAAGCCGTGCTGATCGGGCTACTCAGCCGCGCCGAGGGCGCCACGCTGCCGCAGATGACCGAGGCAACAGGCTGGCAGGTTCACACCGTGCGCGGTGCGATGGCAGGCGCACTCAAAAAGAAGCTGGGGCTAGAAATCACCTCAGAGAAGCAGACCGGCACAGACCGCGTCTACCGAATCACCACCACAACCGTTTGAGGACCTCATGAACCCCATCACTATCACCATCGAATCCATGCCCACGACCATCAACTTCGATGGCCGCGAATTGCAGGTCCAAAAGCTCAGCATCCCGCTGCCCTTTGGCCGCAAGCCTACAGACATCTCCGACATTGCCGCTTGCGGCGTCGAGGCGGTCTACGTGACCGAGATCCGGGAGATGGATCCCGAAGAATTTGATGGCTTCAAATTGAACCTTGGCAAGTCTCGCGACTGGCTCAAAGGCAAGGGAGGCGATTACTGGGATGGCCGGTTGTGCGTGATGGTGCACGCACCTGGTCGCCCTTACTTGTTCATCGATCCATCCGGAGGAGACAGCGTTCGCTATCTCGCGCGTCTGGGCTGATCAGTTGCGAAGAAGCAACTGATCAGAAAGATTAAGCGCGGACACCGGCAGCATCTTTACGCGCATTGCGGAACTGCAGACCTGACGCAAATGTAATCACCAGCACATCTTCATGTCAGAGCCGCTCGACAGAATACAGGACGTGCATTCGCACAAGGTGCTTTGAGTAACGTAGCACCTGTATTCAAGAAAGGACCTGATATGAACACCCGCATCACTTCGCTCTTCGCTGCCGTCGTGCTCAGTACCCTGGCATCGACCGCTTTTGCCACCGACTCGCTGGCAGGCAATGTCGACAAGACCTACCGCCTGAAGGACGGTGGCACCGTATTCGTTTTCAAGGACGGAAAGATGGCAGTGGCCGACAAGTTCGACCGCGCCGTCCATCTCCCCAAAGGCCAAGTCCTGGAGGCGGCTGACGGTCAGAAGATCGTCATGACCAGCAGCGAAAGCGCGCGTCTCGACTTCCAGCTGCGCCAAGGTCACGAGAACTGACCTGTCATTTAGGCATGCCCCGTTTGAGGTACTGCCTTTCGTTCCTTTTGGGGGACGATGTCTCACGAGTCTTGGCGATGATCAATCGATCTTGCCAAGGCTCGTGAAATCTCTGCCATTAGAAACTTCGACCTAGCCAACCCGGTCTTTGCAAGATACGGCTACGAACGATTGCTTCGATGTCTTCGTTTCCGGTTACGCATCCTGCGCCGGAACCGATCCGTACACATCTGGAAGATGCAATAAAAAATCAGCACCGACACGGTGGCAATGGCACTCGAAAGAATGTCCCAAAGGCCCTGTGCATGCGATTCACCAAGCAATTGAACGCATCCGCATCAGGTCAATGTGATCAGATGGTGATACCGGCCTCGCTCCATGGAACGATTGGCATGTGCAACTCGGCGCTTACCAGCAAGCCACTGGAATCCGTCTGGCAGGACTTCCCACCGACAAATCCCAGCCGCCAAGATC
>DAIRDB010000120.1:0-4764 GCA_036796405.1 Gammaproteobacteria bacterium | reverse complement strand
CGCCGCAGGCGTTGAAGCTCAGCACCACGTGCTCGCCGGGCGCGACGCCCGTCACCGCCGACCCCACGCTAACCACCACACCGGCTCCCTCGTGTCCGAGCACCACCGGCAGCGGCAGCGGCAGGTAGCCCTCGGCCATCTTCACGTCGGTGTGGCAGATACCCACGCTGTGCAACTCGACCAGGACCTCGTCGTCGCGCGGGTCGTCCAGCCAGAGCGACTCGAGCGTGAACGGTGCATGGCGCTGCCGCAGTACGGCGGCGGAGACCTCGATCGGCATGGCGCAGCCGCCTGGCTCAGGACACAGCCGGCACCCAGTTGCCGTGGATGCCGTACTTCAGGCGCAGCGGCAACTTGATGGTGGCGACCGGGCCTGCAGCGACCTGCTGGGCGTCGAGGATGACGAGATCACTGCGATGCTCGGCACGACGGTTGATGACGGCGAGCAGGTAGCCCTCGCCTTCGGCGGCCTTGGCGCTGCGCGGGGCAAACACCGGTTCCTGCGTGCTCGAGGTGTCGCCGGCAAACCAGGTGGTGGCCTGGCCGCTCGCCATGTCCATGGTCAGCAAGGTGTTGAAGAAGAAACCCATGATCGGCCCGGCGCGCTGACCGTCGTAGGGCTGGCGGGGGTCGCTGGCCTGCATGAAGCCGAAGGTGTAGGGGCGCCCGACGTAGCGGTCGTCGCAGTGCGGAAACTCGGCAGCCAGGCGTGACACCACGCTGGGCACGGCCTTGCTGTGCTTGTCGTTCATGTCGAAACACCAGCGGGTGACTTCGGTACCGAAGGAGCCTGGCGGCGGAAATTTGCCGCCCGCCTCCGGGAAGAACCAGAACACGTTGTCGAGTGCCACCGGCAGGTCGAGGTAGAGCTTGCCCTTGTCGTCGAAGGCGTTGACCACGTGGCCGGGCATGGCGTTCGGCGCGCCGAACACGCGCACGTCCTTCGCGTCACCGCCGCGCGGAATCACGATGTACTTTTGCTCGAGACCCGGCTCCCACTGGAACAGGATGCCGCCGGCCTTGATGCGATCTAGGCTCATCACCTGCGGAATGAGGGGCAGGATAAGGTAGTGCTCGCTGATCGCGCAGTCGTGGATCATGCCGGGGTAGGGCGACTTGAACCAGACTTCCCAGGTCTTGCGGCCCTGCTTGTCGAAGCTGAAGACGGCGATGTCGTCGCTGGCCTCGCCACGCGCGGCATAGGCATACCCGAACAACTCGCCGGTGGCCGGATCGATCTTCGGGTGGGCGGTGAAGGTCGTCGCCGTCATCTGCCCGTTCCAGGTGTAGAGCTCGCGGGTCTCCAGCGTCAGCGGGTCCAGTGCGTAGGGCGGCGCATCTTCCTTCATCGCCAGCAGCTGACCGTTGTGCAGCACCACGTTGGTGTTGGCTACCGCGCGGGACAGGTGGCGGACGCTCGGGTCATCCGAAAAAGGGTTGCGGTAGTGGCCGAACAGTCCGCGGCGGGCGGCTCGCTCCGCTGCCAGCCGCTGCGTCAGCACATAGCGCAGCTTCAGGTCGCAGTGGCCGTCCTTGATGCGGAAGGCCCGCACGAAGCCGTCACCGTTGAAGGGATTGGCATCGCCGAGTCGCGGTGGGAACGCCTGATCCGGACCCACGCTGTAGAACGTGCCATCCAGACAGGCCGGGATCTGGCCCTCCACCTCGAGATCGAAGAGATCCCCCTCGAAGCGGAAAGGCTCATCGATGGTGGAGAAGGTGGGGGACTTGGGAAAGGGCGTGGTCATGGAGTGCTCCGTACGAGGTTCTGCGACAGGGCGCAGGCCGGATGGTAACCGAGCCGCCCGCGCGATGCTTGGCCCCCTGCCGGCAGAGGACGGCAAAAACCCTCGCCCTGCCGCCACCGGCAGCGCGCTGGGATGGCGAAAAGACCTGTCATCCGGAGACCCGGACAGGGGCCCGGCGCGTACCAGCGCCTTTCGAGGGAAACAGCATGCTAAAAAAAATAGGCCTGCCGATCGGCATCCTGCTGGTGGCCATCGTCGCCACCCGCGGCCTCGTGTCGTTTCGGGAGGAACCGGCCACCACGGTGCCGGAGGAGCGCAAGGCGCTGGTGGAGGTGCAGGACCTGCAGCGACAGGATGCCCGTATCACGGTCGCCTCGCAGGGCACCGTCACCGCCCGCACCCAGAGCGACCTGATCGCCGAGGTCGGTGGTGCCATCGTGCAGGTGTCACCGGCCTTCGTGGTGGGTGGTTTCTTCCGTAAAGGCGACCTGCTGGTGGAGCTGGACCCGCAGAACCTGCAGGCCGCCGTGAGCCGGGCGGAAGCGGCGCTGGCCACGGCAGAGAGTGCGCTGGCACTGGAGCGCGGCCAGGGTGACGTAGCGCGTCGGGAGTGGGAACGCATGGACAGCGAGCAGCGCGGTCGTCTGCGTGCCGAGGATCTGTACCTGCGCAAGCCCCAGTTGGCCGAAGCCGAGGCGCGGCTGGCGTCGGCGCGCGCCGACCTCGTCGATGCCCAGAACGATCTGCGCAAGACCCGAATCGTCGCCCCCTTCGACGGCCTGCTGAGCGAAAAGACCACCGACCTCGGCCAGTTTCTCAATGCCGGCACCAAGATCGGCGCGTTGTTTGCGGTTGACTACGCCGAAGTGCGTCTGCCGATTCCCGAGACCAAGCTACCCTTCCTCGAACTGCCCGGCTCGCTGGTGGCGGGCGGCTCGGCGGCCGGCAGCGGCGTCGACGTGCTGCTCTACAGCAAATCAGGCGACCACACGGTCGAGTGGCCGGCTACGCTGAACCGCACCGAGGGCGTGCTCGACACCCGCACTCGCACACTCTACAGCGTGGTGCAGATTGCCGACCCTTACGGTCTCTATG
This sequence comes from Gammaproteobacteria bacterium, assembly GCA_036796405.1. Lineage (GTDB taxonomy): Bacteria > Pseudomonadota > Gammaproteobacteria > Pseudomonadales > Pseudohongiellaceae > CAILUG01. The sequence continues at coordinate 1,921 of DAIRDB010000120.1, read as the reverse complement.
GTTCGCGCTATCCCCAGCCCCTGCTGATAGGCACCTACGTGAATGCCGAGATCGCCGGCCGTCTGCTCGACGACGTCTACGTGATTCCCCGGCACACGCTGGAAGCTGGCGACCTGGTGTGGGTGGCTGACGGCGAAAATCGCCTGCGTGGCCGCCAGGTCAACGTGGTGACCGCCAACGGCGACTTCGCCTACGTGGCCGACGGCTTCCTGCCCGGTGACCGGCTGGTGCTGACGCGCCTCGAAAGCCCCCTGAACGGCATGGCGGTGCAGGCTGCGGTCCTGCCATCCGCCCTCGACTGAGGAAATACCCATGGTCCAGCAACAAGCACAGTCGCGAGGGCCGATCGCCTGGTTCGCCGCCAACCCGGTGGCCGCCAACCTCCTCATGTTTCTGGTCATCGTCGCCGGCACGATGTCACTGTTCACCATCACCAAGAAGACCATGCCCGACTTCGCCGTCAATACCATCGAAGTGAGCATGGCCTACCCCGGTGCCTCGCCGGCCGACGTCGAAAGTGGCGTCATCCTGCAGGTGGAGAAAGCCGTGGAGGACGTCGATGGCATCACGCGCATCAGTTCCACCGCCAATGAAGGACTCGGCAGCGTGCAACTGGAAGTCAGCGAGGACTACGATCTCAACGAAGTGCTGAACGACGTGAAAGTGCGCATCGACGGTATTCTCACCTTCCCGCTCGATGCCGAGCCGGCCCAGGTGACGCGCTCGATCCGCCGCGAGAATGCCCTGCGCCTCGAGGTCTACGGGGATCTCGACCCGGTGAGCCACAAGGAACTGGCGCAGAGCATCCGTGACGAACTGCTGCAGTTGCCGGACGTCACCAACGTGACGCTGAGCGGCGCGCGACCCTACGAGATCAGCATCGAGATCGACGAAAGCACGCTGGTGAAATACGGGCTCAGCCTCGACCAGATCGCCGCCCGCATCCGGGCATCGTCGCTGGACCTGCCGGCCGGCACGCTCGACACTGCCGGCGGCGAAATCCAGGTACGCACGCAGTCGCTGGCCTATGACTACCAGGACTTCGCCAGCATCGTGCTGCTGACCACCACCGACGGCACGCTGCTCACGCTGGGCGACATCGCCACCATCATCGATGGTTTCGAGGACACGGAAAGCTATGCTCGCTTCGATGGCAGTCCCTCGCTCAGCCTCAATGTGCAGACCGGCACCAACCAGAACGTGCTGGCCGTCACCGAGACCGTGCGCGAGTACGTGGCCGGGCGCCAGCAGGCACTGCCGCCCAGCGTCAAACTGGCCGTCTGGAACGATGGCAGCTACTACCTGCGTGACCGCATCTCGCTGATGACCAGCAACATGCTGCAGGGGGCCGTGCTGGTGTTCCTCTGCCTCGCCCTGTTTCTGGACATGCGGCTGGCGGCCTGGGTGGTACTGGGCATTCCCGTCAGCTTTCTCGGCGCACTGGCACTCATGCCGTGGTTCGATCTCACCATCAACCAGCTCACGCTGTTCGGCTTCATCATGGTGCTGGGCATCGTGGTGGACGATGCCATCGTCATCAGCGAGAGCGTGTTCGACAGCCTCACCCGCAACGGCTACTCGCTGGAAAGCGTGATCCTCGGCGTGCAGCGCGTGGCCACGCCTGTCATCTTCGGCGTGCTGACCACGGTGGTGGCCTTCGTGCCCCTGCTGCTGGTAGGGGGCTTCGCCTCGGCCTTCACCATTGCCATCAGTGCGGTGGTCATTCTCTGCCTGCTGGTCTCGCTGGCCGAGTCCAAGCTGTGCCTGCCGGCACATCTGGCGCAGCTGCGCCCGCTGCAGAGTCGCTTCTGGCTGTGGCGCTTGCAGGAGCACTGCAACGCCGCGTTGCAGCGCTTCGTCGACGGCTACTACCTGCCGTGGAACCGCTGGTGCGTAGCCAACCGCTACACCACCTTGGCCG
>DAIRDB010000119.1:0-4915 GCA_036796405.1 Gammaproteobacteria bacterium | reverse complement strand
GAAATCTCCCTCGTCGGTGCGCCCCCAAAGACCAAGATCGCGTGCCTTGTAAGCACGGGTCTTGAACTTGGCGACCGTCAAACCACCGCGCTTCTCCGCGGCGTGCGCTGCCTGCACAACGTTCCCGTCGTGTTCGGCTAGTATTTCGATGATCGGAAGATAGACGTGTTCTGGGAGTGTTGGTGTTGGCATACCGTAGGGGGGAGCCTCACGTTCGTGTGAGGGTTACGGCACGCGGTCTTGCTTGTTGTCGAGTTTGTCCTCGATTGACTTGAGACGTTCCAGAATCTGATTGAACTGCTTGTCCGTATGCTCGTTCTGGACCTCAAGTCTGGTAATACGGGAGTTGAGCTGGACCCACACGGCAATCCCGCCGCCCAGCAATCCAAGTGTGGTGATTAGTGGTTGAAATTCCATGGTCATCGTCCCGAGAACCCCCGCGCAAGACGGCGCGTGCAAACTGTGTATCGGATAGTTTTCTGGCTTGCAACGCTAACTGACGAAGTATCCCGGCGCTAATACTCTGCGGTGTCGTTTATCTGCGCGAGCATCCCACCGATGGAATCAACGAACTGCTCATTACCTGACAATTTGTGCGATATAACGTCAAGCATCGCGTGTGTCACTTCATGCCAAAACGTGTGTCGCAACATCGACCGCGGCTGACGCCGTAATGATATCTGGTTTTTCGACGGCTCCCAGATACCCATGGCGTCGTCATACTTCCATTCGGCGTTACTGATCACCTTTACGGTAATCCGGTGGCCCATGAGATGGAAGGCTTGCGGGATGCGGCGCATGGCTAGGTCAACAACAGCTTTCGCTCGTCGTTGCGACGCTTGACCAGTCCCGGCAGCACACGACCACCGCCCTTGGTCCACATCAACAACCCCTCTGCGGCACCCTCCACATCGCCGCGGTTGTACCGCATCCTCACCGAGGACCGCTGAAGATTGCCGAGACCAACATTGAAAGCGAAGGAAACAAGGGCGTCGAAGTGGCTTTGACGAGCAACAGCAGCAGGGCAAAGACGGGCCACGCCTCGCTCAAAGCGCACAAGGTCTTGAGCAAGGAGATCGTCAACTTCAGCATCAGTCCAGACACGGTTGTCCTCCGGGCGTATCGGGTACTCCTTGCGAAGCATCTTCCCGACGTTCTCCGGAGTGCGTACAACCGGCAGACCAACTTGGTCCGGGTACATCAGGTGTCCGACGCCGACCGTGTGCAGGTGCGCTGGACAGAGGTACGGCTTACGCCGCACCCCCTCGTGATGCTTGAGCAGCACGATGCCGCTCTCGCTCGTCTTCATTTCTTGCTAAACGCCTGCGAGCCGAACCAGAACGCGATCACCGACGCCCAGATGATCTGCGTGTCCTCGTCCCAGAGGTACTCCAGCATCCGGTCGAACGGCACCAAGGTGTTCCACGCGTAGATGAAACCGGCGATATCGACAAACACGAGCAGGGCGAACATCCCGTAGGTGATGACGGGACGAACCGACGCCCGCAGGTTGATGACCCATTGCGACGCGCCTTTGCCGATCTCCATGTCGTGCTGGTAGAGGGACTGGCGCTCCTCCAGCGCTGTCGTGAGCGTGACCTGCTCCAACTTGATTTCCTCGACCTTGGCCTGCGCGAGATACCCGCGCTCCATCAGGGCGAGTTCCTTCTCCTTCTGCGCCGCCATCAGCGCCAGTTCGTGCTTCTTGTCCTGCCGGTCTTGGAAGATTTGCAGCAGCTTGGGGAGACCGCCAGCGAGAAACGACGTCAGTGTGCTAATCAAGGTCATCATAAAATTATTTCTCGTTGCGTTTATTGAGCAGGTCAAACAGCGTCTTGATCTTGTCTTCTAAAACAGCGACACGAAGGTCCAGCTTCGACAGCACGATAATGAGCGTGATCAGCGCAAGAATTACCGGCCATGCGCGGGTGAAAATTTCAAAGATGTCCATCGGCGGAAACCATCTTCATCGGGTTCATTTGGACGCCCTCACAACGTCGTCACCCTTCGTGACGGTTACGTGATCTCCCTCGACGTCGACGCGCATAGGCATCTCCTTGCGGTCGAGCTTGTCGAGCTTGGCGATCAGTTCTTTGATCACCATGAACTCCGGCTTCTCCTGCTTCTCGGAGGCTCCGGCAATCCCGTTCAGCATAGAAATGAGCGCAGTTAGGGACGCACCCAGAAGCCCCATGACTGCGGCAATCTTCTCGGAGTCCAGCGCAAGGCTCGACGCAACGCCAATGACCACAATGATTGTGATGTACATCAGGCCGTGCTTGCCGATAGCCTTTCCAGCGACCTCTTTGGCTGTGCTGTGCGCCTCGAGACGCTGCAACTCGGCTCGCGCCTGTTCGCGCAGCAGTTCGATTGATGCCGTGGAGTCGTCAGCCATTGGGTAGCTCCGTCAGAAGTCTATCCCAATGATAAACATCAGAGACGGGGCTACAAGAGTCAAAAGCGCACGAACGCCTGCCGGACAGAAAAAATCTGCCCAGCAAGGCGTTGACGTTAGGTGGTCGGTGTCAGCGTTGTGACACCGAGGCGATTAGTTCGCCTTGGACTGGTCGATGACCGGCGGCTGCGCGGCCTGCTGCCGCTGGGCCATCTGCATCTCCAGCTGCTGCCGCACCCGCATATAGGTGTCGAGCGCAACCTTGCCGGGGAGTTCCAGCAGCCCGCCAAGGATGATGTTGGCGTCGTTCGGGTTGACTTCGATCTTGAGCATTTCGTCCATCGTGCTTTCCTCTTGGTGGAGTGGTGGAAGGGTTAGAACGGTGTGCCGGTAATGGCTTCCGCATACAGATTGAAACTACGTGACGTTAATACGGAGCCGTCACTTCGACAAATCTCAAGCGTCCCGCTCGCGCCAGCATAACCAGAAGCCGGATTTCCATTGGCGACGGCAAGGACCATCCACTCACGCGTGGTCGACAAGGCGTGGAGAGCGTTGTTTGCTGGCGCAGAGTAAAACGAGCCGCTGAAATTGGTGACGCGAGCATAGTAGTCGCCAACAGAACCGCCGCCGGTCTTCCATGTGAATGAAGTGAAATTGGTTTGCGCGGTCGACGTGTTCCCGTATGCGTACTGGGCCGTGCCGTTGCTGTTCAAAACAATCTTCGTAAACGACTCTGCGTAGTACGAATAGCTGTTGAAGTAGTAGTCATACAAATCAATCGTCGTCGATCCGCTGTAGGCGTTGAGCGTCGCGGCAAGGCTCGACTTGCCGTAGAAGCTCGACAGGCTGATCGCGCCGCTTGAGACGCCCGCAAGGTTACGCAGCGCCGTCTCGCCAAGGCTCGACGTAGCCGTAGCCGACCGACCAAGCTCCAAGTTAATGGAGCGATTGGTGGTCGAGCCGCCGATGCTGATCTCACCGGATGATACGAGCGGCATCGTCTAGCCCTTGCTTACTCTTCGGGGTTGGCGAGTGGGACAGCAGCGGGCGGCAGCGGGGGCGTCTCGGCCCACGGCAGCGGCTTTTCCGAAAGCACGGCTTTAGCGACCAGCTGCGGCAATACGATGGCGATGTGGTCCTTGATTGGCTGCAGGCGGTCTTCCTGCGCCTCTACCCAACCCGTCACCTGCGCCTCTGTCACGTCGGCGAATGCAGTGAAAGCGCTTGAGTCCGGGGCCGGGAGCTTGATCGTCACTGCCAACGGAAACTCTATCCCAGAGTCGCTGCCGATGATGGTGACGTCGACCTCCTTCACAACGTCTGTGAGGCCGCCGTCGTTGACGACACGAAGGCCGTTAACCTTGGTGGTGTACTGAATAGCCATGCTGATCTCCTAGTTGAGTTTGGACTTTAACTCGTCAAGCTCCATCCGGAGTTTGACAATCTCTTTGGCAAGTTCGACCGCAGACGCCATCGCAGCGTTGCCGTAGGACACGGACAGCGTTCCCATTTCATCGCCAGCCTTGGTGATCGCCTCGGGCAGTAACTTCTGTAAGGACTGCGCCGAGACACCAACCTGCGTCATCCGCTCGCCGTCGGTGCGGTCGTAAATACCAACCTTCACCGCAGCCAACCTCTCGACGAAGCTTTCCGGCATCGGACGCCAGTTGGTCTTGAGTCGCTCGTCCGAATAGGCAGTCACGTTGCCGGACGCCCTGATCGAATACGACATACACGACCCGAAGCCGCCGTTGATCAGGACCAACATCCCGTGGCTGTCGAGATTGCCCGCGACGCCACCAGCGTTGGGGTGAGACCATGCCATGCCGTACAGCGATCCGGTGGTTGTACCGTCGGCTGGCAGCTTGTAGCTGTCGCCCATGGCGAACACGCCTTGATAGCGGTACGAGCTATACACTCCGACGATGCCGTGACCGTGGTTCTGATCGAGGTACAGGTTGTTGTAGCAGCGGGCGTTGCCGCTGTTGTCGACACGGAAGCGCCAGCTGCCGCCGTCTGTCAGGAAGCCCATCGCACGGTCGGATGCCCAATGCAGATAGCCGTACGTCGTGCCGTCGCTCCTCAAAAAGCGAAGCGTCCCTCCGTCGGTCCCAGACCGGACATAGAAATCGCTTGAGCTAGCGGGATACAGATGCCAACCCGTGACAGACCAGTAGATGCCGTTGTTGTTCGTATGATTACGGAACCAGCCACCGGTCGTGTACACATCATAGCCGCGCGATTCGCCGCTGACGTAAAGGTTGTTATACACGCGGACGTTTGCGTCGCCGTCGCCTACGGAGAACGCCTGTGTGCCGTCATACCCGCTGGTGTAGAACTTGTGTCCGCCGTACGCCTGATGCGCGTGATAACGCAGCCCTGTATAAAACGAAATATCCATCGGCTGCGCCCACGAGCCAGCGCGTTTTCCGATGAGATAGTTGTAGTCGCCGTCCGTATGCCAGTTGATGATCAGTCGCGAGCTTGTCGAGACATTTTGACTTCCGAGGTAGATCG
>DAIRDB010000118.1:3274-4925 GCA_036796405.1 Gammaproteobacteria bacterium | reverse complement strand
ACGTACTTGCATCTGAGTTACCGCTGGCCTGATCACATGTTTGAGTATCACACAGCAGCTATTCGCTGGGCCATTCGCAAGAGCCACAAGAAGCCTGTCATCATCGACAGGTGGTGGCCAAGCGAAGCCTTGTATGCAGCTGAGTATCGTGGTGGCAGCAAGTGGAGTCAAATGGGACGCATGATGGATCGCGTTGCACGCAAGCACGGTGCAGTGTACATCTACTGTTTGCCTGAAGACCTTGTTGACTACGAAAAACGCTTTGACAAGCTGAAGTCTGAGCGTGAAGAAATGTACGACAGCGTGATGGGTGTTGCTGCACGTTACCGGTTCCTTTGGAATGGTGACAAGGCGCACATACCAAATGAAAACTATTCTGATCTGTTGATTAGGACAGGTGGTGTCAAGACAAGACGCGACCACGTGTACTACTCAATTGAATCATGGGGAGACAAGCTTGATCTATTTACTGAATACGCCTATGACCGTGCTTTGGAGAGAATACACTCTCAATTGCCTGGCTCTATGGACGAACCTAATTTACTTGGACACCTCAAAGAAGCAGAGTACGTCTTTGTCGGCGAGCGAGTGAAGCCCAAGTACAACAACCTTGAGTGGCCTTGGTATGACTATGGTCATTCAAGCTTGTATCTTGCACAGGCTCTGCATGAGGTACCTGTGCGTGAAGAGCTGCTGATGTGGGGCAACGCCATCAACCACGATGGTACAACAAACAAGATTTTGCCAGCTCTCGCTGAAGCAAAACCTGAATTGAAGTTCATTGCAGTTGGCAAGGTTGCGTTGTCATACCTCAGCAAACAAGGCATTGAAGTCTTTGAACATGTGAAGCATCCTGCCTTTGTGAAAAGGTTTGAAGGCGACACATCATACATGAGGGAGATATTGCGCCATGCCATCCACTAATACAGAATGGATTAGAGCACTTGAACAGTGCATTAAGTACGGTCGTCTTGTTGCACCACGCGGTAAACCAATCAAAGAGTTGATGGCTTATCAAACATCGATTTCAATGGAGTGGCCTGTGTTGACGATCAAGGAACGTGATCTTGGCTACAAGTTTATGGCAGCAGAAGCTGCTTGGATCTTGAGTGGCGATAACAGAGTCAAGACCATTGCGCCTTATAGCAAGGCTATCAGCAACTTCAGTGATGATGGTTACTTTTACCACGGTGCTTACGGGCCCATGATTCGCGATCAATTGCATTTTGTGATTGATGCTTTGAACAGTGATCCTGATACAAGGCAAGCGGTCTTGACCATTTGGCGTCCAAACCCAAGGCCTAGTAAGGACATTCCATGCACAGTCTCGATTCAGTTCTTGATTCGTGATGGTATGCTGCATGTGGTTGACACCATGCGCAGCTCAGACTTGTGGCTTGGTTGGCCATATGACGTGTTTAACTTCAGCATGCTAGCTCGCTACGTGATCTGTCATTTGAAGAAAAAACCTGAACTTGGTTTGTTGACCTTGCAAGCAGGCAGCATGCATTTGTATGAGCCTCAGTGGTCAGCAGCAGAAGAAATTGTTGGCGGCAAAGCAACTCAGCAGCCAATACCGACCATCCCATGGTTTGAGCATGGAGATGATTTAGTTGATTGGTTGTGGGAGCAGGCAAATGGAACTGGAATA
>DAIRDB010000118.1:0-3174 GCA_036796405.1 Gammaproteobacteria bacterium | reverse complement strand
TGGCGCCCGCCGGAAGAGTTCCCAAACTTAACGACCGCCAAGCGGATCTCTTTGGACTGCGAGACGAGGGATCCTCATCTCATGGAGAGGGGACCAGGCGGAGTGAGGTACGACGGGGAAGTTGTGGGGGTGAGTCTTGCGACTGAAGACGCGTCTTGGTATTTTCCTTTTGGACATGGCGGTGGAGATAACCTTCCTAAAGCTGCGGTTATTTCTTTTCTTGAAGATGTGCTTGGCAAAGATACGGAGAAGATAGGTGCGAATCTCATCTACGACCTTGAATGGTTACGTGCAGAAGGCATTCAAGTCAATGGTCCCATACGCGACATCCAAATCGCGGAGCCGCTTATTGACGAGAACCAGTCCAGCTACAGCCTCTCGGCGCTTGCTAAAAAGTACCTTGGCGAAGACAAGGATGAAACACTTCTACGCCAAGCCGCCCATGCTGCTGGCGTCGACCCTAAAGGTGGACTTTGGAGACTGCCGGCCAGGTACGTTGGTCCCTATGCCGAAGCAGATGCTGCCCTTCCAATACGTATCTTCGATCTTCAAAAGAAGATCTTGATGCAAGAAGACTTATGGGACATCTTTGAACTTGAGTCTGACCTTGTGCCAATCATGCTTGACATGCGGTTCAAGGGCGTCCGCGTCGACGTCGATAAAGCTGAGCAGCTAAACGACCAAGGCCTAAAAGACGAAGCCAGACTACTGGGCGAACTAAGAGACCTCGTCGGTTACGTGATCGATCCATGGTCAGGCGATGATCTTGGCAGAGCGTTTAAGAAGTTAGACATCTGGTACCCTGAGACTGCAAAGGGTAATGCGTCTTTCACTGGCGATTGGCTTGCTAACCATGAGCTGCCTGTGCCAAAGAAGATTGCTGAGTATCGTAAACTAAACAAGATGCGTCGTGACTTTATTGAGGGCATGATCCTCAAGATGGAACACTCAGGTCGCATTCATTGCCAGTTCCACGCGCTGCGCAAAGACGAATCAGGTACCAGGTCAGGTCGCTTCAGCAGCTCCATGCCTAACTTGCAGCAGGTTCCTGCACGCGACGAACATTGGGGTCCATTGATTCGCGGTTTGTTCTTGCCTGACGAAGGTATGCATTGGGCTAGTTGCGATTACAGCCAGCAAGAACCCAGAATCTTGGTGCACTATGCAGACCTGCTTGGTTTGAAAGGCAGTGAGGAAGCAGTTAAGACTTACAGTGAATCAGCTGATACTGACTTCCATCAAATGGTTGCTGACATGGCTGGCATCAAGCGTAAGCAAGCCAAGACCGTGAACCTCGGTATGTTCTACGGCATGGGCATTTACAAGCTCAGTCAAGAACTTGGTCTCAGTCAAGATGAAGCCAGACCTTTGTTTGAGCAGTACCACGACCGTGTGCCGTTCGTCAGGCAGCTTAGTCAGCGCTGCACGCAGTCAGCTACTCAAAAGGGTTACATCAAAACCTTGCTTGGTCGCAAGCGGCACTTCGATCTTTGGGAACCTGCTGATAGCCAGAACACTTGGCCTAACAGAGAGAACCCACTGAGTCGAGCACAAGCAGACAAGGTGTGGCAAGGTAGACCGCTGCGTAGGTCAATGACGCACAAAGCTTTAAATGCCTTGATTCAAGGTGGTGCTGCCGATATGACTAAGAAAGCGATGGTCGACCTGTACAAGGCCGGTGAAGTAGGTCACATTCAAGTGCACGATGAGATTTGCTTTAGCGTAAAAGATCGGGCTCATGGTGAGCGAATCAAAGACATCATGGAGTCCTGTGTTAAAATAGCTGTACCGATCAAGGTCGATCTCGAGATGGGACCGACTTGGGGCGACAGCAAATAAAGGAGAATGTATGTGGATTTTTACTAAGGCAGGACTATTGAGTGTTGTGCAAAACCGTGCAGATAAGAACATGTTGCTTATTCGTGCTCGTCAACCGCACCACATCACAGACAATTTTGAAGGCAGCATACCGCAGTACACGCCAGACGCAGACTACCGGTACCGCATTCACTTGTCTAAAAGTGCGTTTGCAAAACAGCTAACCAAGTTGGTTAGTGAAATCGATTACCCGAATTTTAAGGACGCAGCGAATCCAGAGTTGTCTGGGATCTACCTGCAGGTTTGGAGTACGGGTCTTAAACTTGAGGGCATTGAGTATGCGCGAGTCTACCCTGTGGACTTTGATTCGGGAGAGGCTTCCCGGACATCTAGTCAGGATTGAAAACTTAGCAGGCATTGGGCAACCTGACGTCAATGGTTGCCATGAAGGCTCTGAAGCCTGGGTCGAACTAAAGGTGGTAAAGGGAAACTACATCTACTTTCGGTCGAGCCAGATCGCGTTCTTCAGTCGACGCTGCAAGGAGAAGGGTCGCGTGTTTGTGCTAGCTCGAAAAGACGACGACATCCTCGTGTTTAAGGCCGAATCGGTCTTGGCCGTTGTCGACTTGTTAGAGCCAGTGAAAGACGGTGCTTGCAAAATTAAGTGGGCTCTTATCCCGAACCCGCAAGTGTTTACCAAGCCTTGGCCATGGCAAAAGATCGCGGATATAATCTACAAATCTTAGCTTATTGCCAATACAGTGATATTATCAATAAACAGAAAGGAGAAATGATGACAGTGTACGTGGTTCAGGAACCCCGAGGAATTAACCTGATGCCAGCAGAGAAATACGGCAAGCTGCAGGTCTTGTTGCCACCCGGCAACGTGGCTTACAGCGCAGCGCCTACGGTTTCTCGGTTGAAGCGCGGGTTAGCTCGGTTCACTGATGAGGATTATTTGCTGATGGTCGGCGATCCTGCTGCCATCGCAGTAGCTGGTGCCGTAGCCACGATGCTCAACAATGGACGCATGAAAGTCTTGAAGTGGGATCGCCAGGAAATGCGGTACTACGTGGTTGAATTCGATCTAATGAGGAGAAGCGATGACTATTGATGTCACACCAGGCGACGACAGCCTGAAAGTCGTAGCTGAACTTGCTGCAAAGCAGGTGCAGCTTGAGAAAGATATAGAGGATTTAGAAGCGCAGTTGAAAGAAAAGACAGAAGCCTTGTCCCAAGTACAGGAAAAGGATTTGCCTGAAGCCATGATGGAATGTGGCATCAGCGAGTTCAAGCTTGTTGATGGCAGCAAGATTACTGTCAAGCCTTTCTACCAAGCTAACCCTCCAAAAGAGA
>DAIRDB010000117.1:0-4950 GCA_036796405.1 Gammaproteobacteria bacterium | reverse complement strand
TGTGAGCCGATCATGCCGCCCGCGCCGCCCTTGTTTTCAATCACGAAGGGCTGTCCGTACAGCTGGCTGAGTGCCTGGCCGATGCCGCGGGCCTGGATGTCCCCGGAAGCCCCCGCGGGGTGCGGGCGGACTACTCGAACCGGCTTGACGGGATAGCTCTGGGCCAGGCACTCGAGGGCCGCGCCGAGGACAAAGCTGCAGACGGCCACCACGACGATTGGCGATTTCATGTGTCCTCGACTTTGGGCAAAGACGCCATTGTGCCCAAGCCGAAAGGATCTGGCGGAGTTGTGTCTTTCAAAAAAGCCCCGGAAACCCTCGCCAATCCTAGATTCTTTGTCAGTACGATTTGAAGCTAGCGCATCCAAACCTTTTGCCTATCTTGTACCCCGCCGCTGCCGGCCTCAGTGGTGGGAGCCAGCTTCGGTGCCGCCCCCCCCCACAAAGTGGCAACTCCCGGTTGCCTAGATTCTTCAGATTGTGACGAATGAGAGCGACTTCGGACAGGCCGATGCCTTCTCGGTCACGATCAAACTCGATCAAGGGCAACAGCCGCCTATAGAAAATTGCCCGCTTTTCGATGTCCGTGCTGCCTTAGTCGAAAATTCGGGAAAGAAAGTTGTAAAGGCGAAAATACCCTCCCATGTCACTCTTAAAGAGAATCAACGCAGCGATTTCGTCTTGCGCAACCTTTGCCCCAGCTCCTCGTGGGTGTCGGGCTTCCCCCCCCACTTTCTCAAGCACGCAGGGTTGGTGCCCCAAAAGCGGTTGGACGGTTTAATACTGCGCCTGTCAGTAGGCCCACATGGCCTGTACGTGCAGCACTGCACCCAGCAGCACCACGCTGACGAGCACGATGTGCAGGCGCCACCACAGGCGCAGGTAGCCGAGGCTAGCGGGATCCCGCGTGGTGGGGTGCAAGGCACCCAGTGCCGTAACAAGCAAGACGGATGCCGCCAGGATCAGCATGCCATTGGCATTCACCGACCCGGCATGCACCCAAAGCGCCAGCGGCAGCAGGACGGCGCCTGCTTCGTGCAACCGCAAGGCCTGGCTCATGCGGGCCTCGTCTAGCACACTCGAAGATCGGCTGAGGGCACGTCTCAGGGGAAGCAAGCACATCACCAGCATCAGGGTGAGCAGGCCGTAGCCACTGTAACGCGTCACGGCAGAAGACCAGCGCAACTCGAGCCCCGTGCCTATGGCCAGCGCGATCGCCGAAGCTACGCTCGCCACCAACGCCGCCCGGTGCCGGTCAGCGAGGCGCCAGCGCACGGTCATTTGAAGCCGCCTGCATCAGTACGCGAACCGTGTGAGCGGCGATGTCGCGTTCGACCGCCGCCATGAAGTGCTCCGCATCCGGGAGGAACAGGCCGTCGCGCGGCCATTTCTCACCCACCACCACCTGGGTTCCCTTGAAGCCCGCTGCCCGGTCGAGGTAGCTCTGATAGGCCTCGCGCATGGCGGTGCGCAACTGGGTTAGGCGATGCATCACCTCCCGCAGGCTCACCTCGGCCTGCGGGTATAGCCATGTCGTCGCGCCCATAGGGTCGCCAAGATTCCAGTCTTTCTTCGGCGAGTCCGGGTGCTCGTTGTGGCAGGTCACGCAGCCAGGCGCGCTGGCTGGGTCGATGAACATGGCGGTCTGGATGCCGTTTGACGGGTCCTTAAAGAATTCCGGCTGCTTGCTCTTCTTGATAAGTTCAAAGCGCTCCACCTGCATGCCTTGAAAGCGGTTGACCGTGGCGATGGGAAAGTCAGACCCAAGGAACAGACCCACACCGGATCCGGACGCCTGAAGTCGCTGACTGACCTCGCGCAGCAGCAATGCCGGCAGCGGCCCGGCTTCGATTTCGGGCTTCTTCCACTCTTCGCTGAACTTTAGGCCCTGCTTCATCCCGGCGCCCACCACTTCCCGGGTATAAAGGCTGCGCGCCGCGGCCTGTTCGGCTGCCAGGACCTCGAAGAGCACGCGTACTGACACCGTAGCCTCCCCAGAACTCGCCTTACCCTGGGGCAGCGATGCGGGGGCGCTGACAAACAGATAGACAATCAGCGCCACCAGGCTCAGCAGGACCGAGGCGTTTCGGACATTGATCTTCAAGGGGAAACCTCCTTCGTAACATCCTGCCTCTGCTCGTTTGGCAGAGCCCGGGCCTGGGCATTCGTCTTGGCCTTCACCTTCAACTCTTCACCCCAGGGCGACGCCCCACCGCGAAGTCCGGCCCGGATCATGCTCCCGCTGAGGGCATCATCCAGCCGCTTTGGGACCAGGCGCTGGTGGTTGCCGTGGTAGTCGTGGCAACCCAGGCAGGTCTCCCAGCGGCCCTCGCGGGTGAGGGTGGCGTGGGTGGGCGAGGCCGGCGGGATCAAGGCATCGGTCTTCAGGTTCATGTCCGCATGGCAGGCGCTGCAGAAGAGGCCTTCGCGCAGCGTCACCCGTCGGGCGCGGTGTTCGCGGTGGCAGCTGACGCAGCTCTCTGGGCCCAGACTCGCCCGCACACTCGCGTAACGCGCTTCCATGAACAGATGAGGGGCATGCACGTCTTTGGCCCGGTAGTGACACCCCGTGCACTCGGCGTTACCGACGGGATGGTGATGCCAGGCCACGTTCTCAGCGCGAAGCCCCAAGAAATGCTTCACCTTGGCCTGCAATTGCTGGCGCGTCGTCCCCGGCGCTTGGCGGTGACAATCCTCGCAGGCGAGGGCCTCATGCCCCGGTGTGGGGTGTCCCGTGGGCCACAGTGCGAGGGCCCAGGGCAGATTGACCACGGCGACGAGAAGCAAGGCCAACACCAACGCCGTCTGATAGGCGCGGCGGATGAAGACTGGCCGCGACGTAGCCGGCTGGCCGGGTGGAGTCGGCCTTAGCGCGCTAGGGCCAAAACCATCGCCGCCATCAACGGCAGCCTGAGCATGGAACGGCGCCCCCGAATGTGCAAAGCTCTCCTCATAAATGGCCCTGTCCGGCACGCCTCCAGAACGAAGCGCCTGGACAACTGCGTCCATGTACGGGATCGGCCCGCAGACAAAGTACAGGGCATGGGGGTGGGACTTGACGACTCGGGCTACGCCCTCCTCATTCAGCCGGCCCTCGGTGGCGCTCTCGCGCAGCCTAAGGCTGAGCCCGGGCAGCGAGGCTGCTGCCATCTGCAACTCGTCGACAAAGGCCATCGACGCAAGATGCCGCCCGGTGTAGTCGATATGAATCGAAAAAGTCTTGCCGCCCCTGGCATGAGCGCTAACCGCTGACCGCACAATGGCCAGTGCCGGCGTCACGCCGATGCCAGCCACGAAGCAGACAGTGTCGAGTATCTCCGGCGTCCATACCGCTGCCCCTCGCGGCGCCCCGACGCGCACTTCCTTTAGCATCGGGTCACCATCGAGAAGCCAGCGCGAGAAAAGGCCGTGTGGCTCTCGCTTGACAGCGATCTCTGGCGCCGCGTGCGGCGCCGGTGGCGCCGTCAAGGTATAGCTGCGCGCGATCCAGTGGCCATCAATGAGCCCCGACACCACGATGTGCTGCCCCGTCTCCCACGGCTCAGGCAGAGGCCAGTCTGGTACCAGTTGATAAGCCTGGACATCGTCGCCTTGACGACCACCGCGGGCAACCACCTGCACGGGAACCCATTCCCCCTGGCCCAGCATACTCTTGAGTGCCGGTACGCAGCCACCGCAGACCGTGCCACAGCCAGTGGCAGACTGCAGCGACGACAACGTGGAGCACCCACCCGCGATCTTGTCTTTCAAACTGCCGGCGGAAGCGCCCAAGCAACGGCACACAATGGCATCACCGTCACCAACGGCCGCATCGTCCATCGGTCGACGCACGCGTCCGGTGGCGAGGAAGATCTCCTCTTCGCGCGCCGAAAGCCGGTCGCCTTCTACAGTGCGCTCGATCAACCAGGGCAGATCACTCCAATCGCCGCCGCCGTCCACCCCCAGAAGGCGCCCATCGCCGTCCAGCAACAGCGCCCTGCGCAGGACGGCGCCAAGGGCATTTGACTCGTCCACAGATGGCCATCGCAGCGTGCGCGCCACCAGCAACGGATCGGCCTGGCCTTCCAGCAGACTGCGAAGCACAAAGACCTTGGGCTCTGGAACCCAGGTCGATCGCAGCCGGCGACCATCGTCCAGCCGATACAAGCGCTCGACGGAGGGTAGCCCACCATGCTCAGAAGCATAGGTAAGCGCCACCCCATGTGCCGGCAGACGATAGACGAAATCGACGCCTTCGATCAGCGCCCGGAACTCCTCAGACTTGCTCTGCAGTTGCAAAAAGCGCTGCCGCGACAGGCGCAACAATACCACCTCAGTCTTGGCGCGCGCGCCCGCGTTGCGGCGGTCTCGCGTCAGCAGCGCGCGTTCACCGAAGCATTGACCAGCGCCGGCTTCTAGCAGCACGCGCCCTTGGTCGTTGGCCCGCACGATTTCCACCACCCCCGCCACCACCACATAGGCGGCATCGCCCTCTTCGCCTTCCTCGAAGATCGTCGCACCAGCACTCATGCGTACGATATCGGTGGGGTCAACCGCATCCATGCCGGACAAGACCCGCAGGATCTGGCCGCGTCGGGCGAGGTTACCTGACTCGCGTTCCTCGGTGCGGTTTCGCAGTCTCTCGGCTAGCCCGGGCTGGTGATCGACGAAATCGAGAAACGCCTGGCCTGACCAACGTAGTAAGCGGCTGGGCTGCGAAGCCTGCACAGTGCTGCCGCGACGCCCTCCGGCCTGCGATACGAAGAGGTAGTGCTCGCCCACGAGGTCGCCACGCTTCGCGTCCGCCAGAACGATGACTGACCCATCGGGCCGCGTCAATCTGATCTGGAGATGCCCCTCGATGACGAGGAAGACGGTGTCGCCCGGGTCACCCTCCTCGAAAAGCACGTCACCTGCGCCCAGCGGCAGGATTTCCCCTCGTGCCAGCCAAGCTTGCCAGTCGTCCTCGGA
>DAIRDB010000116.1:3067-4963 GCA_036796405.1 Gammaproteobacteria bacterium | reverse complement strand
ATGAAAACGTGGAACCCGCCGAAGGATGGCTGGGCCAAGGTCACGGGGACCAACGAGAAGCTCGACGCCGATCTGCCGTTTGAGGCGAACCCGAAGAAGTCGGTCGGCGCTGGCGTGCTGATCGTCGAGGACGACGGGCGCGTGTGGCTCACGCGGCCCACCAACAGCTACGGCGGCTACCAGAACACCTACCCGAAGGGGACCGTCGAGGACGGCCTCACGATGCAGCAGAACGCGATCAAGGAGGCGTACGAGGAGACGGGTCTTAAGATCAAGATCGTTGGCATCCTCGGCGACTACGAGCGCGACACGTCGAGGGCGCGGTTCTACCTCGCTCGCCGCACGACTGGCACGCCGAAGAATATGGGCTGGGAGTCGCAGGCGATCAATCTGGCGACACTTAAGGACGCCAAGAAGCTCCTGAACCGCACCCACGACAAGCAGATTCTCGACGACCTAGAGGACTTGCTGTCCTTCGGCCCGCTCAAGAAGGCCAAAGGTCCGGTCTCTGGCGCGTGGACGATGCAGCCGCGCTGGCCCTCGGGGTCCGCACTCGGCGGGCAATGGAAGGCGATGGGCGCTGACGGCGTGACGCTGCCGCCCAAGATCGCCGGTGGTATCGACGGCAAGAACCCCGTCTACCAGAAGAAGATCAACGCGATTCACTCGGCGGCGCAGGCTGGCAACCTCGCCTCGCTCGACAACTTCATCGCCCAGCACAAGGACGCTGACAGCAAGTATGCGTCGGGGATGAAGGGAACGTCGCACGTCAAGTGGGGCGCGAGCGTCTACCAGTACGCCGTGCAAGTCCGCGGCGACGTGACGCACAAGACCAAGGCCAGCGCCTCGGCTGACGCCATCCGTGGCCCCAAGGCGCTCTCCAGCTACGGCACACAGGTCGGCACGAAGCCGGGAGGCTCCAACCCCGGCGCGATGTACCAAGAAGGCGGCGATAAGTGGCTGGTCAAGGGCAACGCCCAGAAGGTCGGCGGCAACGTCTCCGATAGCGTCAGCGACGCCCGCGCACGCAACGAGGTGCTGGCGGCAAAGCTCATGCAGGCCGCTGGCGTCGGTGCGCCAGAAATGCGGCTCGTCGACTTGGAGGGCAAGTACGGCGGTGGGCTTGGTGTCGCCAGCAAGATGATGGAAGGCGCTGCCTTCAACCCGAAGAACCCCGCGCACGTTGCTGCCGCGCAGGCAACGTACGCCACGCACGCGTGGTTGGCGAACTACGACGTGCTGGGCATGGGCTACGACAACACGATCATCACACCGGACGGCAAAGCCGCGTGCATTGACCCGGGTGGTGCCCTGCTCTTCCGCGCTCAAGGCTTGCCGAAGGGCGAGGCGCACGGCGTCAAGGGTGGCCTGCTCGACGCCACCGCGCCGGAACTGACCTCCATGCGGCAGACGACGAAGGAGCAGTCGACCGTATTCGGGTCCATGACGCAGGCGCAGCTGCAGGCCAGCGCACAGCAACTGGCGACCGTCTCGGACGAGACCATCAAGAAGCTCGTCGACACCTACGGGCCACCGAACCCAGCCGAGAAGGCGGCGCTGGCGCTGAACCTGATTGCACGACGCGACGCGGTGCTGAATCAGATCGGCGGGGCTGCCGCGCTAAAAGCCGCGGAAACCGACGACCCCGCATCGTCTGGCGTGATCGCCGCTGCGGCGGCTCAAGCCATCACGATGGACCCGTACACCGCCTACAAAGCCACCAGCGACATGGTGCAAGAGGCAGAGAAGGCAGCCGCAGAGTTGCTGGCTGACGGCGGGCTTACATCGAAAGAGTTCAAGGTGGCGATGCTCGGTGAGATGCCGAAGGCGGCGCTCACCGCTCACACCGTTCTCATCGCCAAGATTGCCACGCTGACCAACAACGGCACGATCGCC
>DAIRDB010000116.1:0-3057 GCA_036796405.1 Gammaproteobacteria bacterium | reverse complement strand
GCTGGCAAACCTCGCGCTGGAGCTTCAGAACACCTACCCCGGTGTCAGCGGCTTCGACGCGCAGATCAAGAACTTCGCCCGCCTCGGCCTCATCGCGTCAACGATGACGAAGATGGAGTCCGCGCAGGCGATGACGCCACCGTCCGACGTCCCTGCGAAGCCGGTGTTTACGACCGGCACGAAGTACGCCGATCAGTACTACAACAGCATGGTCGACAAGTTCGCGGCGCAGCACGCAGCGGGCGACTTGGCAGGGCTGCAGTCCTTCCAAGGGGTGGGCGGCAAGCTCTACGCCGACGGCGTGCCGTGGAAGTCTGGCACGGCAAACGGCCTTAAGGCGGCGGCATACCACGCCGCGCTCGTCAAAGACCTGCAGGCCAAGCAGGGAGCGCAGGTCACGGCGGCAGCCGCGCAGGCTGACAAGGCGATCAGCACGCCGGTCCCGCCGCCGAAGGACACCAAGCCGCTGCCCGCGATGCCGGACTTTGACAAGGCGTTGTTGCCGACCACCAACAGCAACGCGGCGTCCCACAACAGCAAGGTGCAGCAGATCAAGGCGTACGCGCAAAGCGGCGACGTCAAAGGACTGCTGTCGCTCAACTACGGGACCAACACCTACGGACACAAGCAGGCGCAGCTGGCGAACAACGCGCTGAAGTCGCTCGGGTCCACGCACTTTGTGGTGACGGGGCAGAAGAAGGGCCAGCACCCCGCACTCAACGGTGGCGTTACGCCCCAGCGAGCCGCGGCAGCCGCCAAGACGGTGGGCCAGCAGCCTCCCCCGCCCCACCCCGCTGCAACGACGGCAAAGGCAGGCAAGGTCAATCTCTCCAAGCTCGACATGAGCAAGGCGATTGCGCCGACCATGCCGAAGTTCGCGGCCTCCTCGAAGGCGTGGGTCAACGATCAGAACAACAAGCTCGCGCAGCAGGTGCAGCAGATTTTCCAGAGCGGTGACTACGTCGCGCTCCGGAACATGACCTACGAATCGCTCGACAAGGAGACCGGGAACATCCTCGGCTCCAAGCCGCTGTCGGAACACCCCGCGAAAGAACTCAAGGCGTTCTACGACGGCTGCTTGTCCGTCATGGACGAAGTGGCGAACCCGCCGGAGCCGCTGAAGCAGTTCTCGGTCGGACACGCGACGAGCGTCTCGCAGGTCAGCGCGGCGTTCCCGTCGAAGAAGTACGGGACGACGATCAACAAGGTCGCCAACAACGAGAAGATCGGGTTCTGGATTGGCCTCGGCAAAATCGACAACCCCAACGCGCTCATGCCAAAGAAAACCATGGACGTAACCAGCGCCGATGTGAGCAAGGCGTCGTCGGACTACGTCAAGATGTCGAGCGGCGCGCAGGCGTTCGTGAAGATGGTGCAGTCCGGTGGCGTGATTTCAGCCTACCGCGCTGGCAAGAAGACCTATCAGGGCCACGACCTGAAGCAGGTCGCCAGCGAGGCGCTGAAGTACGCGCAGGAGAAGCCCGAGGGCACGACGATCTACCGCTGGCAGAACATGACGCAGGACATGATCAACAAGCTGATCCAGTCCGGCCCCGGCACCGTCATGCAGTGCAGCGGCCCGATGCCCACCTCGTATTCCCCGACGGCGACTTCCAATTTCGGGCAGCACCGCGTTGAGTTCGTGTACGCCAAGGGAGCCAAGGCGATTGACTCGCACGGCTCCGGTGGCTATGGAAGCGAGAAGGAAATCAGCATTCTCCCCAACACGCGTTTCGTCTTGCAGAGCATCAAGAAGAACGGGAACCGGTACGACATCCGGGTACTCATGCTGCCCCCCGACTGGACGTAGGAACAGACGCCCCTTAACAAGTGGTATAACACGCCTATGGCAAACCGCAGCGAGATCGAAGGGACAGAAGAACGCGCCAAGGAGCGCGGCGAGAATCTGTTCGACGGTTTTGAATCGGACGGTGAATACCTTAACAGCGCCGCGACCGTTGAGCGCCTGCTGCGGCAGTACCTGTATGCGGTACTCGACGTACGCAAGGCGTACAACGAGGACAAGCTAGAGGGAGCCGAGGCAACCGAGCGGGTGGTTGCGCTAGCGGGTCAGTACGCTGATATTTTCTTGGGGAAGGACGGAGACTACTCCGCGACGGGCTGGAACTCGCCAGAGCAACTGGGCGTGCATCTCCAGCAGACGATGACGGAAGAGTCGACACCCGAGGATGCGTGCCAAAAGTTTCTGCAGCGCTTGGCTGGTGACTTCATTGATACCGTTGTGATTCCAGCAGAAAGCGATATGATTGATGGTGAGCAGGGACAGTTCCGCACAGACGTCCTGCTTGAAGACGCCACCTATGTGCTGCTGGGCATTCCTAGCGAATCGCCCGAAGAATAAGAAAGCCGATATCACATCGTTGATACCCCGCTCGGGCGCGTCAGTCTTTTTCTCATTCTGACGCTTCCACACGCTGTTAAGGCGTGTTACGGGTATCACTGCACCCGCAAGCAGTACAGCGTAGTCACGCTGATGACACCCGTGAGGGCTTGATGGAAATAGGCGTCTCTTTCAACTTTGAAAAGGCTGACTCGACCGGACGGTTTGTCCGCGGCTGGGCGAGTGTTGCCGTCGAAGATGGGAAGCCTATTACCGATCACCAAGGCGATGTCGTCAGCATCGAAGAACTCCGCAAGGCCGCGCACAAGTTCATTTGCGACCACCGTGTTGCCAAAGCCATGCACTCTGGCAGCGCCGTGGGTGAGGTCGTGGAGTCTGTGATCATTGACGACGCGTTTGCGAAAGCTGTCGGACTGACCGACGGCAAGCGCGGTTGGTGGATCGGTATGGAGATTCACGATAGTGACATTCAGGAGAAGGTCCGCAAGGGCGTCCTCCGAGCGTTCAGCATCGGCGGGCGCGGTCGCCGTATTCCCGTGGAGAAGAAGTAATGGCCCAGCAACTCACCGATATGAGCATTGACGAAATCAGCCTCGTAGACGACCCCGCCAACGAGCAGGCGAGGGTGCTGATCGTCAGAGCCAAGAGCGGCAAGAAGGCCGCCACGAAGGGTATCGAAGTCGAAATTACGGAAG
>DAIRDB010000115.1:0-5055 GCA_036796405.1 Gammaproteobacteria bacterium | reverse complement strand
GGCCGCGTTCCCGGACCAAGAGCACCTCGAGCACATCAAGGTTCACCTGGCGTATATGCTGGACCCGTCGTACGGCGGCAGTCCATTGATTGGCGCAAGTGTTTTGCCGTTGATGATGGAGCACATCAAGCAACACCTGACGTTGCACTACCTGCAGTCGATGCGTGGTTATGTGTCTCAAGCCGCTGGCGGCGAGGACGCATTCAAGTTGCACGAGGAGCGCAAGCTGGACAAAGATGCGCAACAGGCGCTGTCGATGGCTGCTCAACTGGTGGCGCAAGACTCGCAGCAGGACTTCCAGGCGATCAACCCGATCATCCAGCAATTGGCGCAACAGATGCAACAGGCCAAGCAGGCGCAGATGCAACAGGCGGCGCTTGCGGCCGACCCGGCGGCTGGTGTAATCATGCAGACACAGCAGGCCGAGACACAGCGCAAGATGAAGGAAGCCGAGGCCAAGTTCCAACTCGAGCGCGAGAAGATGCAGGCCCAGATGCAAGACAAGGTGCGCGACATGGAGGCCAAGCTGGCCGAGGTCATGGCCAAGCTGAACCTGGACCGCGAGCTCCAGGACGCAGACAACGCCGTCAAGATCGCGCTTGCCGACATCAACAACGCGTCCAAGGAACGTGTGGCGTCTATCACGGCCAACGCGCAGCTGGACAACCTACAGCTGGCACAACAGCACCAGCAGAACCAGACGGCGCTCGAGGCGGAGGCACAGGCCCACGCTGACCTGCGCAAGCACGGACTGGAAGAGGTGCGTCGCCAGCAGGACCAGTCTCACCAGCGCGCGCTGGCTGCACAACAGCAGCTGGTTGACATGCAGAACCAGAGTTCACAGCAACAGCATCAGGCCGCGTTGGCCCAGATGCAACCCAAGCAACCATCACCAACAGGAGAATAACGATGGCAGGTCAAATCCCAGACATGGGCTTCCGTAAAAACTACAAAGTGACAGGCAAGCCCGGCTACGCCGGCGGTCCTGGTCAGGCCGTTGAGTCTGGTCCGTCTGGCTCGAAGCGAGCCGACAACGCCAAGCGCGCACTGGCTCAGGTGCCGGCCGTTAACAGCAAGGGTCTGTACGACGCCAAGAAAAAGTAACATAAAAACCGCCTTATAACATATTTATGTTATGTAAGGGCGGTTAATGTTAGCTTTATGCGTATTTAGTTATACAGGAGGACTTTCGTATGAAAGATCCGATATACACAACAGTCTTCAAGCTCAAGGAAGTGATCCAGGACCTGGAATACGCCGCCTTGAATGGAGCCGATAGCTGGGACTCATACAACCGGCTTATTGGAAGAGGCCAGGGTCTGAAAGAGGCCTTGGAAATTATAAACGCTGTCCTGCAAGAGGACGAGGAATCAGAGTGAGCACTGAGAGTAAGTATCAGGTTGATGGTCGTAGTGAAGACGACTGTTTTCCGGTTGTAGAGCCGGGATTTCAACCACAAGGGAACCGTATCCTGGTTCAGCTTCGTAAGGCCAAGGACGTTAGTAAGGGCGGCATTTTGCTTGTCTCTGACACCAAGGCAACCGAAAAGTGGAACGAAGTGATCGCGAAGGTCGTCAAGCATGGGCCCCTGGCCTATAAAGACGTGGCAACCATGGAGACATGGCCCGAGGGTCCGTGGGCAAACCCCGGTGACCTGGTTCGCGTGATCAAGTACGGCGGAGACCGATGGGCGGTCCCGCACGGCGATGGAGAGGTTGTGTTTATCGTGTTGCAGGATCGCGAAGTGATTGGCAAGATCGATAGTTTTGAAGTAGCGCGGACGATGTTCCCCGCATTTGTGGAGTGAGGTTTTGAATGAAACCTATTGATAAGCTAGAACAGCAAGAGGACGTGGCGATCAAAGAGCGGGACGATGGTACCGTGCTTGCCGCGCTTGAAGACAAGCCGGATCCCTTCCAGACGGAAGAAGAGGGCGAAGAGAATGAAGTCGAGTCTCACGCAGAGGGTGGCCAGGTTGGCGACGACGAAGGTGAGGACGGCGAAGACGAGGATCGTGAGGCGCTGCGTGCCGCCCGCCGCGAAGAGCGCAAGCTCAAGAAAGAGCTGAACAAACAGCGCGAGGCGAGTGCAAAGCACAAGATCAGCGCCCTGGAGCGACGCAACGAGGAGCTGGCCAAGCGGCTGGCCCAGGTGGAGAACACCGCGGCGAGCTTCCAGATTGCACAGATCGATCGTTTTATTGAAGACGAGGCGACTCGAGTCGAGTACGCCAAAATGAAGATGACGCAAGCGGCCCAGGCCGGCGACGTCAACGGACAGATGGAATTCATGGATCAGTACCATGAGTCCAAGAATCGATTGGCACAGGCGCAGATTGTTAAACAGCGCCAGTTAGAGGAGGCTAAGAACCCCCGCAACAATGTGCCAAACCCTGTGTCCGCTTCGGTGCAACGTAACGCAACGCAGTGGCTACAGAATAACAGCTGGTACGACCCGAGTGGCGAGGACGTGGACAGTCGGATTGCTAAGGTGATCGACAACTCCCTTGCAAGTGAAGGTTGGGACCCCTCGGACCCGGAGTACTGGGACGAGCTGGACAATAGATTGAAAGAACGTTTACCTCATCGGTACACGGGTAAGGCGGGGGCAACGAACAGTCGTAGCCGCCGAAGTGGCACCTCGACGGGCCGCGCGGATGTGAGCGGTGGGTCCAACCCCAAGAACACATTCACGCTAAGTCGTGAGCGAGTGCAGGCATTGAAGGACGCGGGCATGTGGGATGACCCACAGAAGCGTGCTAAGGCGATTCGCCGCTATGCTGATTTTGACCGTGCAAACAAGGGGTAAATAAATGAACAAACGAATTTCACGGGACCTGGACGATCGTCTGCAGGACCGAGTAGAAGAGATCAAAGAGCGGCAGGCAAGCCTGTCGCCTGATGAAGTAGTGCGGCGTGAAAGGCTGGAGGCTTTTCGGGACAAGTGGGCCAACACCGCGCTACCGGACATTCCTGG
The DNA here is from genome assembly GCA_036796405.1 of Gammaproteobacteria bacterium. Classification (GTDB taxonomy): domain Bacteria; phylum Pseudomonadota; class Gammaproteobacteria; order Pseudomonadales; family Pseudohongiellaceae; genus CAILUG01. The sequence goes on along the minus strand of DAIRDB010000115.1, from coordinate 2,079 downwards.
TGGTTTGATCCCCGGAATGCACCTCTGCTGGTTGTCAACAACCAACCAGTATGATTCAATCGACAAACGCATCGCGTTGGGCTATGAACCAGTTAAAGCCGCCGAATTAGGAAAAGGCTTTGAGAACTTGGGTAAACTTAGTTCAGGCAAGTTTGAAGGTTGTGTATCTTGTAATGAGATGGTTCTTTTCAAGATCCCCGAAGACATCTATCAGGAAGTTATGAGGATGCTGCACCTTGAAGATCCGCTTGAGCACCAGCGAAACGTTACGGCCAACGTTCGCTCGGCGGCAGAAGCAGGCAAAGGTGGGCGCTCAATTCTTGAGGGTGGCATGTTGGAGATGGAGAGAGAAACCAATCGAGCCGCAGCTAATGTGCGGTTTTAACCAACCAAAAAGGAACCAAAAACAATGAGTGCAACTTACACTCCTTTTGGCCTGAAGCCGGTTTATCATCCCAGCGGGATTATCCGTTCGTTGAACTACACAGGTGCTTATGACACTGGTGTGGTTTTCTACAGCGGCACCCCTGTTGTTTTGGATGAGGCGACCACTGCAGGCGTCTCTACTTTGACAGTGTCCGGAAACACCCCCGTTTCTGGCAAGCGTCTCGCTGGCGTGTTCGGCGGCGTGGAATATACCGATGCTTCCGGTCGTCGTACCGTGAGCAAGTGGTTTGGTCCCGCTCTCGGCACCGCTACGGACGTTGTGATGTGGATTTTCATGGACCCCGAGATTGTGTACGAAGCTCAAGCCAACGGCTCGATCGCCAACACACAAGTGGGCCAGTCGTTCAACTTCACAGCTGTCACATCTGGTCAGATCATCGGTAACGGTGGCCTGGGCACGTCGACCGCTGGCATTGACCCCACAGCAGTTGCAGTTGGCACGCAAGGCCAAGTGCAGGTGGTGGGTCTGGGCCGCGAGATCGACAACGCCTGGGGCGACGCCAAGACGATCATCCAGGTCAAGATCGCCAACGACACGTTCGTTGCCGCAAACGTTGAATAATAACTAAGAAAGGAAGTAGCACATGGCAACCCCTATGCGCAGTACAGACTTTCGTGCGGTAGTCGAACCTATCCTCAACGAAGTCTTTGACGGAGTTTATCAGCAGCGCGATGACGAGTGGAAGGGTTTCGTTACCCAGATCACCGGCATTCCCCGTAACTACCACGAAGAAGTGATGCTGTTCGGCATGAACACGGCTCCGGAAATGCCTGACGGCACCCCCGTCTCGTATGACCAGGGCGGTACGCTGTACATCACCCGATTCATCTACAAGATCTATGGCCTGGCTTATGCCCTGACCAAGGTCCTGATGGAAGACGGTGACCACATCCGTATCGGTTCTACCTTCTCGAAGCATCTGGCTCAGTCCATGATCGAGACGAAGGAAACCCTGTGTGCCAACCTGCTGAACTTCGCGTTCACACCCGGCTATGTCGGCGGTGACGGCGTGACGCTGATCAACACAGCTCACCCGATCTCCCAGGGTCGTTCGTACAGCAACAAGCTGTCGACCGACGCCGCCATGTCCCAGACGTCTGTTGAGCAGTTGCTCATCCAGATCCGTTCTGCTGTGGACAACAACGGCAAGCGTATTCGCCTGAAGGCGGAGCAGCTGGTTGTTCCCCCGGCCCTGGAGTTCCAGGCTGAGGTGATCCTGAAGTCGGTCCTCCGCTCTGGCGGCGCCGACAACGATCTGAACCCGATCAAGTCTACTGGCATGCTCCCGAACGGCGCTCACGTAGTGACCCGTTTGAGCTCCAGCAAGGCCTGGTTTGTTCAGACAAACGCAGAGAACGGTCTGATGCTGGTTATGCGTCGTCCGTTGGAGCGCTCGACCGAAGGCGACTTCGAGACAGACTCTATGCGTTACAAGGCCACCGAGCGTTACGCTACCGGCTGGCACGATGCCCGTAACCTGTACGGCACCTCCGGCCTGTAATTAGGCCCCCAGGCTGGGGGGATCCCAGCCAGTTAAACGCCCTGTCTAAAAAACAGGGCGTTTTTCTTTGTTTTTGTGGATAGTTCTATTTGAGCCTTATAGTAATGCAGACCGCCCAACGGCTCGGGAT
>DAIRDB010000114.1:3667-5176 GCA_036796405.1 Gammaproteobacteria bacterium | reverse complement strand
GGCGGCGGGCTCGGCGTCATCCGGCGTCTCGCCTTCGTCCGGATCGAGATCGAAGACACGCTCGCCGAGCCGCGCCATGGCTTGATCGTCGACCGCCGCGGTCAAGCGCGTCTGCAGGGCCCGCACCGCCGCCGCCGGCGACGAGGTCACGCAACGCAGCAACGCGAGTGTGCTCCAAAACGCCAACCGCCGCTCCCGGTCGCCCTCGCCCGCCGCGGTCGTCACCCCTTCGCAATACGCCAGCACCTGTTCAAGGAAGCGCTCCCAGTCGCCGCTCAGGCGGTACTGGAGGTCCTTGGAAACCCGCTCGGGGAACAGCGTCTCGTCGTGCCACTCGCGGATGTCGACGCGCCGGCGTTGGACCAAGTGTCCCGCGAGCCGTTCACGCACGGCGGCAGGCATCGCGTGATCGGGAGTCTCCTCAAGCGTAGCGAACGACGGATCGACGAGAGCGAGCAGACGCACAAACGCCGTCTCGTCCCCACTGTGCGGCGTGGCCGTGCAGAGGATGGCGTGCCGATCGGGCGATTCGAGCAATTGCGACAGCAAGCGATAGCGCTGATGACACAGGCCAGTTCCGGTCGTGCAGGTGTGGGCCTCGTCCACGATGATGGCTTCGGGGCAGCTCCGGGCGAACTCGTCTCGCCGCCGATCGCTCTTGATGTAGTCGAGCGAGACGACCGTGAACGGATGGGCATCGAACAGCGACGTGCCCTGCGGCAACCCGCGTTCCAGACGCCGCGCCGTTCCCGAGGTGACCGCTTCCGCCGGCAAATGGAAGCGCAGGCGCATCTCACGGACCCACTGATCGACGAGGTGCGGCGGACAGAGCACCGCCAGACGGCTGATCTCTCCGCGATCGTAAAGTTCGCGGGCGATTAGCAGGGCCTCGATCGTCTTACCGAGGCCGACATCGTCCGCGACGAGGAGCCGCACGACTTCCTGCTTCAAGGCCATCATCAAGGGCACGAGCTGGTAGGGCCGTGGCGTCACATCGACCTGCCCGAACGAACGGAACGGCCCCGCGCCGCGACGCAGGGAAAGCCGGAGCGCGTCGTGCAGCAGCACCGCGTCGCGCTGGCTCCCCTCTTGGGCGCTCGTTGGCCAGGGGAACGTGGCCGGCACGACGTCTGGCTCCAACCCAAGGTGCAGCACCGCGGTGTCGTCCTCGCTACCGCTGAGCGGCCGAAGGCGCAGTAGATCGCCCCCGCTACCGGGCAGCACCATCCATTCACGACGCCGCGCCCGGACCAACGTGCCCGGCGCGAAGTGGCGCACAGCTTCAGCCATCAGGGAGCCCCAGTGAGATATCGCTGCAGCCGACCGAACAGCGCGGGCCAGAGCGCCGTGTCGGCCGGGAAACTGAAGAGCGTCATGCCTTCCTGCTCGAGCCGCTCCTTGAGATTCGCCGGGGTATCCGGCAGCACCACGGCGGCATAGGCCTGCCCCCATTGCGGTGCCGCTCCCTGCCTCACCATCCAAGGCCGGAGGGGGATCGTCTGATCGCGG
>DAIRDB010000114.1:0-3657 GCA_036796405.1 Gammaproteobacteria bacterium | reverse complement strand
CTCCCAGCGTGCCGCCCATTCCGACAACTCCGGAGTTACGGGCTCGACCGTGGGCCCCGGCGCGGCACTCGGCGGCGGCGAGGAGAGCGTCGTGGTTGCACCCGCCAAGCGCATCAACAGCTGCCGCGCCGCAACGTCGTTGCGGTCCACCAGCTCGTGGTCGGGCTGGTTGAAGTAGGAAAGCACGCAGCGGTAGCAGGCCCGCACGCAGGCGCCATCGGTATCGGTAAGCGCCTCGACGGACCCGGCTGTGAAGCCGGGCGCCCACTCCGGCAGTTGCACGTGCAACACGCGCAGCGCCTCGTGGCCCACGCGTGCGAGCGCGTCCGGCTCGTGGACGAGGCGCGTCAAGACGCCAGCACCGCCTTCGGTCGCTTCATAGAACAGCAGCCCGGAGCGCCGATCCCGATCCGGCAGCGGCTCGACGAGCAGCTCGCCCTCCTCCAGCTGGTACACCAGCTCGATCGCACGACGAAGGGCGTGTTGCACCGTCGCACGAGTCGTCATCGAGAGTGAGTCGGTCTCCGCGAACCGCAGCAGCAAGGCGTTCTTCTGATCTTGAACGAAGGGCACCACGCGCTGCAGCGGCACGCGACTGGGGTCAGGCGGCCCAGCGTCATCTTCATCGTCCAATCCCTTGCCCCACCATCCGGTCACCGGATTGATCTCGAAGCCGTGCCGGTTCCGCTCCTTGCGGCGCCGAAGTCCCAGGTTGATGCGCGTGATGGTCGCCGACGCGCCGTACTGCAGCTCGAGCACATCGCCTGCGGCGTCCGTCGCCTTCACGGTCCGTACGCTCGGCCCGTCCCCGCGGTCCCCCCAGCGGAAAGTCGTGACGAGGTCGTAGCCTTGCCGCTGGCGCTCCTCGTCGTCCGCCGAGATGCGCTGCGTGGGCCGCGTGTCCACGTGCTCGATGCGCAGCAAGTGCTTGATCAGGATTGCACCAGCCAAGGGGCCGCCGCATCCGTGGCAACCGTTCAGGTGCGCCTCGAAATGCCCCGCGCCACACGCGGGGCACACGATGAGCTGCTGCACGGCAAGCTGGCCCGGCTCCGGAGCCGTGCCCTCCTGCCGCCCGCCGAGTCGCACCTTCACGACGCGGTATGTCCGCCCCTCGTGGTAGAGCAGTGCCTTCGGTCCAAACTCCGAGAGCGCCAGGAAGCGTGGCCGCTGGACATATGCCTGGTCACGCCCGCTTTCGCCGGGGATGCACGCCAAGAGCGGCAGCCGAGGGAAGTTGTAGCCGGGGAGGAAACCCTCGGTCGCGAGGTAGCGATAGAGGTTGAAATCGCTGCTCGACTCTTGGTTCCCATCCTGCAGGGAGATCAGCAGCTCGGTGGCCACGGACTGCTCACGCTTTGCGTGACGCTGCATCTCCTGCGGCTGCGTGTGATCGTCGAGGATGCGTCGCGCCTGGTCACGCTGATGCAGCGCACTCTGGTACAGCGAACGCCAGCGCTCAAACGCCCGATCGAACTGCCGGACCGCGCCATCGACGATCTGCCCGGCGAACGCGGCGGGTCCTTCGAACCACGGGGCGCGCGAGGCGTCGAGTTCCTTTTCGAGCATCTGCAGGACCCGCTCGCTTCGCACCTTGGCCTCCGCCGCAGCCGCCGGCTGGCGGAGACGGTCGAGCACGTCCGGCAGGACCGGCTGGTCCGCGCCGGGCTTGAGATCGAGGATGTTGGCGATACCGCGGGGCAGCGCCACCCCCGACGCCGCCAGCCACACCGCGTGCAGGTGGCTGAAGAGCAGGTCCCGGTTGGCCAGATCGAGATTCGGCGCACGAACCTCGCCGTGCACCATGGCGGCCGGATCGCGGAAGAAATGCTGGTCGTGCGGGCTGCGCGCCGCACAATACGTCACGACGAGCGCCGCCATCCCGCTGCGACCGGCGCGGCCGCTTCGTTGCGCGTAGTTCGCGGGTGTGGGCGGGACGTTCCGGAGGTAGACGGCGTTCAGGGCCGAGATGTCGACGCCGAGTTCCATCGTGGGCGAGCAGAACAGCAGGGGCAAGAACGTCGTGCGCTCGCGTTCCGCTCGGGCCTCCGTGCTCGTGGCCAACTCGTTCTGCTCTTCGGCCCCGAACCGGAACCGCTTCTCGCGCAACCGACGGCGCACGTCCTTCACCTGCGCCGTATGCTCGCGCGCCTCGAACCCGAAGAGTGGCGAGTCGTGCGCACTCAGCTGTTTCGCGATTGTGCGGTAGAGCTCCGCGAAATACGGGTTCGCGCGTCCGGTCGGCGTATCGGGCACATAGCGGATCACGTCCGCCGCCAGCCGCCAGCCAGGGAGGCCGAACGGCGAGTGCGGCTCCTTCGTCACGAAACCGTTGAAGCGCAGGAACTCCAGCAGCGCCGAGAGCAGGTCGTTGTACGCCTGCCGATCTAGGGACCACGAGTCATCGGCGCCCCACAGCTTCGCCTTCCGAAGCTCACGTCCAAGCGTGGTCGTAAAGCCACCGCGCAGCAGACGATCCGTGTCCTTGGCGTTCACGTTCTTCGGCGCCTCAACCGTCAGCCACGTGGGGACGCGAGGGCGCTCGTCGTGCGCGATGGCCCATGCCGGCTGGAGGATCGTCTGACTTCGCGATTGCGTGGCCTCGAAGTTCACCCGCTCAAATGCCGGAGCCTCGACGGCCGATCCGAGACGCAAGTGATTGAGGACGGTCTCGATCACCGCACGCCGCACATCTGGCGTCGCGGTTGGCAGCGTGCCTGGTGCCTTCGCCATGACGGCGTCATCACGTACGAGCGCATCGAGTCGGTGGTACTGCACCTTCAGCAGCTTGACGGTCTCGAGCGTCGGGTTCGTGTACCGCCATCCACGGCGTTGATCGAGCCAGACGCGATAGGCGAGCACCTGCCGCAGCACGGCAGCCGCATCCTCGACTTTCCCCGGACCGACGTCGGGGTCCAGCATCCAAGCAGCGAGGTGCGAGTCCTTGGCGGCCTGCCCCGCGGCAAGCGGCGCGTCAAAGCCGAGGGCCCGCTGCACCTCTGCACCGACCCGCTCCAGCGACAACCCGTCTGGACCTGCGGACTCGATCGCCGCGAGCAGCGCACCTCGGATGAGCGTGACGTGAACGAAGTCGTTGAAGTGGCCGGCCTGCAGCGCGGCATCCTGACGATTGTCTGAGAAGCCGAGGAGCTTACGGCTGTGCTTGTCCAAGCTCGAGGCGCCGTGCATCCACTTGAGAACCGACGCCGTCAGGACGGTGGTCGCCGACGACCGCCCTTCTGCCGACAGCGAGGCGAGGCGTGAGATGTCCTTGCCTTGCGCGCCCCAGGTGTGCTTGCAGCGGAGGCATAGTCGGAACTTGCCGGGTAGGAACCACGCGGGTTGTCCGGTCGGATCGCTTGCGCCATCGGGGCGGACGCGAGCAGCAACGGCCTCGTACTGCCGGAAGTTCGAGCGCAGGCGCCGAGTCCCATTCGCCTGTGGCTCGGTCCAGTCCTCGGGGTAGTCGTCGACCTCACCGGAAAAGCTGAATGTGTCGTGATCCGGTGAATGCCCGAGCGTCAGGAAGCCGACGACCTCGCGTTCGCCATCTTCGGTCGCTTCATCGTCTACCTGCTCCGACGTCCGCACCGGCCCATCGTCGATGCTCCGGGGCAGGAAGACGTCACCGCGACGGCGAACCGGATGGTACTCGTG
>DAIRDB010000113.1:0-5289 GCA_036796405.1 Gammaproteobacteria bacterium | reverse complement strand
CCACGGCCATGTCGACCACACGTTGCAGCCGGCCGTCGTCGGACGTGTGAACCGCCCCCGGCAGGCGGGTGGCCCGCTGGCTGCTGGCAGTCTGCCTGGAGACGTCGTGACCCATGCCCTCACTCCATGTTGTTGTAATGGTGGTAGGAACTAACGACCAAATGGCGGGTGACTTGAGTGCCGGCTGCGCCAGTCGATCGGCATCTGGACCCAGCGATCAACACACTGCTTTTTCAGCACTTTTAATATTTTTGGTCGAATCATTAACGTTAAACAACCGTTTCTCAACGGCCAGCACACTAGTGGAAACCCCGCACTTCTCCATAATCGCGCCCCATGTTCATTTGCATTGCCTGGAGTCGTTTATGCAACTACGTCATGCATCCCCACTGGCCCGCCTGAAGCGATTCACCGCCGCCCTTTCCCTGGTCGCACTGGGCGCCCAGGCCGCCGACAACAGTGAAGTCGAGGAAATCATCGTGATCGGCCAAGGCATCGGCAGCCTGCGCCTGGCCACGGCAAACGACGCCGGCTCGCGGCTCGGCCTGACCGCCCTCGGTACACCCGCCAGTGTGGACTTGGTGACGAGGACTGAAATTCTCGCCAAAGGTGACTACAGCGCCATCGACAGCATCACGCGCACGGCAGGGCTGTCGACCAGTTCCAACAACGGCAATGGTGGCATGCAGGTCTCCAGTCGCGGCTTCAACGGCCACGGCACCACCATCAATACCTATGATGGCACCCGGCTGTACATCACGGCTGGCACCGTGACATTCCCGGCCGACACGTGGACCCTCGACCGGGTCGAGGTGCTGCGCGGCGCTGGCTCCGTGCTCAATGGCGTCGGAGCACTGGCCACCACGATCAACTATGTGCCACGCAAACCAGTACTGGGACAGCAGAGCTTTGATGCGCTTGCAGCGTTTGGCAGCTTCGGCATGGCCCGCGCTGCTGTGGGTGGCAACATTGCCATCAATGACCAACTGGCTGCGCGCGCCGATGTGGCGCTTACGGAAAAGAATGGCTACGTGGACCGCGCTGACGAGGAGCGCAATGTGGCGGCCGCCAGTCTGCTCTGGCAACCCAGCGATGACTTCCACATGCGTTTCAGCGTTGACTACGCCGACATCGACGCTGCGCCCTACTGGGGCACGCCGTTGGTCGACGGCCGCGCCAGCGACTCGCTGCGTAAGCAGAACTACAACTACGCCGACGCCAAAGTGGCATACAAAGATGTGTGGACACGTGTGCACACCGAATGGCGGCTGACTGACAACCTGACTTTCCGCAACGATACGTTTGTCATTAATGCCGACCGCGAGTGGCAGAATCTCGAGGAGTATTACTACAGCAGCACCACGCGCCGCATCGACCGCATGAGCTACCTCGGGATCGTCCATGACCAACAGCAGGTGGGTACACGCGGCGACCTATTATTCACGGGCCAGATCGGTGCACTCGACAACCGTTTCACGATTGGCGCCGAACTCAACGAAGTCGAGCTCGACTACCTCAACAACTTCAACACAGGCGGCTTTGACGTGGCCGACAGAGTGCCGGTATTCGGCGCACCGCTGAGCTACCGTCCGGCGGCGGCGTTCACACAGCTCGACTACAGCACCGACACGACACAGTACGGCATTTTCTTCGATGATGTTCTTGCGCTGAACGACCGGGTCAGCCTCGTGCTGGGTGGCCGCTTCGACGACTTCGACTATGACCGCGTGAACCATGCCCAGGTCACCGGTCGCACGCGCCGCGAGTTCGACGCGGGATTCGACACCTTCACCTGGCGCGCCGGCGTCGTGTTCGCGGTCTCTGACAGTTTCAGCTTGTATGCACAGACCAGCACTGCGGCCGATCCGGTGACTTCCCCGATTTCGATCAACCTCGCCAATGCCGACTTTGATCTCAGCGAGGGCCGTCAATACGAGCTGGGGCTCAAGCAGCAGTTCATGAGTGGCCGTGGCGAATACACGCTCGCTTACTTCGACATTCAGAAGGAAGACATGGTCACGCGCTTGCCAGGCGCCACGGTCAGCACGCAGATCGGCCAGCAAAGCGCTGATGGGTTTGAGGTAACCTTCCGCTTCAACCCGCTCGAGCAGGTCAGCGTCGACGTCAACGCCGCCTTCATCGACTCGCAATACGACGAGTTCTACGCCGGTGGCGTTTCGCTGGCCGGCAACACGCCCAATACGGTGCCGGAAACCACGGCCAACCTGTGGGTCAACTACGCGCCGGCACCGGCCGTGCAGCTGGGGGCCGGCCTGCGCTACGTCGACGACCGTTACACCGACGATCAGAACAGCGCCGTCTTGCCTGCCTACACGGTGTTTGACGCAGCGCTGAGCTGGTATTTCAACGAACGCGCCACCGTGGTGCTGCGGGGCCGCAACCTCACCGACGAGGAAGACTACGTGCTCTCCGAGTACGTGCCCGGCCAATGGGTGTTTGGCGAACCGCGTGCCTACGAGGTGAGCCTGCGCTACGCGTTCTGAGGCGCCTGACGGCATGTTGAAGAAGGCGAAGAGATTTCTTTACCTCTTCCATCGCTGGCTCGGCGTGGGCCTGTGCCTGTGGTTTGCGCTGCTGTTCGTCAGTGGCGTGATCATGATGTACGTCGAATACCCCGAGCTCACCGAAGACGAGCGTCTGTGGCAGATGCAGGCCTTGGACGCAACTGCGCTGCGGGTCTCGGCCGACGAAGCGGCCAAGCGCGCTGGCATCGACAACGTCAGCGCGCTGACCCTGTCGATGGTGATGGGGCGACCGGCCTACGAGTTCGTCGACACGTTGCGTGCCACCACCACGGTGTTCGCTGACGACGGCAGCCTGCTGACAGCGGTCACCGCCGAGCAAGCCCTGGCAGCCGCCCGGCACTCACACTTCGCTGGCTCCGCGCAGCCGCGTCATGACGGCGAGCTTGCCATCGACCAGTGGACAGTGTCGTCCGTGCTGGATGCCGAGCGCCCCCTGCATCGTGTGGCTCTTGACGATGCTGCCGGCACCGTCCTGTACGTGTCGGGCACCCGTGGCCGCGTCGTGCGCGATACAACGCGCACGGAGCGATTCTGGAACTGGCTGGGCTCGACGATACATTGGATCTACCCCTGGCAGTTCCGTCAGCACGCCACCCTGTGGGCCGAGGTACTGACTTACCTGTCGCTGGCTGGCGTGTTTTCGGTAGTCAGTGGCACCGTGGTGGGCTGGTGGCGGCTGCGGGTTCGCCGACGCTACCGTGATGCGCAGCTAACACCCTACCGCAGCTGGCAGCGCTGGCACCACCTGCTGGGACTGGGCTGCGTAGTGTTTATCGCCACCTGGATCTTCAGCGGCTTGATGTCGATGTACCCCTGGGGCGTCTTCGACAACGCCACCAGCGTCGACGAGCAATTGGCACGCTACCAGGGCGGCCCTCTGGAAGGTTTCGCGGATTTGCCCGCCACCGCTGCGGCGCTGCAGGCCGCCGGTGACGGCATCAAGGAAGTGCAGTGGCGCCGCATCGGCACGACGCCGTATCTAGTGCTGAGCAGGTCGTCAACGGAGAAGTCGATCCGGCTGGCGAACGGCAAGACCAACCCTGTAGCGCTGCAGGCACTCATCACCTCGCAACTGCAGGCGCTGCAGCCCACGGCGCGCATGGCGGCGCAGCGCGTGATCACGCACTACGACAGCTGGTACTACAGCCACCACAATCGCTACCGCCCGCTGCCCGTGCTGGAAGTACGATTCGAAGACACCGAACACAGCTGGTACCACATCGACCTCACCACGGGCGCCGTGGTGCAGCGCCTCACAGCCACCGATCGTTGGGCACGCTGGTTGTACAGCGGCCTGCACAGCCTCGACTTTGCCTTGCTGTTCCAACATCGCCCCGTGTGGGACATCGTGTTGATCCTGCTCCTGTTGTGCGGCACCGTCTTCTCTCTGACGGCGGTGGTGATTGGCTGGCGGCGCCTGGTGCCTGCGCGCCATTGAACGTGTGATAGGCTTTTGCCGGTCGGGTCTGCCCCTGCAGCCGCCTCCGATAAAACCAATCCAAAGGGGATCACACTGTCATGTTCAACCAGCGTCTTGTTAGTCTCGTTTCCAGCATCAGTCTTGCCTTGCTCGCCAGTACCTCTGTGCTAGCCGGCGGCGAAGCAGGCCCCATCAGCCTGCGCGACCAGGGCTTCTTCTGGGTCGGCGTGCGCAGCAAGGACGTACCGGCCTCCCCCAATGCAGGGCCGTTTGCGGGCGGTGGCCCGCAGGTTTCGGTTTACGGGCAGATGCACGTGGGCTTCCAGCTGGTGGCCGAGCGCAAGCATCCTTACCCGCTCATCCTCGTGCACGGCGGCGGTGGTCAAGCGACCGACTACATGGGCACACCGGACGGCCGCGATGGCTGGCTCGACTACTTCCTGGCTGCCGGCTTCGACGTGTACTTCGTGGACCGTCCCGCGCATGGACGCTCGCCCAACAACACCGCTTACGGAAACGGCGCGCTGGCCGCTCCGCCGGCTTCCGGCTTCATGGGCGTGCTGGCCCAGGCCACGCAATGGCCGGGCGATGCCACCGACCCGACCGACCCGGCCCTCTTGCAGCATGTGGCGAGTTCCGAGCCCGGCCCGACCGTGGACAGTGTGATGCTCAAGGAAAACTTTGCCGAACTGCTCGACAAGGTCGGTCCCGCCATCGTCATCACGCACAGCGCCGGCGGACCCTCGGGCTGGCTGGCGGCCGATGCGCGACCAGACAAGGTGAAGGCCGTGGTGGCCATCGAGGCCGCCGGTGGCTTCACCAACCTACCCCTCACCTGGCAGCCGGCGCTGCCGGCCGGTGAGGCGCTGGTCACCGAAAAGGTTGCGGCCACCGAACCCGGCAAGAGTGCCTGCGACCTGCAGCCCACCGCCAGCCTGCGCACCTTGCCAGCCTTTGCCGATATTCCGGTGATGGGCATCCTCGCGCCGGAAAGCCGCATGTTCACGCCGAACTACCACTGCACCATCGACTTTCTCAACCAGGCAGGTGGCAAGGCCACCCTGTTCAAGCTGGAGGAGCATGGCATCACCGGCAACGGGCACTTCATGAACGAGGACCGCAACAACGGCGACATCGCCAAGCTGATGATCGAGTGGATCGAGTCAGTGGAAAAATGAGGTGCGGGGCCCCGCTGCCCTGCCAGCCCCAGTCTCCGGAGCGCTGCCCATGTCCTCCCCCGAAGCCAACCTCGCCGCGCTCGGTCTGATACTGCCGCCGGCACCGCAACTGCCACCGGGCATCACGCTGCCCTTCGCGCTGGTG
>DAIRDB010000112.1:0-5370 GCA_036796405.1 Gammaproteobacteria bacterium | reverse complement strand
TTGGCTGGGGGGCAGGACTGTTCCTGCAGGAAATATTAGCCTGGTATTGGCCGGCAAAGGCATGCTACCGATTTGCACAGCCTGCGCAAATAGAGTGGTATTGCTTCTGGCGAGACGCTCGCGATACATGTCACGCGCAACCCGGTCCGACGGATATAGTGCTCTAGCAATTTCGTTGAGTGTCGTACTCTTTTTCAGAGTAATTACCGCGTCCTGGTCTAGCGATGCTAGCGTGCGGTCTTTCGACCAAGCCCTGCCACTTGTCATCCCGATAAATAACAGTGCCAAAAAAAATATTGCTATGCCCCGCAAGCATGACATTCGATTCTGTGGGTGCTGGGAAGTAGACATTACCAAGAAAGTGCAGCACCAATACCTAGCATTGGCTTGGAGTCGTTAACCGCGTCAGTCGACACGCTTCCTCGCAACATCAAATTCTCAGTTGGACGCATGCTCATGGCGAGTGCATATGCTGTTTGACCTGCCCAGCTGCCAAGACCAAGGCCAATTGAAAATTCCTTGCCACTGTCTAGGCTCGGAATATTCGACATGGCGGCGGCGCTTGCAGCAACGTTGCGCAACTGTCTGACGTTGACCGCATCGTAATCACTGCGACCATCGGCTACGCCAGTAACGGTGATCGGACGACCGTTTTTGGTATTGCTGAAACGTGCTTCGTAATCTTTTAACGTGAGGCTAGTTGAATACACACCGCCAGAAATTGTTGTCTGCTGTTCATCAATAATGATGCCGTGGGTATTGCCGTAACCATTAGTGAGTGTCATGGAGGCTGAAGATTGGCTGGCTGTACCGGTTGTATTGGTTATTTTGCCGTATTTGTCTACGACTGCATGGGGTGCATCAGTTCCACGCATCACGATTGCCGTTCCCCCGCTGGTGCCCATAGAAGCACCAGTCAAAATACTGGTCCCAATATTGCCTGTATTTGTAACAGTTGTATTGGCTGAGTCACTCGAGATGTAGTCTAGCGTTCCGTTGATATACAGATTTCCATCCAGAAACAGATTTCCATTTATCTTGTTTTGGTACTGCTTGCCAGCAAGACGGTCAGCTACTGTTGTGCCTGCTGATATACTTGTAGCGCTGTTGAGGATTGTCATTCCCCCGGAGCCGCTTGCTGATGTGATTCCAGTCGTGCCATTGGTGGCTAACGGGGTTCCTGCGGACATGCTAATTTGGCCGTTCTGCATGCCGAAGCTGCTGGTACCAGCTTTCGCGTTGATCGTTGTGCCAATATTGGTATTGCCGATGTTGTTCGTCGTGCTGCCGCCTAGCCCATCCTCGTCAGTGCCAATATTGTTTACAGTAGTGCTACCTGGAACCCCGGCGGCTCCCAAGGTGTTGTTAACCGAGCCACCGCCCCCGTGACCAATATTATTGTTAACGGTAGTACCGGAACTATTGCTTTCTCCTGAACCAAAGCTATTGGTCGTCGTCGTATTTCCATTGCCAGTCAGCGCGGGAGAAACAATCTGGATACCATAATCATTGACAATAATCGCCGAGCCCAATCCATTCGCATTACCGTAGGCCGTGGCGTAATTCTTGGACTGCACAAGGACATCTGCCCAATTGGCCACTCCGTCGGTCACGGTACCCGAGCTATTGCCGTTACCATCGCCAGTGATCAGCACCCCGGTCTTGGAGCTGTTAGTGCCACTCACAATACCGTTAATGGTGATGGCTGCTGCAGTGCCGGTAGCAACCTTGGCACTCGCTGAAATGCCATTCACCGCATCAAGGTTTAAAGAAGATGTTTCGGAAGCAGATTTGGACGCTGCGATCACAACACTTCGAGCATCAGCCGAAACAGATGAAGTGTGAGTACCATCGGTGACGGAAGTGGTCACCAGATTCGGAGTCAGGGTGAAAGAGGCAGAGTTGGACCCACTTGAAGACCCAATCAATACAGAGCTATTTCCTACGACCAAGCCGGTATATTGATCAGGGGAGGTAATGACCGCCCCACCATAGACATTAAGCGTGCCGAGTGCGGTGATGTCGCCGCGGGCATACAGATCTTGCAGGTTGAGACCATCCCAGTTCTGACTATCACTGGTGTGATAAGCGTACATGCTGGTTCCACTGAGATCTGCCGCGGTGCCATAACACAACGCCGTGCCTACGCTTACACCAAAACCATAAGTAATAACCGGAGATGTGTTCACACAAACGGGCTGCTGGCCGCCGACTGCACCCGGCTGCGCAGTATTTCCGGCTACATTTCTTAAAGCTGTCACAGCGTTACCCAGGCTTCCAGTAGTCGCTGGAGGAGTGGGTGAGGGAGCTGGGGCCACACAACTGCCGTTGGACCATACATTGGGAGCGCTGCAACTTCCACTCGATGTCCCGTTAGTTACACAAGAAGTGCCGTTATAGTAATCATTCCCACCGCAAGACATCCCGGAGGTCGGAGTGCTGGAGGCCGAACATAATCCACTGGAATAGGTGCCGGGAAGAGAGAAAGTCGAGCAGGAAGCACCATCAAGGACGCAACTGCTGCCATTGTAGAAATAGTTACCGGAGCATGTGGATCCAACATTTAGCGTAGCCGGATCAGTACAAGTCCCACCACTGTCAGTGACAATCCCACCTGTAGGCGGACTACAAGAGTCATTGATGGCAGCAGCAGCCACGCTGCTAAAGCTCATGGAAAACAACAAGCAAATTACTAGAAGCAGGTGCCGCGACTGGTCCATATATTCCCTTAATTCAAGGGGCACTTACTGCATTAATCTTAAATATGATTAATGTAATCGCACGACAATATAACCGCGTGACATCAGAGCCCGAGCGTTAATGTAGCCGATTTCATGGCAAGTTGTGTGGCGTGAGCCCGCCCAGAGGGCTTTGGTGGCCGCACGGAGAATTGATTGTCAAAATTGAGAGTTATGAGAATGGCGCACCTTGTCCAGTGCGTAATCGTTATATCGGAATAGGGTATTTGATGTATGTGGCTTGTCGACTCCGATTTTCTGGGCACTCGTAAGCCTCTGTTCGCAATGCTTCTCACAGTCTGCCGGCGAGTTGGTTGCGGTAACTGTGACGGCGCTTCGTGTTGTAGAACATCTCCGATGTAATCGAAGAGGTCGCACCTTGCCTCTTCATGATCCCTGCAGAACTTGCGTCGAATCAGCTCCCGTTTGAGCAACTGGAAGAAACTCTTCGCCACGGCATTGGCGTGGCAGTTCGCCTGGAGCTTGCTGGTGGGTGGATTGGCGATTCTGATTTGGCCGTGGTAAAGTTCGCCAAGCGCTTTGGGGCGAATTTTGGGAAGAATAGGGAGAAAATCGGGGACAACAAGGGCCTAAGTCCTTGACTGACTTACCTGGTAATCTCCCGATTTCCCTAGTGGATAGGTTCGAGTCCAATCGCGCCTGCCAGTTTCCACAGGGCCGGGATGGCCCGAGATTGAAGGGGGCCGAATGGCCCACGGAGGTTGCGAAATGTCACCGCGAACTTGTTTTTTCATCCAGGGATAAAAAACCGTCGTTTCGTTTGTTCGCACCTTCATTAATTTGTGAATAAAAAAGCGCGGTCATCCGCGCTTTTTTATTGTGCGCCCGCCAGGGGCGCAGCCAAGCTTTGCTGGAGAATGGATTATGGTCAACGTCACCCTTCCGGATGGATCGGTTCGAAGTTTCGAGGCACCGGTTTCCGTCGCGCAGGTCGCGGCCAGCATCGGCCCGGGCCTTGCCAAGGCCGCGCTCGCCGGGCGCGTCGACGGCAAGCTGGTGGACACCAGCTTTGTCATGGACGCGGACAGCCAGCTCGCCATCATCACCGAGAAGGATGCCGACGGCCTCGACCTCATCCGCCATTCCACCGCCCACTTGCTGGCCTATGCGGTAAAGGAGCTGTTCCCCGACGCGCAGGTGACCATCGGCCCGGTGATCGAGGACGGTTTCTACTACGACTTTTCCTACAAGCGTCCCTTCACGCCGGAAGACCTTGAGGCCATCGAGAAGAAGATGGCCGAGCTGGCGAAGAAGGACATCCCGGTCACGCGCAGCGTGATGCCGCGCGACGAGGCGGTGCAGTTCTTCAAGGGTCTGGGCGAGCATTACAAGGCCGAGATCATCGCCTCGATCCCGACCAATGAAGACATTTCGCTTTACCACGAAGGCGATTTCATCGATTTGTGCCGTGGCCCGCACGTGCCGTCTACAGGCAAGCTCAAGCATTTCAAGCTGATGAAACTGGCCGGGGCTTACTGGCGCGGTGATTCGAAGAATGAAATGCTGCAGCGCGTGTACGGCACTGCCTGGACCAGCAAGGATGACCTCGCGGCCTACCTGCATCGCCTGGAAGAGGCCGAGAAACGCGACCATCGCAAGCTCGCCAAGCAGCTGGCGCTTTTCCACATGCAGGAAGAAGCGCCGGGCATGGTGTTCTGGCACCCCAAGGGCTGGGTGATCTGGCAGCAGATCGAGCAGTACATGCGGCAGAAGTTTATCGAATACGGCTACCAGGAAGTGCGCACCCCGGCGGTGATGGATCGCAGCCTGTGGGAAAAATCCGGCCACTGGGAAAACTACCGCGAGAACATGTTTACCACCGCTTCGGAAAACCGGGATTACGCGGTGAAGCCGATGAACTGTCCGGGGCATGTGCAGATTTTCAACAACGGCCTGCATTCCTACCGCGATTTGCCCCTGCGGCTGGCCGAATTCGGCTCCTGCCATCGCAACGAGCCTTCCGGCGCGCTACACGGCATCATGCGCGTGCGCGGCTTTACCCAGGACGACGCCCACATCTTCTGCACCGATGACCAGATCGAGCAGGAAGTGGCGGATTTCATCGTCATGCTGCAGAAGGTCTATGCCGACTTTGGTTTCACCGATGTGCTGGTGAAGCTTTCCACCCGGCCGGAAAAGCGCGTCGGCTCGGATGAGTCCTGGGACAAGGCGGAGGCGGCGCTGGCAGCGGCGCTGGACCAGAACAAGCTGCCTTACGACCTGCAGCCAGGCGAGGGCGCCTTTTACGGCCCCAAGATCGAATTCACGCTCAAGGATTCGCTGGGTCGGCTCTGGCAGTGCGGCACGATCCAGCTGGATTTCAACCTGCCGGTGCGCCTCGACGCCGAATACGTGGACGAGGACAACGGCCGCAAGCCCCCGGTGATGCTGCACCGGGCGATACTCGGCTCGATGGAGCGATTCATCGGCATCCTGATCGAACACCACGCCGGCAACTTCCCGGTTTGGCTGGCCCCGGTGCAGGTGACGGTGCTAAATATCACGGATGGCCAGGCGGACTACGCGCAAAAAGTGGCTGACACGCTTAGAAAAGCCGGTATTCGCGCCATTTCCGACTTGAGTAATAACAAAATTACCTATAAAATACGGG
>DAIRDB010000111.1:0-5391 GCA_036796405.1 Gammaproteobacteria bacterium | reverse complement strand
TGCAATCACACCGGAAGCGCCTGCCGTGAGCTTTAGCTCGGCTTCCTTCGCGGCTTGTTCGTCGGCAGCCTTCTGTGCGTCCGCACGCTGCTTTTCCAGCGCGGCGATCTGCCCGCGAATTGCATCCGGGGTTTCTGGGATGTTTGCTGGGGCACCGTAGCCACCACCGGACGAGAGCATCCCTCTCGTAAACGCTCCAGCGCCGTGGTATTGCTGCGAGTACTGCAGCTTCTTTTGAAGCGCCGCGATCTGCTCGTCAAGCGACGGGTCGGCGATAGCCCGCCGCAAGGAGTCGATCAGGTCTTGCCCGATGCCTTTGACGCCACGAACGAATTCAGACCCGCCCCACTTCTTGGCGAGGTCGGTCAAGAGGGCGTCGTAGCTGTCGCTCAACCGCTGGTTGGCTCGCTCGACCGTCTCGGGCATTTCGGCAAACTGCTTCTCGGTCAGTTCCTTGGCCCGAAGCATCGCCTGCGCGATCTTGATCGACGTCAGTTCGCCCTCGGAACCCATCTTGCGAAGCTCGCCGATGGTCAGCCCGATGGTTCCATCGGCGCGTTCGAAGTTGTCGGCGATAGCCTTCGCCAGCGCCGGGAAGTTCTCCATGATGGAGCGCAGTTCGTCGCCTTGCAGACGACCAGACGCCAGCGCCTGACCGAACTGGATCATGCCCGACTGCATTTCGCCTGCGGACGCGCCGGACACCACGCCCAGCTTCTGGACGGTGTCGACCATCTGCAGCATTTCTTTCTGCGTCAGGCCGATTGCGGAGTTGTTGCGGGCAATGCGTCCGAACGCCTCGGCGGCTGCGTCGAAACCGAGTCCGGTGCGCTGGGTCGACTCGCGCAAGGCGTCAATCGCCTCGCGGGCCGCGTAGATACTGCCGAGGGAGTTCTTGAGCTTGCCCTCAAGGGAGTTCAGGCGATCCTCGTACTTCGCAAGCGACTCGGCTGCCTTGTAGTAGCCAAACCCGACTGCGCCGACCGCAACCGTAGCCGCAGCTATCCCGGCCCCCACGGGGCCAAGAGCGCCCGCCAGCCGCCCTAACGCGCCCGCTCCGGCGTTGATGCCGCCGACCATACCGCCCATGCCACCGCCGCCGCCAATCGCGCCAGCGAGCGCCTGCAGGTCTTCTTGGCTCTTCTTGAGGTTCCCGCTAATGCCTTCCAGCTTGCGGGCAAACTCGCCGGTAGCCCCAGCCGCCTTGCGCTGGGCTTCAGCGGCCTCCTCGTGCGCCTTCTTCTTGCGCTTGACGGCTTCCGTGGCCTGATCGGTTTTCTTGGCGGTCTCTTGCTCGGCAGTACCGAGCTTGCCGACGTCCTCGGCAAACTTCTTCGCCAACTCCTGCGCTCGCTGGAGTTGACTGGTGTCTACCGTGAAACCTAAAAAGAAATTCTCTGCCATGTCTTAACCCGTCCCGGTAGTCGAATCCACCGATGACGCGAGGAACTCGTCATCGACCGCCTTGATTGCTTCCACTTCCCACGGGTCAAGCTGGACCCTCATGACATCGCAGTACGCCTTTATCTCGGACCAGACGATTGGGTTAGGTCCAAAACCGTTCCCAGACCGTCCCTTGTGCAGCAGAATGAAATGGTTCCACAAGTAACGGAGCGCCGCTGGTAGCTCTGGAGACTCCAGAGTCTTTCCAGTTCGCTCGGCAACGACTGCGTAGTGGTCTGCCAGCGCAGACCCACCGACGCTGCGTGCGAGAGTGAACTGGTGCTTGGCATAAGCAATCAGCTCTCCAACGACGCTCTCAAAAAATTTCTGCGGTTCGCCACAAAGACGTCGACCTGCTCACGCACGACCGGATAGGAGACGTACAGCGACCGCGCCACTTCGGTGGCAAACGGGATGTCGTTCCCTTCCGGGTCGAGGACGTTTTCCCAGCCGACGGTCATCGCCGCCAGCATATCCAGCGAGTCCTTCTCGACCTCCTCCATATCCACCTCGTTGAGGCGCTTGGGGTCGTTGCCACGAGCCAGCCGCTTCTGAATCTGCTTGCGGGTGAACTCGCGGTAGACGTCGCTGTCGGGGCCGCGCAGACGGATGCGGACGGGCTGGCCGTTCTTGGCGATCAACGGCTCTTCGCCGTCGAACTGCTTCACGGTCATCAGCACGCCGGTGTCGGCGAGGGACTTGGTATCAATCTGTGGCAGGTCGAATTTCATGTGGCTTTCCTGTGAAGTAGAGGCAGCCCGGGGTTTCCCCCGGGCCACCGGTGAGGTATTACGCGCTGCGCGTGATGATGATCGTGCCATCGTCAGCCGATGCCGCCGCGTCGTGATAGAGCGCTTGGAACGGCGACTGCAGGATGACCCCGCCGTCCGGTCCAACCGTCTTGTTGGCACCCATGAGCTTCACGCGACCCATGGTGAACTTGAGGTAGTTGTTGCCACCGGCCTCGTTCAGCGTGACCTCAATGCCGATCTCCGTCTCGTTGAGGAAGTAGTTCAGCATCGTGAGGTTTTCGAAGTAGGCCGACAGCGTGCCGGTCACCACGAAGCGCCCGTAGAAGATCTCCGGAACGGTGACGCTGCCCACCACCGGGGTGCTGGACAGGTTGTTCTGGATCGTGAAGTCGAGCGAGGTGATGATCGCGGACGACTGGCCTTGGATCGTGAGCGAACCATTGACGCCGGACAGCAATCCCGTCGTGGCAGCCGAGGCAGGGCTGAGAAACACCGGCGACCCTGCGGTCGACGTTCCAGCCATGTTGATGCCCTGAATACCGAAGTTGACGGTCGCCATACCGTTGGGCGGCATCGACACCGCAACGTCGCTGATGCGGCAGCCGACAAACGTCTCGGACACGTCGATGTCAGGATAGACCTGCTCAATCGTGTAGGAGGTCTGCGTGGTTCCGGGCTTGAGCTTGTTGCTCGACCACGAGCCGCGCAGCGCAGCAGCGAAGAAGTCGTCGTACGACGTACGCGACAGTTCGCCCTGAATGTTGCCAGCCACGCGGCGCACGCCGTGGCGCATATCGTAGACCTGCTGGTCCGGGCGCACCTCGTTAGAGGTGAACGCTTCCTTCGTTAGCGCAAGCGACGAGGACACACGGCGCAATACCGTGCCTGCCGCGGTGGACTGCGTTCCAAGAGTGGTCTCCGGGGCGTAGACCACGCGGACGTTGACGTTACTTTGCAAAGCCATGTCGGGACTCCTTTAGTCGTTGTCCCGGTGCCGGGACCAGAAAAAGTTAGTTAATCGTGTGCCCAATCATCGTGACGATGACTGTGCCGTTGAGCCAATCCGGTTCCTGTGTCAAACCGACACGCTCCACCTGTTGTACGGTGGCAGCCGCATCGCCGTAAGCCACGACGGTCCCGGGCCGAAAGTGCTGCATCAGCGACCCTGCGATACTTTCCAGAGCGACAGTTCCCGAGTTCACGGGGTAGTGCAGCGTGAAGTTTGCCGTTACGGTGTGGGCGATATACCCACCCAACCCCGTCGCCATCACATCGGATGACACCGGGATCATGCTTTCGGAAACGTACGGCTGGCCCTTCACGGGCGTGAATTCGCGTCCTTCCCACGCCACGTCGGGCAGGCCGGTCAGCGATTGCAGCCGGTCACGCACCGCGGAGCGCAGGTCTCTATGGAACGTCGCCGCGCTCATGCCAACTCCTTCATGAGCTTGGTCACAACGGACTTCGCACGCTTCACGTTACGCGTGACAAAGAACCGCCCACGCATCCGGCGCGTGCCGAACTCAACGTAGGGACCGTATTCAGCGTTGTTCGTCATCCAGAAAATGTCACCGGCTTTCAGGTTGGCTGCAACGATAGAAACCTTCGAATCCGGGTTGCCGCTTGCTTGCGCCGTCGCGGGCGCACCGATGGACGGCTGCCATGAGGAACGCAGGAAGCCGGTATCGACCGGCGTATCCTTGACCACGTTCACCGCGATCTCTTGGCAGGTCTGTCGCGCCAACGCATCCATGTCCCCTTTGAACTTGGATGCCCAGTTCGACAGCTTCAGGTTGAACTCACGACCGTTGCCCATGTCAGCGCTCCGCGTAGCACTTGGTGTAGGGTGCGCCGTCCCCCGCAGGGTTCAGGTCGCTCACCCAGATCACGGACCAGTCGTTGCCAGCCCACCGCACCTTGTCCCCCGGCTGCGGCGTAGTGCCAAGCCGCGGGGCCAAGTGAAACTCCAGAATGTTCCGACGCTCTAGCGACCCGAGGGCAAACTCCGAGTCCTTCCCCGGCGGCAGCGCGATCCCCTTCATGCTGAAGGTGGTCGACACAGCCGTCTCCGTTTGGGTGACGGGGTTGAACGCGCTTGCCGACTTACGGGTGAACGTCACCGTAGCGCCCTTGCGTGAGAGCAGGGCGTGTGCGGTGTTCGCTTGGGCGGCGTACGTCGACACGACTTACTCCG
Organism: Gammaproteobacteria bacterium; assembly: GCA_036796405.1. GTDB lineage: Bacteria > Pseudomonadota > Gammaproteobacteria > Pseudomonadales > Pseudohongiellaceae > CAILUG01. The sequence continues at coordinate 1,002 of DAIRDB010000111.1, read as the reverse complement.
TCCTCAAGTCCACCTCGGGATGGTCATTCATCCCGATCCGGAACTGGGCGGGCATCTCTGGCGCTGTCCACAGCGGGCCAAGGATGCTGTTCGGGTCGCGCACATACTGCTTGAGCAGGTTCTGTGCAAACGTCCACACCTTACCGGTGGGAGCGTTGTCCGCGTAGGTCACCGAGATCGGCCCCACGCTTTCGCTCTTGACCATTCCACCGCGTGCCTCGTCGGCATACAGCGCTTCGGTCAGACCCTTAAACGCCAACTCGGCGCACGCCTGCTTGACGCGGGCGGGCACGCCGGTGACCTCGTAGTCGGACCAGTCGGTCAGGTCTGCACGCGGGAACTCCAGCGCCTGCGTCGACTTGAGGCGCTGCCCTTTGTAGCGGTTGTAGGTGTCGACCCAGCCGGTTGCCAAGCGGATCGACGCCTCAAGCTGGAAGTCCTCATAGTCCTCCCAGCGGTAGTTCCGGCTGCTAGCGAACGTCTTAAACTCGGCGAGCGAGATGTAGGCGTCCGCGTTAGACAATCCGGTTCCGTCCTCAACGGTCAACGCCATATCTCACCTCATGCCATTCGTGCCAATTCCCGCTCTGCCTGCTCCTTTGGGAGCGGTCCAGCGAGGACTTTGCCAGCCGCATCAACTACTTCGAAACGCCCGAATCCCTTGTGTCGAATCGCGGGACCACGAGCCACCTCCGCGACCGGCGTCTCCTCACGAGGCGGCGCGGGCTGCGGCTTGATCTTGACGACCGGAGCCGCAGGCTTGATGCCTGCAGCCTCGTCTACGACTTCGATCATGCGGGCGTCGTACATCTGGCGAAGCCGTCGCGGCTCAATCCCCTGTACGCTGACCGAATCATCGAAGTTGTACGTCACGCCGTTCATCACGAACGGGCGACCGGCCTTAAAACTGCTGTCTAGTGAAAATGGGCGTCGTTGTGTCATGGCTTTCCTACGACGGGCGTTGAAGGGAGAGGCGGGGCGGGCAATGCAGCTGCATTCCCC
>DAIRDB010000110.1:0-5502 GCA_036796405.1 Gammaproteobacteria bacterium | reverse complement strand
ACCAAGACGTATTTCTTCAAAGTGGGGGACGTAGAGTGCGAGATTATGTTCCGTGCGTTGGACGATGCGGACGACGTAGCCAACTTGAACTCCTTGGAATTGACATTCGCTTGGTTCAACGAGTGCCGAGACATCCACCCCGATATTGTCGATGCGATGTCCAAGCGTATTGGGCGATTCCCATCAGCGAAAGATGGCGGGCCTACATGGCACGGAATGTGGGGCGATACTAACCCACCCACCATGGATACTTGGTGGTACTATCAGATGGAAGGACTCGATCCCAAGGACGGAGTATCGCCCAATGACAATGGATGGGACGTATTCAAGCAACCCTCGGGTCGTTCGGCTTACGCCGAAAACGTCGAGAATCTACCCGACGGATACTACGATACACAAGGTCGATCAGAGGAATACATCCGCGTTTACATCGACGGCGAGTATGGACTGTCCTCGGCTGGTATGCCGGTCTACAAGTATTTCAGGCCGGACTACCATATGGCTAAACAGAAACTTCGCTATATCGACAATGGGGTTCGACCCATTGTTATCGGGATGGACTTGGGGCTTACCCCCGCCGCTGTCATCGGGCAACAAGATGCCAGAGGCCGGGCGCTCATTCTGGCGGAAGCGGTCAGTTTTGACATGGGTGTACAGCGATTCGTCCGAACCGTCCTGAAGCCGTTACTTTACGAGAGGTTCCCCGGTGCGCCCATATTGGTGGTTACTGATCCGGCGGGTATTCAGCGGGCGCAGACGGATGAGCGTTCGGCTGTGGACATCATTAAGGCGGAGAACCTGCGAGTTATACCGGCTAAGACGAATAATGTATCGGCGCGAGTAAACTCGGTGGACGAATACCTGATGCGTCAGGTGGACGGCGACCCAGCGTTCATCGTCGATCCCGGTTGCACCCAACTGAAAGCTGCCATGATGGGTGGCTATAGGTATAAACCCAAGGGTGACATGGACATCGACAAAAATAAACACTCCCACGTTGCGGAAGCGTTACAATATCTCATGCTCCATATTTCTTCCGGTGGTGGTCAGATGCTTGCCCAAAGGCGAGAAATCAAAACCGTATCGGCAGTGGGATGGACATAGTTGCTTTCATTTCTCCTCCACCTCCGCTGTTCCTTCCAGCGGTTTGCCCCCCGTCGAGAATATCCGGGGGGTTCTTTTTCCGTTGACATAGGTATATACTTCCTGCTATACCCACACTACAATATGTAGTAGGAGGATCGGATGAAGTCAAACGGTAAACCATCAACTTGCTATTCGGATAACCCGAAAATGGGCAAGCCATACCAGTCGCAAGCCAAAGGCTACCGCGACGGTGGTCGCGTTCCTGACGAAGAAGATGTCCTCAAGAATGTAGATATTTCTGCTGGCGGAAGTGGGCGTTCAGAAAAGTCTTATGGATACGGTGGACGAATGGGTGTCAACCTACCTATTGACAGAAATCGTGATCTTACAGTTGGTGTATCCGGTAGCGGGTATAGAGAAGGCGCACACAGAGAATTTAATGTGACTGGAGCCGATGTCAGTTACCGTAAAGGTGACACAACTGTAGGCGTAGAACTTGAAAAGCAGCCCGGTAAAATGGGAGACAAGCGGATAATGTTCAAGTACAGGAAAGAATTCTGATATGGCTGGCCTCTCAATCCTACGCGTGGTTAGTAACGATCAGCTTGTAAAAGCTGAGAAGGAGCAACTCGAAAAAGAATTGGCTGAACGCCAGAGTACGCCCTTCATCCTCGGTATTAGCGGGTATTTGCGTCAGTGTTGGGATGCAGCACGTATCGCCAAGAAGCCAATTGAGCAGAAAATGCTCAAAGCTATGCGCCAGCGTAACGGCGAATACGAAGCAGACAAGATGACTGCGATCCGCAAGCAAGGCGGGTCTGAAGTGTTCATGATGATTACCGAAGTCAAGTGCCGCGCAGCGGAGTCTTGGCTACGGGATATTCTTCTCGACACAGGTACTCCTCCATGGGATGCCCAACCTACACCTATCCCTGATTTGCAGCCTGCACAACAGGCTGAGGTAGAAAAGATTTTCTACGATCAGGTCATGAAGATCATTGAAGCGCAAGATCGCGCACCAATGCAGCAGGAGATGGCTGAACTGCGGGAAATGATCTCGCAAGAGTTCCGTTTCCGTATTCTGCAAGAGGCACAGAATCGTGCTGACCGCATGAAGCATCGCATCAGTGACCAGTTTGCACAGGGTGGTTGGGCTGAAGCGTTCAACGACTTCATCACCGATCTGGTTACATTTCCATCTGCGTTTATCAAAGGCCCAGTTGTTCGCCGCCAACGTGCGTTGGGCTGGGGTAAGGATGAGCAGGGACGTACTACTGCTCTGCCTGTTGACCGCATTGCGCCGGAGTATGAGCGCGTTGATCCATTCCGCATTTTCCCTGAGCCGGGTATCTCTAATATCCACGAAGGGTACATCTTCGAGCATCACCCCCTGACGCGCATGGAACTGGCAGACCTGATTGGTGTGCCGGGGTATGACGATGATGCTATTCGCAAAGTACTTGAGATAGGTAATGGTCAATCTTGGATCAACCAAGACGTTGAACTTATCAAGGAGCAAGAGGAGCGCAAGTATCACACTGAGATGCGCCCGACTGAAATCTTTGATGCCCTTGAGTTTTGGGGCAAGGTCTCCGGCAAGATGTTGCAGGAGTGGGGGATGACCGAGGATGAGGTTCCTGACGCAGCAAAAGAATACGACGCAAACGTATGGATTGTGGGTAACTACGTCATCAAGGCTGTTCTGAACTACGATCCATTAGGAGAGAAGCCTTATGCTAAAACGTCTTTTATCAAGTGTCCCGGTGCGTTCTGGGGTAAAGGAATTCCAGAGATTATCGAAGATTTGCAGAACGTATGTAACGCGGCTGCACGAGCACTTGTCAACAACATGGGCATCGCTAGTGGCCCTCAAGTCGAAGTTAATCTCGAACGTCTCCCAGCAAACGAAGACATTACTCAAATCTCTCCGTGGAAGATTTGGCAGGTAATGAACGACCCGGCTGGGTCAAGCGCACCAGCAGTGCGTTTTTCTCAGCCTGAAGATAACGCCAACACATTGATGGGCGTCTACGAGAAGTTCAGCCGATTGGCTGACGACCACTCCGGTATTCCCGCATATCTATACGGTGACCTCAATGTACAAGGTGCAGGTCGCACATCGTCTGGTTTGTCCATGCTGATGGGGTCGGCTGGTAAGGGCATACGTCAGGTGGTGATGCACATTGACGCGGATGTTACAAAGCCAATCGTAGAACGACAGTACGTATACAACATGCGCTATGACGAGGATGAGTCCATTAAGGGCGATCTCGACATCATGCCGCGTGGAGCAATCAACCTTGCGAATAAGGAACAGATGAATGTTCGTCGCATTGAATTCCTGACTGCCACTGCAAACCAGATCGACATGGAGATCATGGGTAAAGATGGGCGTGCAGCAGTACTGCGCGAAGTGGCTAAAGGACTTCAGATGCCAGTGGATGAGATTGTTCCATCCAAGGAGAAGAAAAGTTTTGAAGAGCGTACACAGGCTCGCCTTGCTATGTCGCAAGCTAAGTCTGCACCTCCTACCCCCACGCAGCCTGATGGCTCGCCCAAAGGCGGTATGGAGGGGAACACAGTTATGAATAGACAGTCAGGGGCTGCTGCATGATTCGCCCTGACCCAAAGGTTATCAAAGCTCTCGCCGTCACGGCTAGGTCATACCCTGAGGTATTGGACTGGCTGAGAGACTGGCGTCAGCATGAACTGGAACAACTGCCTATGGCAGTGAACAATCCTGCACCTCTACAGGGGCGGTGTCAGGTATTGGGCGAGTTGTACAAACTCGTCAAAGATGCCCCTGACTTGGCGGCAAAGGAATCCTCCTCGCCCCAATCTTCTTTTTAACGCACACCGATAGGAGCGTACATCATGGCAATACCAGAGCAAATTCGTAAACAGACTGAGGCCGTTCAGGAACTCTACAAGCAACTCAACAGCGAGGGAGCCGAGGGCGCGGAAAACACGCCATCGTCTGATAATTCCCCCGACGCTGGGACGCCTGCTGAGAATGAAGCGCCTACTGCCAACAGTGCTGCTACTGAAAATGCTGCGCCATCGTCAGGTACAGAGCAAAGCGCTGACGATTCAAACTCTGAGACTTATGCTCAGAAATGGCGAACCCTTCAGGGAATGTACAACGCAGAAGTACCACGCCTGCACGCTACAAACCGAGAATTGCAATCCCGTGTTAGCCAGATGGAGCAGTTGCTTTCTACTCTGTCTGCACCAGCCTCTCAATCTCCTAATCAGATGCAAGCGCCTGCGTTTGTGTCTGACAAAGATAAAGAGGAGTATGGTGAGTCGTTGGATGTGATGAGAAAAGTGTCGAGAGAGGAACTTGTTCCTATGATCGGCAAACTTGCTGCGCTTGAAAACGCAATCAGTCAAATCGCAACCAGCCTCAACACAACAGTTGTTCCTCAGGTACAACGAGTTGCCCATCAACAGGCAATTAGTTCTGAAGACCGTTTCTGGAATTCGTTGTCGAGTCTTGTACCCAACTGGCAGCAGATCAATAATGATCTTGACTTCCAATCTTGGTTGCTAGAAGTAGACCCGATGACTGGGACGAATCGTCAGGTGTATCTGGAGCAGGCACAACAGAATCTCGATGTAGAACGCGTAGCAACTTTCTTCAGTACATTTTCTAAAGCTACTGGTAGATACCAACCGACTGCTAATGCTCAGCCCCATCGGTCTGCCTCAGAACTTGAAAAGCAGGTAGCGCCGGGTCGCGGTCGCGGCACGAACGCTCCTACTGGTCAAACTTCTCGTCAGTACTCTCCTGATGACATTAAGTCGTTCTTCAACGACGTTCGTCAGGGTAAGTACAAAGGACGAGAAACTGAGCGTGACCGCATTGAACGCGACATCTTTGCTGCACAGCGAGATGGACGCATTGTTGCTAACGCTTAATTTGGAGATATAACATGTCTTTTCCTACCGTAGGTGGCCGCCCTAACTATAGCGGCAATTTCATCCCCGAGATTTGGTCGGGCAAACTGATCGAGAATTTTTACGACGCAACTGTGCTGGCAGCTATTGCCAACACTGATTACGAAGGCGAGATTCGTCAGCATGGCGATACGGTCAATATCCGTACCAGCCCTGAGATCACCATCAAGACCTATGTCAAAGGTCAAACTCTGCAAGTTGAGAGTCCTGACAAACCTAAGCTGCAACTGCTCATCGACAAGGGCGAGTACTTCTCTTGTATCGAGGATGATGTGGACAAGGTTCAGTCAGATATCAACATGATGGACACTTGGTCGAAAGACGCATCTGAGAAGATGAAGATTAAGATCGACCAACGCGTTCTCACCGACATCCTGCCAGACATCTCTGCTTTGAACAAAGGCGCTGCTGCTGGTCGTATCTCTGGTGATATTGACCTCGGTACTACTGGTACGC
>DAIRDB010000109.1:0-5646 GCA_036796405.1 Gammaproteobacteria bacterium | reverse complement strand
GCGTGAGTCCCGCCGCGTTACGGTTGCAGGGATTGAGCGGGAGATTCAGGGCGAACTTGCATTTCTCGGGTTCGGCGCATTGACGCCCGCAGAATTGGCCATGCGGAAGCACCGCTGCGCAAACGACGCGCACTGTCACCAGCATCCCGTCCCGTATGCCGGTTGCCCGACCTGCTCGGTGGCAGCATGAGAGCCGCTCTGATGGCCGTCTTGGCCGTGCTGGTGGGTCTGGCAGTGGCGTTGATACCGCTGCTGCCCATGCTGTTCTGCGGCGGGGCTGAGTGACGCCGCCTGAAGCCCGCCGCGCTTGGTACCGTGGCATTGTGCGCGAGTTTGGCAAACGCGGAGCCGTGGCGCACTGGCACGAAAATCGTCACGATCTGCTGACAGGGACTCCCGAGCTGGAGTCCCTGTATCGGCAGTACCTGGCGGCAATTCAGGCGGCTCGGTTAGCGTTTGCGTTAGCCAGCGCCCGGAGCGCCTCCTCGGCTGCTTCGGCCCGCTGAATCACCGCTGCTAAATTTAGCTCCAGCCCGGATGCAAATGCCTGCAACTGTTCGTTAGCCTCGTTGACCATCGCGACGTGATCGTCTTTAGTCCAATCTTCGTCTACCGTCAGTCCTTCAATTTTTGCCCGAACCTCTGCCAGTTCCCGCTCCAGCCGTTCCGCATTTGCACCAGCGCGGACGCTCAAAGCCCGGAACTCTTCCCAAGCCTGATTGCGTTCCCGCTCCAGCCGTGCGATGGTGTCGGCCTGCGTTTGCATTGCCGCCAATACTCTCTCGTGTTCGATCATTCCTCACCCCACAATCCGCTCAAAATCAGATCCTCGGCAAACTCATCCGAAATCGCCTGCCGCAGGCCGCGCTGCTCCGGGTGCCCCGCCAGCAGCAGCGTAGCGTGGGCTGTTTGCGCTGCCCTGCAGCGCTGAAGTTCCGCCGTCACTTCCATGTCATCCCCGTCCTTCGCTCCAACGCTTCGAGTTCGTCCCATCGCTTAAGCCGCCGGAACGTGTAGCCCGCCGTTCGGATGTGCGCCGGGCCGTACTGTTCGAGATTGGCCGCATAGATCCGCGCATACCGCAGGTTCGCGGCGTCGTGCGTCTCGGTCGACTGCTGGATTGTGGTGGCCGGTTTCACGCGTCCTCCAATTCCCGCGCTCGGTCGTGAGTCGCCCCGCAGCCCTGCGGCCCGTCGCACTTGATCGCCGTTAGCCCCGGACACTCGCACTTCGCCCCGCAGCGCGGGCAGTAGCTCACCAGCACGGCGTTCGCGTCGGCCTTCGGGCACGGCTTTGACGGTGGCAGTTTCACGGTTGCGCCACCTTCAGGACCGTCGCGCCCCGCATCATTCGACGCCAGTTTTTTACCGTCATAACGCGGGTGGTTGTCACCCACAAGCACTCCTGATCGGTTGCATCCGTGAACCGCAAAGTTACCCGCTTGTCTGGTCTGTCGCGGTGCCCCGCTTGGTCGCCAGCTATCGGATCTCGCCGGGCGTCCTCTGCTGTTCTCATCGTCGTCATTCTCCACCTCTCGCGTCTGGCCACTGATTCTCAGGCACCAGAAAGTACTTGTTCCCGCTATCCCGCTGCACGTACCCGCGTTCACGCAGGCTGTACAGCATGTCACGCGTCTGGTTCACGTTCTGCCGTAGCAACATGGCCAGCTTGCCTACCGATTGCGCTCCTTCTTCCCTCAGCGCCGTGCATATCTCGCGTTCAGCCTTCATGGACTTCACCGCGTCACCAGACCCCATCCATGACCACCCGAACGGCTCCCCTGTGTCGAACTTCACCGCCAGCGTCTGGTCCTCAACGTCTCGCCCGGTTACCGAGATTGACGAAATGCCCGTATCTTCCCGGTCAATTGTCCAAATCGAATCCGCCGCAGCCGTGAACCCGGCAGACCCTGCCACAGAGTCCAGCCCCGACGCCGCGCCCGGTTGCGTCTTGCGCTTGTGGTGAATTACCACCATTGCCGTCTGGTGCGTTTCCGCCAACTTGTGCAGAGTGTTTACTTCGGCGTACTCCGACCGGAAGACGTTTCGCCCCTTCCCTCCCGCATCTCCGACGCACGCGGTAAACGTGTCGATGATTACCAGCGACGGCTTCAGTTGAGTCAGCAAGGCTTCCAGTTGCTCCCTCCCTCCAGCCAGCAACGGCATCATGGAATAGACCATGCGGATGTTTTGCAGGTAGACCGTTTCCTCTGGCTGTAACTTTCGCATTCTGGAGCCTGTACGCGCTTCGTTTTCCTCCAGCGCCACGTAGAGCACCAAACCGGGCCGCAGAACGTCCAGAGCGCCCAGAAACCGCGTTCCGTTGGCTACTGCCAGCGCCATCTGAAGAGCGGCCCAAGACTTCCCCGATTTCGGAGTGCCTGCAAAGATCGTCAAGCCGTAGAACAGCAGCCCGTCAATAACGCAATTTAACTCGGTTTGCGGCGTCCGGTGGACTTCCAGCCCGTCAACAACCTTAACCTCGAATTTTTCAAGTTCAGCAGCTTCGGCCTGTTTTGCTGCTTCATGCTCCATCTCCCGCGCTTTAGTGACGCGCCAGAGTGCGTTCGCGGTCTTGGCCAAATTCATGTCACCTGGCTGGTAAAGCATCATTGACTCAGCGATCTGAACCAACGCGGCATCAGGTTTTTCCGGTTCACATCTGCGATTAAACTCTCGAAGTGTTGGTAGTATTTCAGGCGCTACCAGCCCCATTCGCCTCATGCGCCCAGCAAGGGCTACAAGCGTTTTATGTCGCGTGCCGCCCGGTATCCTATCCGGCACCGGCTCAACGTTGCTGTGAGGCTGCAAATGCTCGTGAGCGCCGTCTTTTACAAGATCCAGCAACCAGAGCGGAGCATCGGCCAGCGGCTCGTCCTCGATCTCGTTAGCGCCATCCCAGCAATATGGGTTGCCAGTGTCCGGGTGAATCGACGGCGGGGCCACCACAAACCCGCCGTCGCCTCGAACGTCCATGCCTGGGTACGGTGTCCATCCTTGCTTGTTCCCAACCCGCACATTGGGGTAGCGGAAGAAAATCTGGAAACCTCCGTATGCCCCGCCGGTCACCTGTTGCCACGTTCGCGGCAGAGGCCCATGCTTCAATAGCAACGAATCCAGCGTTTCGCGCCCGCCGTGCTGCGGGTCGATGTCGATCACAAAGCAATTGGAGTTTGGCCCCGTTGCGATCCCTAGATTAGATTCAGGATTTTGCGCCCACCACCGCGACACCAGTTTTTCGTCCGTACTGGCAATTTTCTGCCATTCCTTGAACATCGGCTTTTTGCCGTGGGGGACCAACGGGATAACCGCCAGCCCGAGTTTTGCGTAACGCAGTGCGGCTTCAGCAATCTCGGTCATTCGCCACCGTCCAGAAACGTCGGCTCGTTCGTCCAGCACTCGCCATGCAACCACGTTGCCGCCAGTTTCCGGTGCTGCTTCTCCCGCGCCATCATCTCCGGTGCCTGTGCAATGACGGCGTTCTCCACCTCCTCCTGAAGTTTGGCGCTGGTCACCTTCTCGAAATACTTGATCCGCGCTTTTCGCTTGTCGTCCTTCCGCCAGTAGAACGCCCAGAAGTCATCGAACCACGTTAGGCGGCAAACGATCATGAACGGCGAGTTCAGCGCCCGACTCTCGGGGAACTCGTCACACCGCAACGCAGCAATAGCAGCGCAAACGTCTTCTGGCGTTTTGCTCACCCCAACCCATCCCATCTCGGCAAGCCTGTCGGCTGGTGCGTCGGCACCAGGCAATATGGTTTTCTCTGGGTTCAGAGAATCAGGATTCAGAGAAGAGGGATTCAGAGAATCAGGGGGTGCAAGTAACTGCGTAGGTAGTGGCATGTCCGGTGCTTGCACTGTGCATGTCTGGTGCAAGTCTGGTGCTGGTATCGTGCTTGCCTGTTCTTTTACGTGTGGAGTCTGGTGCTTTGCAAAGTTGTTGATTGCAATGTACTTGCCTCCGTTTACTGTGTACCTTGTCACGAAACCAGCAAGCGCGTCAATCCAGTTTGACACCGTAGACACGCAAATTTCACGATCATACGGGAACACTTCGGCGGCAATTCTTGCTGGCCTGTCTTCGAGTCTACCTTCGCGATCTGCCAGCGTCCACATCCCGACGAACAACAATCTTGCTCCCATTGGTATCGCGCCAAGCTCCTCGTTCTTGAAAAAGCCGGGTTTTATGTTGCGTGCCCTTGCCATCAGAACCTCACCGAACGGGCCGCAAGTATCGCCAGTTTGTACTTTTCGGAGTAGTCGTGCGTACACTCGCCGCAGGACCAGAAGCGGTTTTCGTCGTCGGTGCCGTGGTAGTCGGTGTCTAAGCAGAACGTCCAATGCGTTTCGTACCCGCACACGGCATCGTATTCCTTACAGTCAGGACCGCCCACCAGCAACAACAGGTCCAAGTCAGCCACCGCGCTAAACGTGATGGCCTTGCGTTCCTGCTTCAGTATCTCGCCGGACGGCTTGACCTCAGCCCAGAATCGGAACCGTGGCAGGTAGAAGTCAGGCAGGTAGCGTTCTCCAGTGACAAGCTCCAGCCCTTCCGGTTCATACTCCCACTCAATACCCATAGCATCAAAGAACACGGCCCACCGCGCCTCAGTTCGGCTGCGGAACGTGTAGCCCTTGTACGTGGTTGGAATCGCTGTGATGCGCTGCGTCGGGTCAAAAGCTGATGCACGCGCCAGCACTTCGGCGTCAAGCATTGCGTTATCAGGTGCCGTGGCACCGTCGAAAGTTTCCATTGTTCTTGTCCTCTTGCCCTAAATTCGGAAGGATGGCCCGGACGGTGAGGGACAAGACCCACCGCCCGGTTGTATGCCAAAATCCGTCGTGGGAGCTACCCACAGCCACTATTCTACCACTCTTTCGGGGTGCGGGCGGCGGCGCTTCCGACGCCTGAGGAGCCGTTGCTGGCACTCGCCGATTCCGCTCCCCCGAAACTTAAAATATCGAATCCCTCTGCGGGGATCAACTGGTACTCAACCGGCCCGTCGCTTATGTACCGCCGATTCACAGTGTGCGCCCCGAAGCGGTCTTTCCGCAAGTGCCTGAATTGCGCTGTGATCGAGTTGGAGGAGTCGCCGGGGAGCATCCGCTCAAGTTCGGAAATGGTGTACCAACGCTGGTCTGCCATCGCTGCAAACACCCGGCGGCACTGCCCGGTCAGCCGCGCCTGGTCCCGGTCGGCGTCGTAGGCTGGTCCGTCGAACAGCAGTTCCATTTGTCCCGTCATCGCGCCTCCGGCACGCCGCTCACTTTCTTCCGCCTGCCCCGAGCCGCATCCCGTTTTTCCGGCGACAGCGTTTTCATGTACGCCCGCTGGTAGGCGTTGCGGATCTGCTTCCGGCAGTCAGCGGAGCAGGCGTGATGCGATGGCCCGGTCTTGGTGAATGGCTGCTTGCAATGCAGGCAGGGCGCTTGGCCATACTCGCGCTCACCGCAGGTCATTTCTGCGATAGGGTCCGGGTTCACTGGCGCGACCTTCCCACGCTCCTGAGTGATGCGCCCAATGGCCCGTAATCGCTCCACAGACGGTCTGTGGATGTCCGGTGGGGCTTCCCTGTCAGCGACATGGATCACGCGGACTGGAGCCATTCCGTAATGATCCCAGTTGCGCCACGTGGGGTTGAGTT
>DAIRDB010000108.1:0-6127 GCA_036796405.1 Gammaproteobacteria bacterium | reverse complement strand
GAGCACGACCTTGCCAAGGTCGGGGTCGCGAGTTCGAGTCTCGTTTCCCGCTCCAGTCTGTCCTTCACAGGTCCACGATCGATCGTCAGCTCAGCGGTGCCGTTGTCGCAAGTCGATGGGAGCTTAGTTCGGGTGGGTTGCGTAAGGTCCTCCGGTCGCTACCGGTATGATGGCCCGAAGCACGCGTTAGGCTGGATGGCAGAGTGGCCATGCAGTGGACTGCAACTCCACGTACGCCGGTTCGATTCCGACTCCAGCCTCCATTCCCCATAAACGTTTCCGCGTCCTGCGGTCCCGCTAGTGGCGTGCGCCGCCTCGGCTCAAAGCCGCTGCCGTCGCCTTGAATCCCTGACAACTGCCCCCGTGCACCTCATTCGCCCAAACTGAGCAGAGCATTGCGAGTCCGAGGATTCTGTCTCCATCCTGCGAGAGTCGTCACAGTGCTCATCGCTCGGGATATTTGTTGACAAACAAATTACGGGTCAGTAAAAACCAACATGTTCGCAAAAAAACAATAATGTTCGCTGTGCGAACTCAGTTGGGATTCTGTCATAGGGGATACAAAGTCGACTCCGGCTTTGATCAAGACGTTCATGGCGCACAAGAAGCCAGAGCAGTCTCCCTTCGCGATAACAGAGTTCACCAGAGTAGTGGAGGGGATCGAGGTGAGATTCGCATTAAGTTCCGTTTTGGTGCTCCCAGTCGTATCGGGCTGCCTGTTTGGTGTGGCGAGCTCCGAAGTGGCCGCGCAGTTTGATCTCTCGGGTAACTGGCGCGCCCTCGTCCATGAAGACCAGCCAGAACGTGGCCCGGGGCCTGACATCATGGAGTTCGTGGGACTTCCCATCAACGATGCGGCACGGCTTGCCGGCATGTCCTGGGATCCGGCGCAATTGGCAATGCCCGAGTTCCAATGCCGTCCCCATCCCGCCGACTATGGCTCGAGACACTCCCACCTGAGGATCTGGCAAGAGGTGGATGCTGCCAGCCAAAGGACAGTGACATGGCGAACTCACAGAGAGTGGCAGGAGCCTGAGCGCACCATCTACATGGATCAGCGCCAGCGTCCATCGTCCCACGCCCCGCATGCTTGGCAGGGTTTTTCACTGGGGAACTGGGACGGCAACATGCTGAACATCCTCACCACAGATTTGAAACGAGGCTACATCAGGCGAAACGGTATCCCACGCAGCGATGAGGCCGAGTTGCAGGAACACTACATTCGACATGGAGAATTCCTCACGATCATTTCTGTCGTGCAGGATCCGGACTACCTCACCGAACCCTTCATTCGCAGCAGCAACTACATCATTGATCCGAAACTTGTGATCGCCCCCTATCCTTGCAGTCCGGCGGTGGAGATAGAGCGGGAACGAGGCTACGTGCCGCACTACCTTCCCGGCCAGAACCCTTTCAATGGTGAGTACGCCACCCGCTATGGCATAGAGCTGGATGCTTCACTGGGTGGAGCCCAGACGATGTATCCGAAGTAATGCCAAATGCACATTGCCCATTTCCAGACAAACTTCCACGGATGATGCCATGAGCCGATTTTCAAGAACTTTCACTCTGGGAACCCTCGCGTTTTGGGTATTACCGGCACTGGGGCAACCAGATTTCGACAGCGTGGAAATTGAAGTTCTGCCTGTCCGCGATGGCATCTACATGCTGGTGGGCGAGGGCGGGAACATCACGGTACAGACCGGAAGTGATGGAGTCTTGCTCGTCGACACCCAGTATGCAGAACTCGGAGACAAGATCTTCGAGAAAATCTCCCAGCTTTCATCCATTCCCATTCGGTACATCATCAACACGCATTCCCATCCAGACCATGTTGGTGGAAATGCAGTATTGGCTCCACGTGGGTCGACAATCACCGGCGGCAATGTTGCCAGGCTGCAAGAGGACGCTGGAGAAGGAGCGCAAGTGATCGCCTTCGAGAGTGTTCTCAACAACATGGTCGCTGAGGACTACCCGGTTGAGAGCTGGCCGAGCGAGACCTTTTTCGTTGATCGCAAGGACATGTATTTCAATGGCGAGGGTATCGAGGTTCTGCATCAACCTAACGCCCACACCGACGGGGATGTGATTGTCTGGTTCCGCAAGTCCGATGTAGTGGCGACCGGCGATGTCTTCACGACGACGATGTACCCATTCATCGACCAATCCAAAGGGGGCAGCATCAATGGTGTCATCGCTGCACTCAATACCATCCTTGACATCACGATCCCCCGCGCCAAGCAGGAGGGCGGTACGCTGGTCATCCCGGGCCACGGGCGTTTGGCAGATGAGGCGGACGTCGTGGAATACCGCGACATGGTGACCATCATTCGGGATCGGATAAAAGCGCTGCGAGAAAGTGGAATGTCTCTCGAGGAAGTGCTGGCAGCAGCACCCACGAGGGACTATGACGCGCGCTATGGACGCGACACGGGATTCTGGACAACTCAGATGTTCATCGAGGCCGTTTATGACGGCGTTCAGGCGAACTAAGTACTTTTAAGAGGGATTGAAGATGAAATTGGCAAAGTTTTTTCTGCTGGGTTTCTCGGTACTGACCATGGCAGTCACCGCGTATGGTCACCATTCATTTCCAGCAACCTACAACGTGGACGTCGAAACGGAGTTGCAGGGCGAGGTCGTTGCGTTCCTGTACAGGAATCCCCACGCGACCATTCAAGTGATGGTGACTGAAAGTTCCGGTGAAAAAATCCGGTACCTGATCGAATGGGCCGGCGCGGCCGCCCTGGAAGGCTCGGGCGTCAGCCGGGGCACTCTCGTGCCAGGTGATAAGGTCGTCATCAGTGGCAATCCCGGGAGAAATGCAGCGGATCACAGGATGCGCCTCGTTTCCATACGCCGCCCTTCGGATGGTTGGACCTGGGGCCAAGAGTACAACTGAGCTCCGGACGACTCCTGCAGAATCCCATGTCATGACAACTCCAATTGAGAGTTCACGATGAACAGCACGAAAAGAATATTTCCTGGCCCATTTTCCTCTCTTCTTGTGGCACTGATATCAGCATCGGGCAGTGTCCTGCATGCTCAGGACGCGCGCGAGTCGGCGGTCGTTACTCAACCGAGGGATGTCGCACCGGTTGACCTGTCGGGCACCTGGATTTCCGTTGTTACGGAGGATTGGAGATGGCGCATGGTGGTCCCAGCGAAAGGCGACTATGCCAGTCTGCCGCTGACACCAGAAGCACGCAGAGTGGCAGACAGCTGGGATCCGGAAGCAGATCGGGCTTCTGGTAACCAGTGCAGAGCGTACGGTGCAGGCGGAATCATGCGGATGCCATCACGGGTGCGAATTTCCTGGGAGGATGGCAACAGCTTGCGTCTTGAGACGGACAAGGGTGAACAAGTCAGGATGTTTCATTTCGACCCTGCCGAGTTGGCAGGTGAAGGTACCTTGCAAGGCTCGTCTCTGGCGTCCTGGGACGACCGTTCCCTCAAGGTCGTCACACGCAACATGACCGCCGGCTATGTGAGACGTAATGGCGTTCCCTACAGTGAAGACGCCATCATCACCGAGTGGTTCGACCAGCATGTCAGTTTTGGTGAGCAATGGTTTACCGTGACGACAGTCGTGGAGGATCCGCGCTACTTCACCCAGAAGTTCGTTGTCAGCTCAAGCTTCAAGCGGCTTGCTGATGACAGTTCTTGGAATCCGGAGCCCTGCGTGTCGGACTGGGGCCCTGTCAAGGAAGGCGACAGATTCAACGACTAAGCAACTGCCAGCATTCGTCCGACAGTACAGCGGAGAAACTCAGCCATGACCGCTCATAACCTGATAGCAGTGCGAACCGTTGCAGCAACGTTGTTGGTACTTTTTGCCGCCGCCTGTTCGCGCGACGCTGCCGAGGCTCCTGCTCCTGCGGGGCTGGTTGGTCAGCCTTCCGGGACAGTGTCCGAGACAGGCCAAGTCCTCATTAGCAATGCTCATCTCCTGGATGGAAGCGGTACAGATATCGAAGGAGGCTACCTCCTGATCAGCAATGGCCGAATCGACCAGATCAGTGCAACACCGATCATGGCTGAAGGTGCCTTGCTGATCGATGCTGGTGGCAGGACGGTGATGCCAGGGTTCATCGAAGCTCACCGTCACATCATTCAGGGAGAACCAGCCGCGTGGTTGTCCAATGATGCGGCGTCACATATGCAAGCCTTCCTTGAAGCAGGCTTCACCACGGTGTTCTCAGCCGGAGATCCGCAGACGGAAATTCTTGAGCTGAGAAAAAGGACAGCGGCAGGTGACATCGCAGGTCCCCGCATACTGGCGGCCGGTAGAGCGCCTCTCGCCATCAGCGAACCTCCCGGCGGAGACGATGATCCTGCACGCACTGACGTCTCACGTCCCCCGCTGCGCCCGACCACTGCAGCCACTGCTATTCCGGAGGCCGCCACTGCGCAGCGCGTAAGCGACATCGCCAATGCCGGCTTCGATGCAGTCAAGACCGTGATTGTCGCGACGCCCGAGGGACCTGAGACTCGTACCTTGGGCTTGATAGCTCAGCAGGCAAAAGCGCTCGGACTTCCCACCGTGACGCATGCGGTGACGGTGCAAGACACGTTGGCGGCCGTAGCGGCCGGTGGCGTGGCAACCCTGGTACACACGCCGCACATCGGGCAACTCAGCCTGGAAGAAGCACAGCTCATTGCAGACGCCGGCATACCGATGACGTCCACCCTTGGAATCTTCGTGCCTTTTTTCGCGGAAGATAACACTCCGATTTTTCGCGATGGCGAACCGTTTCCTTGGAATACCCTCTCCAGTGCAGGCCAGGGTCCGGTGAACGCGCGGTTGCTCTGGGAGGCTGGCGTTGTCTATGGCTTTGGTACCGATACGCGATTTGCGCCTGCACTCACACTCGAACATGAGTTGAAGTCCCTGCATCTTGTGTTTTCCGAGCGTGACATCCTGAAAATTATGGGAGAGAACGCCGCCATCAATATCAGGATGCAGGATCAGATCGGTTCGCTCCGGCCAGGCCTGTATGCCGACCTGGTACTGCTCGATGGTAATCCGCTGGATGATCTCTATGACCTGCTCAAGGTCACCATGGTCATCAAGGAGGGAAAGATCATGGTGGACAAGCGATGATCGCCGGCAATAAACATCCGGTACTTTTGTACTTGGAAACCCTGATGCTGCACAGCGTAGAGCAACGAGCAAAGTGACATGACCAAACCGCAATTCTCCTTTTTACGCACGGTATTGCTTCCTTCTCTGCTGCTGGCTCAAGCCAGTCTCAGTCCTGCGCAGGATCTGACGGGTGGCTGGGCAATTCTCATCCATGAGGATTTTCCGGAGCGCATTCCGGGTCCGGACATTGCGGAGTATGCCGGTATACCGCTGAATGCAGAGGCCCGCTACAGGGCGCTTACCTGGGATCCGGCCCAACTGGCCATGCCCGAGTACCAGTGCCGTCCGCATCCGTCAGATTACGGAAATCGCTTTTCCGATCTGCGCGTGTGGCAAGAGATAGATCGGGCGAGCCAGCGGACGACGGCGCTGCAAATGCGGCGAGAGTGGCAGGCGCCCGAGCGCACGATTTACCTGGACGGTCGACCCCGCCCATCAGAGCACGCGCAGCATAGCTGGCAGGGTTTTTCGCTCGGGGAGTGGGACGGCAACATGTTGAACGTACACACCACCCACCTGAAAGCGTCCTACGTCAGACGCAACGGTGTACCTCGCAGTGATCAGGCTGAGCATCAGGAGCATTACATAATCCATGACGAGCACCTGACCATCGTGACCGTCATCAAGGACCCCCTTTATCTCGAAGAACCGTTCATCAGAACGACCAACTACCGTCTTGATCCGAGGTTTTCCATAGATCCCTATCCCTGTGAACCTGCCGTGGAAATCGAGCGTGATGCCGGTTTCGTTCCCCACTACCTCCCCGGAAAAAACCCCTTCCTTGAAGAGTATGCCCAGCGCTACGGGCTGCAACTGGAGGACGCCATGGGTGGAGCCAGTACGATGTATCCAGAGTAGGTCAGCTGTCAGACTTGCCGGGGACAAAAAGAAAAACCGCAGTACATTCAGTAAAAGTCATTACGCGTTAATGAAGTCGCACATGAAGGTCACTAAAAACAACGAATTGCAGAGGAAAACCAC
>DAIRDB010000107.1:0-6187 GCA_036796405.1 Gammaproteobacteria bacterium | reverse complement strand
TACTACCTGCCGTGGAACCGCTGGTGCGTAGCCAACCGCTACACCACCTTGGCCGGCTTCGTGGCCTTGCTGATTCTGTCGGTGGGTATCGTCGGCGGCGGTTTCGTGCGCGTGGTGTTCCTGCCGGAAATCCCCAGCGACACCATCGAGGCGCGCGTGACCATGGTCGAGGGCAGTCCCGAGGTGCAGCTGCGCAACACCCTGGCCAAGCTGGAGCAGGCAGCGCAGGCCCTCAACGGCCGCTTCGAGTTCATGGACAGCGAAACCGGGGAATTGTCGACGCGCGTGGTGGACCACTTCCTTATCGTGAGCCAGAACGCCGCCAGCGGCATTGCCGCGCTCGAACTCGACAAGGACGTGGCTCGCCAGGTGGATTCCGACGAGCTGACCGCCTTCCTCGAAGGCTATGTGGGTGACATGCCCGGACTCAAGCAGCTGGTGTTCGCCGGTGGTATCCAGTTCGGCGGCAGCCCCATTTCCTTCCAGCTGGTGAGCGACGATGCCACCCAGCTGACCGCCGCCGCCAACGAACTGGAGGCCAAGCTGCGCACCTACAGCGGACTCATCAACATCCGCAACGAAGCCGTCAACATCAAGGACGAACTGCGCCTCGCCATCAAGCCGCAGGCCGAGGTGATGGGTCTCACCCTCAACGACATCTCCACCCAGGTACGCAGCGCCTTCTACGGCAGCCAGGCGCAGCGCATCCAGCGGGGAGACGACGAGTTGCGGGTGATGGTGCGCTATCCCGAGCAGGAGCGTGTGTCGGTCGGCGACCTTGATGGGTTGTACATCAGGACGGCAGAAGGCCAGCTCACTCCCTTCCCTACCGTTGCCGAGTACAGCCAGCAGCCGGGCTATGCCCGCATCACCCGCGTCGAGGGCGAGCGCTCGGTGGCGCTCAGTGCCGACGTTATCGAAAGCGAAGTGGAACCGGGTGAGGTGGTGGACGACCTGACCGGCAACTTCCTGCCGGCCCTGTTCCAGCGCTACCCGGCGGTCGACTATCGTACCGACGGTGGAACCTCGGAGCAGGAAAGCCTGGTGCAGGACATGATCCGTGGCATGATCCTCGCACTCTTCGGCATTTACGCCCTGCTGGCCATCCCACTCAAGTCGTACTCGCAGCCGCTGGTGATCATGTCGGTGATTCCCTTCGGCATCATCGGTGCCATTGCCGGCCACTGGCTGCTCGGCATCCCGCTCAATTTCTTGTCGCTGCTCGGCATCATCGCGTTGTCGGGTGTGGTGGTGAACGACAGCATCGTCATGCTCGACTACATCAACCAGTCGCGCGCGGAGGGAACTCCGGTGCTGGATGCCGTGCACAGCGCAGGGGCGGCCCGCTTCCGCGCCATCATGCTGACCTCCATCACCACCTTCTTCGGCCTGGTGCCGATCGTGCTGGAGACCAGCATGCAGGCGCAGTTCCTGATCCCGATGGCCACCTCACTGGCCTTCGGCGTGGCCTTCGCCACGGTGATCACCTTGTTTCTGATCCCCTGCCTGTACATGATGCTGGAGGACCTGAAGTCGGCACGGCAACCGGTCGCTGAGGTGCGCACCGCCTGACGGCAGGAGCAGGGAGAGCCGACCCGCGATCGGCAAACGTTCCCCCAGGGGAGGGAGACTTGCATGAAGACACTGACCCGCACCGCGCTGCTGGCCACCTTGCTGGCTTACGGGCCCACCCTGCCGGCGCAGGACCTGACCGTGGTGAACGCCCGCATCATCACGACCGATGCCACGGTGATCGACAACGGTCACATCGTGGTGCGTGGCGGCCGCATCGCTACAGTGGCCGCGGGTGCACCGGCCACGCTGAGCGGCAGCGTCATCGATGCCGCAGGCCTGACGGCGCTGCCCGGCTTCATCGATGCCCACCGCCACTTCAACACCGGCCCTAACGAGCGCGAGGAAATGCAGGCTTTCCTCGAGGCAGGCTATACCACCCTGCTGTCGGGCGGTGGACCGGCCGACGGTAACCTCGTGCTGCGTGACCGCATCGAACGCGGAGAGATCAACGGCCCGCGCATCCTGCCCTCGGGCCGGGTGAGTCTGGCGCAGACGGAGGAGCAGGCGCGCGCCGAGGTCCGCAGCCTGGCCGCTCAGGGCGTGCAGTTCACCGGTGAGATCACCCTGACCTCCTTTCCTGGACCGAGCGAGCAGGAACTACGCGTGCTGCGCGCCATTCTCGACGAAGCCGGCAAGGTCGGCGTGCTGGTGCAGGTCCATGCCGTGAGCCACCAGTCCACCATGGCCGCAGTGGAAGCCGGCGTGCCGCTGCTGGTCCACGTCACCAACAAGAATTTCCTCTCGCGCGAAATGGCCGAGCGCATGGCCGCAAGTGGTGTGAAGGTGTTGAGCACGGTCGGCTTCGGCTCACCGGTGTTCGGCATCTACGCCGATGACAACGTTCCGCGCTTCCGCAATGGCGAGCCTTGGCCGTCCTCGATTCCCGCCACCTCGCGCGTGCCGGAACTCGACCTGGGGCAGGAGGCTGGTCATGCGCCGGTCAATGCGCGCACGCTGTGGGACGCAGGGGTGGTGCTCGGCTACTGCACCGACACGCAGTACGCACCGCTTGCCGGACTCGCCCATGAACTGAAAATCCTCAGCGTGATGTTCTCGCCGCGCGACCTGCTCAAAATGCTGGGCCCCAACACGGCCTCGTACATCCAGCGCGGAGATGACCTCGGTGAACTGTCGGAAGGCAAGCTGGCGGACATCATCCTGCTCGACGGCGACCCGCTGGCGGGTTACTGGGAGTGGCTGACCACGCAGGTGGTGATCAAGGAAGGCCGCGTGGTGGTAGACAAGCGCTGAGGGCCCAGCGGCCCCGGCAACGGCCTCAGGGCACGGCCTGCAGGCTGCCCTCGCCCAGCGCCACGGCGCCCGCCACGGAATCACAGTGCTTGCCGGGCGCCGGTGGTGTGTCGGCCGGGCATTTGTAGAAACCGTTTTCACCCCGACCACCGCCGGTATGGCCATTGCGCAGCGGATGCAGTCCTACGCTGACGATGGTGCCGCGTGGCAGGCCGTTGACGGTGATGCCGTCGCGGGCCGCCAAGGCCGCGCCGTCCATTTCCACGGCCCACACCACCGGCTCGCCACGGGCATCCTTTTCCACCTGATCGCGGGCGGCGTTGAGGGGCGCGAAGAACACCTGCAAGTGATTGGGGTTGGGATCGACCTGGGTAATGATGCCGGTCAGCACCAACGTCTTGCCCGAGTCATACATGGCGAACGAGTGATGGGCCTGGCCGGCGGGACTGCCCAGCAGTGCCAGACAGGCAGCAGTGACAGTGGCGCGATTCAACGATGACATGGTGCTG
Source organism: Gammaproteobacteria bacterium (assembly GCA_036796405.1). Lineage (GTDB taxonomy): Bacteria > Pseudomonadota > Gammaproteobacteria > Pseudomonadales > Pseudohongiellaceae > CAILUG01. The sequence continues at coordinate 2,852 of DAIRDB010000107.1, read as the reverse complement.
ATTCCTCCTGGTGTTCGTCAGAGTCCGAAGCGGCTCTTGGCTGGCTGCGGACGCTGCATGCCCTGCTCGTGGTACTCCTCCCAGATCTTCGCCCAGGGCCGCCCGAAGATGTCCGGCACGCGATACTCCACCACCTGCCCGGGAGACATGGGCGTGGTCACGCCGCTGACCGGAAAGCTCTGCGGGATGCACTCCATGATGGTGAGCGGGTCGAGAGTCTGTTGGTCCGGCAGACGATCCAGCAGGTGAACGATGCGCACCGGCTCCACCAGCGCCTCGGGGTCGTAAAGCACCACTTCATGGTGCAGCCCCAGCAGCGCGCCCGCCGCATCCTTGCGCGCCGTATAGATTTCGATCGACTGCAATTTGCTGCTGTATTCGAAGCCACCGTGGGAGATCCAGCCCTGCACGTTGGATGTCCAGGTGATGAGCGCCTCCCCATCCCAGAAACCGATGGTCTCGCCGAACCACTGTGGCACGTCCGGGCCAAGGCGCGGGACCACGCCCTCCTCGTTGAATCTGCGACCGATGTGGATCTGCGTGACCAGCGTCTTGGCGGCGTTGCGCATGTCGAGCACCAGGTCGGGCGTCAGCAGCAACTGCACGCTGGCACCGCCGTACTGGGCGAGCCTGCGCATGAATCCCTCCGGCCAGCAGTAGGAACCGGGCCACTGCGCGCTGTTGTCGCCGGAGTAGTGGTACATCTGCTGCACGAAACGCTGCTGGTAGTCGGGCGTCAGCAGCGACAGGTAAGTGGGAATCTGCAGGGTGGCGCCGTTGAACCAGGCCAGCCGCTTGTCGCGTTGGCGGCCATACCGGCCGCTCCAGGCTGGCAGCGTGGCTGCCGTGTGACGGGTCGGGCCACCTTTCGCGGTGGCCTCCGCCAGCAGCGCCTCGAAGTGCGCTTTCGCCGTGGCGAATCCATAGGGACTGACGATCTGCTCGCGCGGGTAGTCACGATCGCAGAAACCCCAGGCAGCCGTCCGCGGTGGATCGTCACCGATCAGCGGTACCTCGTAGGCGCCCCAGATCTGCTCCAGCCCGACGGCGGAATTGCAGCGGTAATAGCGCGGATCGCTCCAGAGCGCGCGATCCTGGTAGAAGTCGCGGGTGGAAAAGATGTCGAGCGCCAGCGGTTCGATGCCGTCAGGCACGGCACCATCCCGCGCCGCGAAGATCGGCGCGTTGTCTGCCGGAATGCCGGCCCCGGTGAAATAGCCCTTGCCCTCGGATCCGACGATGTCGGGCGGTATCAGCGGATCGGGCGCACCGCGCCCCACACTGGCAGGCTCGGCGGCCTGCAACAGGCTGGCCAGTAGCAGCCCGGGTATGCATCGCAGGGCCTGAAGTTGCAGCATGATGTGTTTCCCCTGTCTTCTTTTGTTGTTGGGTCGAGCGCCTGGCGCGGCCGCTGCACGCACACCAGTGTCAGTCCCGGCGCGGTGGCCGGTAACGCACGGGGCCAAGCAGGGTCATCTCGAAGGGTGCCGCGTCCGGGGCGTAACTTGCAACCGTGGATAACTGCATTTCATTCATGGCGATGCTGGCCTTGGTGAGGTTGCGGAAGGGACCGTGCTCGGCAAAACCGAAGCCGTTGTCTTCGTGAACGATGTCGAAGCTGAGCGTGCTGCCGTCGATGCGCACGTTTTCCAGCGGGGCGAAGGCCTGCGCCGACCCGCAGGGTCCGCAGACCATGCCGCGCAAGCCACCGCGGTGCGGCTTGAAGATGAAGTACTGCTTGTTTGGTTCGCTACCCGCCAACCAGAGACCAGCCACGCGATCCACCGACAGCAATTCCGGCTCGGACGGCAGCACGCGCGGCGGCGCCGGTGCGCGCGGAGCCGGTGCGGCGGCGGGCGGTGGCGCCGGTTCCCGGCGCAGCGACAGCAGCACGGCCGGCTGGCCGAGACTCAGCAACACGGCTCCCTCCAGCAGCTGCAGTTCGGCGCGCACCTCCATGCTGGTGCCGTCTTCTTCGCTGCGAAACAGCGAGAACGCGAGCTTGTCACTGCCGATGACACCGTCATCGATGAAGGCCAGATTGTCGGGGTTGCTGCAGTCGGCACAGTAGAAGCCGCTGAGTCTGTCCTGCTGCAGCACGAGGTAGAGGATGTGCCGCACATCGTCGAGATCCGCCACCCACGCCCCACGCCAGGCCGGCGTCTGCGCCTCGGCCGTGGCCACGGTGAACAGCCACAGCAGCAGTGCGGACACGCCAGCGCGGATCCCGCTACACGCTTGCACGGTCTTCATGATTTGCCTCCTGCCAGAAAAAACCAGGTAGCGATGATGGAATCGGGTGTCAGCGAGATACTGTCGATACCCTGCTCCATGAGCCACTTGGCAAGGTCCGGATGGTCAGACGGACCCTGGCCACAGATGCCGACATACTTGCCCTGCCGGCGGCAGGCGTCGATGGCCATGGCCAACAGCGCCTTCACGGCCTCGTTACGCTCATCGAAGGCACCGGCCACCAGCGCCGAATCGCGATCGATGCCGAGCGTGAGCTGGGTGAGATCGTTCGAGCCAATGGAAAAACCGTCGAAGTAGGCCAGGAACTGCTCGGCCAGCAGCGCGTTAGACGGGATCTCGCACATCATGATCAGACGCAACCCGTTCTGACCGCGCACCAGCCCCTGGCGGGCCAGCAGGTCGATGACCTGCCGGGCTTCATCGAGCGTGCGGCAGAAGGGGATCATCAACTCCACGTTGGTGAGCCCCATGCTGTCGCGCACCTGACGCAGCGCCCGGCATTCCAGTTCGAAGCAGTCGCGGAAGGAGGCAGCGACATAGCGCGAGGCGCCGCGGAAACCGAGCATCGGGTTTTCCTCGACCGGCTCGTAGAGGTGTCC
>DAIRDB010000106.1:0-6355 GCA_036796405.1 Gammaproteobacteria bacterium | reverse complement strand
AGCGCGGATCCCGCTACACGCTTGCACGGTCTTCATGATTTGCCTCCTGCCAGAATAAACAGCTAGCGATGATGGAATGGCGGCCTGCACGGCAGCGTGCCTTGGTGCAACGGGCAGCGTCAGCCCCGGCCGATGAAGGGCATGGCAGTTGCCATGACTGTCATGGACTGGACATTGGCCTCCAGCGGCAGCCCGGCCATATAGAGCAGGGCCGACACGACTTCCGGCAGCTCGAAGACGGGCTCGCGGCGGCGCTCCCCGTTGGCCTGCAGCATGCCCTGCGTCATCGGCAATGTCATGTCGGTGCGAACGTTGCCGATGTCGATCTGGCCACAGGCGATGTTGTAGGCCCGGCCATCGAGACTGAGGCACTTGGTCAACCCGGCGATCGCATGCTTGGTGACGGCATAGCAAACGCTGCGCGGGCGGGGCGTGTGGGCAGCGATGGATCCGTTGTTGATGATGCGACCTCCCTGCGGTTGCTGGCGCTTCATGAGACTGAACGCCTCGCGCGCGCAGTGGAAGGCGCCGTGCAGATTGGTGTCGACCGTGCGCTGCCAGCCATCGAGCGGTACTTCATCGATGCAACCGGCAGGGCCGCCGATCCCGGCATTGTTGAACAGCAGATCGACCCGGCCGTAGCGGCGCTCCACGTCGGCGAACGCCGCTGCCACTGCCGCGGCATCGGCCACATCACAGACGATCGGCAGTGCGCTGCCGGGGCGCCGGGCTGACAGGGTGGCTGCCTGCTCTGCCAGCAGATCGCCGCTGCGGCTGAGCAGCACCGTAGTCCAGCCAGCGCCGTGCAGCCCCTCGGCTGCGGCCTTGCCGATGCCGCTGCTGGCACCGGTAACGACGGCGATTTTCGGTGTTGGCTGCATGGGGACCTCGCGGCGGTTCGATCGGGGCAGCCGGCATTCTGCGTGCCGATCAGGACAGCGGCAAGCGAACTGTCGGCATCCGCTCGCGGCGCGGTGGGCGCCGCGCAACAGCGGTTTCGGTCGCAGGCCCCCTATAATCGCGGCACTGCTTCCGAGACCTGCGCCCTATGTCCACAGTACGCCATTCGCACCCGACAGCCTCTGGGGCGTTTCGCCGCCAGCGACTGCAGCCATGAACCCGTCCCGGCCAACGCCGCAGCGCCCGGTGGCGAGCGTCCTCATCGGCCGCTTCCAACCCTTCCACGTCGGCCACCTCGCCTTGCTGCGCGCGGCGCTCGCCGGCGACGGTCACTGCGTCCTGGTGCTGGGATCAGCCCACGCGGCCGCTTCACCGAAAAATCCGTGGAGCTTCGCCGAACGCTGCCAGCTGATCCTGGCCGCGCTTGCCGAAGAAGAGCGTGCCAGCTTGTCAGTGGTAGCCCTGCGTGACTACTACGACGAAGCACGCTGGGCCACGGCGGTGGTGCGCGCGGTCGGCGCTGCGCTGACGGCAGCCGGTCTCGGCGACGCCGCGATCCGGCTGGTCGGTCATGGCAAGGATGCCAGCAGCAGCTACCTGCGACTCTTTCCGGACTGGACCCTGAGCGACCTGCCCCGCCAGGCCGCCATCGATGCGGCACAGATCCGCGAGGTTCTGTGGCAGACGCCGGCGGCAGCGCGGCGCGCGCTCGCGACGCTGGCGGCGCTCATGCCGGCCAGTACGCTGGACTTCCTGCAGTCCTGGCTTGGCAGCCCGGCGCACGCCATGCTCTGTGAAGAGCAGGCAGCGTTGCAGGCACATCAGACGGCCTGGCGCCATGCCCCCTATCCGCCGGTCTTCGTGACCGTCGATACGCTGGTGACCTGCTGCCGCCACGTGCTGCTGATCCAGCGTGGCAAGGCTCCGGGCAAGGGCCGGCTGGCCCTGCCCGGTGGCTTCGTGGAACCGCAGGAAACGTTGCAGGCGGCCGCCCTGCGCGAATTGCGCGAGGAAACCCAGCTCCGCGTCCTGCCAGCGTCGGGCGAACTGCGGGGACAGGCAGTCTTCGACCATCCGCAGCGTAGCCAGCTCGGTCGCGTGATCACCCATGTCTGGCACTATGCGCTGACCGCAGGCTCACTGCCCGACGTGCGGGGTGCCGATGACGCAGCGAGTGCACGCTGGTTTGCCTTCGAGGAACTGGCCGCGCTGGAGAGCCGCCTGCACGACGACCACTTCATGATCCTCGACCACTTCCTCGGCTTGCTGCCGCGCTGACGACGCGCGTGACAGAGGGCGTTACAGCGGTTTCTGCAGCTCGACCTCGCCGGCTTCCGCCTGCTTGGCCTCGGCTTCGGCCTCCAGCTCACCCAGCAAGGCGCCGTTGATGATGACGCGCTCACCGCCCTGGTCGCGATTGGCGCTGGCATCGCCGGGTATGCCCACCGTGGGCACGGGCGCTGGCAGCGTCCGGTAGTCGAAGGCGGGATCAGTGGCTGCCGCAGCGGCGGGTTCCGCTGTGGCCGGGCTCACCTCGGCGGCGGCCGGCGCATTGGCCGTTTCCGTTGCCGGGTCGGCACTGAGCCACCACAGCAGTGCCAGCAGCACCAGCACCGCAGCTGCGGCGAGACCCACGAGCACGGCGCGTTGCCGCGCGACGACTTCCTCGGGCTGTGCATTGCTCTCTTGCATGATTCACCTCTGCAAAACGCCGAAACAAACGGTGGATGGGCGAGGCAGTGTAGGCAGGTCGGCCGGTGCAGTGTCAAGGCGCAGAGGCGCAGGCCGGGCAAGGAACAGGAAGTGCCCGGGTGAGCAGCAACCAGAAACAAGAAACCGATGGCGAGCCCGCAAAGGCCACGCCATCGGTGAAGGAAAACAGATCCGGCGACAGCTTACACCGGAATCTTCGACTGTCTAGAAGTCGTAGTTGAGGCTCAGCTGATAACGACGACCGAGAGAATCATGCCCTGCAATGATGCTCTGGCCGCCGGCACCGGCAACGATCGATGGATCGCGGTCGAACAGGTTGGTGATGTTGAACGCGGTGCGCCAGGTGGCGCCGTTGCTCGTTTCACCCTGGTACGACACGGCAAAGTTGTAGGTCGTGTTGGATGCGATCCAGTTGTCGTCGACATCGCGACCCTCGACCCAGGTGAAGTTGTTCATCACCGAATCGTAGTAGGTCGCCTGCAGCATGAAGCCCCAGCTGCCGACGTTGTAGTTGCTGCTGATCACGCCCGAGATTTCCGGACGAGTCTGGCTGCCGGCGAGATCCTGCGTGGTACCGGCGGCCGTGGTGGTGGAGTTCTCGCCCAACTGGCCGAGGATGGCACGCAGACTCAGCGTTTCGTCCTGATTGCCGAAGAAATTCGGCTCGAGTCGGTAGCCCACTTCGAGATCCACACCGCGGGTTTGGGCGAGGTCGGCGGTGATGTTCTGGTTGAGGATGCGGGAGATGGGCCCGATCGTGGCGCTGACGGCATCACCAGGCACGGGCGGCAGACGCTGGATCAGGTTGCACGCACTCGCAGCACCGGTGGCGAAGCAGTCGTCGACGATGCGCTGGGCACCGTACGGTGCGACCGCCCCTTTGAGGTTGATTTCGTACCAGTCGAGCGAGACCTGCAGACCTTCCACCCATGACGCAAACATCGGCTGCCAGACGATACCGCCGGTGACGGTGTCGCCAATCTCGGCGCCGAGCGCGGGGTTCGAGGTGGCCAGAATGGTGAGCGCGTTGTTCTGTTCGTTGGCACGGAAGCGGTCCTGCACGCTGCCGCCACCGGTACCGGTCAGGAACACCTCGGCAAAGTTCGGCTCGCGGATGTCGCTGGACTTGGTCGCGCGCAGACGCAGGGAATCGAGCAACTGCGCCTCCATGCCGATCTTCCAGCTTTCCTGCCGACCCGCGCCGGAGTAATCGGAGCTGCGGTAGGCCATGGAGCCACCAACCCGCTGACCCGACTCCCACTCCCAGATGGGGACGTTGAGTTCGGTGTACCACTCCCACACGTCCTTGGCGCCGCCGCCCACGCCGATCGCGGAGAACGGATGCAAGGAGCGGTTGCCGGCACCGGCGAAACCATCGGGGATGGCGCGGATGCCAAGGGCCGGTGCGTTCAGCAGGCCACGCTCACCGAACTCGGGGCGGTTGACTTGATCGAACACTTCATCGCGCCAGGTGAGACCGAAGGCCGCAGTGATGGCACCAGCGCCCCACCCTTCGTAAAGCTCGCCGGTAAGCAGCAGTTCGGCGAAGTCCTGCTCCAGCAGACGCTGCTGCTTCTTCTCCTGGTCGAGGATCCAGTCCTTGGCGGCCTGGTTGGCATTGCCGATGCCGAAGGGATTGAAGGGCACGCACTCTTTCGGGTTCATCGGACCGATCGGCGAATCGGCAGGCACACCGAGCGGATCGATCGGGCTGGGCAGCAGCTTGCCTGCCATGAACTGCTTGAGTTCCGCGGCGCTGGGATTGCGCAGGGCGATGTTGCAGACGATCTGGCCGGTGGCCGGATCACGCACGGCATCCATCGCCATGAAGAACTTGTCGATGCGCGGCACGTTGAGGATGCCCGTGGACACCTTCGACTCGCCGTACTGGTACTTGCCGTCCAGGTTCCACTTGTCGTTGATGTCGAAGTTGAAGCCCAGCGTATAGATTTCCGACTGCTGGATACTGCGATCGCCGCGGTTGTTATAGATGTTGATGAGACCCGGACCTTCGATCATGCCGCCAGTGGACATCCGCACCATCGGCATCTTCAGCCGGTCCATTTCGGTGGCGAGAGCCGCGGGCAGGTAGGGGTTTTCGCGGTAGATCTTGTAGGAGTAGAGGGCACCAGCGATGGCCATGTTGGCGCGCTGGCCGTAAAGGTTGGACTCGCTGCGACCAGCAGCGGCCTGAGCCGTCAGGCGCAGGCGCTCGTTGACGTCGTATTTGACGGCACCGAAGAATGAGTGCTGGGCCACGTCGAAGCCGCGCGGGCCGCGCAGCGACGACTGGTCGAAGTACTTGTATTCCTGACCGCCGGAGTGGTTCTGCTGGGCACCGGCGCCGCTGATCGAGGCGTAGTCGCCGAATGCGAACGGACGCAACTGTTTACCGTCATCGGTGAAGGTCCAGTTGCGGTACTGGAAGCCGGGCGTGGTGTCGATGAGCAGACCCTGCGGGTTCTGCTGGGCGCTGAACACGTAGGGCACGGTGATGCGCTGCGGCTCATTGGGCGTGGCCGTCGCCGATACCCACTTCGGATTCCGCACCAAGCCCCAGTCCATCCAGTTGTCGAGACGGTTCTTGGCGTCGGCATCGTTGCCCACCTGATCGATCTGGCGGGCTTCCATCGAGCCTACCACGTGCAGTTTGCCGTCCAGCAGCGAGGTACCGCCGGCCACGCTGAAGTTGTAGTTCTCACCGTCCAGTCGCTCGGTGATGCCGGTGGACACGCGGGTGCGCAGCCCCTCGAACTCGCGGTCGATGATGAAGTTCACTACGCCGGCAACGGCGTCCGCACCGTACGCGGCGGAGGCCCCGCCGGTCACGACGTCCACACGCTGCATCAGCGCACTCGGGAACATGTCGACGTTGACACTGCCCTGGGCATCCGCTGGAGCGACACGCGTGCCATCGACCAGCACCAGCGTGCGGTTGGCACCCATGCCGCGTAGGTTCAGATAGGACCCCCCTGCCACGGTACTGATGCCACCGCCACCGAGACCACCGCGCTGTGCGGTGGCCGTATCGAAGAACTGCGGCAACTGGTCCATCTGCGATGCGACGGTACCGCCGGGGTTGAAGTCATTGAGTTCACCAATGGTCAGGGCAGTGACCGGCGTCGGGGCCGTCATGCCGTCGACGGCGCGGATGCGCGAACCGGTGACCATGATCTCTTCCAGCCCCTCCTCGGGAGCCGCCTGCTGGGCCTGCTGGGCCACCGCGCCCTGACTACCGAGACCGGCTGCAATAGATGCCAGCGCGAGCGCCAGCAACTTGATGCGATTGGTGGTGAAAACTGGCTTCATACGACTCCCCTCAGAATTTTCCACATGGTTTTTTTTGGTTGGTCAGCAGCGAGGCTAGCAGGGCCAGGCTGCCGGGACCGTTGAACAGGTCCCGAGGCGTTATACCGCAGTCAGGGAGGCAGCGGCAACGCGACGCCGTGGCTCCACGGAAGGGCACAGTGTCGTCAGCGGAACTTCGCCACCGCGGTGGCTGACGGTGGCTCGTGCGAGGCGCCGTGCAGGTTATTGCGGAAGACCGGGACAGGCACGTCGTTGCCGGCTCTTTTTTTCGGAACGGACGATAAAGACTTTCCCCGGGGCACGCGGCTGTGGCTACAATAGCGCCCGTTTTTCGCCCCATCACGGAGAGGTGCCGGAGCGGCCGAACGGACCTGATTCGAAATCAGGCAGACCTTCACGGGTCTCTAGGGTTCAAATCCCTACCTCTCCGCCA
>DAIRDB010000105.1:0-6403 GCA_036796405.1 Gammaproteobacteria bacterium | reverse complement strand
CGGCCAACATCCAGACCGGCAACCTGTTCAGCCCGATTGCCAGCCTGATGAGCGGCACGTTCAACCCGCTCGGTGCTTACCCCGCCGACGTCTACGGTACAAACGTCAACGCCCAGCTTGCCCGCGAGATCGCCCAGAAGAACTACGAGGCGGCGGTCAAATCAGCGGAGTTGTCCGGTGCCGCTGCAAAGCAGGCAGCTACCACATCAGCAACTGGCAGTATTTTTGGTCCCGCGCTCGGAGCCGCCGCCACCAAAGGCATCAGTGCAATCTTTACGGTCATTGGCGTGCCGCCGCTGTCCTGTATGCCCGGCGATCAATGCATCGATACGCCTAATGGTCCGAAAGCGGTCAAAGACCTCAAGGGCGGCGATCAAGTCATCGGTTACGACGGCGAGGTGGCGTACATCGCCCAGGCGTGCAGTTGGAACCAAGATCCGTTGCGGACATTCCTCACCATCACTCGCGAGGACGGCTCCTCGTTCACGGTATGCGATGACCACAAGGTCATGGGCATCCCCGCGATAGAATGGGTTGAAGGCGCGGATCTGGCTGGCAGCAAGATCACGTCCATCAAACCGTCCACCGGCCTTCTCACCAGCTACGACATCCTGACAAACCAAGGCGGGTATCGTATCAATGGCGTTCCCGTGAACTCCATGATTCCCGAGATCATCATGCAGGTGGTTGAATTCCACCGCCAAGTTGACCGTAACCTTCAAGCGGCCTCTGCCTAACAGCCATGCCCTACGCACCTGGAATCCAAGACATCAGCGGTCAGCTCATCGCGCAGGGTATGTCCCAAGCCGGGGCAGCCCGTGCGCGGGCGATTGAGAGCCTTGGGGAGAGCATCTCCGGTGGCATCAAGCAGTACCAGCAGAACCAGATGTTCACCCAGCAAGCGTTGGGTAAGTTTGGTCAGCAACTGCAAGACCCTGCTTTCAAGCAATATGTGGACAAGGTCATTAATGACGATCCTAATGCTCCACAAGTGCCAGATGCTTTAAAGAAAGCGTTTAAGAACGCTGCGTCTGGCAAAGTGGACATTTACGATGCTGCGCTTCTTGGTACGGCCACGGAAGGCTATCGCCAAAATCAAGCTGCATACGCGCAACAACTGCTTCAAATCGCGCAAGCCGCTGGATTGCTGCAAAAAGCGCAGCCAAAAACGCCACAGTACATGTCGCAGGATGCGTTGCTCAAGCAGTTCCCATCCAATCAGTACACTGTTACTGGTGCAAAACCCGTGGTGGGATCTCCGGGCATTTTGGATGTCAGCGAAATTGAGGTAAAAACGATACAAGAGGCTGCTCCACCCATCGTTCCATCTACCGGAGGAACTATTCTTGGTCCCGGTGGAACCAGAACGATTGTTCCGGCTTTGATAACACCTCCGCCGGGTTACATGCTGGAAGGGGGAGAAGGTGCTCCTGCCCAGGCTGCCGCTCCATCAGCTACAATCAGTCCTGCGGCATTGGCTCCATTTGCGCCGGCTGGCCGCATGGCTCCTGCTACTGGTGGTTTAATGGCTCAAACCGGTCCGCAAGCAACTCCGCCTGTTGCTCCGTCTACCGCAGAAGCTATTCGCGCTGTTCAACCTCAAGCTGCACCGGCCCGCCCAGCGCCTGCTGCACCGACTGGGCCGCGTTTTACTCCTATTCCTGGAAGTCAGGCCGCCCAAGAAGCGCAAGCAAAGCGGCAGGCTGAAGTTTCAAACTATCAGCTTCAGATGCAGAACTTTGATACCGTCATCGGTGCGGTTGATAAGGTTCTAGCTAATGTAAACGCGCAAAGCACGGGTCTGGGATCACTGCTCAAGCACGTTCCGACTACCAAGGCTAATCAAGTAGCCGCCGATCTTCGTCCAATCCTTGCCCAAAACGCATTTCAAGGATTGGCACAACTCAAAGAGGCCGGCCTGACACTTGGACAGGTTGCTATCTACGAAATCCGTTTGTTGGAAAACGCTCGTCTAGCGTTGAATCAAGAGGGATCAGCCAAGGACTTCGCTGATGCGCTCAAGAATCTCAAAAAGACCACGCAGGATTCCAAGAAGCGTTTGGAAATTTTGGCGCGTGATCGGCAAAGAGGTTTGGAAGTTCCCAGCGAGGAATACTTCAAGGCTGGTGGATACTGGCCTGGCGTCTCACAACAGACCCCTACTGCCACAGGCGGCGAAGCTGGAAGCAATGCAGGAGGAAATGTTGTTCGCTTGAACGTCCAGCGCGGTTCCACGGCTGGCAGTTCCACTTTGCAGCCCGCCGAATTCGATTTCTCCGCTTACGAAGGCAAAGTGCTTCAGCGGCCAGATGGTAAGCGAGTCCGCATCGTAAACGGAAAACAAGTACCCCTTCAATAATGGCTTCCAAGCTACCAGCCGGTTACTCGGTAGTGGAGGAGACGGAACAGACTCCTCCCGCACCCGCTTTGCCGCAAGGGTACAGCGTGGTTGATGAACCGAAAGAGCAAAGCGTCGCTAACTTTGCCAAAGGTCTGGCTACGGAAGTGGCTGTTGGTGGCGCTGGACAAGCTCTGGGTGCGCTTACTGGACCCGGTTATTTCGCCATTGCCCCAGCCTCTGGAGCCTACGGCAATTATCTCAAGCAGCAGCAAGAGATTGAGCGCGGCGAACGGAAAGAGTTGAGCTACGGCGAGATGGTGTCCGCCGCCCTCATCAACACGATTCCCGGTGGTGCTGCGACCAAGATTGGCGCCAAGGTCCTTAAAGCCCCTACTGCTGCCATTGGGCGCACCGTAGGCGAAAAGGTCGCCCGTATTGGCGAACAAGCCGTTATTCGTGGCACGGAAGGCGCGGTGGTAGGTGCGGGTGCCAAGACAGTCGAAACGGCGATTGAGGACAAACGCTGGCCGACGTATGACGAGTACTTGAGCGTCATCAAGTCTGGTGGCGCATTGGGTGGCGCTGTTGGCGCTGGTGAAAAGATTCTGGCCCCGACGCTTTCCAAAGGCGCCAGCAAGATGTGGAACCGGCTGTCCGGCAAAACCCAGCAGGAAGTCTCGCAGGAACTAACCACCATCCGTAATACCGGAACGCCCGAGGAACGTCAGGCGGCGGGAGAGATCATTGACGAAGTGGGTCAACGGATGGGGCTGGTTAATCCACGTCCGAAGTCCGCTGAAGAAGCTGGGCGCGTGATTGCCACGGAACAGCCCACATTCTTCATGCGGTCCACTGGAGGACGCGCAGAGGCCGTTCCCGGAGGCTTTGGTAGCGAACGACTGGAAGGTGCCGCTGGCCTTGCTCCCGCCCGCCCTCGCGCTCCAGAAGTTTCAGCTCTGGCGGCAGGATCGGACCTTCCTCCAGCGCGTACTGGTGGACAGGCCGAAGAATCGGCTAAAGCTCTTTTGGGCGAAGAGGCCGTAGCAATGGCGAAACGGGAAGGCAGGATACTTTCAGCCGCCGAGCAAGCCGCCCTGCGTCAACGACAAGTTGTTGAGGAAGCTCGTTTGGCAGCAGAGGCTGCGGCACAAGCGAGGACTTCCACAGTTCGTGGTGGCTTTGGCGGAACGGACACCCCCGGCGGTCCATTGCCATCTGCTGGCATTTCACCCAGCCCAATCGAATTACAACAACCCCCTCTTGGCGGTTTTGGTGGTTCTGGAGCCGCAAGTACTCCGGTTTCCTATCAGCCTAGTGCCGCTGAATCTGCATTAGTATTCCAGTTAGCGGAAGCTCGGCGTTCGGCGCCCGAAGTGTTTGAACAAGCGGTACGGCAAAACCAAAGTGCACTTGGAGCGGCTGGATTGCGCGCCAGATTAGCAGCCGAACAACAAGCCGCTTTGAGAGCCGGTGACTTTGCCAAGGCGCGTGAGCTTGAAGACATCGCTCGACAGATTGAAGCTCGCCGCCTTGCTGCACCGGAACAGAGACCTTCTCAAGCCGCGATTGAAGCCAGCAGTCAACCAAATCGCCAGAGGCTAACGGATATGCCAACCACCGAGGACATCATTCAAGAGTTCCAGAACGTGCCTGGAGTCAAAGGGCGTGCTGGCGTGAGAGAGATGGGCTTGGCCGGTGCTGGCGCTTCCGTCGCTGCCGGCGTAGCCGAAGCTATGGGCGAAGAGGGAGGTGCTACGTTTAAGGCGCCTGTGGACGCTTACGAGATTGTTCACCCAGATTCCCGTATCGGAACGCTTCGGTATGATGCCAAGAAGTGGAACGAAGATTCCATTCTCCAAGACATCAACAAGAAGGAGATGGAGCTGGTAAAGATTGATGTGGCCGCTCCTTCGCTGCTGATCCGCGAGAAATGGCAGCAGATTCAAGATGCGCGTGATCGTGGCGAGATCACGGAAGTAGACGCACAAACGCAGCAGTTTGAGTTGATGCGTCAAATTCCGATCAAGGACATTGGCATGGCTACGGCTGCCCGCATCGGATTCCCGATCCTCGGAGAAGCAATGACAGCAAAACGTGGCGCTGGCCTTGGCCGCGTTCCTGGAGCCATGCTTGGCGAAGCGGTAGGTTCAATGATTGAGGGAACGCCTGTTACCGCAGGCGGCGTTCTCGGCGCTGGGATTGCTGCTATCCCAGGTGGCGTACAAGGACAATTTGCCAAGAATTTGATGAAGTTTGCCGGCGCTCAACTTGGTGGCGAAATGACCAAGGAAGCTATTGATCGCGGCGATCTTCTTTCGTTCAAGCAAGCTGCAATGGCCGCCGGAGAAGGTGGTGCTGGTGCAGTCACGATGAAACTCATGGACAAGGCTGCTCGTGCCGTTTCTTCGGCTGCTGCCAAACGCGGCGATTGGGCAGTCATCAAGACCCTTGCTGGCGCAAATGATCTTGGGCTTATTTTCGATCCTACCATTTACAAGGATGCATGGCCGAAAACCATGATGATGAAAGTGGCGGGCGGATCGACAAAGTTCCAAGATGCCGCTTCGCGTATCAACTATCCGCGCATGACGGAAGCTGTGGAAGGCGTTCTCGGCGTTCCTGCTGGAACATCATTTGATCGCTCATTCTTCCTCAACATGAGGATGAAGTTGGGCGAATCATACGAAAAGGTCGCCGCCGTCAGCAAAAAAGCCAGCAGCGCGCTTGATGACTGGAAAGCAGCCAACGAAGCCGTGAACGTCAATGCCAAGGCTGCTTCATTGGAAACCAATCCAAAAGTACGTTTGCAGTACCGCGAGGCTGCTGCAAAGGCACGCGATGATGCGGACAAGGCGTTTGCTGTAATCCAAACTGAAGCCTATGCGACCGGTAAGGGCAATTTGGTTGATGACTTGGTGGAAAGCCGCAAGCAGTTGGCTCGGATGTATGCGATCAAGGCTTCCGTTAATGAGGCATCCGGCAAGATCGAGTACCCTGGAGTTTGGGGAGAAATGTACCAAGCTGGCGTTCCGTTTGACGGCAATCTGGAGAAGCTGGCCCGCCTTTCCGCCATCATGCCCGAGGTGCTTCAACCTCCACAAAGCATCATTCGTCAGCGGCCCATCAAAGGCGCTTCCGAAACAAAAATGATGGAAGGTCTGTCAAAAATGATGTCATTGCCCATCAAGGCAGGTCTGGCCGGTCCCCAAGCCGCTGCGCTTCAAGCAATGATGTCGCAAGGGTATCAGCGTGGGGCTATCATGCCGTCTTTCCGCACTCAACCCGGAGTTCCCGCCCAACTTGGTCGCTTCTTGGGAACCGAAGTCGCTGAAGCAGCCCGTCCCATTCCTTATCGCTAACATGCCCTTCAAATCCAAAGCCCAGTCCCGTGCCTGCTTCGCGTCCAAAGGTTTCGACGGTGCCGTCGATTGCATGAAGTGGGCGAAGAAAACCCACTACGGAAAGTTGCCCGCCAAGGTAAAGAAGCCCAAGAAGAAGTAATCTCCCATGAACAACAAGTCCCTCCCCCGCTCCAACCACAGCCCTGCCGCCTGCTCACCCACCAGTGGTGACCGCATCGGCGGCATCCCCGACATGGTCCAGCGTCCCGCCCGCAAGGGTTACGACTGCGAGGACATCGGCCCCGGCATGAAATGCTCGGACAAGGGCTACAAGATCGTGGACGTCAAAGCGGGTGGAGACACCGCTGTCCTGAAGAACGGCAAGGGCCGGAAGATGAAGGTCGAGGTCGAGTACGAGGGCGAGGACGAGAGCTGAAATGACCGTCTGGGACGTCATGTTCAATGCGGCGGGAGGGGGCGTATTCGGCTCCCTCCTCCATCTTGGCACCTCCATCTTTGAGACTTGGAAGCGAAAGAAGGATGCCGAGGTGGAGATCATGGTGATGAACGCCAAGGTCGCCGCAGCGGAGAAAGCCGCCGCATGGAACGCTTTCACCGAGTCCCATAAGCAGCAGGGTCAGCCCATTCCGATCCCAGCGAATGCCTCCCCATTGGTAGCCAATGTGTATCTGCTGGTGGATGCGTTCAGGAACTTCACCCG
>DAIRDB010000104.1:0-6405 GCA_036796405.1 Gammaproteobacteria bacterium | reverse complement strand
GCGCCAGGTGAGTCTGGCCTGCACGTGTTTCCCCTTCTGTCGTTGTTGTTATTGTTGACGACGTTCTACGGGGAATGCTTTTGGCGAGTCAAGGTGTTTTTTACAGGCAAAACCAAGACCCCGTGGTTGACCACGGGGGCTTGCTGAAGGTCGGAACCGCGCTACGGCGGCGGGCTTGCAGCCGGGTCAGTGGCTACCCGGTGCGGAGGATCCGGGCGTTCAGGCGGACTTCAGGAACTGCTGCGGCTGGTTCACCACGCTGTTGATCGGGATCTGGCGGGGTTTCATGGCTTCCGGAATTTCCCGCTGCAGCGCGATGTTGAGCAGGCCATTGTTGAGTGTGGCCCCGGTGACCCGCACGTGGTCGGCAAGCCGGAAACTGCGCTTGAAATTACGCTCGGCGATGCCCTGATGCAGGAAGGTGCGCTTGGGCTCGTTGACTCGGTCCTGCTTGGCAGCCGCCACGGTCAGCGTATTGTTTTCGCTGGTGACGTTGATTTCGTCTTCGGTGAAACCGGCGACCGCCATGGTGATGCGGTACTGGTCCTTGTCGATCAGTTCGATGTTGTAGGGCGGGTAGGCCGGCTGGTTGCGATCGTTGTTCATCACCGAATCGAGCAGCGTGGCCAGGTGGTCGAAACCTACGGTGGAACGATACAGCGGGGCAAAATCAAAGCTAGTCATTGCACTTTCCTCATCAAGCGACAGTGGTTGGGAATCACGGCCTGGTCGTTCGGTTGAACCGACCAGCGGCACCGTTCCTCGGCGAGCGAACGGCACGCTGTCAAAATGGGAGCGCAGCGCGGGTTTTCAAGGGTACTGCCCCAGCGCACCCCCTCAGGGCGCGCCGAGCAGTTGCGGTGCCACGTGTACCTCGACCCGCAAACCGTCCGGATCCCAAAAACTGAAACCGTTGGGCAGCAGGTCTTCGACGATGCCGCCGGCCGCGAACACCTGCTCGGCCGCCTCGGCAAGATCGGTCTGCGAGATGAGCACGGCAATCGAGTGCACACCGGCCGGTTGACCGACCGGTGCCTGACTGAGCCGCAGGCGTGAGCCTCCCAGATCGAACCACAGCGAGCCGGCCTGCGCCTTGCCGGTCTGGCCCAGCAGACGCGCGTAATGCAGCGAGTCGACTTCGAGGTTGGAGACCATTACATAGACCTCGTCGAGTCCGAGCGGGTTGAACAGTGGCGCGCGTGCCGCACCCGTGAGCAGGGCTTCGCTGGCCGGCAGCAGGCGCTCCAGACGATGTTCGTCGACGAGGTCGACCACTGTGCCATCGCGGTCGGCAACGCGCAGGTCGCGCCCGTCCGGCAGCCACTGTGCAGCAAGGTGCTGGGCGGCCAGATAGCGCTCGGCACTCGGCGGATCGTAGGCGGTGATGCCGAAGCCGATACGCTGCACGCGCGCTGGCGCTGCTTCGGTGAGCGCCAGAAATGCCTTGCCCAGCGACTGATAAACCAGCGGCTGCTGGCGGTCACGCCACAGCGACGCGCCGAACAGGCGACGGTAGAACTCCTGCGAGCGGGAAAGATCCGTGACCTGCAGCACCACGTGATCGAGACTGTGAAAGGCCGGCGCCGGTTCGGCCAGCACGGCGTCCTGCCCCGAACTTAGCAGCCAGCCAGTCAGCAAGCAGGCCAACCCACGTCGGCAGCGCCTGGCAATCAATGTCGTCATGTGCAAACCCTCTACGGATGGCAGGCCGCAATGCCCTGCGCGGACGAGCCGCATTATAGGATCAGGAAAGTAGGCTGCGTCGCCCGGTGCGCAGCCCCCGGCTGATTGCTCGCCCCGCACCCGCGGGCTATCTTTGCGCCGGTCTGCCGTGTTCGCCGCGTTGCAGCGCCCTCACCGAACCCAGGTCGTTCCCACCATGCATTTGCCGTCCCAGCCTCGCTGGCGTTCCACTCTGCTGTTCGCGCACCGCTGGCTCGGCATCGTCCTCGGCCTGCTGTTGCTGCTGTGGGCTGCCTCTGGCGCCATCCTGCTGTACTACGGCATGCCCCATTTCACGGCCGGCGAGCGACTCGCAAGACTGGAGCCACTCGACCTGACCACGGCACGGGTCGAACCGGCCACAGCCCTTGCCCAGGTGGAGGGTGTGCCGCGTCGCCTGCGCGTGTCGATGCACGACAGCAGGCCGGTCTACCGCGTCAACAGCGGTGAGGGCTTCGGTACCTGGAGCATGGTCTACGCCGACACCGGCGAATTGCTGCGCTCCCTCGACCAGGATGATGTGATCTTTGCCATGGTGAAGCTGTACCCCGAGTTCGACGAGACCATGGGCTATGAGCGGCACTTGTTCGCGCCGGACCAGTTCACCCACCTGCCGGCCCTGCAGGGGCACTTCCCCCTGCACCGTCTGAACATGGGCAACGGCGACGAGTACTACGTGTCGGAGCGCTCCGGCGAGATCGTCATGCGCACCACCTACCTGAGCCGGGTACTGGGTTTCTTCGGCTACAACCTGCATACGCTGGGTTTCTGGCGACAACAACCCTGGTGGGGGGCACTGCTGCGTGGGGCAGGCTGGCTGGGTCTCGGTCTCGCAGTGCTTGGCCTGCTGGCGAGCGTGCGACACCCGAAGCAATCCGCGCCCGCCCCTGCTGCTGGCCGGAGGCTGCCCTGGTCGGAGGACTTCTGGCTGCATTGGCACCACCGCTTGGGCCTGGTGTTCGGCACGGCGCTGCTGACCTGGCTGCTGAGTGGCCTTGTGGCCCTCGGCGCCTTGCCGGGCCTACGCGGCTCGCCCCCGTCGGCAGCGCAAATGGCGGCCGGTGCGCGAACTGCAGAAGGCCAGGGCGCGGCCCTCGACTTCACCCCGCTCACGCTCGATGCCCTGCGCGAGGCCGTCGGCAAGATCGGTGCCGAATTCCCGGTGAAGGAACTGGAGTTGCAGATGGTGAACGGCGAGCCTTATTACCTGGCGTATCGCCCTCCCACGCCCGAGGAGCAGGACAACTGGGCCTCACAGAGTGTGCTGGATGCTCTGGCTCCGCAGCTGGCGTGGGAGCACCGCTATATCTCGGCGACCAACGTGGTGGCGCGGCCTTTCGCCGCCTTCGGCGAGACTGATCTGCTCGCCATCGCCGCGGCAGCCATGCCGGATCTCGCGCCCGGCGACACAGAGTGGCTGACCGAACCGGACGCCTACTACCAGCCCACGCTCGACAGCCTGGCCACCGCCCTGCCAGCGCCCGTGACGCGCTTGCCGGTGCTCAAACTGACTTACCAGGATGCCCAGCGCACCTGGCTGTACCTTGAGCCTTCTCACGCGCAGTTGCTCAAGATCGACCAAGGTGATCGTCGCCAGCGCTGGTTCCTCAACGGCTTGCACGGTCTCGATCTTCCCGTGCTGCGCAACTATCGCCCGCTGTGGGACAGCGTCGTCGTACTGCTCCTGCTTGGCTGTCTCGGGCTTTGCCTGACGGCGGCACAACCGGCGTGGCAGCGGCTCAAGCGCATCCACCAATGGCTGCTCGATCTGCTCGGCGGACAGTCCTGAGGCGGCAGCGCCTCCCTTTCAACTCTGGAGTAGCCATGGCCTCTCTCAGCTTCATCGGTGCAGCCCAGCAAGTCACCGGCTCCTGCTACCTGCTCGACTCGCCCGCCCTCGGCCGCTATCTGCTCGACTGCGGTCTGCACCAGGGCATGGACGAGGACTCGATCGACCGGCTCCCGCGCTTTCCCTTCGACCCGACGAGCCTCGACGGTCTCATCCTGTCGCATGCTCACATGGATCATAGCGGCAACATCCCCAAGCTGGTGAGTGCTGGCTTCAAGGGCCCGGTCTACTGCACGCGTGCCACGGCGCGCATGCTGGTGGTGCTGTGGGAGGATGCCCTAGGGCTTTACGAAAAAGACCTCGAATACGAAAACCTGCGCCGCGCGCGCCGCGGTGATCCAGCGCTCCAACCGGCGTGGACGCACGCCGATATCGTGGCGGCCCTGCGCCTGATAAAACCTGTGGCCTTTCGCGAGTGCCGCCGTCTCACCGCAACCGCCACCCTCTGCTTCCACGACTCCGGACACATCCTCGGCTCGGCCATCGTGGAGCTGAAACTCACGGAGGACGGCACCACGAGAACACTGGTGTTCTCCGGCGACCTTGGCAAGCGCAACGCCCCCCTGATGAACGATCCCACGCTGTTGAAGAGCGCCGACGTCGTGCTGATGGAAGGAACCTATGGCAACCGTGACCACCGCTCCCTGCCGGCCACCATCGCGCAGCTGGAGGACATCCTGCACGAGACCTGGGCCAGAAAGGGCAATGTGCTGATACCGGCGTTCGCCATCGGTCGCAGTCAGGAACTGCTCTACCATCTGGCCAGGCTGCACGCCGAGGACAAACTGGACCCATGGCAGATTTTTCTCGACAGCCCCATGGCGGTGCAGATCACACGCATCTACGACGAATGCTACGAACTGTTGGACAAGGAAGACCTGGCACGCATCCCGCCGGAGCATCGGGCCTCGCTCAAGCAGTTTCTGCCGAAGCTGCGCTTTGCCCAGGCGGTGGAAGAGTCACTGGCCATCAACAACATCAAGCACGGCGCCATCATCATCGCCGGCAGCGG
Source organism: Gammaproteobacteria bacterium (assembly GCA_036796405.1). Taxonomy (GTDB): domain Bacteria; phylum Pseudomonadota; class Gammaproteobacteria; order Pseudomonadales; family Pseudohongiellaceae; genus CAILUG01. Next base: position 1,822 of record DAIRDB010000104.1, on the reverse strand, counting down.
CATGTGTACGGGGGGCCGCATCAGGCACCATCTGAAGCACCGCATCTGGAATGAACGCAATACCCTGCTGTTCGCCGGCTTCCAGGCACGCGGCACGCTGGGACGGGTGATCGTCGACGGCGCACGCATGATCCGGCTGTTCGGCAACGAGTTCGTGGTGCGCGCCCGCATCGAAACACTGGGGGGCTTTTCCGCCCATGCTGGCCAGAGCGACCTGCTGCACTGGATAGGGCATTTTTCTCCGGCGCCCCGCGTGCTACTGATCCATGGCGAGCCGGAGACCCTCAAGGTCCTGCAGAAGACCCTGCGGGAAAAGCTGCAGCTGGATTCGGAAATTCCCGAACTGGGCTCGACCATCCACTTCTAACGGTGGCAGCAGCCCGGTCGGCTGCCGGGTCGATGGCCTGCGTAGCGGAGGCTCAGTGCGCCGCGCAGTAGTCGACGACCAGCGTCGTACCGTCCCGGAAAATATTGCAGTCGGAGGCCTCTGCGATCAGGGCGATGGCAGCGGCAAGCGAGACATTCTCGCCGCTCACACTGACCTTGCGCTCGCGAGCGGACTCGTCCTCGATCACGAGGTTTGCCGATACGGGAATGGCGGGAGCGCCTGTCGCTGCGCCTGCGACCCGCAGGGCCTGCACGACTTGCGGTGCTGCACCGCCCGCTGCCGCCCCTACCGACGTGGCAGGCGCAGCCAGCAGATCGGCGAGCGGACTCAGCACGAGGGTCAGGTTGCTGTCCGTGAAGCGGAAGCTCACCGCGGTATCGTCCCCGTTGCGGCTGGCGCGCAGATAGTGGTCAGTCGGCTGCATCGCGGCGGGCGTGCCCTCGGTGCGGCGAATGATGAGCAGCCGCTGCTCGGGCGCCGGCGCCGGATCGCCGGTTGGCTGTGCAGACACGACCGCGACGGCAGCGAGCGAGAAAAAGCTGGTCGCGAGGGCGCCAGCGAGACTCCGGGCTTGCATGAGTTAACTCCTTGGTGGTGCAGGTGATCGTTTCAGGGTGAAGGACACAGGGGGCCAACGGTAACACCAAGCGCTGCGGGCTGCCACGCACAGACTTCCTTGCAGCAGTCAGCAGAGATCGCAGCAGACCTGGCCGAATTTGTGGCACAGTGCAGGGCCTCGGGCTCTCGGTGCGGAGGCGCTACATGCTCAACATGGATTTCACCCGGCGGGTCGTGATCGATACCCACGCCCAGCCCTGGATTGCCAGCCCTCGGGCCGGCGTCTGGCGCAAGCCACTGGCGCGCGAGGAGGCGGAGCGCGGTCATGCGACGTCCATCGTGCGATACGAGGCAGGCGCCAGCTTTCACGGCCACAACCACCCCGGCGGCGAGGAGATCCTGGTGCTCGAGGGCACCTTTTCCGATGAAACGGGAGACTTCCCTGCCGGCACCTATTTTCGCAATCCGCTCGGATTCAGGCACGCGCCGTTCAGCCGCGAGGGCTGCCTGATCCTGGTGAAACTGCATCAGTTCCAGGCTGACGACGACCTGCGCCTCGCCATCCAACCCGCCATGGCGCGCTGGCAGCCGCTGGCGGACGGCAGCCGCGAGGCCGTGCTGCATACCCATGGTAGCGAGCGGGTCACGCTGCTGGAGCTACCGGCGGGGACGGAGTTGGCAGGGCATGACCACCCTGGCGGCGAGGAAGTGTTCGTTCTGCGTGGCCTGCTCAGCGACGACCAAGGCCGCTATCCGGCCGGTACCTGGCTGCGACAGCCGGCCGGCAGCCGCCATGCGCCACAGGCCAACCAGGCCACGCTGCTCTGGATCAAGAGCGGCCACCTGCCGCCAGCAGACGCCCCATCCACAGCAGCA
>DAIRDB010000103.1:0-6473 GCA_036796405.1 Gammaproteobacteria bacterium | reverse complement strand
ATCGAATTCGGCGACGGCGGCCAGCCAGGCGGCATCTTTTTCGAGAAGCTACCTTCCGGCCAGTCTGATAAAGAGTTGGCCCGCAAAACGGCGCACTATGTCTGCCGCTTCTGCGAAGGCCGCATTGATGACATGCACCGGCCCGAAATGATGATGCGCGGCGTGTGGATTCCGGCTGGTTGCGAGGTAGACCACGAACGGGCGATGGAGGCCCGCGACCTTCCGCCGGATGATATGTCTTGGCTGCGCGGCGAACCCCGCAACTGGGGACAGGATTACGGCTGCCAGATCAGCGTTTTCTATGCTCTTTTCCACGGCTGGGGCTCGATCGCTGCTGACTTCGTCAGCAAGTGCAAAAACCCGGCAAAACTTCGCCAGTGGATCAACGAAGACAAGGGCGAAACGTGGGAACCGCGGCGGACGAAATCAACGCCGGAACGGGTTGGCGAGCGATTGAAAACGCAGTTGCCACGGGGTGTCGTGCCAGTTTGGGGCCGGTTGCTCACCGTAACCATCGACCAGCAGGCTGCAGAGGGCGGTTACCGTCTCTGGGTTGTAATGGCTCACGGTGCTGACTGGCGTAGTCACGTCGTGGACTATGGCCTCACGCAGACGCTGGATGAAATCTGGCACGCCACAATCTGCAGGGCATACGAGCACGAGGACGGCGGCAACTCCATGCGGCCCCATGCTGCAGCGGCGGACTCCGGCTGGGATACCAAGGCAACCTACGATTTCGCCAACCGTCACGACGGCTTTCTTGCCATCAAAGGCGCCAACCACGACCTTGGCGGCAAGCCTTACCGGCTATCCTCAGTGCAGGAAGGCGACCACGCAGGGCAAACACTGCTGACGGTCGCGACGGACTTCTGGGAAACTGACCTGCAGGCCCGACTTGACGACCGCACCCCGACAGATCCGGAAAGCCTGAGTATCTGTGCCGGGGCGGATCGGGACATGGAATTCCTTGAACAGCTCTGCAACGCCACGCTGGGCGACAAAGTGGACACGCGAGGCAACGCCAAACTGCTCTGGGTGAAGAAAAACGAATCAGCCCCGAACGACTTTCGTGACGCCATTCGCTACGGGCTGGCGTTGGCGGTATGCTACGCAGAGGAAAACGGCGGATTCCCAGCACGATCAGAAATCAAGACTCAAAGGACCGTGGTAAATGCAGGCGAGACACGAAGCGACGGGAGGCCCTGGATTGAGTAAGTCACAGAAGCAGCGGCCAGCAGCCGCGACCGCACAGCCGCAACAGCAGCGGCCAGCCGTCGAGTTGCCACCGACCACGCAGGGCGAAGAAATTGAGGTTCACCGACGCTGCCCGATTTGCTGGGAAGGCCGTCGCGGCTACGGGTTGGCCTATTCCACGCAAGGCAAGACCCGGTACTACCGCTGCTGCAAGTCGGCAAAGCCGGGGCTGGGGCCGTGCGGCCACACGTGGACTGTTCGCGTGCAACTTGAAACTATCGTGATTCAGCATCGGGTAGTGAGTCTCGATGGCGAGCGATGACCTCTGGTAAAGCTGGTATGTGATTTTCGGGGTACTGCCGCACAATGGCGGCATGGCATCACCGCAAGAAATTTTAGAGGCAACTGAGCAGGCTATTCTGGACTGCCTGAAGGCGCAGGATTATTCCATCGCCGGGCGCAGGAAGCTGATGGCGCAGCTCCGCGACCTGCGCGAACTCAGGCAGCAACTCAAAGACGAGATCAGCGCTGGTAGCACCAGTAGCGGCGGCATGGCAACCCTTCTCTCGCTTGGGGAGCCTTCGCTGTGAACATCCTTGACCGCGTCATTGGCTTTTTTAGCCCTGAGGCTGGCGTCCGCCGTGCAGCGGCCCGGGCAAGCCTGCAGCAGATCAACCAACTGATCGGCACGCCGAACGGCCCATACGCGGCAGCAAATCGTCACCGGCTCAATGCACGCAACCGCATCGTCTGGCGTGAAAACGACGTTGACACGTCCCGCGCCCAAAGCCTTCGAGCGGATTCGTGGCAGCTTTACCGGGACAATCCGAACGCACGCAAAGTGGTTCGCACCATCGTTGCCAAAACCATCGGACGGCACGGCATGCAGCCTGAATCGCTGGCCATGAACGCCGACGGCACGGCGAATATTGCCTTCCGTGAAAAGGCACAAGAGTTGTGGGCGCGAATTCAATCCGGCTTTGACCTTCGCGGCCTTCCCGGAAAAGGTGGTCAGACGTTCGCGGGGCTGCAGAAGCTGGCCTTGCGTAATGTGATTCTCAGCGGCGACGTTCTCTACCGGCTGCAGCCGATCAGTGAGCAGAAACAGCAAGCCCACGATCTTCCCGTGCCGGTGGCCCTGCAGCTCATTGACACTTGCCGACTGGCAGACGAGTCGGAGTTGGTGGCTGAGGCAGTGCCTGAAGGCAACACCGTTTTTCGCGGCGTGGAATTGACCGAATTCGGCGAGCGTGTGGCCTATCACATTCGCGTCCAGCCGCCCTACGCCTCGGCAAATCAGACGGGCGCCGTGAAGCGGTTTGGAATCGCAGAGATCGGCCACCTGTACATCGAGGACGACATCGACCAGCTTCGCGGATTGCCGTGGTTTGCTGCCGCACTCATCAACATGCGGGACACCAGTGACCTGAACTACAACGTCCTCAAAGCCTCGGCGATGGCGGCATGTTTCGTTGGCAGTTACAGCAAGCCCACAGGGGCAACTCGCGTCGGTTTGTCACAGTCTGCAACGCCGGTCCACACATCACCAGACGGCTCCGACCTGACCGACGCGGACGGCAACACGATCACGAAGATTCAACCCGCCATGCTCATCAACACGGGCAAGGACGGAAAGTTTGAGCTGCACAGTCCGAATCAGCCCAACATGAATCCGGAGGGCTTCGTTCAGCATCTGCAACGGCAAACCGCCGGAGCAATGCCGGGCGTGAAGTCTTCGACGATCACCGGCGACTACCGCAACAGTTCATTCAGCAGCGAGCGGTCAGCGGACAACGACGCATGGCCCGAATTGCATGACGTTCAGGAGTGGTTTGCGTCGTCCTTTTGCCAGCCCATTTACGAAAGTCTCATTCGGGCTGCAGTGCTGGCCGGATTCTTCGACGGCATCATTTCCGCGGCTGAGTTTCAAGCCAGCCCGGGGCGGTTTTCTGCTGCAAACTGGCAAGGCCCGGTGGCTCTTTCGATCAATCCAACAGACGACGCGAAGGCCGCTTCGCTGCGGATCAAAGGCGGTCTCAGCTCACTGCAGATGGAGTGTGCAAAACAGAATGTAAACTGGCGAACCGTCATCGACAACATTGCAGAAATGCGTGAAGTGGCGGCGGCCAGAGGCATCCCGGAAGTCGTGATGAACAACATCCTCGGCGTTGACCCGCAGGCGCTCACGGCAATGGCCACTATCGAACAAATGGAAGACGTTGGCAGCGAGACCGCTGACGAAAACGAAGAAGAGGTGAGCAATGTCTAAGCGTTCGCAGGCCCTTGCAAGGCCGATGTCAGACCCTGGGTTTCGCTCGCTGGAGGTCCGCGCAAAATCATTCCGCGAGGACGAAAGATCCGTCGAAGCAGTTATCAGCACCGAAGCCCCTGTGCTCATGCCAGACTGGTCCCGCGGCGAGCTGGTGCCGGAAGTGCTGCTGGCCCGTGGCGCGGAGTTCCCGAAGAGTCGGCAGATTCCATTCCTCGACTCACACAACCGATCCAGCATCAAAGACCAGTTGGGCAGCGCTCGAAACATCACAGTAGGTGATGGCAACATCACTGCAACGCTCATGTTCTCGAAGGCCGCCCAGGCCGAAGACGCGATGGCAGGCGTTCGCGAAGGGCACATCACAGATGTTTCTGTCGGCTATGACGTTTTGAAACGCACATACATTGCCGAGGGGCAAACCAAAACAATCTCCGGCCGTGAATTCACAGGTCCGGTAAACGTCGTGACGAAGTGGCGGCTGCGGGAAGTCTCGTTGACTCCCATCGGTGCAGACGCTCAGGCAAAGCTGCGAGGGCTCGACCCGGCAGCGGTCAGGTTTTCGCAAGAGGGATTTGAAATGAATCAGGAACTCCGCGCTTTGCTGGTGTCGCGTGGCATGCCAGCCGAATTCAGTGACGATCAGGCCCAGCGGTGGCTTGTGGACAACGCCAGCAAGTTGGCAGCGACTCAGCAGCCGCCTCCGGAGCCAACACGTGCAGCTCCTGTGCAGCCGACTGCCCCAGCGCTCACCGCTGATGATGTCGCTCGCATGATCGCCGAAGGCACCCGCAAGGCGCTCGAGGCTCAGCATCAGGCCCGCACGGCATTCGAGACTGAAGCCCGCGGCCTGTGCGAACTGGCTGACATGGCCGACGAATTTGACGCGGTCCGCGGCTTCAGCGACGTCAACGCCGTTCGCGAGCATTTGAAGAAGGCGAAGGCCGAACGCTCCGCCTCAATTCCATTCGGCGGCACGATCAGCATCGGCAAGACCGGACAGGAGCGACTCAGCGGTGACCTTCGTGCAGCAATGATCGTCAACGCTGTTCGCTTCGCGGCAAACGGCGACACGGCAAAGATCGAAAAGCACACCACCGACGCCGAACGCAAAGCGGCTGCCCCGTTTGCCCATGCCACGCTGATGGACATGGCCACCGAGTACGTTCGGGGCATGGGTGTTTCAACCTTTGGCCTGTCTCGCGAAAAGATCGCTCAGGCTGCAATGTTTGGCCCCGAAAAGGCCGGCCTGTCCGGTCGCTCGGTGACGCCGTACCACACCACCGGCAACTTCGCGAATCTAACGTTGGATGCGATCAACAAATCCATCATGATCGGTTACACCGAAGTGCCTGCAACGTGGCGCGGCCCAATGCGTCAGGGGCTTTCCGTGGCCGACTTCAAGACGATTCACCGACTCCGACACGGTGGCATCCCAAACCTGCCCGCGTGGAACGACGCTGAGCGGCCGAATCGGGTCTCGTTTGCTGACGCGAAGGAATCCTATGCTGTGGAATGCTACAGCGAGGGAATCGACTTCAGTTACAAGCTGATTGTCAACGACGACATGGACGCACTCACCCGCGTGCCGCTTGGCCTCGGTGACGCTGCAGCCCGCACGGTCAACGCTGTGGCGTGGTCGCAGATCACCAGTAACCCGCTGATGAGTGACGGCGTGGCTCTGTTTTCCGACGTGAGCGGCAACCGCAAGCAAAAGAATCTGGAAACCGGCTCGGTCTCTAACTACACCACCGCCATCAACCTGCTGACGCAGAACATGATGGTGATGCGTGGCGAGAACACGCCGGAAGGCGGTGCAGGTCCGGACATTCTCGGGCTGATGCCAGCCTATATCTGCGTGCCCGCTGCCCTGCGTGCCACCATCCTGACGCTCCTGCAGTCCACCGCAGACCCCTACGCCTCGCAAAGCGGCGTTGCAAACATCAACCGCAATCTGCAGTTGATCGTCGAGCCACTGCTGGACGCCAACAGTGCCACTGCCTGGTACCTGTTTGCTGAGCCGCGCCGAATCGACACAGTCGAAGTGACCTTTCTGCAGGGTCAGGAAACGCCACAGATTCGCACGGTGCCAGACGAGCACAATCTGTCCATCACCTATTACGTGCTGCAGACGTTTGGGGCGAAGGCTCTGAATCATCGCGGCATCCAGAAACACGCCGGAGCCTGATCGGGCATCGGTTGACGAACACGGGGGCGGCGCTGTGTCGCCCCCGATTTTGCCGAACTGATCGGCGAATAGCACAGTCCCCGAATAGGGGCATCAGAAAGGCTCTCAGATGGTTACTCGTGGCACCAAGGTTTGGCAGGATCTCTTTGACCGGGCGCAGGAATTTGCTGCAACTCCCGGCATGAACGGATGGACCGTCAGCGACACCAGCAGCGCAGGCACTCCGACGTACCTTGCAATCACCGAGGACGGCGGCGCAGCAAAGTTGACGCTCGCTGCGACCAGCGAAGCGGAAGAAGTTACCCTCTTCCATAACGACGTGCTGGCCTTCGACATTCGCGCCGTGAAGCACGCGAAATTTGTCGCTCAGGTGTCCGGCATTGACTCTGTTACGACGCTGTGTTTCGGGTTGGCCTCGGCTCGCAACGCAACCCCCGACAGCGTGGCAGTCAACGCATGGTTTCGCATGCAGGGCAGCGCCTCGCTGACCGCTGTTGTTGCCGAAACCGACGACGCCACCACGGACAACGATGACAAAGCCACTGGCTACACACTGGCCAGCGTCTACAAGACGTTCCTGATCGACTTCACGAACGGCCTGAACGACGTTCGATTTTACATCGAAGGCGAGCGAGTGGCGGCTGGCACCACGTTCAATATGTCCGCGGTTGCGGCCGGCCAGAACGTGCAGCCTTACGTCACTCTCCAGAAGGCTTCCGGCACCGGCACGCCGTCGGTTACGATCGCACTGGTTGAAATCGCCTATAACTACGCTTACGGTGTCTGAGCATGTCTTTGCGTGACCTCATTGCCAGCGATGTT
>DAIRDB010000102.1:0-6492 GCA_036796405.1 Gammaproteobacteria bacterium | reverse complement strand
GGCGACGTTCGGCCTGTCGGAAGTGAACTGGGGCATCCTGCCGGGCGGCATCGTCGCCTGGAACGTGATGCAAGTGATGGGCTATCGCCACGCGCTTTATTATTCGGTGACGGGCGAGACTTTCGACGGCAAGCGCGCCGTCGAGATCGGCATGGCCAACCTGGCCATCGGCCCCGTGACAGGCCAGGCACACGGCGTCGTAAATTTCCTTGCCGCGGGCCAGATCAACGGCTGACTCCGGCAGCGCCAACGGCGGCAGCGCCTCGGGGTCGCTGTCGAGCGTGATGGACGGCGGTGCAATGGGAGCGGCCACGTTCCGGGCCTCGCCCAGAGTGCCGTCCAGCGACAGCAGCCACAGGCTGTCGCTGCGGCCACCGCCCGCAAACAGGCTGCCACCGGCAAACAGCAGGATTTTTTGTCTGCCCTCGTGCTCGAACACCACCGGGCTCGGCACCGGGGGCGCATCGAGCTGAAAGCTCCACAGCTCTTCGCCGCTGCTGCTGTCGAAGGCGTGGAGCCTGGCATCACTGCGGCCGATCAGCAGCAAGCCGCCCGCAGTGACCGTAGCGCCGGTGCTGCAGCCGACTGCCGATTCGAACTTCCAGACGATGTCATGGCTGCGGACGTCCACGGCGATTTGGTAAGCATGGCGCGGGGTATCGCGTGGCAGCTGGAAGGCGCCGCCATAGATCATCTGGCCGGTCTGACGGCCGAGCTGCGCCGGATTCCAGTCTTGCATGACCGCCCCCCCGATGCTCTCGCTGGCACACAGGAACAGGTGGCCGAGGCGAGGGTCGTAGGCGGTTGGTTGCCAGTTGGAACCCGACAGCGGCGCGTACAGCACCGGCTCGCGGCCGAATGGCGTGTAGGTACAGCCATCGTTCACCAGCGTCCAGCCAGCCGGCGCCTGTGTGATGCAATGGTTGATCATGGTGTCGCCCTGCGGGATGGGCTGTGTGGCGGCGGTGAACTGCTCGGGCAGTTGCGGGACCGGCGTGTCGAGGATGGGCGTAAGGCCTGCACCAGTGACCCGGTCGAGCAGAAACAGATAGCCGCTCTTGCTGATCTGCGACAGGCCCTTGCGCAGTACGCCGTCTTTTTCGACGTCGAACAGCACAACCGGGCTGGAGGCGTCGTAGTCCCAGATGTCGTGGCGGGTTTCCTGGAAGTGCCAGCGGTAGGCACCGGTGCTGGCATCGAGGGCCACGATGGACACGGTAAACAGGTTGTCGCCCTTGCGCAGACTGCCGTTGAGATCCGGCGAGGCGTTGCCGGTACTGAAGTACAGCTGGTTCAGCTCGGGATCGATGGCAGCCGTCTGCCAGACCGGTGCGCCCCCGTAGCGCCAGGAGTCGTTGTCGGCGGGCCAGGTCTCGTGGCCGAACTCTCCAGGCCCCGGCACGGTGTTGAAGGTCCACAGCTGCGCCCCGGTGGCGGCATCGAAGGCCTGCATGCTGCCACGCGTCTGATATTCCCCGCCGGCTACGCCGCTGTAGACCTTGCCGTCGAAATAACGTGGGGCGCCGGTGATGCTGTACCCCTCCGCCGACTTGGCCACCTCGACGTCCCAGACCACGGCACCGGTTTTCTGGTCGAGGGCGAGCAGGTGGGCATCGAGTCGCGGTACGAACACCAGACCCTGCCCGATGGCGAGGCCGCGTACGGCCCAGCCGCAGCAAACCACCACACCGCTGGTATCGAGGGCGGGCTGGTATTTCCATAGGATCTCACCGGTGTCGACGCTGAGCGCAAAGACATCGTTCTGCCCGGTGACATGGTAGATGACGCCCTCATGCACGAGGGGTTCTCCCTGACCGCTGTGCTGGGGCCCGAGGCCGCTGCCAAGGTGCACCTGCCATTCGGCTTTGACGCCGGCAATCGTATCCCTATTGATCTCGGTGAGGGGCGAATAGCGCTGGTTGTAGAGGTTGCCGCCGCTGGTCAGCCAGTCGGTGATCGGAGCGGCCAGCAACTCGCTGGCCGCAAAGCCAGGGGCCGCGGCGGCGTCACTGCCGGTGGTCGCTGCACTTGCAGATGGCGTTGACGTCGAAGCCTGCTCGCTGCAGCTGGTGAGGGCAACGGCCGCGAAAAGCAGCAGGACGAGCGAAGACGAGTGTCGCATGGTGGGCTTCTCCGAAAGCTGGCCTGCGGCACCGTAGCAGGTTTGCCCGATGCTGCGAATCCTGACGCCCGGCTCAGGGACCGCCGCCGGCTGCCGCCAGGTAGGGCACGATGGCAGGCTTGGTGGCGCGCAGGATGGCCAGCAGCTCGGCACGCGCTGTGGTGTCAAGGCGGGCAAAGGCCGGGTCCGCATGCCGTCCTTCCAGCACGGCGGCCAGCTGCTGATAGAGATAGTCGAGCGCAAAGGCGGGCAGCGTGTCGAAATCTGCCGAGTAAATCTGGTAGCTCAGCGGATAGCGAAACAGTCGCTTTTCCAGATCCAGTGCGCGCAGTGAGCGCCCCTCCGCGTCGAAGGGACCGCGCGCCAGAAAACTCTGCTGGAAGGTTGGCAAACCCTCGACACGATCAGTTAGACCAATGGCCTCGGTCTGCAGCAGCATGCGTAGCAGGTTGTCGAGCATGCGGGAAAGCGCGCGCTGCCCCCTGGCCGGGATGTCGTTCCACTGCGTGGCGGACACCGCGTCGGCCATCTGGACGCGCTGCAACACCGCCGGTGCCTTGAACTTCACGTAGGTGAGTTGGTTCTGGATCAGTAGCTGATGCTCCAGCACCATCAGCGCCACGATGTCGCTGGTGGGTGTCGGGTAAGGGCTGGTATCGAACAGGCCCTGCCCAGCGAGCGTAGGCAGATTGCCGCGCCGCAGGTCGTCGAGGCGGGCGAGATCCTCCGGGCCCTGCACGCGCAGGTTGCCCAGATGGCGCTGGCGGCCGTGGAGACCGCTGACGTACCAGCCGCCCCAGCGCTCGGCGAAGGGCGTCTTGTCGGTGGTATTGCCGTTGCCGCTGAGATCGAGCAGGTTGGTGTCGTTGCTGCCGTAGACTGCCGAGCGCGCCAGGATCTGCGGTATGCCGCCGCCAGTGGCCCCCGTGCTGTCGTGGCACACCAGACAGCGCTGCGATTCCGGAATCACCTTCGCCTGCCGCTCCGCGTTGTTGAAGGTGTAGAACACCGCACCGAGTCGCGTATCCATCGTGGTGATCTCGATGATGCGGCTGTTTTGCACGAAGCCGATGTAGGTATCGTCGTTGAAGTAGATCGCCCGGGGCCGCCGGCCGTCGATAAGGGGGTACTGCAGGCTGGTCTTGGAAAATACCAGCACCTGGGAAGCCGTATCGATTTCCAGTGCCGTCAGCAGCGAATCGAGATAGCCCCGCGTGCCACTGAAAACGAGTTCCACCTCACCGCGCTGCAGGCGCTCTGCCAGTCGCGCCACGCGGTTGTTCATGGCCGGCTCGCCATAGCCGATCAGGTCGTACTCGCTGACCGCAGGAACCTGGGCGCGGACGGATGGCCCACCGGTAACCAGCAGACAGAACGAGAGGGCAAGCAGTACTGCAAGGGCTTTCATGACAACTCCCTATGTGGAATCGGGCGGACAGTGGCCGCGCATGAGGCCAGCGATACCGGTCCCGCCCCGGGGCGGCAAGCCGCGGCACCACGATGGCTGATGTATATCAAACGAGGCATTCTGTATCCATCATTAGTGCACGCAGGGCGCCGTCAGCGGTTTCCCGGGTAGCCCTTCAACCCCACGGAATTGCAGGGTTTGTTTCCTGCGGGCCTCACGGTGAAAGCGTTTGCCGGCCAGCAGTGCCGCGCTTATGCTCTGCGCCGCACGCCAGCGCGGGGTAGCCCCGGCTGGACCAGACCACAGCGTTTTGTATCCGCACCTGGAGGGGACCATGTTCGTTCGTTCGCTTTGCCAAACGTCCGTCCTGCTGGCCACACTGGCACTGCAGGCCTGCAGCAACGACGCGCCACCGACCGAAGGCGCTGCGGCCCCGTCCACGGGCGCTGCCGCCGCCGGCCCGGCGGCCCGAGCGCCCGGGGCGGCGGTGACCGCCGAACGTCTGACCAACGCCGAAAGTGAACCGGGCGAGTGGATGTCGCACGGTCGTACCTACTCCGAGCAGCGCTTCAGCCCGCTGGACCAGATCACGACCGCCAACGTCAACCAGCTGGGGCTGGCGTGGTACGCCGATCTCGACACCCGCCGCGGTCAGGAAGCCACACCGCTGATGGTCGACGGGGTGATCTACGTGTCGACGGCCTGGAGCAAGGTCAAGGCCTTCAGCGCCCGCAGCGGCGAACCGCTGTGGTCCTACGACCCGGAAGTCGACGGCCAGTGGGCCGTCAACGCTTGCTGTGACGTGGTGAACCGGGGCGTGGCGGTGTGGGAAGGCAAGGTGTTCGTCGGCACCATCGACGGTCGCCTCATCGCGCTCGACGCCAACAGCGGACAGGAACTCTGGGACGTCAATACCATCGACAAGACCAAGCCCTACACCATCACCGGGGCGCCGCGTGTCATCAAGGGCAAGGTACTGATCGGCAACGGTGGCGCCGAGATGGGTGTGCGTGGCTACATCTCTGCCTACGACGCCAATACCGGTGAGCTGTCCTGGCGTTTCTATACCGTGCCGGGTAATCCGGCTGACGGTTTCGAAAATCCGATTCTCGAGAAGGCGGCCGAAACCTGGAGTGGCGAGTGGTGGAAGATCGGCGGTGGCGGCACGGTGTGGGACAGCATGTCCTACGACCCGGGTCTCGACCTGCTCTACATCGGCGTGGGCAATGGCTCGCCCTGGAACCACACCTTCCGCAGCGAGGGCAAGGGCGACAACCTGTTCCTGTCCTCGATCGTTGCGCTCGATCCCGATGACGGGTCCTACGTCTGGCACTACCAGAGCACGCCGGGCGAAACCTGGGACCACACGGCGACGCAGCAGATCATCGTTGCCGATCTCGATATCGATGGCATGACCCGGCATGTGGTGATGCAGGCACCGAAGAACGGCTTCTTCTACGTGCTCGATGCAGCCACCGGGGAACTGATCTCGGCCAAGAACTTCACCGAGGTTGCGTGGGCCACCCACATCGATCTGGAAACCGGGCGACCGGTGGAAAACCCGGCAGCGCGCTACGACCGCACCGGGCAGCCCTTCCTGTCGACCCACAATCCGAACGGCGCGCACACCTGGCATTCGATGTCGTTCAGTCCGCTCACCAAGCTCGTGTATCTGCCCATCCACGGCACACCGTTCATCTATGGTGGCGCCAAGGAATACACCACCACGGCCATGGCCACGAACCTCGGGACTGACTTCAGCGGCAATGCCGCTCTGGATCCGCAAGAGGTGCTTGCCAAAACCTACGGGCGACTGATCGCCTGGGATCCGGTCAAGCAGGAAGAAGTATGGCGTGTCGAGCGCGCCGGTCCCGCCAATGGCGGCGCCCTTTCGACGGCGGGCGGGCTCGTGTTCCAGGGTACCGGCTCCGGCCAATTCACGGCACTCGATGCCAGCAGCGGCGCCGAGCTGTGGTCTACCCACGCGCAGACCGGCATCATCGCGGCACCCATGAGCTACCTGCTGGACGGTGAGCAGTACGTCGCCATCATGGCAGGGACCGGCGGCTCCTGGGCCATGATTGGCGGCGACAGCAACATGAAAGGCATGGCCCTGCCCAACGAATCCCGCCTGCTGGTGTTCAAACTCGGCGGCACGCTGCAGTTGCCGGCGCCCACCACGCTGGTGCGCCCGCCCATGACGCCCCCGCCACACACGGCGACCGCTGAGACGATCGCGGTGGGAGCACCGCTGTTCGAAACCTACTGTGGCTCCTGCCACGGCGCTGGCGTGGTGGGCGTGGGCCTGTTGCCAGACCTGCGGCGCTCTCCCTACCTGCACGACGCGGAGGCCTTCTCACAGGTGGTCATCGGGGGTGCGCTGGCGCCGAGCGGCATGGCGTCGTTTGCCAGCGTGCTCGATCAGGAACAGGCGCAGGCAGTCCGAGCCTACATCATCATGCGCGCCAATCAGGACGCGCCTGCTGCCCAGCAGTGACGGCTACGCAGCGCCGGCGCCCCAGGGTGGCAGCACCTTGGGGTGGTCGGCGGCCGGCTCGCCGCACGCCGCTCGTGACCCGCTGCCGTCAAGAGACCGCCCGGCAGCGCCTACTTGACGCGCTGCACCTGCACGAAGCCCTTTAATTCATCGGCCGACAGGCGCCACGACGAGCCGAACAAGCCGGGGTAGATGCGTACGTCCATGCCCTTGCCGAGCGCGTAGCGCTTGCTTTCCACCTGGTACCACTGCTGGCCGCTTTCCAACGTGATCAGCCACTTGCCCGGTTCGCGCTCCCGCAGGTCGACGATACGGTCCCGGTAGCTGTTTTCTTCGGCACTGTCCGTGGCCTGCCGGCGTGCTTCCACGGCGGGCGGGTCGAACGGTGCCCCAGAGCGGCTGCCAGCGGCCGTCGCCGGGGCGGGCGGCGGGGTGGCAGCGGCCGATTCGGCCGGACGGGGCGGG
>DAIRDB010000101.1:0-6578 GCA_036796405.1 Gammaproteobacteria bacterium | reverse complement strand
AGCGGGGCCGGGGCCGGGCGGCGGGCGCCATCCGGCGGGCCGAAGCGCCATCCCATGCGACCCGGGATCCCGTAACGGCTGGCGAATTCCGAAATCCAATTTCGGATTTCGTTTTTAACCCGGAAAATCCGGCCCGAAAACAATTTGGCCTTTGTGAAAACGGCCAAGTGAATTTCGGAAAACCGTTTTAACCGGGAAAAATCCGGTGGAAAACAATTTGGGCTTGTAACGAAGGACACGTTGTGGCCCAAACCCGCTTTGATATGAACAACGACACACAAGCAGAGCTCGAAAAGTTACGAGCGGAACACGAACAGTTGCTGAAAGACCTCAAGGAACTTACCGACAACTGGGATCACGACCGACGTTATCTTGATTGGGTCAATCCAGAGTTAAGCAGCGAAGTATTACCGTGGACGATTGAAAACCTAATGTTCGTTTCAATTGCTGGAGAACTGGAACGTACTGCCAAAACTGAAGAAGAAAAGAAAACGGCGTATGTAGCCCGGCAAATCGCGGTGTACATTTACACCCTGCATGAAATTAATTCCGCGATGAGTTATCTTCTCGGAACTTTTGTCGGACAGTGGGGCAAAGACTGCCCACGAAAAACCCACAAAGACAGGCCGAATTACGGCCAACGATGGACCAGCAAACTTGGGCTCAACATCGATACCCGCTTAAACAAAAAGAAGAAATGACCCTTTTCCCATGAACACACTAAACAAACTACTGGCCCGTTGGGGCTACGAACTGACACGCACGGACGCTGTTGCCGAGCAGTCCGAGCTACAAATGAAGTACGCGGCATTGGAAGTCGCAGCCGACGAACTACGGGAACAGAATAAGGAACTGAAGCGCAAGTTGGCCTGCCGCACGTCGGGGGAATGGTACTGGAAGAAGAAAGCGCAGCGCGCTCGGGAGGTCATCGAGTGAAAATCCATCTGGAGTTCAGCGACGACGAGCCCGAGATGGCGATGCGGGCGATCCACGGCAACGCAGCCTTCAGCGCCCTTTGGGACATAGATGCCACCCTGCGTCACTTCCTAAAGCACGGCGACGAGAGGTTCAAGACCGCCCAAGATCTCGCCCAGCATCTCCGGTGCGAGATTCTGGACGTGCTTGCAAAGGTCCAAGAGTGAAGAAGCCAAAACAGTACCCTCGCCGCTGGGATCTCCAGCACCGGCCCAGCACCAAGTGGCAGTCGGTGCTGGTGTCCCGCAAGGACAAGAACGACCGGGACGTGCGTCGGAATGCCAAGACTCTCCCAGACCTTTCACCCACAGAACTTTATGAGGTTATTGACGAGGGATACCACTGGTTTTGGAACCGCCGGGGTCGGGTGCCTCCGCAGACAACCGTAATCCGCTGGGCCAAAGTATGACCACAGACACACCAGAACAGGCCTTTCCTTCCGTTTTAAGGGACTTCCGCCGCAAATACGGGGTAAGCCAGCAGCGGCTGGCTGAAAGGCTTCAAATCGCAAGGAATACGGTTAAAGCATGGGAGCATGGTGACCCGCTGCGGCAGCCCCATATCCTGACCAAGGAGGGCGTGCTTGCCCGCTTGACATCTTACGGTCAGGAGCTACAAAGTGGCCCTGTTGCCAACAGCCCCGTACCGCAATAGGGGAGAACCAACCGAGGCGGTCGGGGCCACCTTTTTGGTCCGTGGTGTAATGGCAGCACAAGCGACTTTGACTCGCTTTGTTCAGGTTCGACCCCTGACGGGCCAGCCAGCTAGGGAATGGGTGGGATTGACCCACCGGGAGGCCGCCGCAGCCGCATTACGGCTGTTATGACTGACGCGGAATTTGCCTTAACGATACGGGCCGTGGCCCTTCAGCTTCCTGTCAGCGGCTGCGGGCGCACCCCGCCAGCCATTCCCTAAAGTTTAACAGCCCCATGCCTTGCGACTCCACCAGTTCGCGCTAAAGATGTTGCCGGTGTTCCCCTGGCCGGCAGAGCGGGCGCAGTACGACTTCTTGCGTGCTGGCTGATCCTTCTTGATCGACAAGCTCGGATCTCCGAAACGGACCAACTTCACCTTGCTGCCTTTCTTGGCGAGGACAGCGGACTTCTTCCGCCCGCCGGGGGTGCGCTTCGGTTTGTTGTAGCCGGAGAACTTCTCGCCTCGGTAAGTGATCATTTCCCCTTCTTCCGCTTGGGCGGATCGGTGTCAACCACGGTACGCCAGCGAACGACCGCCCGCCAGTCTCCCGTCACTGTGTCCCGTCTCTCGGTCGCGCCGCCGGCCAACTCAACCTCGACGGGCATATTCGCTGCAACGGGTAAGCGAAACGTGGCCTCAACCCATCTCACACTTGGGTAGCGGTCAGGATGATGGACGGAGAGCGGGGCGTGGTGGGGGTGGTGCCAGCCGCAATCGTTTGCATCGAAACGGCTGTGTTGCTCACAGAATAGCAGACTTCGATGTAGTCGCCTGCCACCACCTTTTCAATGATGTTGTAAGCCAAGATCAACCGTCCATCCACACCGCCGTGGCTATTCGGCACGGACACGAATGAGGCTGAATCCGCAATGTCACCCGTGCTGCCACTGTCGTTCTTCCGAAACCACACCGTTATGTCGTGAATCTGCGTATTCGTGTTTACGAGTTGGCAACTGATCTGGATGTTGTACTTGCCCGGATGGTCGAACGTGATCCTCGACCCACTCACCAACCGCACCCCGTCGTTCTCCGAGTAAGAATCCGTGAATGTGCAGGTGTAACTTGTCGTGGTGTTGGCTGCCGTCTGGTTACCTGTGGACCAAAACTGTCCCCAGTATCCCCAAGTGCCGCCGGTGCCACCCGCCGTCACCGTCAACGTAGTCAGATCCTTGCCCTCCGTCTGGCTGAACGTGATGTTCCGCCCAGCTACGATGTCCAGGTTGCTCTGGGTCTTCCAGACGGTGCCATCCAGTTTCAGCTTCAACAGGTCGGCCACCCGCTGGAGGCTTTGGGTACGGAGGAAATTCATACTGGCTGTGTACGGCTGACACCGGCTGGGGCAAGCTACTACCAATCGGACGTATCGGGCAGGTACTACCGTTAGCGGGTAGGTAGGGCAACGTCACGTCAGCGCCCCGCTATTGTAGATCGTTCGCCCCATCAAAGCCTGCCGATAGCTTTCCCGACTCACTTGCTTACCTACCAGCCTTCCTACCCATCCCTTGATGAGCGGCGGTCTGACATCCAGCGCCCGCAGCGTTGCATTCGTAAACCCATTTCTCGGTGTGCGGCATTTCATCACCAGCTCTGCCGTCAGGGTCACCAAATCGCCCGCTGGCAGATTTGCTTCCACCCAAGTGGCATCGGCCTGTTTTGACTCGGGCCGCATCTTGATGCGACCATCCCTGCCTTTCTCGACCAGCACTGCTGGCAGTTGCCCGTGAAAGATCGCGTGACACCTCCGACACAGGCAGGTAAGGTCGTCCAGGCGCTCCAGCTCCCGCCCACGGTTGTCGTAACATCTATGATGAGCCTGCAAATCATGCTGGCTGTTGCATATCTGGCAGCGGTAGCCCGCCCGCTTCTTGACCGCCAGTGCCACTGCTTTCCAGTAGTCGGTTTGTAGGTAGTTTTGGTATTTCATGCTGTCCCAAGTTTCGCGCTTCCAACTCGGCCATCCCTGTAAATAGCAAGCCCACGCAGGTAGGCTTGCTGTCCCAAGGCTTCCAACATCGGGCCAGCAATGACGCTGCTGGCTACGGCCCTGCCACCCTTCCCGCTCTCGGCCTGCGTTACCCCTAATGGCCTTGGTTGGTTCTCGTAACCAGCGGGTGCAAATGATCCTCCCCGCAGGCCAAAAGATGGTAAATGCCTGCGCTTCGACGGATGGTTATTAAGCAGGGAACGGTTGAAGCCCTGCCCGCACCTTCAACTTCTTGGATCGGGCCGCCTGTCGCGGATGCCGGAAGCTACACGCTGACTCCCTCTGTGACTCACTCGGGCTCCATAGGAGGCAGAAAACGAAAAACCCGAGTGGCCGTGACAGCGGTTCACTCGGGTTCTGGAGTTGCCTCCAAAAGCTGGGCGTTTGCTGCTGTCACAGCGAACTATGCCGTATGACGCTACGACTTGGGGTTAGGTTCAATCTTTTTTTTGGGAAAAGTGAAAATAGTGCTTGCAATGCACGCAATGCACGCACATGGGTAGTGCCGTGAAGCACAAGAAACCAGCCCGCCGCACCGTAACGATTGACCTTCCCGCCCACCTGTGGGAGAAGCTTTCCAAGGTCACCGACGCCCAGCTTATCCCGAAGGCGGTGTTCGTCCGCTCGGTGCTCGTCACCCATTTGTCAGCGATCAAGTAACCCAACCAGTACCAACATGACACACACCGACACACTAGATCAGCACGTTCGTGAGTACTACCTGTACCACGATGAACAGACCAAGTTCTTCGATGACTTGGCCTCCGCCAACAAGCCGGTTGACGCCGGCCTCGACGAAGCCGCCGCCCTGCAATGGGCCGAGTCCATGCACGAGCTGACCGGCACATGGAATCCCGACGTCTGGTCGGAGAAAGGATGGTGGTGAGTTATGGTCGCCCCAAAAAACTCCCTCCACGTCAGCGGCGATGAGCTGCTGGCCCGCGCCAAACTTTGCGCCAAGTTGCTGGAAGTGGTCGATGAGATTACCACAGCCTCCGGGCTCATCTCGGACGGCAAGTACTGGGAGGCTTACAAGCTCACATCCAAGATCGAATTCATGGTCGCGGAGGTTTCCGCTGACCTGCACGGAATCGACCTGGCTGCTGGAGGTGAGCCGTGAGCAAGGAATGCACCACGCATCACCATGCTTGCGACTGCCGCGAGGAGAAGTTCAAGGCACTGGAGCGCGAGAATAAACAGTTGAGACAAACAGTTTTGGAAACACTTAATCAGCGGGGCCAGAGAGAGCTAATTGTTGCGTGGGATCGCGCAAAAGAACTGGAGCGCGAAAACGCCGCGCTGCGGGCAGACAAGGAGCGGCTGGATTGGCTTAGCTCTCAGAAAGACCAGCCGTGGCTTTACTGGGAAAGACCATTGCGTTTGACCCGAGAAGCTATTGACGCATTCCGAAAGGAGGCGCAGCCGTGAGCAAGTCCAGTCAACATTGGTACGACAAGGACGGCAACGCGGTCTTTGAGGTGCCGAAGGCCAAGGGTGGCGGGATGCGTCCAACCACCATAGCGGACGCCCGCAAACTGAACCTGTACCCCAGCGTAACCACGGTGCTCTCCGTGCTCGCCAAGCCTTCGCTGGACGACTGGAAGCTGACCCAGGTCGCCGAGCGGGCGTACTCAAACCCGCCGCAGGATGGCGAGGAACCCAGCAGCTACAGCCGCCGCATCATTGACGGAGCGTTTGAGCAAGTCTCGGACGCCGCCGATCTTGGAACGAAGATCCACGCCGCCATCGAAGCCTACTTCAAATGCGAGCCCGTTCCCGACGAGATGCAGGTGTACGTCAGGCCCGTCGTCGGCGCGCTGGAGCGGACTGGTATTAAGCTGCTTCAGCACGAACTACGGCTGGTGAACACGCTTGACGGCTACGCTGGCACCACCGACGCGGTGATGGTCCTAAACGGCAAGCAAGGCATCTTGGACTTTAAGTCCCGTAAGACCAAGCCGGGGCATCTCTGCGAGCCATGGGAGACCGAGCCCATGCAGATTGCTGCCTACTGCGTCGCCAAGTTCAACAGCATCCAGTACGGCGCCTGCGGGGCCAACGTGTACATCAGCACGACCGAGCCAGGCCGCGTGGAGATCGTCACCTACGATGACGTCACGCTCGACAAGGCTTGGGGCGCTTTCCGTTCCGCTCTGCACCTGTGGCAGTACCTCAAGAACTACCGCCCCAAATGAAAAACCCCTGCCGGCGACACAAACCGGCAGGGGAGTCATCAACATGACACACTTGCACTTTGTTAGTCCAACCAACCAGTAAGTCCAACCAAAACAACCATGCCCATCAACGTATCAGCCAGTTCAGGCTCCAAAAGCGATCCGGTTCCCGCCGGCACCCACCATGCCGTGTGCTACGGTGTTGTAGCCGTAGGCACGCAACCGTCCCAGCAATTCACGCCGCGCCCCAAGGTGGTCGTAGCGTTTGAAATCCCGTCCGAAAGGATTGAGATCAAAGGCAAGGATCTGCCTCGCGGCATCAGCAAGCGGTACACCCTCTCGCTGAACGACAAGGCAACCCTCCGCAAAGACCTCCAGAGCTGGCGGGGCCGCCCGTTCACCTCTGCGGAGCTCGCCGGCTTCGATGTGTCCAAGTTGATCGGTGCCAACTGCCTCCTGTCCGTCCTGCACCAAGACCGCGCCGGGGCAACCTACGCCAACATCAGCAGCATCTCCGCGTTGCCCAAGTCAATGAAGTCCGTGCAGCCGGAGAACCCGCCGCTGTACTTCAACGTGATTGAAGCCATCGCCAACGCGAAGAAGATGGGCCACAAGGACATCAACTGGCCCGATGACCTTCCGCCGTGGATTGAAAAGCTCTGCTGCGAGTCCGAGGAATACAAGGCGTTCGTGATGGGTAGCCCCAACGCCGAGCCGCCCGACGCTCCCGCCGAGGAAGACTTGCAGCC
>DAIRDB010000100.1:0-6632 GCA_036796405.1 Gammaproteobacteria bacterium | reverse complement strand
CAAGGCGCGCAAGGCGCTGAGGGAGTATTGGGAGGCCAGCTAGAAAATGCTGGTCGGAGCAGTTGGTGGAGGAGGGCTGGCGCTGCAGCGTGGCTTCGAAGGCCATGACAGTTCGCGCACGATCTTGGGCATACGGACACTTGACGTAGCCAGAGCGCCCAGCAGCATTAATTAGCGGTCTGAAAGAAAGTTGGGAGGTCAGAGGTAGGATCAGCGAAGTACTGATTTCGCAGTTGGTAGGGGGTCTCGCGGTCCATATCCTGTGACCTGCCCTGATCAGTTTTTTAGGCCTAGCTTGTTGTTTTGGGGGCACTTATGGGGGCACATAAACGATAAAATATTTTTATATTCATCAAATTCATATACATAGCGCTACACTTTAAATCCCCCCGCCCCACCAATACCTAAAATCCCAACCCTTATCGGTTGGGATTTTTTTTGCCCGTTCGCGCCGCTCCCCGCGTGTTGCTGGGGGTTCCTGGGCAAGCCTGCGGACTACGCCGGTCAGCCTCTCAGCCCGTTCCGGGTGGAGATGCTCCCGGATCGTCAACGGCAGAGATTACTTGTCAGGACATCGTCCGGACAACTACGATAAGGACATTCAAGATCAGTCCGGAGGGGCACCATGAGCACCCCGAATCTTTCCAAGACCGAGCGCATTGACGTCCGCGCCAGCACGCCGGTGAAGCAACTGCTGCAGGAGGCGGCGCGCGCCTGCCACAAAAACGTCAGCGAGTTCCTGCTCGACGCAGGCGTGACGGCGGCCGCGCAGACGCTGGCGGATCGTCGCCAGTTCGTGCTCGACGACACACAGTGGCAGGCCTTCCAGGAAGCGTTGGACCGCCCGGTGCAAAGCAAGCCGCGCCTGAAGAAGTTGTTGCGTAAACCCGGGGTGCTGGGTTGAGCGATGGCTACTCACCCGTTCGCAAGCTGCTTGCGACGGATCAGGTCGATGCTTTCAACTGCGGCCAGGCCGCGCTGAACCAGTTCCTGCAACGCTACGCGCTCGTCAACCAGAAGGCCAACAGCGCGCAGACCTACGTCTGCTGTCTGGGTGACGTGGTGGTCGGCTTCTACAGCCTCGCCGTCGGTAGTGTCGATCCGGAGGCCGCGTTGTCAAGAGTGATGAAGGGACCGGCGCGCCACCCGGCACCGGTCATGATCCTGGCCCGGCTCGCGGTGGACAAGGAGCATCAGCGCAAAGGCCTGGGCCAGGCCTTGCTCAAGGATGCGCTGCTGCGCACCGCTCAGGCGGCAGACATCGCTGGCATTCGCTGCCTGCTGGTTCATGCCAAGGACGATGCGGCGCGGCAGTGGTACGAAGCGTGGGAATTCGAGCCCAGCCCGACCGATCCGTACCATCTGTTCCTGATGCTCAAGGACCTCAAGGGCATGTTGAACTGAGGTGCGTCTTCGCCTCAGAGACCGACCCTCTCCCGCTGCTCATCCGTAAGCGTCCAGTGCCGGCAATCCCAGCTTTACTCAGGCGCGCGCAGACCTACGTCAGCTGTCAGGGTGACGTGGTGCTCAGTCTTTGGCGCGAATGGCGCGTGTTCCGGCGATGCGGTCGTGCCAGGTGCGGCGGTCCTTGCTGAAAAAACCCCACAGGTAGCCGAGCATCGCGAAGTCCGCGGATACCAGCGAGAACAGCGAGCGGATCAGCGACAGCTTCCAGTCGAGCGGGCCACCGTCGCTGCGCACGATGCGGATGCCCAGCAGTCGTTTCCCCGGCGTTGCGCCCCAGACGCTCAGGAAGAATGACGAGTAAACGAACCAGAAGAGCGAAAACGTCACCAGCTCCCGACTCTCCAAGGCGGCAACCTTGCGGCGTTGCTCATTGAAGGCCGCAATAGCCGTTGCCAATTGGTTCATCGTCTTGTCATCCAACTTGTCCATGTCGATCGTGAAGTTGTCCGCGTCAATCTTGACGGCTTCGCCGATGTAAATGCCTTCTTCGCCGAGAGCGACTGTGTCGCCGACACGAATGCCGGTGCCGTCGATGATCGCTTGGTCTTCAGGCGCTGGATTGAGTGTCAGCGTAGCACTGGCTTCGGTGCTCGCGCTGGCGTCTGGTTCGAACTCCGAGCTGACCTCCAGCGCCAGCGGGGGATCGACACTGAACAGGGCGCCAATGAAAAACGCGCAGAACGCCGCGTCGAGCAGCAGGGCTGCAACGTGTCGACGCCGTGGCGGGGTGCGGCCGCTCACCGCA
Source organism: Gammaproteobacteria bacterium (assembly GCA_036796405.1). GTDB lineage: Bacteria > Pseudomonadota > Gammaproteobacteria > Pseudomonadales > Pseudohongiellaceae > CAILUG01. The sequence continues at coordinate 4,420 of DAIRDB010000100.1, read as the reverse complement.
GCGCTGCCCGATGGCCGGTCAGAGCCGACCTCCGTAGGGCGTGTGACTGCGGCGACGCGAGCGTCGGCGGTCTCGTCAACCGCTGTTGCGGCGGCGGTGTCCGAGGTTGCGCCGACGCGCTTTTCTCGCACGACCTTGTAGACCCGGATCTTTTCGGCGATGCCCTTGAGCTGCAGGAGGCCAACCTCGCTCGAGGGCACCTCGATCTTGTTCATCGCCAGATACACGGCCTCGGTGAAGAACACTTCACCGGCCTCGGCGATGCCATTGATGCGTGCGGTGATGTTCACGGGCTCGCCGAATACGTCGTTGTCGGCCAACGTGACCTCACCCGCGTTGATGGCCAGACGCAGATCGAGGCGATCATCCCCCTGCCTGTTGGCATTGTGCTCGTGCAGCAGTCGCTGCACTTCGACCCCGGCCAGCACCGCGTCGGTGGGGCTGTCGAAGACGACGAGGAACGCATCCCCGATGGTTTTGATGAGCCGACCGCCCTTGCCCTCCAGGACCGGCAGCACCAACCCCTTGTGCTCCTCGAGCATGCGCAGGATGTCGGCACGGGTCTTGCGCGAAGTCTTCGGCGTGAAGTCCTCGATGTCGGTGAGCATAATGGTGAGGTTTCGAGTCCTTGCGTCGGCCATTCCTCAGGCTCCTGGTGGCGGCGTCAGCCATGGGATCCGGATCATACCTTGTTTGCCGGCGACCGCTTTGTGCGCCGCAGTAGAGCCGGGCAGCCTGCCTCGCGCGTAACACGCGGCGTTGCCGGGCACGTCCGCTCTGCAAGACTTCCCGCCAGCCCCCGTGGGGCTGCCCATAAGAGGACAGTGGAAATGGCGCTCGTGAATTCAGGATTCACCCAACACCGCCCCGAGGGCGCTCATCCGCGCAGGCTGCGCGCCGCATGTGCCGCGGGACTGCTCTGCACGGTGGGGCTTGCCCTGGCACAGCCTGTGCCGATCGTGCAGCCCGGCGCGCCGGGGCAGGCCAGCCGCACGCTGACAGCCGAGGAAGCGAGCACGCTGGCAGCGGCCAGCTATACCACCGAGGACGTGGTATTTCTGCAGTCGATGATCGTGCACCACCAGCAGGCAGTGGACATGGCCCTGCTGGCCAAGGACCGCACCAATACCGAGGATCTGCTCGAGATCTCGGGCCGCATCGAAACCAGCCAAGCCGATGAAATCACCTTCATGCAGGACTGGCTCACCGAACGTGGTGAGCCAACGCAGGACGCGGCGCTGCAGGAGCATGCGCAGCACACCATGAAGGGCATGGCGAGTGCCGAGCAACTGGCCGCGCTGGCCGCGGCTTCCGGGACCGAGTTCGACCGCCAGTTTCTGACCCTGATGATTGCGCATCACGACGGTGCCGTGGACATGGTCGCCGACCTGTTCGACGAGGACGGCACCGCGGCCGATCCCGTGCTCTACCGCTTCATCAGCGACATCCAGAGCGAGCAGGAGAGCGAGATGGAGCGGATGGACAAGCTGCTGGCCGGTCTTTCTGCCGACCCGCGTGCGGGGCTGGCTGCCGGCTTCGACGGCGCCGGCGAGGCGATCCTGCACCTCACCAAGGTAGCGAGCTTGCCGAAGCCGGCCGGGTTCTTCAACCCGGCCAACCCCGCCAGCCTGCGCCCACCGGCCGTGCCCAAGCAGGACAAGAAAGCCGACACGGCTGCGGACACCGCCGCAGACTCGGAGGCACCGGAAAGCACCGAGACCGCGAGCACCTCGGTGGCCCCGCAGGCCACTCCGCCCGCGGCGGCGGCGACTGCCGAGACGGCAGAAACTGCTGCGACGGCGGCGACCGCCGATACGGCAGCAACTGCCGAGGCCGCCGCGCCTGCCGACCGTGAGGAGGAAGACCTCACCGAATTTGCAGAGCGCACGCCGCTGCTCAATTTTGCCAACACCGACATGGCATTCTTTGGCGACGTGCTGGTGGCGGGCTCCTACCACGGCTTCAACCTGTACCGGCTCGGGGCGAACGGTGTGCCCGTGCTGCTGAGTTCGGTGGTGTGCCCCGGCGGGCAGGGCGATGTGTCGGTGGTGGGGACTCTCCTCATCATGAGCGTCGAGCAGACGCGCGGCCGTGTCGACTGCGGGTTGCAGGGCGCGCCGGGTGAGGTGAGCAGCGACCGCTTCCGCGGACTGCGCATCTTCGACATTTCCGATCTCAGCCAGCCGCGCCAGGTCGGCGGTGTGCAGACCTGCCGGGGCAGCCATACCCACTCGGTGGTCAGCGCCGACGACGAACGCCTGATCGTCTACAACTCGGGCACGGCCGGGGTGCGCGAGGAGGAGGAGCTGGCAGGCTGCGTCGGCGAGATTGCGGGCGACAGCCGTACGGCGCTGTTCTCGATCGACGTGATCGAGATCCCGCTGGCCGACCCCGCGCTGGCGCGCATCGTCAAGAGTCCGCGCGTCTTCGCTGACGACGAGGCCGGCACGATCGCTGGCCTGTGGACCGGCGGCGACCACGGTGAGGGCACCCAGCGCACCGCCGCGACCGATCAGTGCCACGACATCACCGTGTTCCCCGCGCTGAAGATCGCCGCGGGGGCCTGCTCCGGCAATGGCATCCTGTTCGACATCGCCGACCCCCTCAATCCCGTGCGGATCGACGTGGTGACGGACACCACCTTTGCCTACTGGCACTCGGCCACCTTCAACAACGATGGCACCAAGGTGATCTTCACCGACGAGTGGGGCGGCGGCGGTCGGCCACGCTGCAAGGCGTCCGACCCCAAGACCTGGGGCGCCAACGCGATCTATGACATCGTCGACGGCAAGCTGGTGTTCCGTGCGCACTTCAAGCTGCCCGCGCCGCAGACCGACAAGGAAAACTGTGTTGCCCACAACGGTTCGATCATCCCGGTGCCGGGGCGCGATCTGTTCGCGCAGGCGTGGTACCAGGGAGGCCTGTCGGTGATGGACTTCACCGACAGCAGCAACCCCAGGGAGATCGCCTACTTCGACCGTGGCCCGATCGATACCAAGCAACTGGTGCTGGGTGGCTACTGGTCGGTCTACTGGTACAACGGCTACCTCTACGGCACGGAAATCAGCCGCGGCATCGACCAGTTCGCGCTCGCTCCGAGCGAGCACCTGACCGCTGCCGAGATCGCCGCCGCCGAAGCTGCCCGTTACGCGGACGGGCGCTTCAACCCGCAGACCCAGACACAGGTTCGGTGGGACGCGGCGGCGATAGAGGCTGCCGAGGCCAGCCGTCGGGGCGACTGAGACCTTGGCGTGACGTCAGCCGGCGGCATGGGCTGCCGGGTTCAAAATGCCCACACCAGCGCCAGCGACAGCTCGAATTCATAGTCCTCGCGGGCGATGGGGCTGTCGGCGATGTCACTGGAGTAACGCTCCAGGCCTGCCTGAGCAATGGCCTGGATGTTGTCGTTGAGGTCGCGCCGGTGGACCAGCTGCACACCGGTCGACCGGTAGCCCCCGTCCAGTTGGTAGCGAGGTAGTTTGGAGGTACGCGCATCCGCGGCGGTGACCCCGAAGTCCTTGTCGAGAAACTGGCTGTCGCCGAAGGTCATGAAGGCGTATATCTCGGTACCGGTACCGTCGACCTGGTCACCGAAGCGGTGGCCGGCCGCCAGCACGCCCAGCGTACCGAAGTCACTGGGCCCGCCCATGAGCCGGGCCGCTACCCAGTTGCGCCAGTCGTCGCCAAGACCGCGTCTGACCTCGAGAAAGCCCACAACGTGGGAGTCGCGTTCCGCGATGCCGGCGAGATTGCCGTCCTTCGAGTCATCGGGCTCCAAGCCACCCTCGTTGCGGATGCCGGCCTGGGCCAGCCAGTGGTTGTCGAGCACCCCCCGCCAGCCTAGCTCCATACCTTCCCAGAAGAACAGGTGATCCCCGGTGCGGTACTGCACTGCACCCGCCGGCTCGGCTTCGAATTCGGTTTCATCGGCGCCGTCATAGGCGTTTTCGTACTCAAGACCAACGCCGAGCGCGACGCCGACCTGCCCGCCTCGGGTGAAGTCCAGGACCGAGGGCAGCGGTACCAGCGCCGCCGGCCTCTGGGCCAGCACGGGCGCGGCAAGCGCCGCGAGGCATAGCGCCAGCAGGTAGCTGGGGCGGCAGAAAGGGACGAGACGGCCATTACGCAGGGCGTTGTATTGCATGGGGACAGTGGCTCCGGTTGTGATGAGTGGGGTGTTTGGCCCGGTTGCCGGTAGACCTGGCAGCTGGCGGGCGGCCCGCACTGTAGTCAACCAGCCAGCGTGCTGGCTGCAGTTTTTGAACCAGTGGCCAGATTCCTGAACGAGCGACGCCAGGCGCGCACCGGCGGCATCTGGCCGGTAGCGCGGGGTGGCGTTATGCTGCCCGCCGGCTCCAGCAGTAACGAGCGAGCGAACGATGACTCTGCCCTCTCCAGACTTCCAAGCGGACCCGGTCAG
>DAIRDB010000099.1:0-6788 GCA_036796405.1 Gammaproteobacteria bacterium | reverse complement strand
CACAAGCTGGCCGAGTTGCGCGAGCAGAGCACTGAGGCGCGCGAGAGCCAGGCCACCGTGTTGGCGCTCGAGGACGAATGGGGTGTGGTTGCCGATTACCCGCGTCAGGACGTGGCCCGCGTGCTGCTCACGCTCAACCAGTACATCAACAGCTCGCTGACCGGCTTCACGCTCGATCGCGGCGTGGTCGATCTCGTCGGCTATGCACAGGACCCGGCGCTGCTGGTGGAACAGCTGGCCGAGGGGGAAGTGTTCTACGACGTCAGCCAGAGTCGCAGCAGTTCCGGTGGCGACGGCGGTCTGCGCGGGGATCGCTTCGGCATCCGCCTGCGCCTCAACGGCGTCGATTTCGAGGATTACGAAGCGCGCTACCCTGTGGTCGAGGGCGAGGGTCGGCCGTGATGAATCGCAACGAAAAGACCTTGCTGCTGATCGCCGTGCTGCTGTTTGCCGTGCTGCTGGTGGTGCGGGTCGTGCCACTCGTCACCGGCTACTACCGCCAGGGCCGGGAGGAGGTGGCACTGCTGGAAGAGCGGATCGCACGTCTGCAGGCGCTCAGCGCCGCTACCGCGGAGTGGCAGGAGCGTGCCCGTCTCAAGGAGGCCGAAGTCGCCGACCTGGCCGGCTGGGTGTTTCCCGGCAACGATCCGAACCTCGTCAGCAGCAGCGTGCAGCGAGCCCTCAGGCAAGTGGTCGAAGGCAGCAACGTGTCGCTGCGCGAAACCGGCGTGGCGCGCTACAGCCGCGTGGGACAGTGGCTGCGCGTGGAACAGGACGCCGATTTCAGCCTCGGTCAGGAAGCCATGCTGCCGTTTCTCGCCGCGCTGGAAGCGCAGCGTCCGCGACTGCAGGTGGCCGCGTTTTCGCTCAGCCGCAACCGCCGGCAGTACACGGGCAGCCTCACCGTGGTTGGCTTTGCGCGCAGCGAGCCGGCTGCGACCGGCGGGTCCGCGGTTGGCGGCAGTGCCGCCGCGGCGACCGGCAGGGCGGCTGCCTCGGTGGGTCCGGGGCTTGCCGAAGCCACCTCGCGCGCCGCATCCCCGGCGGGAGACGCGCCGTGACCGCCGCCCTTACCCTGCCTGTGTTCAGCCAGCTGCTGGAGCCGGCCGGTCTGGCCCCCGCCCTCGACTTCCGCGACAGCGCACAGCTGGTCTACCAGCAACTGCCGTCGCTGGATCTGCGCGCGAAGGTACGCTTTCTCATCGGGGAGCAGGTGGGATTCCGTGCCGGCACGGCGGAAGAGGTGGCGCGGCTCGTCCGCCACTGGCGCGCGGAGCTATCGCCGCAGATCGCCGGCAGCGACGCTGATTTCAGCGGCTTCAGCGAGGTGGAGGATTTTTCGGACATGGACTCCGAGGCGCCGATCATCCGCCTCGTCAACCACCTGTTCGCTCGCGCGCTCGACCTCAACGCCAGCGACATCCATTTCGAACCCAACGAGCACTATCTGGAAGTGCGCTGCCGCGTCGACGGCATCATGACCCGCATCGAGCGGCTGCCAGTTCGCATCCAGCCGGCAGTGGCTTCGCGGCTGAAGCTGATGGCGCGGCTCGACATCGGTGAAAAGCGCCTGCCGCAGGACGGCCGCATCGACTACCGCGTGGGCAACCGCGACCTCGACATGCGCGTGTCGACGCTGCCCGGTGTACTCGGCGAGTCCATCGTGCTGCGCATCCTCGACCGGCGCGACCTGTCGATCGACCTCGCCGACCTCGGCATGCCCGACGCGGTGCTGCGCAACTACAGCAAGGTCATCAACCAGCCGCACGGGCTCATCCTCATCACCGGTCCGACCGGCAGCGGCAAGACCACCACGCTGTACGGCACGCTGGAGAAGATCAACAGCGAAAAGCACAAGATCGTCACGGTAGAGGATCCGGTGGAGTACCAGCTGGCCGGCATCACCCAGATCCAGGTCAATGCGCACATCGGCCTCAGCTTCGCCTCCGGGCTGCGCTCGATCGTGCGCCAGGACCCCGACATCCTCATGATCGGTGAGATCCGCGACCACGAAACGGCGGAAATCGCCATCGAGTCGGCCCTCACCGGCCACCTGGTGTTTTCCACCCTGCACACCAACGACGCCGCCGGTGCCATCACGCGGCTGCAGGACATGGGCGTCGAAAGCTACCTGATTTCGTCGTCATTGCTGGCGATTCAGGCCCAGCGTCTGGTGCGCCGCGTGTGCACCCAATGCTGTCGCAGCGCCCCGATGACCGCCGACGAGGCGCTGGTCCTGGAGGTGGACGCCCACGCGTATGGCACGCTCAACCGCGGTGAGGGCTGCGAGCGCTGCGGCGGTACCGGCTACCGCGGGCGCATCGGCCTTTACGAATTGATGATGGTCAGCGACGCCATCCGGCATCTTGTCACCAGTGGTGCCGATGCCAACGTCATCCGCAGGCAGGCGCAGGCCGAAGGCATGCGGACGCTGCGCGAGGACGCGCTCGACAAGCTGCAGCAGGGACTCACCACGCCGGAAGAGGTGGTGAGAGTGACGCGGGCGCTATGACCCTACACCACTTCCAGTACGAGGCCGCCGACGCCGACGGCAAACTCAGCAGCGGCTTCCTGAGCGCCGAATCGGAACGCGAGGCGGTGGCGCAGTTACAGGCACGGCGGCTGGTGCCCGTGCGGCTCCGCCAGGCCGGTCGTCAGGCCGGGCCACGCGGGGCAACACGCATCCACACTGCCGATCTCGTGGACTTCACCGAGGGTCTCTCCACGCTGGTCGATGCGCGCGTGCCGCTCGACAAGGCGCTGCTGTTGCTCGAAGGACTGACCGAAAAAGAGCACATGAAGCGGCTGGTGGCGGCCATTCGCCGCGACGTGAAGGAGGGCAGGAGCCTGGCCGATGCCATGGAGGCGCGTCCCGAGGTGTTTTCGCGGCTGTATGTCAGCCTGGTGAGGGCCGGCGAGACCGGCGGCATCCTCGACCAGTTGCTGCCCGACCTTGCCGGCTTCCTGCAGGCCGCAGAGGCCACCCGCAGGCAGATACTGGCCGCCCTCACCTACCCGCTGGTGCTGCTGTTCACCGGCGTGCTATCGGTCATCCTGCTGCTGTGGTTCGTGGTGCCGCAGTTCACGCGCATGTTCGAGGAAGTCGGTACCGGCATCCCGCCGCAGGCCCAGCTGCTGCTCGACCTCAGCGAAGGGCTGCAGCGCTACGGCTGGCTGGTGCTGCCCCTCGCCGCCGGCGTCTGGTACTGGCTGCGTCAGGTGGAGCGGGACGCACAACGCCGCCGCCGCAAGGACGCCTGGCTGCTCACCTTGCCGGTGATCGGTTCCCTGCTGCTGCACCGCGATGCCGCCGTGTTTGCCCGGACCCTGGGCGCCCTGCTCGGCGCTGGCATCCCGCTGATCCGCGCGCTGCGCGTGGCCCGGGACGTCATTCACAACCAGGAACTGCTGAGTGTGCTGGAGCAGGTGGAAGAGGACGTTCGGGGTGGCACGGGGCTCGGCGTGGCGTTGGCGAAGACCGGCCGTTTTCCCTTGCTGCTGCACCAGCTGGTGACGGTCGGCGAGGAGACCGGTCGCACGGCTCAGATCCTGCGTAAGCTGGCGCTGAGTTTCGACACGGAAGTGCGCGACGACATGAACCGTCTCGTGGCTGCGCTGCAACCCGCCCTCATCCTGCTGATGGGGGTGGTGGTCGGCGGTATCATCATCGTGATGTTGTCGGCGGTGTTCAGCATGAACACCCTCGAATTCTAGGAGAGACACCGTGGTTGGCACTGCCTTGCACCCCTCACCGTCGCGTCGACGTGGCCCTGCTCCTTTCCTGCTCGCGGGGCTGCTGGCGCTGCTGGGGGGCTGCGCCGCCCTGCAGTCACCCGCGCCAGGCAGCAGCGGCGCCGCCGCAGCGGCCTCGGCCCCGGCAGTCCCCGCAGCCGCTACCGTGCCGGCGGTGGTCGCCGACGAGGCAAGCAGCCCGCGCGGCGATAACGGTATCAATCGTGACGGCCGCGTGCTGCCGCTCGAGCGTTTCGTGGAAACGGCGCCGGGTGCCGTTACGCCAGCCGATGAGGTGGTCACCCTCAACTACGAGCAGGAAGACCTGCGCGTGGTGATCGAGCAGCTGGGCGACGCGCTCGGTCTCAACATGGTGATCGACCCCACCATCGACTTCAAAGTCAGCGTGCGCACGTCGGCCAACAACCCGCTGCGTTACGCCGACGTCTGGCCCTTGCTGCGGCTGCTGTGCCGCAATGGCGGCGTCACCATCGAACAAGCCGGCAACGTCTGGCGCTTCTCGCGCAACGCCTCCACCGTACCCGTCGAGATCGTGCTGCCGGGTTCGCTCGACGCGGCGGTGTCGTCCGAGGTTCTGCAGGTGACACCGCTGCGCTTCATCGCGGTCGACGCGGTGGAGCCGCTGCTGGCCCCGCTGCTGCAGCCGGCCGGTCAGGTGATCCGGCTCGGGCCGGCCAACCTGATCGGCATCTCCGGCACGCCCCAGCAACTGGAGCGCATCAACGCCCTGCTGCAGGTGGTGGACGACGATCCCTTCCTCAACCAGGGCATCCACGTGTACCAGCTGCAGAACTCGCCGGCCGAGCAGGTGGCCGAAGAGCTCACCGAGGTGCTGAAGCTGATCGAAGGAGAGCAGAGTTCCTACCAGGTACTGGGCCTCGACCGCATCAATGCCGTGCTGGTGGTGGCGCCGGCTGCGCGCGGCTTCGAGGAAGTCAGCCGCTGGGTCGGTATTCTCGATGCCGCCAGTCAGGAGCAGGTCGAGCAGCTGTTCGTCTACAAGGTCAAGAATCTCGATGCCCTCAATCTCGCTGACACCCTCACCCAGGTGTTCGGCGCGCAGGACGATGACGACAGTGGCCGCGCCGCCCGCAGCGACGCCGCGGCCACCGACAGCCCCCTGCAGTTGGCCGTGCCCGATGCCACGCCTTCCCCGGCACCGTTCGCGCAAGCGCCCGCCGCGCCGGCAGCGGCGCCCGCACCGGCTCCCGGCGGCGCTGGCGCCGAGGCCGCCGTGTCGGCCAACATCACCGTCACCATCGTCGCCGACGAAGACACCAACAGCCTGCTGGTGCGGGCCACGCCACGCGAGTACCGGCAGCTGCTCACCACCATCAATGCGCTCGACTCGGTGCCGCTGCAGGTGCTGATCAACGCCGTGATCGGCCAGGTCACGCTGAGCGACAGCAACCAGTTCGGCATCGACTGGGCGCGCATTTCCGGCAATGCCGCCAGCGGCCCCGCCCGTCTCACCAGCCGCTTCCTGCCCAACGGCATCCTCGACCCGGCAACCGGGCGGGCCACGGCCGGTTCCGGACTGGTGCTCACGCGAACCTTCATGGATGGTGCGGCGGTGATCGATGCCACGCTCAATGCCATCGCCGAGGACAACGAAGTGCGGCTGCTGGCGCGGCCCACGCTGCTGGCCGCCAACAACCAGGAGGGCGAGATCATCGTCGGACAGGCTGTGCCGGTGAACAATGGCTCCACCGCCACCGGCGCTGGCGGCTTCGTCACCCAGAACATCGCCTACCGCGACGTGGGCATCGAGCTGAAGATCACCCCGCAGATCAACGAAGACGGCTACATCAACATGGAAATCTTCCAGCGGCTGAGTTCGGTGCAGGACAACGCCTCGGAGGGGGTCGGCGAAAATCCCACCTTCGTGAATCAGGAGATCACCACCACCGCCGTCGTGCTGGACCAGGAAACCATCACGCTCGGGGGGCTTATCCAGGAGGAGGACTCCGACCGCCAGGCCGGCGTGCCGCTGCTGCAGTCGATTCCACTGCTCGGCCGGGCCTTCGCCTACAACCAGCTCGACAATACACGCCGCGAACTCTTCGTCATCTTGCGTCCGCAGATCATCTACGGCGACCAGCGTGATGCGGCGGTCCAGCAGCAACTGCGCAGCAGCTTTGCCGAAGTCAGCAAGCTGCTGGAGCAGGCAGGGCTGTGAGCAGCGCAGCGGATCCAGCGGCCGGCGGCGGTCGCGCAACCTCAAGGAGCAACCCCCGATGAAACGAATGTCCGGCTTTACGATGATCGAACTGCTGGTGGTGCTGGCCATCCTCGGCATGCTGGCGGCACTGGTCGGTCCCTCCATCCTCGGCAACCTCGGTCGCGGCCAGCGCGCGTCGGCCGCCACCCAGATCGACAGTCTCGCGCAGGCCCTCGACACCTACCGTCTCGATGTCGGTCGCTATCCGCAGAGCCTCGACGGCCTGATCGAAAACGACAGCGGGCGCAGCACCTGGAACGGTCCGTACCTGCGCGGCGGTGTGCCGAAGGATCCCTGGGGCAACGACTACGTCTACCAGCCAGCCGACAACGACTTCGTCCTGCTGTCCTACGGCCAGGACGGTGTGGAAGGTGGCGAGGATGACGACGCCGACATTGGCCGCTGACGCGCACCGATGTAGCAGTCGGCCGTGGCCGGCCCAGCAGGGCTTCACCCTGCTGGAGTTGCTGGTGGTGCTGGCCTTGCTGGTGCTCGGCGCGGGCCTCGTGATTCCCAACCTGGCCAACCGGGCCGGCAGCGAGTTCAACGCCGAGGTGCGGCAGGCCGTGGCCATGCTGCGCTACGCGCGCCGCGTGGCGATCGTCGAGGCGCAGCCGCGCGCTGTGCGTTTCCATGCCCTCGATCGCAGTGCCGCCGATTTTTTGCCGCGCCAGCAGGCCCTGCAGTCGGCGCGCCAGCCCACCGACTGGATCAGCGAGACCATCGCGCTCACCTACACCGACGACCTCGATCAGCCCGCGCACGACCAGTCGGCGGCCGTCGTCACGTTTTTTCCGCAGGGCGGCAGCACCGG
>DAIRDB010000098.1:2977-6800 GCA_036796405.1 Gammaproteobacteria bacterium | reverse complement strand
CGGCATTCAGCGTCTGGGAGTTGCCTGCCGTGCCAGTGGAGTTGTCGGAGTTGAAGGTGTCATCACCTGCACCACCGGTGCTGGTGGCCACACTGGTAGTGAGCGTGAAAGGCTGGCCAGCCGGTGCGGTTGCAGTGTCAACGGAAGCTTTGGCAGCAGTTACGGTGGCTGCGGCGCTGGTGATTCCGCTAAGAGCAGCAGAGGAGTCAGCGGTCGCCAGTTTGGTGATCGAGTGGTAGGAAGCGACTTCCACCTTGTTGGCCAGCAGCGCTTTGGCGTTGGCGAAATCGGTGTTGGTGGTGGAACGCAGTGCCTGTACGGCTTCGGTCACGATGGTGGTAGCACCACGGCCGGCGGAGAGCTGGCTCTTGACCCAGTCAACAGCCCAGCTGCGGGTTGCGGTGCTTACTTCGCTGCCCAGCATGTTGGTGACTAGGCGGTCGGCGAATTCGTCGGCGGTCAGGAAGCCCGGATAGGCCACGGCGAAAGCAGGTTTCGCGGCGAGCGTGTTGGCTACTGCCACCAGCGTTGCGCCACCTTCTTTCTGGGTAACCATCGCGGAAAGGTTGTCGACACTGGGAGCGGCGCCGAACATGGTCACGTAGAGCGCGATCAGTTCACTGCGGCCTTCAGCGGTAATAGATGCCATCTTGCATATCTCCTTGGAGGTAGATGTGTTGTCGAAAGTCTGTTGTTACGGGGTTGAAGGGAGTTTCGCCCTTTGTAGCAGACGGGATACTAGCGGGGGTTCTGGTAGGCTCGTGTGACTCTCGTCACAGGCCTGCCATTTTCCCTCACTAGGTGTCACCGACTGCCGGTTGTTCTGTTGCACTGCCTTGCACTGGACCAAGCCCCAGCACACGCAAGAGCTGGTCAGGGGCAGTACAGGCGCGGCAAGACTACCCCGGGAATCGGGGCTTTGCAAGCAATTGATAGTTACTCTCAAGAACTGCCCGTAAGCCCATGTAAAGACTTGGGAAAGACTAGAAATTGAGCAGCAGTCCCACTTCGGTTGCAGTGCCACGATTCTGGAACGGTTGCAGGTTGCTGGACTGGGCCTGGTGGGTAAGCCCCAGCACCACCGCCGCCGACTCGCCGAAACCCCACTGGTAGCGGAGCAGCAGCACCCGGTTGCCCAGCCGGCGGTTGGCGTCGTTGGCCAGTAGCGGGCTGTAGCCGCGCTGGTCGCGCACGCTGGCGTGGCTGTAGAGGGCGCTCCAGAGGTGGCGGCCCGACTCGTATTGCCAGCCCAGCCGGAGGTTCCAGCCGCTGCGGTCGCCGCCGGGGCGGTCGGCACTGCGGGCTCTGTTGTGCAGCCCGCCTAGGTCCAGCCGCAGCTGCTGGCGTCCGCTGGCGAAGCGGCACCCCAGACTGGCGGTCAGGCTCGCTTCGAGCCCGTCCATCACGCGCTGGCCATGGTAGTGCAGGGTTTGCAGGCCGCCGCCCAGGGCGGGCTGGCAGCGGCCGGGCGTGTTCCAGCCGAGGGTGAGGAGCCCCTCGCCCACGCTGTAGAGGGCTTTGCCCCCAAAGTTCATGTGGTTGCTACCCAAATTGGCTGTCCAGACCTTATCGCGGCTAGGCCGGCTGAAGCCGTAACGCCACTGCCCCTGGCTGAGCGCCGTGGCGCCGCTGCCGGTGTAACGGCTGCGCACGGTGGCCATCAGGTCATGCTGGTGGTCGGGTGTGAGCCACTGCCACTGGCCGGCGGCGCGCAGGTTGCCGAAGCTGCCTTCCACCGGGCGGAACTGCGGATCGACGCTGAGCGTGACCGGTGTGCCGCCGAAGGTGAGCGTGAGGTCGCCGCGGGTGGGGGCGTTGTTGAGGTTGCTGTCGTAGCCGGCGGTGGCCTCCAGCGAAAGCTGGCGCCGCCGAGTCTGGCCACGCCAGAACTGCTGCCGCGCCTCGATGACCGGCCGCAGGGGGGCCGGCAGGTCGTCGCGACCGAGCACGGTCTGGTTCAGCTCCAGCGCCGGGAACAGCTGACCGCTCAGGTACAGCGCCTCGGCGTAGTCGATCTGCGCCGCGCCGTGGCTGGGTTGCAGCAGCAGTGCGCGCTCCAACGCTTCCACGGCCGCTGCCACCTGGCCACTGTTGAGCCGCGCTGCGCCCAGCAGGGCGAAGTACTCGGCGCTTTGCAGGCAACTTTCCAGCAGCGCTTCGATCTGCGGCAGGCGCGACTGCCACGCTTCCTGCGGGGCGGGATTGCTCGCCGGGTAGTAAGGCTGCAGGTCGGGGCAGCCCTGCCCGAGGGCGGCGGGCAGCGCAGTGGCCAGCAGCAGGGCCACGGAGGCGCGGCAGCCCTGCCAGCGCCGGCGCCACCACGGGGCAGGCACGCGCTTGAGCACGAAAGACGCGTGTTTCCACGGCTTGGGAGGGGCGGCGGGCATCACAGCGCCAGAAAGCTCCGGAAGTGGCGGGCAGCTCAACTGCGTCCGCCGCGCACCAGCCTGAGGGAGGGCGATTCGGCCCGGGCGTTTGCCTGGGCCAGCGCGCTGAACGGCAGCGCGTAGAGTATATGCGGATTGCGCAGGCCGGCCAGCAAGTAGCTCCCCTGCGACACCAGCGCCAGGTCGGCGAGCTGCCGGGCCGCGCACTCGCCGATCAGTACCGGGTGGGCCAGCTCGGCGGTCATTTCCTGGATGCGCAGCGTGATGGTGACGGTTTCGCCCAGCAGCGTGTGGCTGCGGCGCTGCGCAGAACCGATCGAGCCGATCAGCACCGGGCCCTGCTCGATGCCGATGCCGAGCGCCAGCGGCTCCAGCCCGGCGGGCGGGTGCTGCGGCAGGAACTCGCTGATGGCGCTCTGCATGAGGAGCGCGGCCTCCACGGCGTGGTTGGCGGCACTGGCATCGCTGCCTTCCCAGACGGCCAGCAGCGAGTCGCCCTTGAATTCGTGGATGCGGCCGTGGCAGCGCTCCACGATGTCGGTGCTCTTGCTGAAGAACAGGTGCAGCAGCGCGGCCGATTCTTCGGGCGGGCGCGCCTCGCCGAAGGCGGAAAAATTGCGCAGGTCGGCGCTGAGCAGCGTGACGTTGCGGCGCTCGGCATTCACCGACGACCCCGGCAAGCTGAAGGCTATGGCCTCGGCGACGTCGGCCGGCAGGTAGCTGCTGAGGTTGCCGAACACTCGCGCCCGCTCGAAGCGCACACGCGCATATTCCTGCAGCAGCAGCAGACTGCCCGCCAGGAAGCCGAACAGTGCGGGCGCCAGCCAGCCCAGCCACAGCGGCGACTGTGCCAGCACCTGCATGTGCACGTAGAGCGCCAGCGCCGGCAGCAGCAGCGCACCGGCCGCCAGCCCGTAATTGCCGAGTCGTTCGCGCGCGACCGCCAGCGCCCACAGCAGCGCGGCGAAGCCCGCGCAGAGCACCGCCAGCAGCAGCGGCGCGCCGCGCGGCGTGTAGGGCACGCTGGCGTCGAGCACGCTGGCCAGGATGCGCGCCTGCAGCTCCACGCCGTGGGCAGCGCCGTTGAATGGCGTGGGCACGACGTCGTTCATGCCGAAGGCCGTGAACCCGACCAGCACCCAGCTATTGGCGAGCAACTCAGGGTCTACGCGGCCGGCCAGCACATCAGCGGCCGATATGGCGCGGTAGGCTTCGGGCACCTGACGGAATGACACGCGGAAATTGCCGTCGGCGTCGAGCGGAATGGCGAGGCCGGGGTAGGCGGCAAAGCGCAGCTCACTGGCGGACTGCCAGAGGCCGGTGCCTGCGCTGCGCTCCGCGTCCCAGCTGCCGGCGCGCGTGGCGGCCAGCAAGGCACTCAAGGCCAGCGCTGGATAGGGTTGGCCTTCCACGCAAATATAGGCGGGCACCCGGCG
>DAIRDB010000098.1:0-2967 GCA_036796405.1 Gammaproteobacteria bacterium | reverse complement strand
CGGCGCCATCGGCATCGACGATGGGCGTGGCATGACCTGCCGCGACGCCCGCCAGCGCCGCCGTGTTGCCCGTGAAGCTGGCGGTGGCGGCGGCATTGCTGCAGGCCACTCCGGTGAGCGGTGACCCCAGCTGGCCGGTCTGCGTGACCTGGCCCGGATTCAGCAGGTCGGGCACCTGCGCCAGCACGGCGCTGGTGCCGGCCAGTGCGGCGGCGAAGGCGTCGTCGCCCTCACGCGCTTCGGGGAAGGCGATGTCGTAGGCCTGCAGTTGCACACCGGCCTGCTGCAGGGCTGTGGCAAGCTGCGCCATGGTCTGGCGCGACCACGGCCAGGGGCCGACTTCGGCGAGGCTTTTCTCGTCGATGGCGACGATGCTGATGCGCTCTTCCGGGGCGGTGTCGGGCGCCAGACGCCAGCCCAGACTGCCGAGCTGCTGCTCGACCCCCGAAAACACGTTTGGCAGCAGCGCCTGCAGCAGCAGGGTCAGGGCGCCGGCAACACCCAGCAGGCCCAGACGGGCCTGCCACGGCTGCCACTGGCCGAGCGAGCGGCGTGCGCGCCCGAGCAGGGCGGCAAAGGCGCGACGATTGCTCACGGGGCGCGGTTCCACAGCGTGATGCCGGAGATGGTACCGCCCGGCAAGGCGCGCTCGAAGAAGTAGCCCGCTTCCTTGGTGTCGTAGCTGAGCACACCGGCCATGGACTGCGTGTCCGAGTTGGAATGGAACACGCCACCGGAGTAGATGCGCCCGCTGGTGGCGAACTGATAGTTGCCGAGCGCCTCGTGGCTGAGCTGCAGCGTGGTGGAAAACAAGGCCTGCTGGAAATCCAGCTGCAACTTGCCCCCAGACACGCCCATGAGATCCGTTCGGCCGGCGCTGCTGTAGGTGGCCTGCGCTTTCTGCAGGCTGAACTCGAGCACACCGAGCGACGGCTTGAAATTGGTTTCGCTGCCGGCCGTGCGGAACAAGGCGTAGCGCGGATTACCCACCGACACGCTGCGGCCGTTTTGCCTAGCCTCGTCATAGGACACCGAGATGCGCTCGTTGGCGAGGTTGGTTTCGCTCCAGCGGCCCCACACGAGCTGGCCCTGACTGGTGAGCGTGGTGGCGGCCACCGCCACCGGCGGCGTGAATTCGGGCACCGGCGGCGGCGTTACCACGGGGGTGGGGGCGACAGCGACGGGCGCTGCCACCGGCGCCGGCGGCCTGGCTGTTTCGCCGGAGGTCGCCAGCTTGGTGTTCACCGTGCGCGTGGAAACCGTGTCGTTGTAGAGCTGCTGGCCTTCGGCCTGCTTCACCTTTGCCTGCGGCTCGGCGGCAGAGGCTGCCTGCAAGTCGGCCGCGCGGCTTTCTACCGGGCCGAGCGGCAGGAGCGTGGCACGAACTCCGGCGGCGTCCGCACTGAGCGCCAGCAGTTCGCGCGAATAGCCATTCAGCTCCACCGCGCCCTGGTTGCAGGGGCCGAGCGCATCGGCCGAGCAGCCGCTGGAAAACGGCGCTACCACGATGGCGCCCTCGTTGACGATGGCGGTGACCGCCCCGCGCGAGGCGGTGACCGTGTAGTCCGTGCCCCGCACGCCGATGGCGGCGATGGGCGTGTTCATGCGGTAGTTCTGCCGCGCGGCCTTGGCGGCTTCGCCGGAAATGGCGTGGGTTTCGCCTTCGATGAGGTTCATCTTCACTGCCGAGTCCGCGGGGTGGGCCGGGTCGTAGTCGTAGCGCAGGATCTCCAGCCGGCTCTGCGGACGCACGCTCACCAGGGCGTTGTCGACGAAGCGCACGTGCACGTGGCCACGCGCATTGGTCTCGATGAGGTCGCTGACATGCACGGACAGGCCGACAGTGGCCGGCACCACGGCACCGTCGGCGCGACGGACGTCAGCCTTGCCGAGCACGAGCGTGATTTCGCCGATGACCGGGGCCAGCGGCACACCGGAGGCGGACGCCAGCGCGCTCGCCAGCAGCGAACCGATGGCGAGCCCGAGGGCGGAAACTTTCTTGAACACGTGCTGCATGGGAGCAACCTCACCTGATGCGTTTCTGAACGCTCTGTGGCCGATATCACCCGACTCTTGGGCGGCCATGGTACTGCCGGCGGCCGCCCGCACGAAGTGACTCGCGTCACATCGCGTTGGCATGGCCCGTTTGCCGTTACAACTCAGCCACTTATACTTCGGCCGGAAAAACGCTCGGTCGACGCCGGCGCCTGCCCCGGTCGCCGGGCCCCTGTGCCGGTCTTGCCGGCATCGCCGCAAGGCGGCAGCAGGGTAACATCTCGCGTTGCTCGTTGCTTGCTGGCCCCTGCCCCACAGGTTCTTCCGGACTATCGATGGTCGTCACCCCAGAGCTGCTCAGCGTGTTCCCGCTGCTCCGCCTGCTCCCCGCAAGCGGCCGGGCGCGGCTCGCCCAGCAAAGCCTCATGGAGCGTTTTGCGCGCCGCGCCGTGGTATTGAAGGCCGGCGAGCGCGAGGAGCGTGTCTGCTTCCTGTTCGAGGGCCGCCTGCAGGGCGTGGATTTTACCGTCGACGGCCGCGAGGTAGGACTGTTTTTTGTGGAGCCCGGCGATTTCTGCGGCGAACTCGCCCTGTTCGACCATGGGCCGCAGCCCGAGTTCGTGATCGTGCTGGCGCCTGCGATGGTGGTGTGGGTGCCACTGCCGGGACTGCGGGAGGCGATGGAAAGCTGCCCGCCGGTCGTGACGTTTCTCGGCGAGCGCCTGGCGCGTCGCGTGCGCCAGCTCACCTTGCAGCGCTCGCTGCTGGGCCTGCCGAACATCGCCCAGCGCGTGTGCTGGCAGCTGTGGCTGCTGGTGGACGAGCAGGAAAAGGTCGCGTTCAAGCAAGGGCAGATCCGCAATCCGCCGACCCATATGGAGATCGCCATCATGCTGAATCTCAGCCGCGAAACGGTAACGCGTGTTTTCCAGACCCTGCAGCAGGAAGGCGTGGTGCAGCGCGACGGCACCT
>DAIRDB010000097.1:0-6895 GCA_036796405.1 Gammaproteobacteria bacterium | reverse complement strand
GGTCGGTGACGCCCGTCAGGTAGGGCGACTGGAACTGCGCGAAGGTGTTCGCGTCGAACGGCGTCGCGGCCTGATTGAGCGCGCCCTGCGCGGTATTGAGCGCGGGCTGGAACGACCCGACGTTCGCGCGCGTCAAGTCGAACGCACGGTTCTGGTCGGTGGTGAAGTCGGCGACACGCGGCGGCTTCGTCCCGGCGTACTCGCTATAAGGCTGCGCCGCGATGGCGTTCGCCTTGGAAATCAGGCCCTGCGTGTACGCCTGCCACCAGTCTGGGAGGTTCGCGCTCGACGAGGAGAAGCTCGTCGCCTGCGGAGGGGCCTTGCCCTCGAAGAGGAAGTCGAGAAGAGCCATTTCAGCGCCTCCGTCCGAGATATTGCTCGGGGGGTTTCGCGTCCGGTGAGATCCGGCCCTGCGATAGCGCGCGGCCCTTGTGCGAGCGGATATTGGCACGGAAGCGGTCCAGAGCGCGAGCGCCTGCATCGCTGGAGCCGTCGCCGAGCATCGCGACCGTCTCCGCGTCGATGACATACTCCCCGTCGCTCAGGCGCGCCGGGATCTCGTCCGAGCGCCCGGTGCCCGGTCCGGCGACCGGCCCCTGCCCGCCTCCAGCCATCGTCGCCAGAGGGCTGCCCGCGCCCATGTAGCCACCGTGCGCGGCCTGAACAGAAGAAGTCCACGTCCGGTCCATGAACTGGGGCGAGGCGGCATCGGTCTGCGGCCGCATCCCGTACCGATACCAGTCGGTGTTCCCAGCCGGGATTGGTCGAGACGAGACCGAGTAGTTGGTCGGCCGGAACGTGTTCGCCTGATAAGACGCCGGAATGGCGGGCTGCTGCGGCTTCTTCTGGCCGAAGGCCTGCGAGGCCAGCAGCAGCGCGCCGCCGCCGAGCAGGGGCCACTTGTACTTCGAGAGCAGGCTCTCGGGCTTCGCGACCTCGCTGGAGACGGCGGGCGTGGACGCGCCGACCTCGGCCAGCGGCGACGGCGACGGTGCGCCAGCTCCGCCGATGGAGATGCCCGCCGCTGCGGCCTTGCGGGCTGTCTCCTGAGCCATCTCGGAGGCCGAGGGGGCCTGCGCCCCACCCCCGACCGCTCCCGCCGCTCCTGAGCCAACGGCGGCGCTCCCAGAGGGCGTCGCGCCGCTCAGGTTCAGCCCGTCGAAGACGGTCGGCCGCACGGTGTTCTCGATGCCGAGCGCGTTGCCGAACTCGGTGCCGGAGAGGGCGTTGGCAACGACCGGGGCGAGCGCGGAAGTGGCCGCGCCGGTCAGGCCGCCGATGAGCGCCCCCTTCCCGCCCCCGCCGAGCGCGCCCGCGCCCGCGCCGAGGAGCGCGTTGCCGAGCACCGGGGCGAAGGTGCTGCCCGCACCCAGCGCCGATCCGATTGCGGTGCCGATGCCCGGCGCGAACACGCTGGCGAGGACCGGGATGAACGGCGCGGCTGCTTTGAAGAACGAGCCGAGCTTGAAGTACTCGGGCAGTCCGGTCTTCGGGTTGCGCGTCGGCTCGCCCCAGTTCTGGCGCAGCCAGCCGAACTCCTCGGGCGACAGGTGGACGACCACGCTGTCTCCGTTCCGCCCCGCAGCGTTTACACGCTGGGCAGCGTGTGCGAGGCCGCCGCTCGCATATCGAGGCTCGGTGATCACGCCGAAATGGCAGGGCATCATCGTCATGGTCAAAGTCCTTGATCGAATTGCTGGCAGAAGGCGAACGCCCAGTTCTGCCAGTCGGTGAACTCGAAAGGCGACGGCACGTTGCGCTCCTGCATTTCGGAGAGCGACGCGATGCGATTGGCCCACGCACGCCAATCAGACGGATCATCAAGCCGTCCGACGTTGCCAAACGCCTCGACCTCGGGCACGACGTAGTCAGCCCACTCGCTGATCGTGAGGCCGCGCGGATCAATCATCCGATCACCGTGCCATCGCTCGCCTCTACATGCGCGAGACAGTAGCCCATCTGGTAATCGCCACCGACGACATTGGAGCGAAACTTGAAGCGGAGGTTCCGGCGCGCCTCTTTCGACGGAACGATCTGCTGGTACGAGGCGCTCGCGGTCTGCGGAAACGAGATTTCTTCGCCATTGACCTCTGGAGCGCGCGCGTTCGTCGTGCCAGTGATCTGCGCCGTCATGTCGCCGCTCTGGACGAAGTCCGGCTCGATCATGCTCACGCGCAGCCACTGGTTCATCGCCTTGCCGAACGGCGCGCCCTTCGGCATCGAGATGTCTGCCGTCTCGAAGTAGCTGTCGATGGCATTCGTCGCGATCGGGCTTCCCTCGACCGCATCGACGCCGATCTCGTGCTGGAGGAGCTGGTACTTCCCGCTCGACGCCGTGCCGCCAGTCATCAAGGGATACGGAAACACCTTCGGCGTGATGCCGGTCGTCCTCATGTTCAGCGGCAATTCGGTGTCGTACCAGACGGCAGATCCTGCGAGCGCGCTCTCGCGTGCGTTGAAAACCACCGCGTGCGAGCACTCCGTCGCCGTCCCACGCGGATAGCAAAACCAGATCTCGCCCCAGCGTGGAACGGAGAAGGCGAATACCTTCGAGCGCTGCGCGTAGTTCAGATTGTCGAAGAACCAGTTCAGGTTCATCGTGTTCGGCATCTCACGCACGACGCCGTTGAACATGTAGAACTTGTCCACGCCGACCCAGTAGTAGATGCCCTCGAACTCCACGACGGCGTTGGGCGACATGATCGAGATGTTGTCGGAGATCGTGTCGAACGCGAACACGGTCGAGCCGCCAGTGAAGTATGCGCGCAGCAGGCTGTCGGTGCTCCAGAGCAGGCCAGAAGGCGATGCGCCCGGGCCGCCGCGAAGCACAAGCCCGGCGACCAGCTTCGACTGCGTGATGCGCGCGCGGCCGGATCCAGAGCTGGTGAAGTCTGTCGGCTGGTTCGCGACGGACCACGCGAAGCCACCAGCCTGACCGAAGACGCAGAGATACGGATGCAGCACCACGAGGCCGCCCGCGAGCGCGTTCGAGCCGGTGATGTTCGCGTCCGTGATCTGGGTGAATGCCGATGTCGCAGTCGTGTCCCCGTAGTAGAGAAGGCCGCCGGTCTCGTTGTCGATCTGCCCGAGGTTCGGAGCGACGTGCGCGACGACGACGCTGCTTGAACCCGCCGCGTTGTACATCGTCGCGGTCGTCCACTCGTTTGCTGCGTTAGCAGAATAGCCTGCGGGCGTGCGGTCGATCACACCTGTCGAGACGCCAGAAAGATTGTCGATGGCGATGCGTTCGATCCCACTCTGCGAAAAGCAGTGGATGATCGTCTGGCCGTTGGCGTTGTCAGCATTCACTTCACGCACTGGACCGGCGAGCGACGAGCTGATCTGGCGATAGCCGAGCATCTTGCGCGGCAGACCACGCTGCCAGCGCACCCACTTGCCATCGACGTAGAAGTCCCCCTCAAGCATCGTGCCGTCGCGCTTGATGCCCGGCTTCGAGAGGATGCGGACCGGGGTCGGTGCCATTGCATCACGCCATGTCAGCGAGGAGAGTGGCCGACACGCGGCCGGACGCCTCGACGTAGTAGACGAGGAGATCGACCGCATTCGCGGTCGTCGTAAGCGTCGGCGCGGCACCGCTCTGGAACTTCCAGTTCGAACCGAAGCTCGCGGTGCGGCTCCCGGTCGCGTCCTGCACCAGCCTGATCACGCCGCTCTGCCCCGCGACCTGATTGGTCGGGTTGTCGAGAAGGATCGCGCCGGTGAGGGTGATCGCGAAGTTGTTCGCGCTCGCGAGATCGAGCGCAACGGTCGCCGCGTAGGACACGGTGGAGGGCGTGCCGCGTGTCGCAACCGAGAACGTCTTCACGCCCGTCGCGGTTTGCGCCTGAGAAAGTCGCATCACATCGGTCGCGGCGAAGCCCGCGTCGGCGGTCAGCGTTCCGGTGGCGTCGCCCCACGTCACGAGGTTGCCGTTCGTCGTCGAGGCGGGCGTCGCGTTGCTCGCGGCGGTGATGCGACCCTGCGCGTCCACCGTCATGTTCGAGGCGCGATACGACCCCGCGCTCACCGCCGTGTTGGCGAGCGAGATCGTGCCGCTCGTCGTGACTGGCCCACCTGTCAGGCCGGTGCCAGTGGCGACACTCGTCACGGTGCCCGAGGTGGTGGACATCGCGATGAACATGTTCGTGCCGTTCGACACGAGAATTGCGCGAGAACCGGAGGCAATGTTGGCGCTCGTCACGCCAGCATCAGCGCCGTTCACGCGCCACGTCGCGGTGTAGCCGCCGAGGGTGAGGTTGTTGTTGACGAACCAGTAGCCTGCGGCCGTGCCGTATTCGTAGTTCCTGTTGCCGGTGAGCGTGCCGTTGAATTGCTGGATCTGTGCCGCGACCTCCGATGACGTGAGCGTCTGCGTCCCGGCCGCTCCACCGGCCGTGATGTTGAGGGCGGTCACGGTGTTTGTCACCGAGCGACCACGACCGACAGAGCGGAACTGCGTGCCGTCGCACACGACCATGCAGCTCTCGGTCTGGTTCAGCGTGATCGTCGTCGCGCCGTCGATCAGTTCACTACCGGCGGGGTCGAGCGTCAGCGATCCAGATCCGTCGTTGCGGACCATGAAGAACCAGTTGTTCCCCAGCGTCGCCGCCGAGTCGAAGGAGAAAGTGATCGCGCCACCCGTGGACACGATCATCTGCGCGCGGTCGTTGAGGCCGAGCGTGTAGTTCGCGTTCTTCGTCGCGACAGGGCAGCTCTGGTTCAGCGTCGTGGTGATCGCGAGCAGGCCAAGCCCGGCGAGCGCGGCTGCGTCAGCGCTCGACGTGCCCGCGCCATACTGGATGGCACCCCACGTCCCGGCCGCCGTCGCGTTCGAGCGGAGGTAGACCAGCCAGCCCTCGCCCGCCCCAACCGTCGCGATGACGCTGCCGGTCGAGGTCTTCACCGTGAAGGACGACGCACCGAGGTTGCGGAAGAGGGCGTCGGTGCCGTTCGAGCCTCCGGTGGCGTCCGGCATGATGATCGAGAAGCCAGCCCCGCTGGGCGTCACGTCGATCTTGTCCGCGACGACGCTCGATCCCGGCGGTGCGTTCAGAGGCCACACGAGCGTCGCGTCGGCGGATAGGGTGATCGCGAGGTAGGACAGGTCGGCGGGGTTGATGTTCTGGCCGCCGAAGGTCTGGGTGTAGCTGGTCATCTCAGGCTTCCTTCCGCGCGGTCGTGCGGTCCATCATGCGCTGCACGTCTTCGCCATTCGTCGCGGCGAGATTGCGGTCGTAGAACGACTGCCAGACCCCGATGGCATCCGTGTTCTTTAGGAACGGCGCGGCTTCGAGGAGCGTCGCGTAGAGCAAGAGATCCGGCGCGTAGTCGGTCAGCCAGTTTGTCTGGTTCGCGTCGTCGAGCAGCGGCAGCGTCTGCCAGTACAGGATCTCGACGCCGTAGGCGGCGTCCGGCGTCGGTGCGATCAGCCAGTGGCTGAAGTCGTAGTCCGCGTAAAACAGCGGCGACCCTGTCTGGCTCTCGTCCGGCCAGTAGCTGCGGGCGTACTCGTAGCTGCGCGGGTAGATGAACTGGCGGTTCGGTCCGAAGCTCATCGAGATCGTGCGACGCCAGCGATCCGGCTTGTCGTAGACCGACACGCCGTTCGCGAAGTTCGTCGAGACGACGTTGATGAACCCCTCGATCTTCAGCTCGCGCGCGCAGCGCCTCTCGGCCGCGTTGATCAGGCGCGGGATCTGGTCGTAGACGAGCGGATCCGACGCCGCCGTGAAGCCACGCTCGATGTAGCGCTGCACGTCTTGCTTCAGCGTCGTGAAGGTCATCGAGGTCGCCATCAGCCCCTCCAGCGCACCCAGAGCGCGCGCACGCGATCACGCAGGCGCGCCGCGATGCGGACGATGTCTTCCCTGATGGCGGTCAGCAGCAGCATGTCGGCGCGCCCTTCGTCGGTGGTCCCGACGTGTAAACGTCGTGGGAGATTACCAAATCGGCAACCGTCACGGCAGCCCCTTTTCATGGGTCTCGGCGGAAAGCCTCCGGTAGGCGTCTGCGAGCTTCGCGTCGTAGGCGTTCTTCGCGTACCCCGGGCCGTTGTAGCCCCGGGCGAAGGCCGCCCAGTCCTTGAACTGGAGGGGCCGGATCAGGTTGGCGCTCTGGATGAAGGCCCCCATCTGGCGGAGCTGGCCCGCCTCGGACGCCATCGCCTCGTCCAGCATCGCCGCGACCGAGGGGCAGCCCGCCATCTTGAAGTTCGCCCCCATGATCTGGCCGAGGCCCCACGAGGTCGAGAGCAGGGCCGCCTCGTCATCGATGGCGCAGGCGCGTTCGATCTCCGCGTAGACCGCGTCCGACCCCTTCGGGTAGGGCTTCATGCCCCACGCGACATAGGCCAGCCCCTCCTCGACCGCCCGGGCCTGAAGCTCGGGCTTCTTCGCGAGCTGCTTGAAGAAGTAGTGCCTCTCGAAAAGCGCCTTGGGACGCCCCCGCTGGTCGAAACCGGACCCGGCCGCCTCGACCGCGATGACGGCGCGGAAGGCAGCCGGTTCGACGTTCAGGCTCTTCGCAAGCGCGACGATCTCGTCGAGGGTGACCTTTCGCGCCGCGCCGTTGAAGGAACGCATCACTGCTTGCCCCCGGCGAGGAGCTGCGTCTTCTGCTGCGACGAGCTGGACGATCCGAAGTAGTACGCGACCACCTGTTCGGCCTTCGCGGAGACAAAGCCGATCAGCGTGCCGACCGTCGTGGCCGTCAGCGGATCCTTCATGCCATCAACGTATCCGAGCAACACGAGGAACACCGTCGCCATGAAGCCCGCAACCACGACGAACGCGAGCGCGCGCGGCATCCAGTCGCGCACCTGAGCCTCGCGCCGCCGGGCGCTGTCGCGGTCCGACGCGGCAATGCGTTCGAGGTCGATGTCGAGTTCCTTCATGCG
>DAIRDB010000096.1:0-7111 GCA_036796405.1 Gammaproteobacteria bacterium | reverse complement strand
ATACTAGGAAGTACCTTTAGTACGGGGGGGGGTATATCATCCCCGCGCCTCGCCCATCAGCCCCAAGTTGCGCGTGTGAATCCAAGTCGATGCGCCGATCTTCACCACTTCGGCCTGCGCCGTGATGCGGCTGGCGATCTCGTTCGGCTCGGCCAGTAGGAACACCCGCGTAATCGCTTTGTCTTTCTTGCGCTCAACCATCCGCGCCACACGTCCAGCTTGCTTGAGGATGCGCAGGGTTGCCAGTGTGATAGCTCGCCGCTTGCCAGATGCGTTCTCACAAATGCAAGTCGGTCCAGCCAGTTTCAGTGAATCCACGCGCGTCTCCTCGGTGGTAGCCCCTAAGGGCTGGTAGCGTATGGCACCCGCTAGGGAGACACTGTCCGTTTCGGCAACTCGAATCAGCGTGAGTTCACCCTAGACCGGATTCCTACGGGTGTCAAGTGGCCTCTTTGTATTTTTTTTTGAGCACGCAATTCGCAGTAATTCCAACATCGCAACCTGATCCGAGGACACCTGAGCCAAACACCGTTGCAGCAGCGTGTTCTGCCGCTGGAGGTCGCATATCTCCATGCGCATAAGCGCTATTTGCTGGATTTCGTCGTGGGTCATTTGCGGCACTCCGGGCAAGGCCCCAAAGCATCGTCGGCCCGATCCATGCTCATCGCCCTGGCGAAGTCAACCAGCATCACGCTTCCGGTGCCAGCACACCGCTTGCACACGTCGACCTGCCGTTGCGGCTTGGTTGCCTCATAGGGTTGCCGTTTTTGCCCCGCTTGCGCCACTAGGGCGCGCTGCGGTGCCTTCGCCTTGTAATCACCATCACCAATCCAGAATTGCGCCGCGTTGCGCCGGATGTCTGGATTCTCGTCCCACGCCTTGCGCCACGCCTCTGCTTGCGACCGGACAAACGCGCAGAACGTCCCGATATCGTCGCCGCTCGCGTGCCACTTGTACTCCAGCGCCGCCTTTGTCATCGAGACGCTTCCGCCCGCCGGCAGCTTGCCAACGATCTCGATAGCAAGCGCGTTCAGTTCCGATGTCGGGTCCGGTTCGTCGCCGAACTCAGGGAAGGCTGGTTGGGGAGGGGGCGCAAGCGCCAGCGCGCCGTTCCGCTCTCCACTATCAACATTCAACATTCCACTATCAACAATCAACGCGGCAGAGGGGCCATGCATGACGGGTGAGCCGTGTAATTTTCCGGCAATGGGGCCATGCATGGGGGTGTTGCCGGATTTTTCCACGGCAAGTGCCTCATGCATGGGGGGCGAGCCGTGTAATTTTCCGGCTGGGTCGTACCTAAATCCGGCAGATGCCTTATGCATGACGGGTGAGCCGGATTTTTCCACGGCTTTTGCGTCATGCATGAATTTGATCTCTGACGGTGGTTCCTTGGGATGCGGCTTCTGGTGGCGCCCGAAATTGGGAATCTCCAGGAACATAGAGCCGCCGATTTCGTGCCTAACGACCAGCTCGGTGGTCACTAGTTCACCCAACCATTCGGCCACCTGATCGACCGTGAACGGGTCGTAACCGAAAGCGTACTTGCGGAACATTACGGGCCGTTCCTCTAGCCATCCGTCCCTGTCCGCGAGCGTCCACATGGCAATCCAAAGAATGCGGGCGCCAAGGCTCACGCGGGCAGGGTCTTCGCTCTCGAAAAACCCAGGCTTGATGTTACGGGCGCGCGGCATCAATTGCCTCCTTTCACGGAATAGTCCTTGATAACCGCATTCGGCCCCGTGCCTCTGATCGTCGGCCCCCACCAAAACATCCCTATCATTTGCTCCCTCTTTTCTGGCCGCGTCGGCATAGCGGCCCTATCTACTTCGCTTTCAACAAACGCCGCAAAACAGCGGCCTGATTCCTGCCCGCGCGCCCATCGCTCGGCGTGTGGGCTATGACGTAGTTGCGCCCGTTCGGCAACCGCCATATCTGATGGTTTTTGGTCCGCACCAGGACGGCCCCGGCGCGCTTCAGTTGGTCGAGGATGGTCACGGTCGCAGCCGCTCCCATTCAGCTATCACCACCCGCGCGGCGGCTTCCGGAGAGTTGACCGTGTGTAGTTGGCCGGCCCATTTGGAATGCCAGTCCGCCTCATCCTTGGTCAACTCCTGCGCCGATGGTGGTTTGCTGCCGTCCTTCAGCTCTAGGAGCACATTTAGCCCGCGCCAGCCTACGAGAAGGTCTGGAATTCCCTTACCCATCGGCGATAGGATACAGACCGACATGCCCAGCGCCCGCAGGTAGCCGACAACGGCGTTTTGGTTGGCGTCGATGCGTGCGGCTCGCCTCATCGCTCCACCGCCGCCAGAATCGCCAGTATGACCGCTTGCGGCCACTCCCGCGCCTCGCCCATGACCGGATAGCGCGAGTCGTGCTGGTGATGCAGGGTGACCACGTAGATGCGCTTCTCAGCCTCCCACCGCTGCCAAAAACTCACGCCCTCCATCTGCCCCGCCGCCAGCGCCATCGATGCGGCCGCCGGATCGCTCGGCCAATCGGGAACTTTACAGGTAGGTAACCAGTCAGGCCGCTGCTCTGGATCGACCAAGAACAGCCGACCGTTGATCTCCGTCACCTGCCATTCCATGACCCGCTCGGCGATGAGGCGGGAGTGTTCGTTAGTCCATTCGCGGGTCATAGCTGGGCATCCTGTTCCATCAGAAACTCCTCCGCGAACCAATCACCCATGCCGAGTTCTGCCAGCGGGTGACCGTCGGCGATGTATCGCTCGGCCGCTTCGCGCTGCTCGCGCTGGATTGACGCAACTCCATCGAACAGCCCTCCTTGCCGCAGATCGTCGTGTTCAGCCTGCTTTAGATTCTTGACGGCCACCTTCCAGTAGGCCTCTTTCAACTCCGCGCCGATGAAACGCCGTCCCATCTTCAACGACTGATAACCCTCGCTCCCAATCCCCATAAACGGGCTAAGAACGGTGTCGCCTTCGTTCGACCACAGCCGAATGCCGCGCTCGATCACGTCAAGCTGCAACGGGCATATGTGTCGCTCGTCGTCCTCTTCCCGCGCCTCAGCACGCGCCAGCGTGTTGCTTTGGTCAATGTCCATCCACACTGGGCTGGCGTAGCGCTGCCATAGCGACACAGGGAAAGATTCGTGCGTCTTCGTGACGCGCTCGGGATTGTCGCCGTGCTTGCGCATCGTCACTAAATAGTCAGGGATTGCCTGGCGGCTGATGGTCGAATCCTTGCGGAGTTGCTTGTACAGCAGCCCGATGGCCTTCGTGCGCTGCATGGCCGTTACCGGATCTTTCCAGATGCAGACTTCGCTATGGAAGATGAACCCGGCGTCCTGAAACAACTTGATGAGGATGCCTCTGAAGTCACGGATTCCGATATAGCCATGCATCTCCTTCGACATCGGCAGGTTCATGCAGTGGAATGACACCAACCGACCGGGCATCAGCACCCGATGCAGTTGGTGAACAAGGTACTCAAACTGACGCATGAACTCGTCGTAGCTGGCGCAGTTTCCCATGTCGCGGTCCGAGTTGCTGTACGTGTACAGGCTGGCGAACGGAGGCGAGAATATCGAATAGTGGATGCTGTCGGATGGCAACTCGCCGACCACTTCAACGCAGTCGCCAAGGTGAGCCGTAAACCGTTCCCCGGCGAACACGTCACGCTTGTATTCCGATTTCTGGTCCATCTGGACGCCCAAGTTCTTCTCCATTTCGCTTTTCATGTGATCCACCATTCCGGCCATCATTTCGTTGGCCTGCCGTTCCTTTCGTTCAATATTTCGCACCACCGCGCCTTCGATGTCGGTAGTGATTACGTGCGCGTTGACTTCACGGGTTTGGCCGAACCGCCAGCAGCGCCGCACGGCTTGGTAGAACTGCTCAAATGAGTCCGACATACCGACGAACGCCATGTTCCGGCAGTGCTGGTAGTTCATGCCGAAGCCCATGATTTCCGGCTTGCTGACAACGACCCGGATCTCGCCGCGCTGAAACGCCAGCATGGAGTTACGCTTGTGTTCTGGCGAGTCTGACCCAGTGACCTCGACCGCTCCAGGTATCGCCGCAGTGATGGCCTTCGATTCGTCGTTCAAACCGCACCACATGATCCACGGTTCATCGTCGCCGTTAGCCAGTTCAGCCGCTTTAGCCACGCGAAGGGCGATGGTGTCACGCCGCGCCGCTTGCCGTTCCTGCAATGTCTCAGCCTCGACCATGAACAGCCTGCCTTCAGGGGTGATTCCGCTCTCAATGGTGTGCTGGTGCATCCGTAACGGCGGCAAGTCGTATCCGGTATCGTCAAAGCCGATGTCTGATGGACGACGAACCGCCACTGCCCACGATGCCACCCACTTCCAGAACTCGGATCGCGCATGGCCTTTCAGTCGCCATTTCGACGTGTCGCCGCCGTCATGGGTGAAGTACATCGCCAGCATCTCGGAACACTTCATCACGCCTAGGTACTCAGCATGGTTGCCAAGTTCCATGTAATCGTTCGGCGCCGGGGTTGCTGAACACGGCAAACGGTACGAAATGGATGCTGAAAAGTCGGTCAATGCTGCGCGGAACTTCGACGTGAAACCCTTCAGTATGCTCGATTCATCTAGAACAATCCCGGTGTATCGTTCCGGTGTGAATCGGTGGATCTTCTCGTAGTTAGTGATCTGGATTCGGTCGTCGGATGGATCACTCACCACAGCAACGCTATGGATTCCAAACTTCTCAGCCTCCCGCGCCGTCTGCTCGGCTACCGCCAACGGAGCCAGAACCAGCACATTGCCGGGGATATTGTGCGCCCATTCCAACTGCATGAACGTCTTGCCCATCCCGGTGTCGGCGAAGATAGCCCGACGTCCACCGCGCAACGCCCACCGGACGATGGACTGTTGGTACGGCTTCAACATCGGATTCAACGGACCAGCCTCAAACCCGCAGGGCTTCGCGTGTTTCGCTTTGGATGCGATGAAGTCTTGGTATGTCGTCATACCCGCCCCCCGTCCAGCGTGGCCCACGCCGGTACCGAAGTCGGACCATGCTCCCACTCGCCGCCTGGTCCGCGCAGCCCCGCAAACGCCCGGTACACCACGGGTGGCCGCGCTTCCACGCGCCGTTCGAGCTTGGCTTTGGCGTTGTTTTTCTGTGCCGCCGTGGCCCTTGCCCGTGAGCAGCACTTCACGCAATACAGCGCATTTTTTGGCCTGTCCGCAATGCTGCGCTCACACTTACAGCACTTTCGCGCAGCGTTTTTCGCGTCGGCTTTGGCCTTTCGGCACGGCGCGCAGACGCCGAACCGCTTATCGTTCCTGTAGAGGTCGGCTTTGCAGACCGTGCACGCCTTCGCTATCGCCCGCATACGCTTCGCTTGTTGCGCCCGTCGCTCTTCGGCTCCGCAGGCTTTACATATCGCGCGTCCCGGCTTATACAGCCACTGCTCGGACGTGATTGATTCAGCGCATCGCGGGCACGGGTCGCCCGGTGACCATGGTGTTCTTGCCATCTTTGCTCCTCTTTTCCCCGTGTCGGCAAACCGGGGTTACTGCTCGTCTTCGTGTTGTATCGCGTACCGCTCATCCGCTTCATACTGCGCATCGGCCAGCGCCGCGGCCTTCGCGTCGGGTTCGCCGCGCGCGCGGTACAGCGTGAACAACTCCTGGAAACGGGCCATGGACGGGCGTTGGCGTGGGGCGGTCACGGCTTCCTCCTCTGCACCGGCGGCAATGTCCGCTTCGGCACGTCCACCACCCCCGCCGAGTAAGTCCAGACCGGCTTCCCGGCAGGGCAAAACACCACCATTTTTTCGCCGTCGATCCAGTAGTCATCGTTCTCGGCCAGAATCCGGTCGCCGCAGATCACCGGGCCGTCGGTGATGGCTGGGTACTTGCCCTTGGCGTCCTCGGCCAGATCCACGCGGATCAGTTGCACTTGCGCTGCCTGCGCGGCTAGGGCCAGGGAGAGCAGGAGAAGGCGGGTCATGCATTCACCTCCTTAGCCATGGCGTCCAGCACGGCTTCGCGGGCCTCGGCGGCGGCGAGGAGGGCCACGTATTCCGCCTGTAGTTCTGGCACCGTCACCGTAAAATCTCGTCGCGCGCGGTCCAACGCTTCAATTGCACCCCGCAGCCACTCCGCGCTGTGCGACATGCAGCACCTCGTCATCTTTCGACCACTTTATCCACGGCTCAATCGGCATGTCGTATAGTACATTGCCTTTCTGTCCAGCCAGTGCCCACCACACTCGGTCATTCAACACGCGAATAATGAGCGTAATTCCGCTACCGTCGCGGATTACATCCCCCGGCCTCGGGTCTTTCCTCGGGTCACGCTCCATGCTCCACCTCGTCTATCTCGGCGTACAGTGAAATATCCTGCGGAGTAGGCGCTTCCCCGTATAAAATCGTGTGAAAAATCAACTGCCACTCCCTCTCCGTAATTGGCTCCTTGTGGTCGATCAAAAGAGCAGAAAACAAATGTCGTAACTCTAAGCAGGTTTTCTCTGCTTTTTTCGCACTAAGCTGTCGTTTCATGCTCGGCCTCCTTCTCCTTGCGCACTGCGCACAACGTCACAGTAAACTCCACAGCCTTACGGCACTCAGCCTTACTTCCGTTGCTCCACATGCCCTCTACATTCCCTCGTTGTGCGTTATCGGATGGCCCACGCTTCGCCATGCACAACCGGGCTCCGTCGCAACCGCAGTCGGGAAATGAGCAGTACTCAAATTGCGCTTCGGTGTTCCCGTAGTCATCCACCGCAAGGCCGCAATCTGGGCAATATTTGCCGGTAAATTCAAGGTGGTCGATACACTCAGCCATGCTCTTCCTCCTTCGGCAGCATCAAATCCATCCAAATTTTCACCGCTGACAGTAAACCTCCGTACTCGGCGATCTGCGCCTCGGTGTAGCCTTCGGCCTTGCCAACCTCGGCGTAATGCTCCAGCCACCAGCCAATGGTGTGCCGCTTGCATCCTACTGACACCTCTGTAAGCGAGGACACAGTGATCGGATGGACCGATCCTTGGATGTACAGCGGGCTAAACCGCCACGCCGAGCCGGTCACCCACGCCGATCCGGTCACCCGCGCCGAGCCGCCCACCCGCGCCGAGCCGTCCACCCGAGCCGAGCCGCCCACCCACCC
>DAIRDB010000095.1:0-7145 GCA_036796405.1 Gammaproteobacteria bacterium | reverse complement strand
TTTGGAAGTACTTGTTGGTGCCCGTCAGGGTGTACGTTCCCGTGGTCTTGAAGTTCGTGCCAAAGGTGATGACGTTGCCACCCGTGCCATCCGTCGTGAACGAGATACGGAGGATGTAGCCGGCACGGGGAACAGAGGCGGCATTGATGGTGCTGGCCGTGCTGCTGGTGCAGGCGATACGGCGGGCGTTGCCATCGGACGTGGTGAACGTGAGGCTGATGGTCCCGCTGAAGCTGACCGTGCTGTACGTCTCGTAGAGCGGGGTGGCTTGCGTGATCGTGGTGCCACCGGACAGCGTGGGGGCCGCGTAGGTGTTACCGGACGCAAGCATGGCGGTAACGATCTCGTTGGACCCAACCGTGACCGTTGGCTGGGCCAGCAGGTTCAGTTTTCCATACGTTATTGGGTCGGTGCTGCCAGAAAACGAGTAGCCTGGAGTTACAATAGCCATGATTAAACTTGGATTAAGTTAGCTCGTTGACCGGGCCGTGTTTCAAACCCAACCGACATGACGGAGATGAATCCCTGCGTGTTCGTCACTTCAAGCCAACTTAAACGACCTTGGCGGCGAGTCAGCAAAGGCAAACGCACCTCTTGCTGCATTTCAGGCTGAAAGCCCGTTCCGCATTGTACATTCCCGGAAACAACCAAAGGCCCGGCGGAAGCAGAGTAATCCTTGCGGTACGGTCGATTAAAATCGTCGTTAGCGTTGGTGAGATCGTAATCAGAGTCCGAAAACTTCCAAGACTCGGAACGGGTGTACGTTTGATCGGTCAGGACAACGCTTTCCTCGTTTGCGCCTTCGGTAAACGAAGACACTGAAAACATCGGACGATTGGTTCCGAGATCGACGTACAAGCGACGCTGGAAGTGGTTTAGCTGGTCAGTATCGTACGCACGGGTTACAAACTGTGTGCTGATTTCCGAGCAAAGTGAGTTGGAACTTCCAACAACTAGTCCGGGGATGATGTCATTGTGGCCTTCATCCATGACCAAAATCCGTCCGTCTTCGGACACAATGTGCATCCGCTGCTGCTTGATGTAATCAACAACTTGGAATCCTTGGATTGCTAGATTGATGTCCGGGCTGAAATTCCACTCACCGTACCACTCTTCCGTGGTGAAGTTGTAAACAACAACGGTGTTGCAGAACGGGGAGTTATCCAGCGGCAGCGAAACGTACAGACGATTGCTCCAGTACCCAAGGCTGATCTTGTAGCCAGCCTTCCAGTTCACACGCCGCATCGTCGCTTTGATCTTTGTGGAAAGCGGAAGCGTTTTGTGCTGAAGCGAGTTGTTGGTGCTGGTTAGGGTTAGCAGGTTGATGTTTCCGTACGAAACATAGGCCAGATCCGGTCCGATGGACGTAACGGCGTTGATACCTACAAGACCCACCTGGCGGGTGACCTCGGTGACAGTCACGTCCGACAGGCTCCCTTCGACGTTTTGCAGCAGGAGGATGGACTTGTTCTTGAAGGCGACGAGGCTGTTCTGACCAAACGGGAACGTAGCTACAACGTAGTCGCTGTTACCCGTGTTCAGGTTAAACTCGTTTGCCAGCGGATCGTAGTCCGTGAAGGCCAAGACGTCCGACGCTGCAATGCTATCCTTGCCATCCCTGACCCAAAGCCGATTCTGGTAGTAGGTGGCTTGATTGCTGTTGGGGATGCTGTCAAAGGACGATGGCAGCGTGGTATCTGGAACCTCAACAAACGTACCGTTCCAATTTCCATCCCAGTACAGCGGCTTGTCGTTGTCTCCACGGAACAGGTAGACGTAGTTGTTGGCCTGAACGATGGTTGACTGAACGCTTACCGTGTAAGGCGTAAGCATGACAGTCCGAGGAGACTGTCCGTCCCCGTAAAAGATTACGCGATCATGGCCTACAACCATGATCCACTGGCTGCCAATGTCTGAAGGGTCCGAGTAAATGCCCGACGCATTGACGACGGGCGAATAGCTGCTGCACGATGCAATCTCGCCAGTGTATGACACGGCGACGAATAGCCCGTTACCATACGCCACGGAACGCCAATCAAGCAAAAGGTCGGACTTGTACAGGCCGCCAAAGGTCGTGGCGTACACCGAGCTGTAAAACGGGAAATTGGCGCCCTCACCCGGATTGTTGTCGCCAACCATCAAGAAGATGTTGGCAGCGTAAATCGGGCACCGGACAGTTTGTTCGTTGAATCCGTTGATTCCGGTAAACGTTACGCCATCCGACGACACAAAGATGGCTTGCTGATTTACGGCAAATGCCGCCTGACCGGTCGCAATCCAGCATTGGTTGCAGTAATTGACCGAGTAAAGCGTGGGGGCATCCGTAAGCGTCTGCTGAATTGCCCATCCCGTCGCCAAGTTGTCCGAAGGACAAGTGACGATCTTGCCCGTGCTAGTTACCGCAAGGTAGATGTTGTTCCCAAATCCAACATCGGTGGCATTGGCCAATTCCGTCTGGGTCGCGTTGGAGGAGAAAGTCGCTCCATTATCCGTGCTTGCAGACCATTTTCCGTTGCCAACGGCAGCCCAGTAAGAGGCGCCAGCGCCGTAGGAGCCTGATGCGTAGACAACGCTGGTGTACGAACCGGAAACCCCACCGGCTACAAATGACCAAGTAACTCCGTCCGTGGACCGGATCAATGGTTTTGTGACGGCCCCATTGGCCGTTCCTACGGCGACAAAAGCCCCGTTGCCAAAGGCGATCTTTTTTATGTCAAAAACTCCGGGTGAGGATCGGACCGTCCACGTTACGCCATCAAGCGAGGTGTTGATGATCCCGTTGTTCCCTACCGCAACGAACATCCCCAAGCCATACGCGATGCTGTTCCATTGCGTCCCTGCTGATGCCGCGGTGCGAAAAGTCCAAACCGGTGGGACTTTCGGGACGGCATCGATATCAACGTATTGATTCAGCCCGATCCCGTAACGTCCCACCACTCCGCCCCGCGTATTGGCATCCTGCGAGGTGAAGTCGTGGTTTACGGCCTGCTGGACGTTACCCGGCTTGATGTTCTCGGGCGCGTTGTACTCGTCCACGCCAATGAACGACCCATCCCCAACCGTTTTCGGCTGGTCATCAAGCTCCCCGTATGAGCGGTAACGGTTCATCGCATCCCCACCAGCCGAGGGAGCGCCTGTTTAGGCGTCCTTCTTCAGTTCAGCCAGCTTTTGCTCCAGCTCGGCAATCTTGGCATGGGCCTCGGTGAGCGTGTCCACCAAGACAGCCATGGACTGCTGCTGGAGCTGGCTGACGATCTCGGCTTTGATGAGTTCCTTGGACTTCATTAGGCGCGGGTCAGGCCAAGGTTAGCGGAGATGCAGTCCAGCTGGTAGGGCTCGTCCTCGGTCTCGGGACCAGCCGCCCAGTTGTCCCATTGCTCAATGGTCATGTTCACGTTGCCGTTCTTCAACACAACAACGGTCGTCTCCGTGTAGGTCTCCGTGATCGTGGGCTCGCCCTGCGCGGGAACGTCGTTGCCGTCAGCGTCCACGGAAGCGGGGACGTAAGCGGGATTCGGCACCTCGCGGGTCTTTTCGACCACCTGCACATCCTGAAGCTCGTAGTAGTAGCTAGGCGGCGGGCCGAGCGTGATGGAACGGATGTAGAGCGTGTTGGCGGTGGCAGGGTACACCTGCACGGGCGAGATGGCAGTTTGCATGGGTGAAGATTAGGCTAGGGTTAGAGCAACCGAGCGAGTGGTGCCGTCAGTTCCGCGAACCTTGATGGTCAGCGAAGTGTTGGACGTTAGCTCAAACGTCATTGTGGAGTTAGTAGCGAGCGTGACTGCGGCGGCAGGCGTTGCCAGCACGGTTGCTCCGAGATTACGCAGTCCGATGTTGGTCGTAGTAGCCCCACTCTGGGCCGCGATGTCGATGCCGTATGCGTTCGTGATTGAACCGGCGCCCTGATTGGAGACATAGATTCCAGATTGGGTTGTGATTGCGGAGCCCGCACCCATCGTCGGAACTTCCACGAATATAGATCTGCCTACCGCCATCGTGAACGCCGAAGCGGCGGTCTTCATCTCAAAATAGCCTGAATATCCAGCCGCAGTTGCAGCACTGCTGAATACGGGATATCCTGCGACACCGTATTGAGTGTTTCCTGTAAGTGTCGATGGAGTTACGGATAGTGCAATAGACGCACTTGCTCCTATGCCTACTCCCATATTGCCACCAGACACCGTGACATCACCCGCAAACGTGGCGTTCTGGCTGGAGTCCAGCGTCAGGGCGGTGGTGCCTCCGTATGTGCCGGTTTGAAGAGTTACAGCTGTGCCGCGCAAAGTTAGATTCTTCGCGCCATTGTTTGCCCAATCGAAAGCGAGCAACTCTGCTGTGTCTGCTACGGACCCATAACGAAGTTGAACGCCGATAGGTTGTCCGGCACCCGTTGAAATTGACTCTCCTCCAGTAACAAGCGTGCCTGTATTCGTAGTTAGTCGTCCGCTAACATATCCCGTCCCGCTCACCTGCAACTTCTGCCCGCCGTCGGTGGTCGTGCCGAGGAGGATATTGCCTCCGTAGCGATTGAGCACCAAATTGCGCCCGCCGCCGCCTCCCCCCATGTAGCTATTAAGCGTAACGTATCGACTGGCTGATGTTGCGTTGCCCTCCAGTTCAGCAAATAGAGAAAGCGAACTGGCGTCCGTAGTCTGAACAACAAATGCAGTTCCGGTAGCACTTGCTGCCAAACCACGGTTTATTGAAACAATTCCCGTCCCGCTCGGCGTCAGCGCGATGTTCTGATTGGTGCCGCCACTAGCCAGCGACAATCCGCTCGTCCCGCCTGTAATCGTCCCTCCGCTGACGGTGAGGTTGCCGGAGACAGTCGTGGTTGCGGCATCCAGCTCAATCGCATCCGAGAACGATTTGACAAGCAGGTTGTTACTGGTCCCGCTCCCCGTAATCCCCGCTTTAGAGCCCACCGCCGACTTCACCACGCCTGCGCTTTTGACGGACAGATACCCGCCTTGACCAGCGCCGTTGGCTGCGTTCACCACAACTTCGGCGTAGGTTTGAGCGTTGCCGCCGACGTTCAGTCCAGTCCCGCTCACCGTCAGGTTGCCGCCGAAGGTGGGGCTGTAGGCGTTCAGCTTGCGCGTGCCGTTCGCGCTGCCGTCTACGGCTACGAAATCATCTGACGCCGTGCTGGCGGCTGTCGTGGCTAGGGCGTTAATGCGAATGTCAGCCATGGAAGTAGGTCGTTAAGGAGTTTGGACGTACACGATCAGGTCACCAGCAGACGTTTGGAAGCGGTCGCCCGTAGCTGTAACCAGATACCCGTCCGGCTCCACCGGCTCATTGGAATCGTAGATGACGGTATCGTTGAGCCCGGTCGCAAAGCGGCGACCGAGCATGTCAACGAAGGAGGCGAACGTGCCAGGGGTCACGGGTAAGTTTGTCCGTTATCGTTCTTGTCGGTGAGCACAACTAGGTTGAGTCCCGTAGCCGTTCTACGACCAAGGACATTCACAAACGAACCTAGAGTGCCACACATCACAGTTGGAATTCGCTGGCTTGGATGGCGGCGCTGGTGGCGCCTTGGCGGATGAACTTGGCCGCCGCAGCCGTCGCGGTGCTCCAGGTGTAGTGAGAGCCGCTGTACAGCCGGTGACCATTGGTGCTGGTCGGGGCCGATCCGTCGAACGTACACATCACGTCGGCGTCCTGCACGTCCAGCACGATCATGTTCGTCGTGTCAGCAAACGCAGAGAACTGGACGCCACCCGCCGTGCCGTCAACGGTCAGTCGCTGGTCAGCTACCGGCGAGTTGCGGTAGATCGCCGGCTTGGGGAAGAGGTTGTTTAGATTGTAGGCCATGGCAGTAAAAGGTTACCAAGAACGGTTCTGTGAGGTGACGTGCGTAAAGACGCTCATCTGGAAGTTATCGGGCATCTGGCGCTCAATGCGGTCCCAT
This sequence comes from Gammaproteobacteria bacterium, assembly GCA_036796405.1. Taxonomy (GTDB): domain Bacteria; phylum Pseudomonadota; class Gammaproteobacteria; order Pseudomonadales; family Pseudohongiellaceae; genus CAILUG01. The sequence goes on along the minus strand of DAIRDB010000095.1, from coordinate 1,225 downwards.
TCGTTGAGCTTCTTCAGCTCTGCCGTCTGGTAGGCGGACTGGGCCTTCTCCATCTGCCCGTCCTGCGTCAGCCAGTCCCCGAATGTCTGCCAGACCAAGATACCGGACAACGCCTCGGGCAGTTCCTGCAACTCCCACTTGGACGGAGTGTCCTCGGGGTCTTGGCCTGCCGTGGTGGCGCTTACGCACTTCCAGTAATCGGACGTACCTACCTGCGCCCCCGTCGTCCGCGTGTAGTAGACGTACTGGCCGGCAACGTAGGTGGCAGTGGCACTGAACACATCGCCGCTGTAATTGTAAGGGGCACGGCGGTAGAACAGGTAGACCGGGTTGGCAGGATTGGTGTTGTACGAGACGTAGCCATTCGTCCCCATGAAGCCACCAGCCGTGGAAATCATCTGGAACCCTTCCGTCGTGACCACAAAGCCTTGGGGACGGGGGTAGCTGACCATTGCGGGGTTGTCCACCCACGCTTGGAAAAGGACATCAATCACCTTCTCGCCAGTCTGGTCGTACGGTACGATGAACTGGTTGGGGCTGACATTCGTCTCCTGCACCATCAAGTTGCCCCAGAGGTAAACGCCCTTGGTGATGTCGCCTGCGTAAGAGATCGTGCTACCATCCGTGGAAACGCCAACGGAGTAAGCGAGGCTGGTGCAGGCAGTCCCGCTGGTGAACGTGATCGTGCAGAGGAAAAAGCCGTTCGGGCACTGCTGGATGTTGGCGGACGAGACGTTAGCCTGCGTCCCCACGGTCCCAGCTTGGACGTTGAAGAATGTGCTGAAGCTGGTGGTGCCATCATCGACCACTAGCTGGATGTAGCTGCGGCCATTCGGACGGGCGTACACGGACGCCTGGTACTGCGTGCTTGGGAACCCGGTGACGCTCTGGGCTACTTTGTGCTGCCCGTTCGTGACCGTTTCCAGCACCTTGCTGGCCGTCGTCCGATTGTCAGCGGGGTTAGGGATCGAATTAGCCGTTACGGAGACGTTCGTAGCCGTCCAGTAGGCCGTCTGGCTGACATCGTTGGGATACGTCAGCAGATCCCCAGCAAAGCGTGCCTCACCCCAAATTGACAGATCAGGCCAGTTACCGGCACCCCAGACCTGCCGTACATTCGCGTTAAACAGCGTATTGAGGCTTTCCGCAGTCTCCGTGGTCAGTCGGCTTGTCGGGACTCCAATAAGCCCGCAAAGTTGGGTTAAAGCCGTGCTGTACGGAGTCG
>DAIRDB010000094.1:0-7211 GCA_036796405.1 Gammaproteobacteria bacterium | reverse complement strand
CACCTCCTCCCATTTGCCAATTGCCCTCAAGAACGCCTCTGCGCGGCGGCTGGCTGGCGCACACAGTAAAGACCAATACCTTGTATTCGGCATCAGCTTCTCAAGCCAATGCGTGTACCATTTGAACTGGTCTTCCGTCAGCACATTCTCCGCTTCGTGCATGGCGTTCAGATCGTTGCAGTAGTTTGGGATGTGCTTTTTGTGCGCGGAATACCAAGGCGGGTTACCTCTGGTTTTGAATCCACAGGTGCATTCTTCAATGTCCATCCACCCACACGCCTGTGCAATCGCGGCGTTGATTTGATCGTTGGTCATGGTTGCACCTCCTTCTCGCTGATTAGCCCGTCCATCACTTTCCCTGCCGCCGACATCAGGAATGACCGCCACTCTTTGCCGTTGGCGACAATGTGGTTCTCCCCTGCTTCATCGCGTACCAGCAGCACCACTATAGGTGAGCCTGTCTGCTTCTGAACGAGGGTCGGTATCGGCCCGATGACCTGTTCTATTTGGTCGCTGCTCATTTCGTCTCCTCCTTCTTCAGTTCGGCGAGGAGTGCATCGGCGTATTGCACCGCCACGTTTGCCAACCGCTCTGAATCCCATCCACCGCACGCAAGCATCCCCTGCATCGCCGCAATCGCGGCATCGATACGCACTCTCTCCCAATCAATCGGCAACTGAATAAACCCATGCACTGGAGGATAAACATTGACGGGGATTGTTGTCGGGCAATGCGGTTCATGGAATGCTCCGCACGTCCCACAGCAGGCTGTTCTTCCGCTCATTTCGCCTCCTCCTCGTTTGGCACATTGTCGCAGTCAGGGCAGAACCACATCTCGCTACGCACGCTCCACTCCATGACATTGCCGCAACGGCATTGTTTCTCGGCTTCGCTCTCGTCGTTGGTGAGCCAACCATCGTACCAACTTGGGAGCCCGCTCATTTGGACTCCTTTCTAAGGCGCATGATTTCTGCCTCGATGCGTTTGAATGTTGCCTCAAACGCACGCCGGTTCGGGTGCGACTGAAGCAGCGTCTCCGTCAGTGCCAGAAGCTCAGTGGCTTCTTGTTCTAGTCTGTTTTTCATTTTGTTGTTGTTGTTGCAGTTGAAATTTCGCATTGAATATGCCATGCAGCATTGTTTAGTTCTTTGATTTTATCAGCTTCAATTTCGCTTTTGTGAGCTCTCCATAAATAAAGAATTGCAAGTGACTTACTGCATGGCTTTTCAATCATTAAATATTTTGATATTGCCACGATATCATACTTAAGATTCTGTATATTGTTGCTCTGGATACGGAGAATAATTTCGCTAATTTCGTTTGGGATACCCCATTCATTGCAAGATTTCTGATCTCTTGAACTTGAGCATCCGAAAGTTTTGCCATCGGATTTTGTCGCCCATGATAAGATGTTCCGTGAACCCATTTCCTGCGACAGTTCTCCAGATGAGTTTCCCACTTCAGATTCTCCAACCGGTTGTCTTCTCGATTGCCGTTCAAATGCGATGCATTGCATCCACTCGGACATGGCCCTACGAATGTCTCCAGTACCATTCGATGCACATACAGTAATTGCCTCGGAGATGAGAACATACACGTCATGTATCCACTCTTTATCTTCACTGGATTTCTTATTCTTCCATTCGAAACGCGTCTTATCTGACCAAAAATTGATACCTCGTATTCCGGCTTTGATGGATAAAGTTTCCACATATCTGGAGATGTACCACAAAGCCTTCTTTAAATCAAGTGTTGGATTTTCGTGCTTTATTTGATTCCTGAAAACGTACTTCACGGCATTCCCCAAAGGAAAAACCATGTTTTCTGCAATTTCGATACACTCTACACCACTTGGGTGCTGCTTGTAGTGCTGCGGATCGACGGCGCTGGTCGAGGACGGGTTGGATGATTTCGCGCCACAGTTTTGAGTACATACTGTCTCTTTCGGTTGGTTTTCCATGTTCTTTAGCCAAGAATTGCTTTTTTTATTCGGGACTCGTTGAAACGCCATGTCAGCAGGCAACTCGCACGATACCGAGACATCCCAAACATGGGAACGTCCGCCATGTGCTTGAGCTGCGCGTCGGTAGGCGGCAGCTTGATCCAACTCTTGGTCTTGCGCGAGTTTGCTCGATCTCCGTTGGAGCGCAGGTAATCGTCCGCCTGAGCCAAAGCAAGCTCCTTGGAGTTGGTGCGCGTGATGATGGTGACGGGCCCGCCGTTGGGCGCTCCAATCGCGCTGAAGACTTCCCCCAGCTTGATAACGCCAGCCCACGCGGTAAGCCCATTGGCCATGCGCACCGCGTCGTTAAAGAGCGATTCCCAGCGGAATGGCGATAGCGAGATGATTTGCATCTCCGACATCTCAAACGACTCGATGGCCTCAACCGAGTTGGCGCGCACAGGGAAGATGTAGCCGCACACCGGACAAGCAATCGTTGCCGCGGGCACTTGAATACCGCACTCTGGACACTTCTTTGCTGGCGCCTCACCAGTCTCGCTCTTGCGCACAAAGAGCCGGTCGCCTGCGTCAATGTCTCCGTGCGTCATGAGCGACGCACCGAAGTCTAGAACGATGCAGTCCGACTTGATGACGCCGGGATACCGCTTGGCATCAATGCACGGACGAAGTCCGCGGCCAATCATCTGGATCATGGTGCTCTTCTGCGAGCAGGGCCGCACCAAGACGACACACCCGACACGCTGGCAGTCCCAGCCCTCCGTGAGCTTCATGACGTTCAGAAGAACCTTGATTCTGCCTTGGTCGAATCGGCGAAGGATAGTCGTATTGTCATCGTCCGACATCTCCGAGTGAACCGCTTCGGCTGAAACGCCCTCTTCACGGAAAGCCTCCGCCAAGTGCTGTGCGTGCTCGATGGTCGAGCAGAACACGACGGTTGCGCGGTCTTGAGCCTTCTCCTTCCAGTGCCGGATGATTTCCGAGTGAACGGCCCGCTTGTCCATGATGGCCTCGACTTGCCCCATGTCGAACTCTGCACCGGTCTTGCTGACGCTCTGGAGTTGGTCGTTAAGCCCAATGTCCATCCGGTACGCCTTGGGCGAAACCAGATTCCCAGAAGCGATGAGTTCGCCAACGCCGATCTTATCAGCGACGTTGTTGAAGACCGCGGTGAGCGCTTGCTTGTCGCCTCGCTCTGGGGTTGCCGTAAGCCCCAACACGACGCCCTTCGGGGAACGTTCGCGGAAAGTATCCACAATCCGCATATAGGTGTCGGCCGCCACGTGGTGACATTCGTCGATGAACAAGCCCGTCATGCCGCTTGGCATGGTCTCCAAATTCGCTGGCCTGCACAGCGTCTGAACCATTGCGAAGGTCGCGCCATCCGACCAAGCTTTGCGCTCGGCAGTGTACACGTCGGTCTTCTCCGTCGGGCAGTACCGCTTGAAGGTGTCCTTGTTTTGTTTCACCAGCTCGTCGCGGTGTTGAATGACGAGAACCGGTCCGCGTTTCACGAACGGCGCAAGGATTGCGCTGCCCATGACTGTTTTGCCTGCGCCAGTTGGCGCAATGCCTAGAGTGTTACCGCACTCGTTCAGTGCGGCGATGCAGGCGTCAACAAACTGCGCCTGCCGTGGACGTAAAATCATAAGTGCCTTTGTTTCACTGCGCCAAAATGAAAGCGCTGTTGCAGGGTCTCCCTGCACACCATACGGCTTGGATTTGCCGTAAGGTTTACCTCAAAAAAGGGGGACGAGACAACCATTATTGCCCCGCCCCCCTACATCCCCAAACAAACTCCTGTGCTACTTCAACCAAGCAGGTTTCTTGCCAGCTGTCGCAGCTGCTGGAGCCGCTGCTTTCGCTGCTGGCACCGGTGCGGGTGTTGGCGCGCTGCCTTCGGTTGCCTGCGCCCACAGCTTGTGCCCGTTGCTGGCTGGATTTGGTGAGCCCCAGTCAGCGATGCTGTTACGGTCTGCACGCCCGTCCTTGCCCTTGTCGATGCCGACCTTGATAACGACGCCAGCGCCGTTAATCGCTTCGATGATGTTCAAAAACTCGCCGTCGTTGAACTGCTCGTATGACTCTGGGTGCTCTGGGTTGAAGACACCCTTGCTCTCAAGGATACGGGTAATCGCCCCAATACCCATCTGGCGCCACACCTCACTGTTGTTGGTGTCGAATGGATTGCAGAGCATCCCGAACACGCGCCGGTTGTTGTATTGGCCCCCTTGGATGGCGAGCTCAATGGAGACGTAATCGCCGCCGGTGGACTGACTGCTCTTGCGCTCCTTAACGACAAGGATTGCCTGTGCCACTGTCCCTTTCGGGATGAGTTCCATCTCTGTTGAGCCGACGTTTGTGCTTTGTGCGTTGAACATGATTTCTGATTTTGGTTAGTTTTTCTGAGTGGTGTCGATACGTTTGCCTGCGCGGATCTTGGCGAGCACCTTACCAAGGTCAGCGGGTTCCTGGAGCTCAAGCGTGCCTGAGCGGTCTTTTGCGGGATAGCCCCACGGGTTTTGCTGGTGACAGACAAAGGCGCGGTACTGCGACTTGTCTTCTGCCTCAAAGTTCTGAAGCGTCAGAACGAGGTCAAAGATACCGGGCAACTCGCGACCCGTTTTCGAGCCTTCGATTTGAACGTCCCAGTACTTGCGTTTGAGCTCATCCTCCTGCTGCTCCAGAATGCCAACGAGCACCACGTTCTTGTGGCAGTGCTGAAGCTGGGTCACCCAACGGATCATCTCGCGTCCAAGAAGCCCGTAGGCGCCGCGGATGTCGGGTTTACCGGTCTTTTCACTGAAGGCGTCTGGCTGCGTCTGGCACCACGCAAAGCACATCCGGCTTGCGACGGTGATGGAGTCAACGAAGAGCGTCTCGTACTGCTTGTGATTGTCCGGTGAGCCGAAGGCTTCGCACACCTGCTTGTAGGCAGCTGCGCTGTAGCTGCCGTTGGCGTCAGCTGGGTCAGGCCCGCCAAGCCAGAGAGCGATGGCTTTTGCCAACTCCCACGGGTGCGCCGCCATGTCGTTGGACGTTGCCCGGATGTCCAGGACATCCCCCTTCCAGTCTTTGCCAAGCGCCAGCGTACCGGCCTCAAGGTCAACGAACAGGGTGGTCTTGGCGTCCAGCGTGCGGGCTTGGTAGGTCTTGCCGACACCGGCAGGCCCGAACACAACCGCTTTGACACAGTCCGACGTGCGCTTGAGACGCTCGTCCGCTTTGATGATTTTGAGCGCCATTACTTGAAGGAGATTTTGGGTTCGCTGTACTTGGTTGTGCGGGCGTCGAGAACACGCTTAAGGACACTCTCGTCCCCAATCTTCTCAATCATCCGCGCCGGCACGCTCATCTTGGTAGCGATGAGCTGGCGAGCGTCATCGAGCGGTAGCGCCTCCCAGAGGGATTGCAGCTTGCCCTGATCCCAGAGGTAGGTTGCCTTAACCTCGTAGGTGAGCTTCACGTCGTCGATGGTTGTCGTCAGTTCCCCGTGTCCTTTACCGGACTCGGCCAGCTTGTTCTGGAGGTCAGCGCCGACCATGTTGAGGGCAGCCTGCTCCAGTGCGGTTATCTCGTCCTCAAGAGAGGCGATTTTGGTGTTCCGCTTCGATATCTCGAAGCGTATTTGTTTCAGTGTCATTTTGTTGTAGTTCAGTTTTCAGTCTTGGGCACATATCTTCCAGACGGAGACTCCAGCCTTCCTTATGCGCGATGGAGACCAACGCGCAAAACTTATCCAGCGGGATTTTCCCCTTCTCGATCCACTTGGCCAGCGTTCTCGGCTGAACAAGCACACCGTGGAAGAGCAACTTCTTCCAAAGGTTTTTGACGCCTCCGAAGCTGTTGACCACGCGCCGACCGTTGATGGTGTAACTCATGGCGCCGATGACTGTGCGCGAAAATCGTTCGCGCTGCAATAGGTTTTTTCATTTCGTCGTAAGGCGCTCTGCCGTAACGTCCAACGCCCATGGAACCCGTCTCCTCCAGCGAACTTGTTGCACGATTCACCGGTATTCACAACGCTCCCGCGGGGCTTGTGACGCTTGCTCCGAAGGTTTACTCCGAGTCAGGCCCGATTGCGACCATGGGAAGCGCCATGCCGCCGGACACGATTATCCCCAAAGGCGCAGGGATTTACGACGAGAATGGGATGCTGCCGACAATCAAAGGCAAGGGCCTTGATTTCATCGCTTACGCTTAGGCTCAAGAGCCTTCTCAAACAAGTCAGCTTCGGCATCGCGCCTACGTTGTAAGCCCTTTGTATCAGGCCACAACCGCTTCATCGACCGTATCAGCGCCGGTACGTCGTAGAACCGCTGGTCGCGCATAGCGTTCTGGATTCCAAGCATTTCGGAGCGTCTATCTCCTGAGAGTGCCGTGCCGCGGTTGAACACAAGCGAGATGAGTGCGTCCCTTGCCTCATCCGGTAAGTCCTCGGCCTGCGGGTAGATGCGGAGCATCCGCAGGTAGAAGGTTGGCAGGGTATTTTTTTGGAAGACCTCGACGGCCTTTTGCCAGAGGACGACGATCGAGCGCATTGCTGGCGAGGCGTGCAGGAGTTCACGGGCTGCGCTGGCCTTGACTCCGAGGGCGGCGGTGAGCGCAAGGTAGTCGGACTCGGGGAGAAGTGGCTCCCACGCTTCCTCAAACTGTTGCGGTGTGGTGTAGCCCAAGTCGTAGCCAATCCCAATCGTAACTCCACTCTGCTCCCCAGGCCAAGTAGGACTCTGGAGGAACTTGCGGTAGTACTCCTCACCGCCGCCCACCTCGAAGTCGATGATGAGCTTTAGACCGTCGTCAGAGAGAATCATTTGTGCTCGTGGAAGAATCGCTCCGAGATTTCGCTCACCTTCTTCCACAGCTCCTTCCGGTCATCCTCGCACTCGCGGATTTTGTTGCTGAGATACCAAATGGCGGTGGCCATTGCGAGCGCAAGCGGCCCTTGGGCGATGAGCTGGTTTACCATGGGTTCAATGAGCAGGTCGGCTATCACGGTTTCTCCTTACGAAAGATGTTGATGGCGGAGTACACGCTCACACCGGCGGTGAGGATAGCGTCTGCTTGGTCGGGCGCAATACGAACTCCAAAGACCGTGAGCAGGCTGATAATGCCGCGCCATGTGGACGGCTCCATTAAACGAGCGAGGATGTATTTCATGGGTGTGTGTGTGTTGCGATGAGTGCCACGGCGACAACCGCAGCGGTTGGGTAAACGAAGTCAGTGATGCCCTTGAGCGTCCACGCACGGG
>DAIRDB010000093.1:0-7289 GCA_036796405.1 Gammaproteobacteria bacterium | reverse complement strand
TGGGGTTCAATAACCAGCGAGCAAAGCGCCATAATGGTCGGGTAACTCGCGTCGAGCCGTCTTATCACGGTACGGCGCTCGGCCAACAGGCAGGAAGCAATCACCCCCACACTTCACTCCAGGAGCTCACCGACATGAACCTTTTACTGCGTTACGCGCTTGCGTCGAGCGCACTCGCGCTGGCTGCTTGTGGCCAATCTTCCATCGAGGGCGAATACGCCTCCACGGGAGGCTCCGTGGGCATCTTTGAGATGGAATCGATGCTGGTGACGCAGGAAGAGGGCGGCGAAACCTACCGCGTGCAGTTCGTGGGGCCCGAGGAGACGCTTTCCTACGATCAGGTCACGCGCGACGGTGCGGTGCTCAGCATCGACGACAAAGGCTTCATCTTCACCGTGGAATTCGATGGTGCTGAGGCGGTGGTGGGCAACGGCGAGGCCACCTTCGAAAAAGTCGCCGACTGAAGCGCCCCTCATGACGGCAGCCATCTACTACCACCCCGAAGCCTACTCCACCAGCGGCCCCAAGCTCATGGGACGCAACGCCGCAGGGGAGTCGTTCCTGCGCGGCTTCGTGGCCCACAGTACGACGTCGGAGTTCTGGGCGCAGGTACAAAGTCCGGAGCATGGGCAGCACTTTGCCAACACGGTGAGGGCACTGGGGCGCACGTCGCCCGTCAAGGTGGTGGAAAAACGCTCGCTCGCTGCTCTGGCGCAAGCAGGCACGGTGTATTACCCGGGGCCCGGCATCGGGGACCATGCCTTTGAGCGGGCCGGCTTTGGCCACGGCGCCTGGAGCCTGTGCGGCATCACCCACACCACATCATCTGCCGCTGCGATGGATGCCCTGGCGAATCTACTAGTGGCGCCGGTGCAGCCCTGGGACGCGGTGATCTGTACCTCCCATGCTGTGAAGCAGAATGTGGAGCGCGTATTGCAGGCCCAGGTGGATTACCTGCAGGCGCGCCTCGGCATTACGCGCGTGGTGCTGCCGCAGCTGCCGGTCATTCCGCTGGGCATCCATACCGCCGACTTTGTGTATACACCGGACCAGCGGGCTGCCGCGCGGTCGGCCATCGGCGCCGACGCCAATACGCTGGTGGTGTTGTTCATGGGCCGTCTGTCGTTTCACGCCAAGGCGCATCCGCTGGCCTTGTATCAGGCGCTCGAGGCCGCCGCGCAGACGAGCGGTAAACGCGTACTCCTGGTGGAGTGCGGGTGGCATGCCAACGACTACATCCGCAACGCCTACGCGGAAGCGGCCCGCCTGGCGTGCCCTAGCGTGCCGGTGCAGACACTGGATGGTCGTAAGGCCGACCAGCGCCAGACCGCCTGGGCAGCCGCCGACGTCTTCTGCTCGCTTTCCGACAACATTCAGGAAACCTTCGGCATCGTACCCCTGGAGGCGATGGCAGCGGGATTGCCGGTGGTGGTGTCGGACTGGGACGGTTACCGCGACACGGTACGGGACGGCGTCGATGGTTTCCGCATTCCCACCGTGATGCCGCAGGCGGGTCTCGCCGGTGACCTGGCGTTGCGCCATGCCCTCGAACTGGATACCTACGACATGTACTGCGGGCACACCTGCATGTTGGTGGCGGTGGATGTGCAGGCCACGGCCGCGGCCTTCACCCGGCTGTTCACGGACCCGGCCCTGCGCCAGCAGATGGGCGAGGCCGGGCGACAGCGCGCCGTGGCGCTGTTCGACTGGAAGACCGTGATCGCGCAGTACGAAGCGCTGTGGGCCGCGCAGACGGAGCTACGGCTGGCGCAGGCGCCAACGCTGCAACGGCTGGCCCAGCCGTGGCCCACGCGCATGGATCCGTTGCACGCGTTCGCGCAGTACCCCACGACAACCCTCACACCGCAGGTGCCGCTCGCTCTGGTGGATGCCACGCCGCAAGCGGCGTTGGAGCGCGCGCTTGCCTATCGCCGTTTGGCGATGGTGGACTTCGCCAAACTTGTTTTGCCCAGCGACGCCGAACTGACGGCGGTCCTGCAGGCTGCGGCACAGCCCCAACCGGCGTTGGCGTTGGTGGCCGGCGTGCCCGAAGAGCGGCGGCCCTTCGTCTTCCGCAGCCTGGCGTGGCTATTGAAGCTGGGCGTACTGAAGGTGGCTGGGTGAGAGGGTCATTATGAACATACTTTTTGTCCACCAGAACTTCCCTGGCCAGTTCAAGCATCTGGCACCCGCACTCGCGCAGCACGGCCATCGCGTGGTGGCCATGACCATGCAAAAGACCAACGCCACCGAGTGGCAGGGCGTCCGGTTGGTACCTTACGCGGCCACCCGCGGCAGCACGCCCGACATTCACCCGTGGGTCTCCGACTTCGAGACCAAGACCATCCGCGGCGAAGCATGCTTCCGCGCCGCTTCTGCACTCAAAGCCTCAGGCTTCACACCCGACGTGATCATCGCCCACCATGGCTGGGGCGAAAGCCTGTTCCTCAAGGACGTGTGGCCCCGCGCACGACTTGGCATCTATTGCGAGTTCTTCTACCAACCGGAAGGCGCCGATACCGGCTTCGATCCCGAGTTCCCGCCCAAGGACAGCGCTGAAGTCTGTCGGCTGCGCCTCAAGAACCTCAACAACCTGCTGCACTTCGAAGTGGCCGATGCCGGGCTTTCCCCCACGCACTGGCAGGCCAGTACCTTCCCCGAGCCATTTCGCTCGAAGATCACCGTAGTACACGACGGTATCGATACGCAAGCGCTGGCCCCCAACCCCGCCGTGCAGCTCACGCTCAACGGCACGCTGGCGCTCAGCCGCCGCGACGAAGTGATCACCTTCGTGAATCGCAATCTGGAGCCTTACCGCGGTTACCACATCTTCATGCGCGCACTGCCGCAGATTCTGGCGAGTCGGCCCAATGCCCGTGTGCTGATCGTGGGAGGTGACGACGTGAGCTACGGGGCGCGGCTGGAAGGAGGCCAGAAATGGAAGGATATCTTCGCCGCCGAGGTGCGCCCGCACATCAGCGACGCCGACTGGGCGCGGGTGTTTTTCCTCGGCAACATTCCCTACGCACACTTTGTGCCGCTGCTGCAGCTTTCCAGCGTGCACGTGTATCTCACCTATCCGTTTGTGCTGTCGTGGAGCCTGCTGGAAGCCATGAGTGCAGGCGCTGCCATCGTGGCCAGCGACACGGCACCACTGGCAGAGGCCATACGCCCCGGCGACACGGGTCGCTTGGTGAATTTCTTTGATGCAGCGGGTCTTGCGCAGGCTGTAGCGGAGTTGCTCGACAAGCCGGCCGAGCGGGCGCGTCTTGGTGGCAATGCGCGACGCTTCGCCCAGGAAACCTACGACCTGCAGCGCATCTGCCTGCCCCGCCAGCTGGCTTGGGTCCACGCGCTGGGCGCGTCGCGTTAGCCGTCGCGCCTGTGTGCTTGCATGACTAGCCAGGGTGTCGGCCCCGACCGCCACTCCCACGTAGCCAGTAGCTGGTCGAGATGGGCGAGAGAGGTGAACCAGTCGGGGGCCTGCGCGAGTTGGCGCTGCCCATCGTCGGTGACCCGCGTGATTTGGTGGGTGCCACTGAAACGATCGACGAGGAGCGTGGTAACACCCGGCACCAGGCACTCGTGGCTTTCCACGATGATATCCATGCCCTGCAGTGCAGGTGCCGCCAGCGGATCGAGCAGCGCGCTCTCTGCGCCTTCGATGTCGCACAGCACCAGCACGCGTTGGTCGCGATAGCCGTCAAAGTCCTGCGTACCAAACAGTGCACGGACCTGCACCCGTTCCGCCACGCCGTTCTTTTGTGCCAGCGCCCGGCAGGTGTCCTGTGCACGGGGATCAACATCGAAGGCGAGGACGCGTGTCGCCGCCATGCGCCGCGCCAAGCCGACGGCGTAGTAGCCTTCCGCGCAGCCGATATTCAAAACCAGCGGGTAGTCCTGCCGGATGGCGTGTTCGATATGCGGCTGCAGCGGCTGCTCGTAGCAGCCGAGCAGTTTGGCGATATGACAGCCCTCGGCCGACTGTGCAAGAAAGTCCAGGCCGGCGAGCGGACCCTGCAGCACGCGTGTGCCGTGCTGCTGCAGCAAGGTGTTCTGGATGAGCACGCTGCGCCACTTGGCCAGCAGGCGCAGTGCATTGTTGAGCTGGGCCATTTCCGCTGGGCCCGCGGCGGCTGGCAGCTTGAGCTGCTCCTGCAGTTGCGCCCGCACCTGGGCGTGCAAACTCATGGGTCAGGCGGGAAAGTGCCGGGCCGCCAACGCCCGCAGCTCAGGGTCCGGACGCGGGGACTTACTCGCCAGCGCCCACAGGTCATAGAACGGATTGCGGCCGCGCGCCATGGTCGCAACTGCCGGGAATCCAGCCGCCTGCAGCGTGGCACTCAGTACTTTCTGCGTAAATCCGCAGCGGTGCGCCATGTACAGATTGCCACGGGCCATGGCGGGTCGGTGACCAAAGAGCATGTCCAGCGGCGCGATGGGACCGGCGGGCGACGTGTAAGCGGCTTCCGTGAGTTTGTCTTCGGCCACCAGTCGGCAGATCGACTGCAGGTCTGGGCAGGTGATCACCACGAAGCCGTCGTCGCTCAAGACTCGTCGGAACTCCGCGAGTGCGACAGGTACTTCATGCGGGTACAGGTGCTCGATGTTATGACTCGAAAAGATGGCGTCGACGGAAGCCGACGGCACGGCCTGCATGTCGGTCATCGTACCGATGACATCGGGCTGTACCGACGGATCGATGTCGAGGCGCTGCTCGCGCCAGTCGCCGCCGGCAAAGCCCGCCGTGGTCTGGGCAATACGCTTGGGGCCGCAGCCGACGTGCAGGAGGATGGGCATGAGAAAGGGTCCACTAAGTCCACGAAGTGGCGTGGAGTCTGCTGTTGGCGAGCGAGGTGTGTCAATACGAGTGACGCCTCGCGGTAGTGGCAGGAATGCACAGAGGGTGCGTTCGCTCTGACCCCATGTCCTTCCAGAGTAAACTGATCCTAGGGGATCACAAAAAAGTATTGCTCGTCCCCGCTAGAATAAAGCATCCGAAAGTCAGACGATCCATCGCGGTTCACGTCTTCGGTGTTTTGGAGGCCTCGAGGACGGCTCATACCGGAATAGCTCGCGGGATCGATACGACGAATTTCAATATCCGCATAAAGTGTCACAAGTCGGCCATTGAAGCGGAATGTGATAATGCCAGCATCCGCGAACCGCACATCACTGACACCCGGCAGCGATTGCAGGCTCGTTAAAAACTCTGACGCTATCAGTGGTGCTGTCACTAGAATTTGCTGTCGGCGCTGCGTACCGTCCTCAAATATTAGCTGCAGTACAACTTTATCCTTTAGTGAAGCGTGGTTAAGCGGATGCGGCAATATATAAGCGCCGGCTGCTCTACCAGAAGGTGCCGACGTAGTCACTATCGATGGGCGCAGCAGGAAGCGGTCGAAGTACTTATTCACTATGAATAGTTGCCCATCGCTAGCCACGGCTAGAGGTGCAGGCCCTTGCATGCGCTGAACCAAAATATTTCCGTGCTCCGTAATCTCTACTTTTGGCATCTGCAATGAGATTAAAAAGGCCTGAAGAACTTCGATTGATGCAATAGCGGGTTGAAAGCTGATCATCAAATGCTCATCCGTGATCATGTAGCCACTCATATCCGCATTGAAAAACACGCCTTGGCGTGTCCCCGAGGCGACGCGTGTGGCAGAGTAGGGCAAGAAAGTGTATGTGCTGGCGCCGTTAACCACCGACACTATCCCGGTCGGGGCCTGTGCCAAGCTTAAGCCGGTTACAATGAGCTCAGGGATTCTGTTGATCGTTGCCAATAGAGTTTGTGTGCTTAGGAAAGGCGAGGGTTGCGTAAGGGCTAGTACTGCCGGCTGGATCACCCCGGGTTTTGATGGGGTTATTTTCGTTAGTCCTGGAGTGAAATCAGCGTCATCGTTGAGGATCGTTACCACCGTTGTAGTCAAAGTTCCAAGTACCGCGCCACCTGTCACAGTGCTGAGCGTGATCCGAAAGTCCTTATCTACTTGCCCCACAGAATTATTAACGATCGGCACGACGACATTCTTTGTTGAGACACCGTCATCGAATCCAAGCACACCCGTAGTAGTGGAATAGAAGTTAGGCGCAATAGCAGTACCGTTCGATGTTGTGTATGCAATGCTGACTGCGCCATTACTGCCTCCCGAGCGCAGGACTGGGATCGATATGGTGCCAGCTGCTTCCGAAACCTCGTAATTTGCTGCCTGAAATTGCAGAGTACCCTCCTCGTAATCGACGATAGTTAAGACAGCAGTAGACGGTGCGGCAAGAGTGTCACCAACTACAGCAGAAAGTGTGGCGGTGACGGTCTCTGGGCCTTCGGCCAAACGGTCATCCAGAACCGGGACGCTTACGGTTTTGTTGCTTGCATCGCCTGCTGCCCAAGATACCGTTAGCGATACGGCAGTGTAGTCGCTCCCGGCAGTGGCAGATCCGTTGGAGGTAGTCATCACGACAGAGGCAGCCGACGTAACCACCCCAGCTCTTGTCAGCGTCAGGACAGCTGTCGAGGTGATTTCGTTAGTGCTGTAAGTGCCTGAGGAGAACGCAATCGTCCCGGCATTGACCATTGAACTGGCAAAGATGATCAGTCCCGCAACCATACTTTGAGTCGATCCCAGGAGTTCTTGAGCTTTTTTCGAAATGTTCATTTTTCTAGTCAAACAAGCGGAGGAGAGGCTTTGATTGGCATAAATTGAAATTTCTCTATGAGCGACTATTTTCGTTGTATTAGTCGGATGGCTCTCGGGAATCTATAGACGAAGGTCAGTATGCGACCGGTATTTTCGACCACAGGGCTGGTAGGAGCGTTGTGCAAAGCAGACGGCTACACAATCCCCTATCAGTTGCTCGACCAATTGGTGTTCTACATCTCTGTAATGACCCACCAGTTTCTGCACAGGTCAGGCTGCTGAAGCATACGCCTCAGCGGGCGTCTTCATGCCCAGCGACTGGTGAGGACGCCGGGTGTTGTAGAAGTGTATCCAGTCGCCGATCACTCGCCCTGCATGCTGCTGGCTCTCAAACCGATGCCTGTGCGCGCATTGCTCTTTCAACGTCCGGATCACTCTTTCCACCATGCCGTTCTGTTGCGGACAGTGCGGCGTGATGAACTCTTGCTGCAGGCCATAACTGCGGACTAGCCGGGTGTAGTCCCGGCTAGTGAATACCAGGCCGTTGTCGGACCTCAGCAGGAACGGCGTCGGGACTCGTCCCAACGTGCCGAAGCGGGTGATCAACGCCTGCTCCAACGCTGACTGTGCTGTCGATGCCTTGCCGCT
>DAIRDB010000092.1:0-7395 GCA_036796405.1 Gammaproteobacteria bacterium | reverse complement strand
CGGCCCCAGCAGTGACTTTTTTAAAGGCGGCTCCATGAGCCCAGAGGCGTATAACCACCTGAAAATGGTACGGTCATACGGCGGTTTTCAAGGAGACGTAATCCCCATGGCTACAGCTAAACAAGACAACTATCCAGAGGTGAAGATCGGGGAGGTTGAACCCCTTCCCGATTTTATATTTTCCGACCCGCCAACAACTTCTACACAACCTCAAGGATTTAGCACAGCCGCTCAAATTGGTTCCGCTGGTATCGGTGCCCTTGTTGGCATGGCTACTGCGCCGTCGACTAACAAACAGGCGAACATTAACCAATCCTTGATTCAAGCCACCAATGCAGCTAACGTGCCCATCAGCGAGGCCAA
The DNA here is from genome assembly GCA_036796405.1 of Gammaproteobacteria bacterium. Lineage (GTDB taxonomy): Bacteria > Pseudomonadota > Gammaproteobacteria > Pseudomonadales > Pseudohongiellaceae > CAILUG01. The sequence goes on along the minus strand of DAIRDB010000092.1, from coordinate 7,032 downwards.
CTTCGCTGATATGCAACGCTACAATGATGAGCTTGAGCAACGCAAACGCTTGCTCGACGCCATCACGGAGGCTCAGAAATCCAAGGGTGTTCAAAACTACGTTGAGTCGCAGCTAAAGGGCGGTGTTGAAGACGTAGTCAAACAAGATCCCCGCGTAATTTCAACCCGCACCACACAGAGCGTTCTTCCTGAGTACGAGGGTGCAAACCTGCGCGCGGTAGGCGTGAACCGCGGGGAGCTTGTGTCAGACCCCAACCGGTTTGGTGGACTGTCCGTGCCTGCGTCTGATCTGGCCCCGCCTGCCCCCACGCCGCAAGAGCTGGTTACTCGGCAACTTGGCCCTGAGCCAACACGCCCGACGCCTCGGCCGATGAACGTGCCGCAAGTCCAACCCATCCGGAGCATGGCCGCACAAGGCGCGGCGACTGGCGCGTTGACTGGATATAGCGCCCTACGTGCCGCCGAGGCTATGCGCAACGATGACACACCCCAAGCTATGTTGGGTACCGTTGGCACCGTGAGTGGCGCCATTGCTAACCAAGCTCGTAACCCCAGGGTTGCGCTTCCCGCGGCATTGTTGAGTGGCGCTTCAGTTGCCGGCAGCAAGGCTTTGGATTACTTACGAGGCGAGAAGAAACCACAAGATAAGAGCGTACTCAACAAGGCAGAGGGAGGCCTTGCCAGCCTCCCAAAGTACGCAGGCCGCGATCCAAAGGGACAGTTGGTAGGCGCGGCCGTTAAAAAGGGTAAAGAGTTGATTGGGCGCGAGTCGCCCAGTTTGTTTGTTCCGCGTCAGACGCAGATCATGCGCATGAGCGAGGCCCTGGGCCCGCACGAAGGCAAGTACCTGGGCCTTACGCAGACTGATAACTTTGGCGTGCACGGTGGTCGCATGGGCGGCAACCAGTTTCCCAACTTCCAGAACATCAGCCCCAAGCATCAAGAGGCTGGCGTTGTCTGGATGAACGATGCACAGAAACACGCTAACGACTTGGTGAAGGGTCGCAGGTTTAACAATAAGGACGTCGTGTACTCCACGTACATTGGTGGCCCTGACCAGTTGAAGTCCAACAAGACAGTGTTTAATGACATCCTGGAGGCCCACTACAACCGTGAGTTGACGCCTGAACAGTACGACCTGATCAACCAGCGTATTGCTACACTGCGCAAAGCGCCCAAAAAACCCTTGGTGTTTTCTCAGCCGTTTGACATTCGCGACAAGTTTGCAGTGCAAGAACTTGGTGGAGATACGTTTGAAAAGCGGTCGGCATTGGCGTCTATGCTTGGTGCTGGTGAGGGTGTAGGCAAAACCAAAGGCGGCATTGCACTGCCACAGTACCAGGACATCCTGCGCGCTCATCGCGACCCGCTGACTGAGGGTGTTCCTACCAGCTCTGTTGGTACACGTCTGTTCACGGTTGACGACATTCCCGCGCAGTTCAGCACCGAGTTCCACCCCGACTACAACTGGGCTGTGTTTGGTAAAGACCAGGGTGTACAGTTCAATCCAGTGCCTCAACGCATCGCGGTGCCTGATTGGCACGGCAACTACAAAGAGCGTTTTCCGAACAAAGAACCTCACGGCAACGCGTGGTTCAACTACCCCAAGAATCCGCAGTTTATCGACGAGCGATACCTCACCAACATGCAAAAGGAAGGGTATGCTAAGGGCGGTCTGGTGAACTTGCAGTCTGGCGGCAATCCCAAAACGGCGCTGTTGAAAACGCTGGGTAACAAAGTGCTACCGCTGGTAGAACGTGACGCCAACCTGCAGAAGTTTCTCCTACCCAGTCAGGAGAAGCGTCGGATGTACCACGGGACAACGGGAGACATCAACAAGTTCAACCCGAACAACAACATCACCTTTTTGACGCCTGAGCCGACGTTTGCCAACTCATTCGCAGCTAAGAGTTTTGATCCGGTAGAGTCCCAGTCCCGGGGCCCGAACCCCGTGGTCAAGCCCGGCGCCAACGTGATGCCAGTGCATGTGCAGGCGGAGAACATTTTTAACCCCTACAAGCCCTCGCACTTGGACTCGTTGTACGACAAGCTCATGCAGGACTACGGGCAAGACCTGGGTAGCTATAACGTTCGCCAAATGGTCCATGACGTCAAGAACCCCTACGACAACTGGCAGGCCATTGAGAACGACATGGTCCAAAAGGCCATCAAGGAACTTGGCCATGACTCGTTTGTCTCTACCGAGGCCGGCGTACAGAACCTGGGCATGTACAACCCGCGTAAGATCAAGTCGGCGATCGGCAACGAGGGCACGTATAACACAAACGAGCTGGACATCAACAAGGCCAAGGGCGGTCTGGTGCACCTGCAGTCTGGTGGTAATCCCAAGATGGCCGCGTTGAAGGCGATGGCCACGCCTGTTGTGGATCGTCTTAGCATGCACTTCAAGGACGTCACCAAGCGCATCCCACAGTTGCAAGAGGCTGCACAGCGCATGAAAAACGGCGAACCTGTTACTCGTGAAGAGTATGAGATGCTAGTTAACGCGTACAAGCCCGTGAAGCCTTTTGCATTTGTTCCAAAGCCGGCAACAAAAGAAGAAGCCATTAACGCGCTGACGGCGGACAAAAAAGGCCTGTTTGGTGCACCGTCTCAAATACTCCAACCGGGGCAAAGTGTAGGCCTTCGCCTTGACATACCGGCATACTCTGACCATGGCGTTTGGGTGCCTGCCGTTCACGAGAAGGGCACGAAGGCTGGCGCTGGTACACGTGTCGGATACGAGAGTGTGGCGTCTGTCAATAACCCCGTGTTCAACATGTCCGACAAGGGCGCACTGAGCATTGCATCTGGTAAACCTAAGTCCACCATTGCCACGATCGAAGGCGGCTGGAACCCGGTCGACGAACAGACCGCCATAGCCAACGCACAACGATATCTGGAGCATCCGGACTGGCGTCAGGTGGGCATGGACCCCGAGCGCCACGGCTACTTCTACGACCGCGCGTCCATGGAACCGGTCCTGAGCGCTGAAGAGGCGTTACAGATCGGTCCCTTGGTGTTGGCGCGCAAACCGGTGTATGGCAAGAAAGAAGACTTTGGTTTTGCTAAGGGCGGTCTGGTGCACATGCAATCGGGTGGTAATCCCAAAGCGGCCGCTTTGAAGGCCTTTGCCGACCCCGCCGCCAAATACCTGAAGGACTGGTCCTGGAAGCCAATGCCTGAAGTTGCGGGTAAGCTGGACCTGAGAACGGTGCCCGACTACATCCAGGGGGGCTACGGCCAGTTTATGAAGGACCAAGCCAGGCGCGCCGCCGCCGGCGACCTCAACGCCCGTGACCTGATCAAGGCATACACTATCACCCAGTCAAGCATTGGCCGCGGTGGGCTGTCGCATGCAACGGCCACCAAGGCCGGCCTCAAGCTGCCGAACACCGGCGGCGAGGTCCGACCCGAGGGCGCGTTTGCTGAGTGGCTCGGCTCCCCCATGGGCCAGCGCTACCTGGATATGGCGTCAGCCGGTCAGGCAGACCCCCGGGCCCTTGCTGAAATTCAACAGCAGTTTGCCCCGTTTGGAAAGCAAAACGACCTAATTGAAAAGATGCAGTACGCGGCGCAGACGATGCCCAACCTGTCGCAAAACCTCAACCAAGCAGTCCTCGGCGACAAGGACGCGTATCGCAACTGGGCCGAGCAGATGAAGGGCGTGGCCGGTGCCAAGTCTGGATTCATTGGTTCGATGCTGGGCCGCGGTGACTTGCCCACGTTTGACGCGCGTCAGATTAACCTGCACACGGCAAACCAGGCTCCCGTCGGCATCAGTTCGATTATGAACCGCGGGAAGGGCCAGGGTGGCCGTGAGGCCGTCGATCGCCTTGCCGCGCGTCAGGAGGCCCTTGGGCTTGAACTGGACCCCTCCCTGGACCCGTTCTACCAGCATCTGACCCATCACGCCGTGTGGGACAAGGTTGGCAACAACCAGACCACGCACGACGACCTAGTCAAGGCCATGCGTAACTACAAGGCTGGCGGTCAGGTTGGCCTGTATGCCAACATTCACGCCAAGCGTGAGCGCATCAAGCAAGGCTCTGGTGAGAAGATGCGCAAGCCTGGCTCTGAGGGCGCGCCCACGGCCGACGCCTTCCGCGAGTCTGCTAAGACAGCCAAGCGGAAATGATTTCGGGCAAAGCGGACGGAGAAGCCGCGCCCACCTTTATTTGCGGTAACGAGTATCGATCCACGACTCCGCGGCGAGCGGAAAGTTGGGTGCCCAACTTGGCGGGGTGGTGAGAGCGGTCATCATCAACTTCTCTACCTCTTTCGCGTTTTCAACGCGACTGAGTGAAAGGACCTCGTCATGGATAAGGTTGATCACATCCACGCCTTTATCATTCAAAAGCCGCGCAGGCTCGGCCAGAAAATCTCGAGCAGTGCCCTGGACGGAACTCTGGAAAATGCTGGACCCGATGAGCTTGTTGCGCCCCCACTTGCGGGTGTAGGTGTTCTGGCTGAGAACGTAGACGACCTCCCCCATCTTCCCCCACGGGGTTAACTCTTCGACGACCTCTGGTCGTTGCCAGCAGATCAGGCGCCCGCTGGGCAACTGCATCCACAGCGCGCCGCGCGCAACCTTCAACACCACCTTGCCGGCCTTGAACGGCTGTCCCGGGCTCTTGATGGCGTCCACCGCCGCCTGCCCCATCGCGTACCAGCAATTCTTCACCTTGGCGTAGGCTGTCCGGTACGTGTTGACGATCTCCTCGGCCTGCGCCGGGGACAACACCACCCCCATGCCTTCCGCGTAGGCCACGAGTCCTTTGGCCCCCTGGCCGAACATGCACCCGAGCACGGCCGACTTGCTGACCTGCCGCATGTCCTTGGTCACCTCCTCGTACGCAACCTTGTACAGCACAGTGGCGAACGTCTTGTACTCGTCCATGCCCTGGCGGAACAGCTCCAGCTTGTCACTCTGCCCAGCCATCCAGGCAGAGACCCGGTTCTCGATCGAACTCAGGTCGGCGTCGACAAACGTGTAGCCCTCCGGCGCCTTGATGGCGTTGCGCACGATGGACGAGCAGGCGTCCATGACGCGGGCGCCAAACAGTAGCCGCATCAGTTTGTGGGACCCCTGCTCTAGCGCGCCGTCAACTGCCTGTTTCATATTATCGTCCGTCATCCACAGCGCGGGGCGGGCGATGTTCTGCAGGTTGATGCCCCTGGACGCCCAGCGGCCGGTCGAGGCGCCGTGGTATACGAGGCCGTTGCGGATGCGGCCACCCACCTGGACCTCGGCCATCTTGTTGAACTTGGTCACAGAGGTCTTGGAACCCTCCATGCGGAGCTGTAGCACATGGGATACATCTTTATCTTTGTGCCCCGCCTTGGCAGCTTTCTCGAGCGTTTCGGCCTGCATGTCGGGCAGGTTCAGCCCGCGCTCGTTAAACCACTTGAGTAGCTGGTCGCGCTTACTGACCTCGATGCCGCCAGTCAGCTGGGTGATCTGCGCGTTGATCGACTCGATCTCCTTGTCCACCACACCGATCACGTTATCCAGCTCCCGTGGGTCCACCGGCACCCCTCGGTCGTTGATCTGTTGTGTGAGCACCCACACCCGGCGCTCGTTGAAGTTGAGTGGCCGTAGCTTGGCGACAATCGACATCTCGGTCTGCACGTCGCGCTTACAGTAGGCGAACAACTCAGCCATAAGCTCTGGGTCCTCGCTGAACGTGCCGTCCTTCTTCGGCTTGCACAATAGCTGGATCAGCTTCTTGCCACGTTTGTCTTTCTGGAACTCCGAGCCCATCACCTCACCGGCCGTGTCTAGGTCCTGGGGGATGTTGTTAGCGGCCGCGATGGCCATGGAGTCGACGAGCTGGTCCCACTTGATCTGGGGCCAGCCCAGCTTGGTGCCTACGCGGTTCCAGATGTGGTACTCGAACGCCGCATTCCATGCGGCAATTGGGCCACCATCCGCCGCGTGGTCGAGCACCCACTGGGGCACGTCCTCGGGGCGCCACACATCTACTTTGTCGGGGGAGGGTCCAGCCGCGATGCAGAGTATCTCTGTGCTTGGGTCGCTGGAATAAACGTCAAGGCCGCGGTCTTTGAGGTCGATGCGGCTACGTGTTTCAAAGTCAATCGACAGAATCATTTCATGCTCCTAAAGGCTATCGGACGTATCCGGAAAAAAGGGGGAACGGTGATTGTATCACCGTTCCCAAAGTCCCCAACCACGAGGACACACCAACTCACACCAACGTTTGCTCCAGACGCTTGATCTCGCGGTCCAGGTACCAGCGGGCCTTTTTCAGGTCCTCGAGCTGTCTGCCCTTATGGCTGGCACGCGATACGTACTTGACGACGTTACCGAGGTGGTACCCAAGTTGCTTGGCCTCGATGTAGTCTATCGTTTCGATTCCCCCGGTCTTGTAGTGTGAGGGATGATTTACTGCGTCCGTCATAACTTATAGCTCACACACGCCAGCCACGCAGGCCAGCATTTGGGCGCCCTCGACGTTGTCGCGGTTCTCAACAAACGCGTGCCAATCGATCGTGGGCATCTCGGCCAGCAGCTTGTTGTACTGCGCCTCGTCACACGTCTCATACGGCGCCTGACGATACGTACCGCCGTCGTGAGGCAGGAACGACACGCCAGACATCTCGTCGAAATGCTTCCACACGAACGCACCAACGCTTGGCCACTCGTTCTCTGTCACCGAGATGGTGACCGAGGGCTTGTGCTCGCACCAGTGGCGTTGGTATGTCAGCCACAGCTCGAGGTGCTTGATGGCGTCCACGTCGTCGCGCGTTACCAGGCCCTCGGGCGCGCGCTGGGGGAAGCTGAACACGGTGGTCGTGTTGGGCTTCATCACGCACGGCTCGGCCGGGATACCCTGGCTGATCAAGAACTGCGTCAGCGGGTCCTTGTTGTCACCACGCACGCGGCGGATGTAGAACGGCGCGTGGCGCGGGTGGATGCCGCTCGCGGTGTCGGTTAGCTGGCTCACGGTGCCGCTGGGCTTGACCGCGGTGATGGCCGTCGAGTGAGGGATGCCCAACAGGTCGGCGATC
>DAIRDB010000091.1:0-7470 GCA_036796405.1 Gammaproteobacteria bacterium | reverse complement strand
GTAAATAGGTTCTGCCGCGCTTGTTGTCGGTCGACCTTGTGGCCGGTGAAGTCGGCGGCAAATCTTGTCCACTCCCAGCCTGCGATCTCCGCTCGGTGGTCCACGGCATACGTGTGAGGGAAGAGGCGACAAATCCGTCCCATATTTCCCTGTTGAAAGCACAGCGTAGGGACACCAAGTAGCATCTGCAGCAGTGGCAGCCTACGTTTGACATTTACTCTATGTGGAGCTCCAAGCGTGTAGAATGTGATTCGATAGGAGATGTCGGCGAGCAGATCCTCATCTTTCACGGGCATGAGAATGATTACTCGCCCATGCAAACCGAGCATGCGTCCAAGCCGTGCCGGGTAAACCAGCAACTTCCGGAGCCACGCGGTCAATCGATTCATGACGGGTCGAACAAGCGATGCGAAATCCCGCCATCAAGGCCGATGCAGGCCCCGTGGAGGAATCCCAGTCGGTTCTCGGCGATCAGCACCGCGAGGCGCGCCACTTCGTCCGGCTTTCCGATGCGCTGCTGGGGATGACAGGCTTCCAGCTGCCGATACTGGTCCGGCTGTCCCGCAAATCCAGCACGCAGCATCGGGGTTTCGATCGCCGCGGGCTCGATGGCGTTGATGCGAATGCGGGGCCCAAGATCGACCGCCATCGCACGGGTCATTCCGGAAAGGGCAGCTTTTGTGGTCGCATAGGCGACGAAGTTCTTCTTGGTCAGCCGGGCATGGATGCTGCTAACATTGATGGCACAGCCCGATGTCCGCTCCAGCGGACCGAGCAAAGATTGGATCAGCAGGAACGGCGCCGTGAGGTTGACGTCCAGCGATCGCCGCCACGACTCGCGTGTGACTTGCTCGACGCCGCCGAGCAGTTGTATCGCGGCATTGTTCACCAGTACGTCGAGCAGCCCATCGCCGAGCTCCGCGGTGATGGACGCGACGGCGGCATCGGCGTAGACCGTGTCGCTGGCGTAGCGCTCCAAGTCGATCGGCAGGTACGACACGCTCGGCGGCAGGTCCACCGCCTCCAGCAGGTCCGTGGCAATGACGCGGTACCCGGCGTCGCGGAACGCGGCGACGAGCGCCGTACCAATGCCGCCCGCCGCGCCGGTGATGAGCGCCGTGCGCGCCCTATCGGGCATCCAGAAACCCTCCGAGCTTGGCGATGGCGAGCTCGCTCGTCCGGGCCACGGCATCGGCCGTGTTCGAGGCGTTGTGCGAGCCGAACACGCAGCGCGGGTGAGCGCGCAGGTAACTCCCGGCCGGCAACGGCTCCTGCTCGAACACATCGAGGGCCGCCGAATAGACCTGCCGCGACTGGAGCGCCTGTTCAAGCGCCGGCTCGTCAATCACCGGGCCGCGACCGACGTTCACCACCCGCACACCGGGACGCGCCTGTGCCAGCGTCTCGGCGTTGATCATGTGTCGCGACGACGCGGTCAGCGCACAGGTCACCACGATGAAATGCGCTTCCGAGAGCCGCGCAGGCCACACGGCCCGCTCGACTGCCGGCATCTCCGGCGCGTCGGGGGCCGCCGGGTCGTAGGCGATCACGTGCATGCCGGCCGCCAGCATGCGCTTTGCCGCGTTCTTGCCGATGTCGCCGTAACCCACCAACGCGACGGTCTTGCCGCCCAGCGAGATGCCGCGCGGCTTCGGCCACTGTCCCTGTCGCACCCCCTGATCGATCTGGAACGTCTCACGCGCGAGCGCGGTCACGTAGCCCATCGCAATGTCCGCGACCTCGGCGCCGAACATGTTCGGCGTGTTGGAGATCGGGATGCCGAAGTCCTTGCACGCGGCGAAATCGACGTTGTCCACGCCGATGCCCCACTTCACGGCGGCCCGCAGGCGCCCTGCCTTCCCCGACTCGAACACCGCACGTGTGGCTGGGTCGTCGCCGATGATCCAGCCATCGTGCTGCGGCACCAACTCCGCGAGCTCGTCGACGCTGAGCGTCTGCACCACCTTCGGCGCGGTGACCTGCCAGCCGCGTTGCTCGAACAACGGACGAAAACTGTCGATCATGCCCAGCATCGGCGGGCAAGTCACGAGGACCTTCGGCATGTTCCCCATGGACGCGCCCCTCACGCGGACTTGAGAAGGTGCGCTGCGGCCACCACCGCGAAGTCCCAGTCGGCGGGGGTGTCGATGTCGATCGACTCGAACTTGGCGCTCTCGTGCATCATCGGCTGCTTGCCGATGCGGGCGTTCGTCTTGGCGAAGCTCTCTCGCGTGAAGATGTAGAGGTTGGAGTTCTCCTCGAACCAGGGTTCGAGGTCCTGGGTGCGGATGAGGTTGTCCGGATCGTGGTTCACGGCAGAGCAGTCGGCGCGGTAGAACCGCGTCTGCACCTTGTCCACCGTGAACAGCGAGTCGGCGGTGCCAGCGGCCTTCGCCGCGAGAAATGCCGCCAGCGCACCACGCACCGTCTCCGCCTTCATCAGTGGATTCGTGGTGTGCGTCATCAGGTAGATGTCCGCGTCCACGTTCGCCACGTCATCCGCGAGGACGAGGTTCATGGAGACGAAGTCCCCGCAGATCTCGGGTCGGCGGTCGCGGATGCGCACGCGGTCACCGTCCACGAGTCCATGGCTGGCGAGGACGTCGCGGGCGTCGGTGTTGATGATGACTTCGTCGATCTCCTCGATGCTCAGCAGGGTGTCGAGCATCCAACGGAAGAGCGGCTTGCCGCAGAAGGCGCGGAAGTTCTTGCCGCTTACGCGGGCGCTGTGGGCCTTCATCGGCAACAGCGCGACAATGCGGGGCTTATGGCCAGTCATGATCGTTCAGTTTCACTCAGGGAAGAAGTAGCGTTCCTTCTCGGCGTGCGAGAGCCGCCGATGGCGGTGATTCCCGGTGTAGGAACCGACGTACTGGTTCCACCGGTAGCGCACGATGTCGGCGGCCCATCGGCCGAGGGTCTTCTGGGCGGCTGCCGCGCGCCAATCGCGCCAGACGCTGTTGACAATATATCGGGCCGTGTCGACCGCGCTCACGTGGACCTGCGGCATAATCTGGTGCAGCGCGATCGCCTCACGCTCGAAGCGCCGCCGCACCTGCGGCCACGACTCGTCGTGGTGGTGGTAAACGCAGGCCTTTGGTGCGTACGCGACGGCCCCGCCGTCCTGGACCAGTCGCTTGGCCAGTTCCATATCTTCGAGCCCGGTCAGGTCTTCGTCGAAGCGGTGCCGTTCCCACGCGGACTGCAGCAGTGCAGCGTTCGCGTTATTGCAGAAAAACCCACGCTGCGCCTGGGCCGCATCCTCGGGATAGTACTTCCCGAAGATGCGCGGCTCGCTGAACTTCCTCTCGGCTCCGCCCACTTGGCGCCCGTAGGCGTACTGCGAGCGCCCGTCGAGGAGGGGCTGGCAGAGTTGCTGCAGCCACTGCCGGTCGGCGGGGACGCAATGTCCGCTGATGAACACCAGCAAGTCGCCGTTGGCGGACTCGCAGCCGATGTTCAGCGAGCGTCCGAACGAAAACTCCTCACGACGGATGTGCCGGATGACGCAACCGTGGCGCTGTGCAATCTCGAGCGTCCCGTCGGTTGAGCCCGAGTCAACCAACACGACCTCATGCGACAGGCCCTCGGTCTCCTGCGCGGCCACTGCCGCGAGCACCTCGTCCAGGTGCTTCGCCTCGTTGAGCGTCCGGATCACGAGGCTGACGTCGACGTCCGACAAGTTGAGCACATCGGGGCGAAGCAACAGGCGGAACGGCGGCTTCAGCCGGCGATGGATGAAGCGAATCTCCTGGGGGTCGACGGCATTGGACGCAAACATGTCCCAGTGGACCGCCACGACCTGCTTGACGCCCAGTTCCTCGGCGAACTGGAAGGCCTCCCGCACCGACATGTTGCCGACGATGCCGCGGCGACCCCGAAAGAAGTTGTGTTCGTTGACGGGCAGGAAGGCGGTGTGGATCGGGCCCTCGGCCACCACCGTCTCGATGATCTCCTGCCGGGCCGAGGTGTCTCCTGCGATGTAGAGGCGTTTGCCGTGGTGTTCCACTAAATAGCCGACGTAACGCAGGTGGCCGCTCGCATCGCGCTCGATCTCTGGATGCGCGGCCGGCACGGCGCGCACACGGAGCGTCGGCGAGAGGGCACCCCAGTGCTCGTCGGCGCGCTGGATGCGCGACCCGTCGATGCCCCAGCCCACCAGAAAGTCGCAGACCACCTGCGGCGCGACGAATCGCGCCTGCGGCGACGCCGCCGCCAGTTTGGGCAGCGTGTGCGGATCGCAGTGATCGATGTGCTCGTGCGTGATCAGGACCCAGTCGGCATCGTGGACGGCCTCGGGCGCGACCGGAATCGGCACGAGTCGCGCGAGGTCCAGGCCGTCCAGTTCCTGCACCGAGTTGGACAGGTAGGGATCCACATAGCAGACCGCGCCGGGGAAGCCGAGGCGGCAGCCAGATTGCCCAAGCAAATTCACGGGAATGCGCATCCTGTGCGGCGACGGCGGCGCGTCAGCCATGCCGTTTACTTCCCCTCCGTATTGAAGCCGTAAAAGAGTTGCGCCCCACGGTACCAAGCCGCGAACTTCTCCGGATCGATCCGCCGGTCATCGAGCGCCTTGGATTTAAAAAGCGGCGAAATGTTGACGTAGGAGTTCTTGTCAAAGGAGACTCCGAGAGTAATGAGCGCTTCGTCGCGCATCTCCTGCGTCAGAGGCGGGAGCGTATCAATCTGCAGCAGTGCAGACCGATACGCCTCGAGGGTCACGGCGGAACAGGTGAACGACAACTCGGCGTACCCCTTCTTCGTGCACAGGAGACTCGGTACGCCGCTCACCGCGAGCTCGATGGAGACGGTCCCTAGTGCCGTGAGGCCGGCGATAATGTGTGGCATGAGCATCTTCGCCGAGACGCGGGACCCCGCCTCGAGGAGGAACATGTTCTCCTGCCCCTCGACAAGATCACGCATGAATGTTGTTGTGTTGGATGTCTGGGAGGTTTCAGCTCCCCCCTCGCTCGGATGGATCTTGAAGATCCAGTTGATGTCTCGACGTTGCTTGGCAATCTCAACAACGTCGGCAAGCCACGCCTCGAAAGAGGGATAATGCGAGTCCCCGATGCTGCCCGCGCTATCCCAGCACAGATGCGTGAAAACTGCCACGGACTTGCGGCGCGGGTCGAAGCGCGGACCGAGCTCTCGCTCCAGCTGGCCCGGCGGATCGCCGGTCCCAACGCGCTTGGTCCACCCTTCGAAGTACTTTCGTCCCTTCCGCATGTACTCGGTCGCCAGGCCCGCGTTGGCGCGAATGCCTTCGATTACCTCACGTGTCGGCACAAACGCTGGCTTTGAAAGCGACTCCGCGCGCACGTGCTTCTGCAACACCAAATAGCCCTCACCAGGGTAATGATGCGTCAGGTGCACGTACGGCACGCCGTGCTTGAGTGCAAATCGCGCAGGGATTCCCCAGTCGATGTAAGAAATCTCGTTACCTAGTGCGAGCGAGTAGCGCCGCTTCGCAAAGACGCGGTCCGCGGCGAGTGCGTACAGGACACCCGCGTGAACGTAATTGAAGACTACCGAGCCGGCTGCGAGTCGATACTCGTGGTTGGTTGTCTTGCGAAGACTGCGCTGGATTGACTCAATGACTAAGTCGCCAACCTGAACGTCGGCAACGCGAAGGTTTCGCAGTGCGAGAGCCGTGATCCGAGGGCCCAATGCCGCGACAATACTCAGAGCTGTCGCGCGCACAGCGGCATCGATTTCGTCCGTCAGGAACACGTGATTGTAAAGGCTGTTTGAAAACCGCTTGGTGTGCCTTTGAACGCAGCGCTTGCAGTGGGCCGCCGATGGGGTCCTCCGGTCACCGTCGTCGCCCGGGAAGAAGGTGACGAAGCCGCATGCTTCCAACGCCCCCCCACACGAGAGAACATTCAACTCGAGAGGTACTCCGAGCTGTTTGCTCAAGAGCATCGCAATTGCGTCAAGGCAATTGTAGTGTCGTGGATTCGAGTAGCCAGGGTGAAGGATGAGCAGGCTCGGTCGCTCAACATCTTCCAGCTCGCAGGCGGTCTTGAGCTCGGACCAGTACTCATCGAACGGGGATCGAATGCGAAGGTACTCGACAGCACCAACCACATCAGACCTTAAGGCTCCGAGTTGCTTACGCGTTGTCGTCCACACAGTCATTTTCTGTTCCAGTCAAGCAGATCCAGAGGCGCCTCATCTCAGTCATAGGTAGGAGGCGGCACGAAATCTCGCCTCGATGGTGGCTTCTAGCCGATGTGTTCCCACGACATCGGCGTCCCGCGCGCGAGGTCCTTGTTCACGCGCCGGCCGATGAGCAGTTCCCAGTGACGCGGCGCCAGACCGAAGCCAGGACGAATCACTCGCAGGTTCTTCTCCGTCAACACCTCTCCGGCGCGTACGGCCTCACTGACGTAGATCGAGCGACGGAACTTGAGGGACGCCTGCTCATCATGCGTCCCGCCGTACCGCACCTTCCCAACAGCCTGCCACGCACGTTCAGTCTCGATCACTAGCTGGCGCAGCTCTTCTGGCTCGAGGGAGAACGCCGAGTCGACGCCACCGTCGGCGCGCCGCAGCGTGAAATGTTTTTCGACCACCGTCGCCCCCATTGCGACGGCAGCGCACGGCACCCCGACGCCCATCGTGTGGTCAGATAAGCCGACCTGAACCCCAAAGGCCTCGCGCAAGTGCGGGATGGTGAGCAGGTTCGTGTTGCTGGGCTTAGCCGGATAGGTCGAAGTGCACTTGAGCAGAATGATCTGCTCGTTGCCTTCGGCCCGTGCAGTCTGCACGGCGAGATCGATATCGCTCAGTGTTCCCATCCCGGTCGAGATGATCAGCGGCTTCCCCGTGCGCGCGACCTTCCGGACAAGCTGCGTGTCGACGAGCTCAAACGAGGCAATCTTGTAGCATGGAACTCCGAGCTCCTCGAGGAAATCGACGGCCTTCAGCTCGAAGGGCGAGCTGAAGGCAATCAGTCCCCGCTGCCGGGCGCGCGCGAAGACTTCGGCGTGCCACTCCCATGGTGTCACCGCCTCACGATACAACTCGTGGAGGCTGCGCCCGTGCCACAGGCTCGTCGGGTCGAGAATCTTGAATTCCGGCGAGTCCACATCGAGCGTCAGGCCATCCGGCGTAGCGGTCTGCAGCTTGATCGCGTGCGCTCCCGCCTCCGCGGCGGCATCCACGATCGCAAATGCCCGTTCGAGGGACTGGTTATGGTTGCCCGACATCTCCGCGATGATGAATGGCGGATGCTCAGGCCCGATGGCACGGTCGGCGATGGTAATCATGGTGCAGTCTCCCACGGCGTGTACTGGAACGTGTCGGAATCACCCATATCAATGCTCCACTCTCGGGCATCCGCGATGCCGGCTTCGAGCATGGTCCGATCGATGGCGCGCACCGAGAACGGCTGGCAGAAGCGCCCCGCTTGTTCGGACGAGAACGTCGCGCGGGGCACCCAGCCCTCGGCGCCCTCGAGCG
>DAIRDB010000090.1:914-7480 GCA_036796405.1 Gammaproteobacteria bacterium | reverse complement strand
TATCTAATGTCGTATGCTTTCGTCTCAGTACTTAAACAAGTTATCGCAGAGGGTAAGACCCTCACACCGCCGGATGAACAGCCAGGAGCGTGAGCAGTGGCAGAGGGCGCGTGCCTGGTTGCCGGCCGAGCACGCGGCCCAGTGGACCGAGGAGGTCCGCGAGGTGTGGTTGCGCATGAGGAAGGCACACAGGGTCTGGCAGATGACCAAGACGCCACCCAGCGACGCCAGGGGGTCCATCAGGGAAAACGGACAGCGATCGCTGACGTGGATACCCAACGACGAGTACATGCGGTACCAGATCGCTAAAGAGGAGTGGCTACTCGTTGAGCCCGCTTACATCAACGAAAACAGGGCCCGCAAGGGCGAGGAGGACGACGAATGATTGTAGACGTGCGATTCATAAACATGGGCGAGCTCGTGGTGTTGCAGGTACTTGACACAACGCCACGCTCACTGATGGGAGAAGACTCGAACTGGCGGGATGCCAGGGTAAGCGACCTCCTTGAAGTGAGTGCTTACTTTAATTCACGGATGAACCAACGGGTTATGATACTCGAGCAACGCATCGATGAACTAACTGATCATGTGTGGGGTGAAGATTGAGAACAATTTTCTTTGGCGTGTACGCGCTTGGCGCGTTGCTGAGTGCGCTGTGTATGCTGTTCCTGGACCCCGCGGTGGCCATCGCGATCGTCATGGTGACGCCGTTGGTGGCCATGTGGGCCGCGGAGCATTTTGGCATGATTCAATTCCACCACATCGACATCGATGAGGAGGCGGAGCTAATGGCCAACAGCTTGTTGGCCAGGGCCGCGCGTGACGGGCTGACCGATAAGCAGGCGCTCGACAAATACGGGCAGGCGTTGATCAACGAGGTGGACAACCATATTGGCCACACAGAGGCGCAACTGGCCAAAATGAAGCTCAACCGCAACGAGATGATCCGCATGATGCAGGAGGACGAGTGATGAACAAAGGCGGACCAGCGTTTCCTGGCACTCAATACGCAAATGGAGTGCAACCAACAGGTTTCAGTCAAGGAATGACCCTGCGCGACTACTTTGCGGCGAAGGCTATGAACGGAATCTTAGAAACAGCTATCGACTGGTTTCCAACACATAAACCACCCAATGAAGAAAGTTTGGCTATTTTTGCCGACTTAGCGCAAGACTCATATGCAATAGCAGACGCCATGCTGAAAGCGAGGGAACAATGAAGGTCGACCTACTCGAGCAGATAGACGGCTACCCGCCCAACACGTACTGGATAACGTTTGACTCTATGCGCCACGCCGCGGATGTGGTAGGATGCTCCGCGCGACACCTTGGCCAGCAGTTGGCAGGGCAACGCGAGTTCACGAAAACTGAGATCGGAAAAGTAATCCAAATAAGAGAGCACCATGAAGAAACCAACAGTCCTACCAGTACAGTTCGAGTCAATCCCGATTGGCCTAAAGAAGATACCCCGCTGGGTGTTGTGGCGGGTAGTCGAGGTTGGGGAAGGGTCGAACAGGCGATGGTCAAAATTGCCCTTGCAGTCAAATGGATCCGCGGCAAGTTCAACAAACCCAGAGACGTGGTGTGACTTTCTCCACGCTCAGGAGGCTTATGAGGCGGGTCGGTATGATGGTGTTGGCTTTGTATTTGATGGCAGTGATGGCATCGTTGGGGTCGACCTGGACGACTGCATTGACCCATCGGTGGGCATCGATTCTCTTGCCCCAGAGGCGCGCAAGATACTCGAGGGCGTCAAGGGCTACGCAGAGATCAGCCCGTCTGGCACCGGACTAAAGATATTCACCCGCGCGGACATCAGCGCGGCACACGTCGACCACGACAAAGGCCTGGAGGTGTACCCCCGCGGCCGGTACTTCACGGTGACGGGGCAAGTGATCGGCGGCGCGATACCGGACGAGGAGCAGAACCTAGTCGACATCGTGCCAGAGCGCCAGAGCTATCGCTCGGGTGACGACTTCGCGGACTATAGCCCGCCGCTCGAGGGGTGGGACCTTGCACGCGTTGAGACCGACCTGCTGGCACACCTGGAGCCCGACTGTGGCTACGCAGACTGGTTGCAGGTGGGCATGGCCCTACAGCACCAGTTCGCGGGCGACTACGAGGCCCAGGAGCTGTGGGACCGGTGGTCCTACCAGGATGGGAAGTGCGCGTCTTACGTTGAGGGCGAGTGTGCGCGCAAGTGGAACAGCTTCAGCGGCACGAGCGGGACCACCCTGCGCACGCTGGTGTTTAAGGTCAACCGCATGAAGGAGGCCGAGGTCATCGCCAACGGCGAGAAGGTGCTCACGGGTGGGCCGTTGAACCACGCGCGGGAGTTCCTGAGTAGCACGTTCGCGTGTGAGGAGGGTACCACGCTGTCGACATACGGCGGCGACATGTTCCAGTTCAGGGGCACGCACTACGAAGACATCGAGGAGGCCACGGTGCGCTCGATGCTGTACACGTTCCTGGATAAGTGCAAGAAGTACGACAAGAAGATGAACCTGATCCCGTTCAACCCAGGCCCGTCAGTGGTGTCCGGGGTGCTGGACGCGGTGCAGGCCCTCACGCACCTGCCTAATAAGGCCAACACGCGCCCGCCGGTGTGGTTGGATGGGTACGGGTCCGACAAGCCCGACCCGGCCAAGCTGGTGTCGTTGCAGAACGGGATATTCCACACTGAGCAGAACGTGCTGATCCCCCACAGCCTGGGGTTCTTCACGCTCAACAGCTTGCCGTTTGAGTACGACCCGCTGGCAGAGTGCCCGACCTGGGAGGCGTTCCTGCGCGACCTGTGGAGCGATGACCCGGAGAGTATCGAGTGCTTGCAGGAGATGTTTGGGTACATCCTGAGCGGTGACTCGAGTCAGCAGAAGTTCTTTAACATCATCGGCCCGCGCCGTTCAGGCAAGGGGACCATCAACAAGGTGCTCGTGTCCCTGCTGGGCCAGCACAACACAGTGGCGCCACAGCTGGAAGAGCTATGCGATACCTTTGGCCTTCAGCCATGGCTTGGGAAACTCTTGGCGAGCTTTACGGATGCCCGTGCACCGGAGCGGAACCGGGGGGCTGTCGTGAGCCAACTGCTCCGAATTGTTGGCGGCGACACTGTTACGGTCAACCGCAAGAACAAAGAGGCGTGGAGCGGATACCTGCCGACCAGGATCGTGATCTACTCGAACGAGGCACTTCAGCTGACCGAGAACTCCAACGCCTTGACGGGCCGAATGATTGTTCTCAAAATGAGTA
Source organism: Gammaproteobacteria bacterium (assembly GCA_036796405.1). Classification (GTDB taxonomy): domain Bacteria; phylum Pseudomonadota; class Gammaproteobacteria; order Pseudomonadales; family Pseudohongiellaceae; genus CAILUG01. Next base: position 4,232 of record DAIRDB010000090.1, on the reverse strand, counting down.
ATAGTTTTTACGGCCGTGAGGACGTGTCGCTGTCTGACAAGCTGGCCAAAGAGTTGCCGGGTATTTTCAACTGGGCGATCGAGGGACAACAGCGCCGCATGGCGCGCGAGGGTCAGCGGTTCCAACAGCCCAAGACGGGTCGCGAGTTGCTCGAGTTGATGGAAGAGTTGAGTAACCCGATCGGTTCGTTCGTGCAGGACGCGCTGGTGTATGACCCCATCGGGCACGTTAACAAGGACGACGTGTTCACGTGCTGGAAGAAGTGGGCGCTGGCCAAGAACATCCCACCAGGGACCGACCTCGCGTTCAAGCGCCGGTTCCTGGCGGCGACCCAGGACCACCGCGTGGTGGCCGATCGTATCCGCATCGAAGGCGAACAGCACAACGTGTACCGCGGCGTGGTGCTCAACGTCAAGGCGCGCAAGTACGTGGACAGCATCAGCAACTTTGAACGTGATGAGATATTTGCATGAACCGAGATGACATCATCCGCATGGCGCGGGAGGCAGGGTTTGAACGGGTGTACTTGGCAGAGGAGGCCGCGCTTTCTTTGTTGTTGCCGCTTGAACGATTTGCCGCAAAGGTCGCCGCCGAGGAGCGTGAAGCATGCGCACAGTGGGCTGAGGGGTGGACATACCTACCCGAGGATAGCTTCACCAAGGCACAGGTCGCTGAAAACATTTGCAACACGATTGCGTATTACATCCGAGCAAGGAAATAAGCATGAGCAAGCGCTACCAGTACTATTCAGTCGACGTGGGGTTCTTCCCGTTACCGGTCTCGATGTGCTTCAACGCCAAGGTCTTCAAGCAGATACTGAAGGACTACAACGTCAAGGTGCACGAGGATCCGCAGGCGTTCGAGCTTGGCATGGCGGAGACGCACTCGTTCTCGACGGCCAAGGAGTCGGTCGTCATCGTGGGCTTTGACCTCAAGGCCATCGGCAACAACCCCGCTTGTCTGGCGGGCACCATCGCACACGAGGCGTCGCACGTCATCACGCGCCTGCTGGAGCACATCGGCGAGAACGTGGAAGACTTTGGCGAGGAGACGCGCGCGTACCTCATGCAACACCTCGTCGAGCAGATGTTCACCGGGTGCATACTGGAGATGGAAAAGAATGACAAGAGAGAAGGACGTCGAGCAAAGACTCGTCAAAAAGATAAAGGCGAGGGGAGGGTTGTGTCTGAAGTGGACAAGCCCGGGAACGACGGGGGTGCCGGACCGGCTGGGGTTCTTCCAGGGTCAGGGGATACCGGGGGAGGTAAAATCCCCGACGGGTTCACTGTCTCCACGTCAGACCTTAGTGATCTCGCAAATACATACGTGTGGCGTGAAGACGTGGGTGCTTTCGTCATTCGAGGAAGTTGACGAGTTTGTCGACAGTTTATGAATCCAGAAAACAACCTGAAGAAGCGCAAGCACATGTACAACATGTTGTACCGGGCAAAGAAGCGAGCCAAGGCAAAGGACATCCCCTGCGACGTGGACCTCGAGTACCTGTGCTCCATCGCCCCCGACATCTGCCCGGTGTTTGGCACGGCGTTGCTATGGGATACCAAATCAAAAACGAAACAGGGCTCGCCCCAGCACGCGTCCCCCAGCCTGGACCGCATCGACCCCGAGAAGGGCTACGTCAGGGGCAACGTGGCTATCATTAGCAACAAGGCCAACATGATTAAGTCCAACGCCAAGCTACGAGAGCTGTACGCGGTGGCGGACTGGTTACACGACAGATTGAAAGAGATAGAAAAATATGGAAGTCTTCGACCCCCCTCCATTTTCGACCCTGCAAATACCTACATCCAGCGCCCAACTAATCCTCGGATTGATACAAGCGCGTCAGCGCGCAAGCGCGGAGGCTACTGATGTTATCCCCCGACAACCTACACGCGTACCAGCGGCGCCTGATCGAGCAGAGCAGGACAACGCCCAACATGGGCCTGCTGATGGAGATGGGCCTGGGCAAGACAATCACGGCGCTGACGATCATCAGCGAGCTACCGGGCAAGACGCTGATCATCGGACCCAAGGCGGTGGTGACTAACGTATGGCAACAGGAGGCAGCAAATTGGACACATACCCAAAAACTAAAATTCGCGCTGGTGATTGGATCACCCCAGGACCGCTTGAACGCGCTCCGGTCGAACGCGGATGTGTATTTAATCAACTGCGAGAACGTCTCGTGGCTATTCGATCAGAAATTGATTCCATCCTGGAGCAACTTGGTGATCGACGAATCGTCCAGATTCAAGAACCCCTCTTCAAAGAGGTGGAAGTCACTGAAGACGTTCCTACCGAAGTTCAAGCATCGTTTGATTTTGACGGGCACACCTACGCCAAAGTCATACCTGGACCTATGGCCCCAGGTCGGTATCTTGGACCTGGGACAACGGCTCGGGAGATCGATGAGTTCTTACAAAGAGAAATTCTTCGATCCGGACGCGAGGGATCGTCGCACGGGGTTAGTATGGAGCTGGAAATTGAAGCCCGGCGCCAAAGAACAGATAGACGCACTGATCGGTGACATCTGCGTGTCTCTTCGAGCGGACGACTACCTGACCATGCCCGCCAGACAGGACGTCTACCACACGATCCAGTGGGAGCCCAAGGCCCGCTTGGTTTACAACCGCATGAAGAAGGACATGGTGGCCGAGGTCGAAGAAGACACGCTCACCGCGGCCTCTGCAGGGGTCCTAACGGGCAAGCTGTTACAGCTTACCGCGGGCACCATTTACAACGAGCAGAAGTCGACGGTGCACGTGCACGACGGCAAGCTGGACTACCTCGAGGACATGCTGGGCGACAGCCCGACGATCGTGTTCTACAACTTCAAGCATTCACTGGCCCGGTTGCAGGAACGATTCCCCGACGCGGTGCTGTTGAACCCCGACGACCAGGACACCATCGCGCGCTGGCGCAAGGGTGAGATCGACGTGCTACTGTGCCACCCCAAGAGCGTGGGCATCGGGCTGAACCTACAGTGCAACGCGGGGGACACGGCGCAGATCGTGTGGTTCGACCTGCCGTGGAGTAGTGAGGACTACCTGCAGGCCAACGCACGCCTGTTCCGCCAGGGTCAGGAGAAGCCGGTGTTCGTGCACCACCTGCAAATGATCAACAGCATCGACAAGCAGGTGGTCGACGTGCTACAGGGCAAGATAGATTTACAGGCGGCATTGATGGAGGCAATTAAACTTTGAAACATGTGGTAAACGCGACGATCCGGCGCCTGTCTGACGAGGAGCCCGATCCAATTGAAAGCGACGACGCAAGCGTCGAGCCCAGCTCACTGACGGGCTGGTCATCGTGGGGCCC
>DAIRDB010000090.1:0-904 GCA_036796405.1 Gammaproteobacteria bacterium | reverse complement strand
TGGGGCCCGGAGACGATCCGAGACATACAGCACGTCATCGAGAACAAATTAACGCAACAGCAACGGGAGATAGTCGAGGCGATGCTGTCGGGGTACACGCACAAGGACCTCGCCGTCACCGAGAAGTATTGGCGCCACCATCTGGGGCAGTCGATTAAACGGATCAGGAAGGAGCTAAAGGTATGAGGGGCTTTATTGTCGAGTACGCCGTCGAGGGGTTCCCCCACGTCGACGTGCAGGTTGACGCAAAGGATCCCGTGTTTGACAAGAACAAAGAGGTTCTGTCGATCTGGGAGTTTGAGAACGCAGACGAATGTGACGCCATCCTGGCGGACCTGCGTAGTTTTAGAGACCAACAACGAAAGGGTAAGGCATGAACGAAGCACAGAAACTCCAGCAGGCCCTGGGGGTTCAGAGTAAAGAAAAGCGGATCCAGGAGATGGCCGGGGCGGTTACCCGCCTAGTGATTAACGAGGCCATCAAGGAGGCCAAGGAGCGGGCCAAGGTTAGAGATGCAACTTTATCGCCCACCAAGGACGAATCTGGCCCGAAAAGTGGATAATTCTACTAGGGACACATTCTCTGTAAGCATTGGCGGTGATGCGCCAGATTTGTAACCTGGATAATGGAGTTCGACTCTCTAACGGAGAACCAGAATGAGTGTTGCTAGTGGGACATACGCTTGTCGGTGTTGTAAGGTTGATTTTAAGGCCTTGACTTCGTCGGTCAAAAAGTTTTGTTCCATCACATGCCAGCACGAGTTTGGAAGGCTGGAAAAGTACGCAAAATGGCTTTCTGGGGAGCAAACAGACTTCTCCCCCGGGGCTTTGCGTATGCTTGTTGAGAAACGAGACGGTTGGGGTTGTTCTTCGTGTGGTCTATCTTCCTGGAGGGATAAACTAAT
>DAIRDB010000089.1:0-7596 GCA_036796405.1 Gammaproteobacteria bacterium | reverse complement strand
ACGGGCCACGACATCCGGTAGCCCGACGCGACTGCCTTGGCGGCGTCGCCGAGCTTGGAGGCGATCTGCCCCTTGAGATGCGAGATGGTGGCCTCTAGCTGGTCGGCCTCGGCCTTGCGGGCGAGGTATTCCGCGCAGAGTTGCGGCAGGTCGCCGTCAGCGGTGAGGTCGACCTGCAGCGCCTTGCTACCGTAGCGGTAGGTCTCGGCAACGCTGTCGTAGTCGGCGACCCACTTGGGTTCGGTGCCGGTCTCGACCCCTTCCCAGAAGGCGGCGATGGCCTCGGCAATCTTCTGCTGCGTTGGTTCGTGCCGCTCAATGCGCCCGCGCAGGAGGCGGTTGCCGCCCACACACGCGACGATCCAGCCGTGGTCCGCGCCTACTGCGCCGATCTGGTGCTGCAGCTGCAGGACGTAGTTGAGGGGCGGCATGATGATCTCGTCGCCCTCGACTGCCCAGCTGTCTCGGAACGCCAAGCCATCGACGTTCTTGAACTCAATCGGCGGGAACCCCGGCTCGTGCGCCTCGTAGTCGAGGCTGGCTCCCCACCCTGTCACCGTGGCGTGGGTGCAGTAGCGACGCACCTTGCGGAGCTTCCACTTGAACTTCTCCCCGGCCCACGCGGCGAGCGCTGGCTCAAGGAAGTTGCCCGCTTGCACTCGCTCGTTGCTCGACAGATCGTCGGGCATGAGGCGACCGGCCTTCTCCTGCCAGAGGCGGTAGCCGGTCTTGAAGGGGGAAAGACTCTCGACGAGGGTCGCGCCCTCGGGCGGGGTCTCGTACAGGTGCAGGACGGCCTCGGTGCCGTCTGCGTATCGCCAGCGATAGAACAGGCTGGCGACTTCCGAACCACCTACGTGACTGTCACGTAGCGAGAGCCATTCGGCCTCGTTGCTTACTGCGATTGCGCCCATGAAATCCTCCGGTTGCCGCCCAATGCGGTAAACCGGAAGATATCACGGGCATGACAGTTACGCAATAGTAAATGTTCGGGTCGTGATATTTTCTAGCGTCTGACTGTTTTTTCGGTGATACTTTTGCTCAAATTATCTGGACGATTGAGACGACCGCATGAGCAGAAGTAATTTCTACGTCAGCCAGCAGCGCCGCATTCCACGCCGTCAGCGTGTACAGCCCCTTCTGAGTTCCGCGATGAATCTCGCGGACCAGACGCTGGTTTTGTGGCGCTACCTGCACGACCGCGAGCTTGCCGACAAGCTCTTCCGGGTTGCGGGGTTGCTTCTCGAAAAACAAGGTCCAACCACCCGGAATCGGGTGCAGTCCGTCTTTGTCGATTCTCGCCGCCAAGACCTCCACGTCTGGCGGCAGCCCAACTGGACGCTGCACAAACTCCTCCCTATCCATCGCGAACATCCTCCCGTAAATGCCAACCACCGCGTCCAACCGGACTGGCTGGGCTGGCGTAGTTTTAGGAATAGCGGGAGCGTTCCCCAACAATTCATCAACCGAAGTCCCGGCAGCTTTAGCGAGTTTCTGGAGCGTATCCGCGGTCAGGCTCTCGCTTACACCGCTCAAGTAGTTGTAGAGCGTGCTAGATCGAACCCCAGCCTTTTTCGCCCACGGATGCGGTTTAAGTCCTCGCTTTTCCATGAACGCCTTGAAACTATCACGCGATTGACTCTTTTTAGAAGCCATTTTGTTGCCCTCCTCTCAAAACCGAGAAATGCTTATTAAAAACCGGGATCGCCCATGATGTTTCGCTCCGCTCGCGCATCGACTTCCAAGTTCCGCAACATCAAGACCGAGGTGGATGGGACGGTGTTTGCCTCCAAGGCCGAAGCCGGTCGCTATGTCTACCTGAAGACCCTGCTGCGCTTGGGCGAGATCGACCAGCTGGAACTGCAGCCCCGCTACAACCTGATCGTCAATGGGCAAAAGGTGTGCGCGTACGTCGCGGACTTCCGCTATCGGCGCGTGAAGACCGGCGAGATCGTCACGGAGGACGTGAAGTCCAAGCCGACGCGGACGCCGGAGTACCGGATCAAAAAGAAGCTGCTCAAGGCGCTCTATGACGTCGATATCGTCGAGGTCGGATAGAACCGGACGCATCTCATCTGCCGCAGGGACTTGACCTAATGCGGATGCGGCATAATTATCACGCCCATGACAGCGATTGGAGGAAGGCGTGCCGTCAGTATCACCGTCTGAACAAACCCGGTGGCGACCATGAAGCGCCCCGCGTTCCAGTTTTATCCCGCCGATTGGCGCAAAGACCCGTCGCTGTCGACGTGCTGTCTCGCGGCACGAGGGCTGTGGATCGAACTCATGTGCATCATGCACGAGGCGTCCCCGTACGGGGTGCTTGCGGCCAACGGCAGGTCGGTGACAGACCTGCAGATCAGCAGGGTCGTCGGCGAACCGATAGAGGTTGTGCAGGGGCTGCTGGACGAGTTGGAGGCCGCAGGAGTTTTCTCCCGCGATAACGGTGGCGCGATCTTTAGTCGCCGAATGATTCGGGATGAGCAAATTCGTAACGCCCGTGCTGCTGCTGGAAAGCTAGGCGGAAACCCGACTCTGCTTAACCAAAAGGATAACCATCCTCCGAAGCAAAAGCCAACCCCTTCATCTCCATCTTCATCTTCTACTTCAGAAGATCAAACTATCGATCAGCCTACGGCTGACGGTGGGGCTGTCGAGGACTCTCATCGCGGTGAGAAAGCGAAAAAGACCGTCACCTACACCGCCGAGTTTGAAGCGTGGTGGGCCGCGTACCCACGCAAGGTGGGCAAGCTCGCCGCGTTCCGCGCCTACCAGACCGCCAAGCGACACCTTGGGGGCGAGGCTACCCCTCGCCTCCTCGCGGGCGCTCAAGCCTACGGTGCGGCAACGGCGGGCAAGGATGAGAAGTACATCGCACACCCCACCACGTGGCTGAACCAAGGCCGGTGGGACGACGCGGCGACCGCGAGGCCGAAGGGTCCGGTGGGGCGCGACGCCTTCGGGGTGGGCGGCTAATGAGCGTCGCCGACAAGCTCAACGCCGAGGGGATTCGGCTGCGGAAGTACGACCCGGGCAATCACTACACGATCTGCCCGAAGTGCAGCGACTCCCGAAAAAGCATGAACAAGCGCAAGCCGTGCTTGAGCGTCGCCGTCGGACCGACGCAGATACACGGCGGGCTTCTAGAGGATGGGCGGGCCGTTTGGCATTGTTTTCACTGTGGATGGAGCGGAGGAACTGGTGGAAGGACTAACTCATTCGATTCAGGAAGGACTGGAAGCGCGACACATCGACCCGGAGTTGGCGCTCAAGCTGGGGCTGCACGCCCTCGTTGGAACCGGTGGTATTGAGGCACTCTGCATCCCGTTTGTACGGGAAGGCAAAGTCGTCAACCGAAAGTTCCGCACCCTCGGCGGCGAGAAGCGGTTCTGGCAGGACAAGGGCGGCGTGCAATGCTTCTGGAACGAGGACATCCTCCGCGATGACTCGCTGATCAGTCAGCCGCTGGTCATCACCGAAGGCGAACTCGATGCGGTGGCGGCGATTCAGTCCGGGTGGCTCCGGGCGGCCTCGGTCCCGGGCGGCGCACCGGACAAGCCGCTGCCGAACGACACGAGCAAGTACACCTTCCTGCAGGAGGCGCGACCCCTCCTCTCCGTCGAACGTGTGACCACCGTCATTCTTGCGGTCGACGGCGACGCTCCCGGCGCGAACCTAATGCACGATTTATCGGTGCGCCTCGGGCGCTTTAGGTGCAAGTACGTCACGTATCCGAAGCACCCAGAGGACCGCGAGCGTCGCCTCAAAGACCTCAACGAGGTGCTGATCCACTACGGGCCAAAGGGCGTCGCGGCAACGCTGGAACGAGCGCAATGGCTGCGCGTCGACGGCGTCTACCGCATGAGCGAGTTGCCGCCAGCGCCCGAAGCGCCGGTTTACGACATCCCGATGAAGAAGCTCGTCGACCGATACAAGGTGCGGCTTGGCGACCTCGCGGTGTTCACCGGCATCCCGTCGCACGGCAAGTCGTCGGTGGTCAACGACATCTTCTGCCGATTGGTCGAGCGGTATGGGTTGAACGTCGCCTTCGCGTCCTTTGAGCAGATGCCGCAGCGCGATCACCGCCGCAACCTTCGCACGTGGTTTTGCCAGAAGCCGACCAGCTACTGCGACAGCCGAGAGCTTGCTGCCGCGGACCAATGGATCGACCAGCACTTCACGTTCCTCGTGCCGAACGAGGACGAGGACGTCACGCTAGAGTGGATGCTCGACAAGGCAGAGGCGGCGGTCATTCAGCACGGGTGCAAGGTGATTGTGATCGACCCGTGGAACGAGATGGACCACGCTCGGAGCCGCGAGGAAAGCCTGACGGAGTACACCGGACGGGCTATCAAGGCGCTGCGCCGGTTTGCGCGAAAGCTGATGGTCCATGTGGTGATCGTCGCCCACCCTGCGAAGCAGCAGAAGGATGATAAGGGCGACTATCGTGTCCCGACGCTCTACGACATCTCCGACTCAGCGCATTGGTACAACAAGGCCGACATCGGAGTGGTCGTTCACCGCTACCCGGACTTCACCCTGATTCGCGTCGCCAAGTCGCGCTATCACGACCTGATCGGAACCCCGGGCGACGAAGAAGCTGACTTCATCTTTGAGCAGCGGCGGTTCAATATCCGCTAGAGCGCGTCAGTTGCCCGAGTAGTGTTCGTCGGGCCAGAGCAGGTAGCTGCGATCTTCGATGGCGTTGTAGCTGTTGTAGCTCTGCTTGGACCGAAACGACCCGCCTTGGTACTGATACATCGTCGTCCAGACCTTGAGGTACGCATCGTGTCGCTCGTCGTTGCGGACCGAATCCTTAAAGTTCGTGTACTCCATGTCGAGTAGCCGCCGCGAGATCGTCTCCATCACGCGGGGCCGCGGCACAAAGGCGCGGAACATATAGTCTCGGTTCGGTGTGCGCGTGATGCGAACCTTCGGGAACACGCGCTCGACATCGCCCTTCTTGCGACCGCGCACCAGTAGCAGGTCGCGCCCGCGCAGGGGTTTGGGAACGTCGTGGGGCTTGGGTTGTACTATCGACAAAAAGGCGTCGTTCAAGAAAATCCACATTTTGCTTTCATCTCCTCTAGCAGGTCCGTGGGCGCGGCACCGTTGCCGTCCCGAAAGTTGACCGTTGTTCCAAGATTCGCTCGCGCCATCGCGGCGTTGATGCGTGCCGACCGGCGATCTATGCGCCCCGCTTGGTACGCGGTCAGCGGGGGCTTCTCGTGTACTGGGGGTGCGTCGAGCGTCGTCGAGCGGGCCGCGCAGCCGACGCACTCGCGCCGCCGTTTGATGTAGCCCGTTCTCGGGTCGGTTTGCGTTCTAATGATCTTCGTCTGTGAGCCGCAACGCTCGCAGGGGTTTATCAGGCGTTCCATACTGTTCCATCACAAGTTTAGGTGGGCGACCGACGTACTTGCCGTCCTCTACCGCCCAGATCACTCTGACGTCGTCGCCGAACACCGCTCGGCACTCGTCAGCAAAGGCTGTCACTTGCGGGAACTCAGCCCGAAACCTGCGGCGGGCGCGTTCGCGTTGTTCCGCGAGACGCGCCTCCTCCGCAGCCTTCTTCGCCGCCGCCGCCTCCAAGGCGTCGTCAAATACTGGCGTGGGGTACTGCTGCTTCACGCAGCGACCTTTACGCGGTCCAGCATCCGACCGGCGATCTGCTCTATCCGCAGCCGGTTCTCCTGCAGGGTTTCGCGCCGCGCTACCGCGGAGACGCCCTGCGCGAAGTCCCATACGGACTCGGGCACTTTGTGTTCCTCGACCATGCAGGTATCGATGACGTTCTTTGCCGCCTTCTCGGTGAACCCGTAGCGCCCAAGAAACTCCAGCCGGTCTTCCTCGTTGCGAGCGACGATGACCGCCTTGGCTGCTTTGACGCCAGCGATGAGCCGGGACTCCGTGAGGTTGGCAAACTCCAGCAGCGCTGGCTCGGCCTCTTCCAAGAACCGATCCGGTGCGCCGCTCGTGTGCTTGAACACGATCTGGTTGAAGTTCTCGACGCCCCAAAGGTTGCGGTTCTGGCATACGCCGCGCAGGTACATCGAGGCGAACCCGAAGGTGCGGCTTCCGACCTCGCTGTTCCACACGTAGAAGCCGCGGAACATCAGGTCAGGGTTGCCGTTCTCCAGCTTGCCGACCTCAATGGGGTTTTTATCGTCGACCAAGAACAAGAACACATCGCGGTCGCTCGCGTAGAGCGTGGTGTTCTCCTTGGTGATGTTGACGTTGGGGTTGTACTTGACGCCGAACTTGCTGCCCCATTCGATGGTCCCGGGCACCTTCCAGCGCGTGTCGCCGGTGCCGTTGCCCGCCACCTTCATCACCGCATCCACCACATCGCGGTCGTAGATGCGCCCGTAGCGCGGGCTGGTGATGCCGCGCAGGAGCCGCCCGCTCTCGCCGGGGTCGCGGAGGTACAGGGCCACGCTTTTCTGCTCGGCGGTCTGCAGCCCGTAGTTCAGGTTGATGGCGGCAAGCGGCCCGGGGAGGCTTCGCAGGTAGTTGGCGGGTGCCCCGGCGGTTCGGCAGACCTGATCGAATGCCCAATGGCTGGGGGTGACCGTCGCCCCCTCCGCTTCGATGGCGAGGTAGTCCGGCTGGTCGTCGCTGTACAGCGCGTTGATCTGGTTGGGCAGCACGTTCTGAACGCTGCTCTGGTCGGCCCAGCTGGCGACCTGCGCTCGGAGGTCCGTGAGGCTGGTAAACCGCTGGTCGTCAGGCCGGTTGGCCCACTGGGCGCTAACGGTGCCCACCATCTGCCCTTTGCTTACGTCGATCTGGTAACTCATGGCTTTCACCCTTCCTTTTGAGTTGGCCCCCGGTAGTGGGGACGCCTGAATAATATCATCCCTGTGACATTCCGCAAGTCCTTTTTCTCATTCAGACGCTAAAAACCGCCCCGGGGGCTTGTGCGCCTGTCATCCCGGTGATACAAGTACACCCGGACGCATTTTCCGGGGCTTGGCGGCGGTTCCCCTTCCTCCAGACCCATCCCTGCCCCGGGCCGTCCGCATTGGCGACCCCGGGCGGGCGAAGAACCGCCCACCTTTTTGCCGCCCGTCCGGGGTACGCCGTCTCTTACAGGAGCGATATGGCGAACGCCCTTCAGGTCACGTACCGAAAGCTGACGGACCTCATCCCGTACGTCCGGAATGCCCGGACGCACTCCGACGAGCAGGTCGCCCAGCTGGCTGGGTCGATCAAAGAGTTCGGCTGGACCAACCCGATCCTCGTGGACGAGGACGGCGGGATCATCGCGGGCCACGGGCGTCTGCTGGCTGCCCAGCGGCTGAAGATGGACGAGGTGCCCACGATCCAGATCGTCGGGCTGTCGGAGGCGCAGCGGCGGGCGCTCGTTCTCGCCGACAACAAGCTGGCCCTCAACGCGGGCTGGGATTTCGAACTGCTGAAGGTCGAGCTAGGCGACCTCAATGAGCAAGGCTTCGACATCGCCCTGACCGGCTTCTCGGTGGACGAGTTGTCCAAGCTCCTCGCCCCCGCGGGGACGGAGGGACTAACCGACCCGGACGATACGCCGGAGGTGCCGGTCGAGCCGATCACCAAGCTCGGCGACGTATGGGTGTG
>DAIRDB010000088.1:0-7662 GCA_036796405.1 Gammaproteobacteria bacterium | reverse complement strand
CCTGGAGTCGGAGGCTCGCGCCTTCGACTTAGACGGCTGTCCCCTCGCGGGGTGCGCGGCCCGTCAAGTCGGGAAATCGCCGCGCATGGGTACGATACAATTGTTCGAGGATTCGGTCAATACTTCGCAGTTCCAAACACTACACCCATTCTTAGACACTAGAACACTGCTAAGGTGCGACAGTGCGAAATTCGGCGCCATACCTTTAACAAAAGGAACCAACTTCACCCGTGCTCACAGACTGGGTCGAAGTAATACGATTCATTCTGTGTAGACACTCCAACCCGCACCGACTCGGCCAGAGTGCCTTGTTGCTAAGCTCGCACAAGCAATTCTCAAAATCGAATTGCGCTATGTCGTTCGAAGGAGAGCGGCTGACCGCTGAATTATCGCGTATTGTGCGGATTCTCAACGTTCAGGGTTTCAGCCGGAGTGAGCTGACGTTTGAATTCGGGTTGACCGCCCTATGGTGGCGTATAGAAAGGTGCGGGCGGCTTCGGGTTGCCATCCAGAACTCACGTTCGTCAGTATTGCATGACCTCCCAACTCCAGGCAGGCGCGTAGTGCCCCCCGGCTCAGCCGACCTCGACATCCTACGCCCTATCCGCTCTGCGATCGAAGCGCGTGCAGGCGGTACCGAAGGTCTATCGAAACGATTTCCTCAGTTGGTCCGAGCCGCGATCGATTTTGTGATCGACCCGGTTCGTACTGCGCGCACAACAGTCGCTGAGCTTGACAACGTTGAGAAGACCTTTCTTGGGCTTAAAGTAGAACATTTTATCCGCGACTTTCTCGATGTACCGAAGGGAGTGCGCGATCTCGATCTCGGTGGCGTGGACGTCGACGTAAAGAACACGACGGCCGAGAAATGGATGATTCCCAAGGAGACCTACTCCGAAGACGGCCTGTGTCTACTCAGCCGCATCGACGATGTAGGTAGTCGTTGCTCACTGGGTCTGATCGTAGCGCGCCTAGAGTACCTTGGTGCACCTAATCGAGACGGCAAGCGCTCACCCACAGTTTCCGGCAAGGCGAACATCCTCTGGCTGCTTGAAGATGTTCCATTCAGCGAAAGCGACTGGAGCGGACTCAACATGGCTCGCTTTCGGGAACTCCGGAGTCTGGTTGGTGGCTCTCGGCGCGCTGCCCTTTTCTTTGAAGAGCACTTGGACCGCTGGATCGGCAGGCAAGTTATCGAGTCGCTCCTTTATGACCAACGTGACTTTATGAAGCGGCTCCGGGGAAATGGTGGGGCTCGTGATCTTCTGCGGCCTAAAGGCATCAATCTCATGGTCGATTCCGATGGCAACTGCTGCGCCAGTCGTACCGCATAAGCATCGACACAGAGGAGGCTTTCGGTTTTCCTTCGGCTGTGCTATCTTCGGTATATGGGCGACTTACGCACCTCATTAGAGATTTGTGCTGGAGCCGGCGGCCAAGCGTTGGGCCTTGAGCTGGCTGGTTTTGAGCACACAGCCGCGGTGGAGATCGATCAGAACGCTGCGGAAACACTGCGACTGAATCGACCCTCCTGGCGAGTGATTCAAGCGGACGTCCGTGAGCTCAAAGGACGCGACTTTCGCGGTGTCGATCTGTTTGCTGGTGGCGTACCGTGTCCCCCGTTCTCAGTTGCAGGTCGACAGCTCGGCCGCGATGACGACCGCGATTTGTTTCCCACGGCACTTCGACTTATCGAAGAGTCAAAGCCGCGAGCAGTAATGCTGGAGAATGTGCCTGGATTGGCGACAGCCAAGTTCCAGTCATATCGTCGCGAACTCGCGCTCAAGCTCGAAAAGCTGGGATACCGTCCGCAGTGGCAGGTACTCAATGCATCGAACTTTGGCGTGCCGCAACTTCGGCCTCGGTTCATTCTCGTCGCTCTGAAGCCTTCAGATCTTAAGCGCTTCGCTTGGCCCACTCCATTGCTCACGACAATGACGGTTGGCGAGGCATTGCGCGATTTAATGGCGGCACGAGGTTGGCCCGGAGCTTTTGCATGGGCGCAGGCAGCTAATGCCGTCGCTCCAACACTTGTCGGTGGCTCCAAGCTGCATGGTGGCCCAGACCTCGGCCCAACCCGCGCGCGTGAAGCTTGGAAGGCGTTGCGCGTAGACGGTCGTGGAGTCGCTGATCAGGCGCCTGATGCCGACTTTGATGCCGCGGGTATGCCTCGCCTCACTGTCCGCATGGCCGCTCGTGTACAAGGATTCCCAGATGAGTGGAAGTTTTTTGGGCGGAAGACGGCGGCGTATCGTCAGGTGGGAAATGCCTTTCCTCCACCAGTTGCGGCGGCGGTCGCTAGTGCCATCCGTGCGGCGCTAGACGGAAGAGTCCGCTACGATTCTGAACCACAGCATCGACTCATTATGGAGCGCCCTCGGAAGGTGCTTTAGAAGCTCGGCTAGCTTACAAATTGTTCGAGCTCTCACGCACCTTATCCGACCAAGAACTGTAGTTCCGTCACATAATCGCGGCGGGCTCCATCACGTCCACCTCCCACATCAACCCGCATCCCTGCACCGCCCCAATCGGTAGCCGCGCTGCCATCTGCTTCGCCACCCTCAGGAGGTTGAGCTCGAAGCGGAGCTACTCGTTCGCGAAAGACCTTTCCTTGTGCCAGTCATCTCACTGGAAATCGGGTTTGGCTATGTGTTGTGGTCAGGACTTCAATCCTAATATCTTCTCCTGAACGCGGACAAATAGCGCTTTTAGTGCTGAGAACCACGATTGTTAGGTGTGAAATATTCTTTGGTTGTGCCAGTGCAGATACTCATGGTGCGCTTCAACCAGGGGTATCCGAATCGTAAGTGCACTCGCCTCCAACGCTCTGCGGTCTGGCGTCCCGAGCTGACGCGAGAACACCACCTCTCCGTCGCAACCGACGGACACCAAGCCCGCGTCAAACGCTGCGTCCCACAGCGCGGACAGCAGGAAGCCGTTGTGCACATCGAGCCGCTCCCGATCACTGGATTCGGCCCACGGCTTTGCGTGCGAGGCCCGGAGCAGCGCGGGATCGGTGACCCCGGTGATGGGACAGCGACCACCCCAATACTTCTCAAGCGCATCGCGGAACTGCCCCTGCCCGACCCGGCGCCGGACCTCCGCCACCCGCTCTGTCGTACGCTCGCCACCCTGCTCAACAAGCAGCTGCTCAACCACGACCTCGAAACGCTTGAGTGGCTGATCGGGCAGCACATGCCCAAGTACCGCGAGTCGACGGCACAGGCCGTCCAGGGCCGGGAAACTGCCGCAGCGCCACGCAGCGGCTGCGCCCTCGGGGACCGGCCCACTGATGGGCTCGACGAGGTACAGCGCACCAACCTCAGCCGCCACGCCAGCAGGCGCTGCTGCTACCGTGAGGGATTGCCCCTCGCCTTTCAACCAGATGGTCGCGAGGTTCCCGGCGGCGGCGAAGCGAAGCCAAGGACCTTCCGGCGGAAGCTCCCGGTCAAACCCAGCGTCCGTAGCGCGAAGCCGAAGCAGCGTATCGTCAGGCATACAGCCGCTCACCGGCTACCGAATAGCCGGTCCCATGCATCAAGGACGAGGCGCCGGGTACGATACTCTCCATGCTGGCGGATCTCGCCCTCCTTCAATACGCGGAACGTTTCTGTCGGGTAGTCGGGACCCGACACGTCGTGCGGATCCAGCACGAACCGCAGCTCATCACGGCTCAGGCCATATAGGCGGGCGAGGTAGGCATCAAGCTCGGCGCGGACAGCTGCCCGCATGTCAACCGGCAGTGCAGGCCGAATGGCTACATCGAGCTCGCGAGCCCACCCTTGCAGACCCTCAGTCGTGCACGTGAGCTGCGCCACTCGTTCAGCAATGAACTTCAGATCCACACCTGAAAACTGGGTCGGCGCAAGCACAGGCAACTGCTTGACAATGAAGAAGTTCAAGTTGACACCACCGATCTTCTGCCGGGCAGCGTAATCCAAAGGAAGCGAACAAAGCACGGCAAGTAGCGCCGCCACATGCACCGCGGACAGATCCGCAGAGAAGAAGTTCACGGGGAGACTGTTGCCGGCCGCTACCCGAGGGATAACGGCTGCGATGATCGAGCGTTCGTTCGTGGCGTTCGTGATGCCTCGCCAACCGAGTAACCAATTGCGCGACCATGCCGCCGCCGCGAGCCGCTCATCCACTTCCGCCTTGGGCACCCAGTAACGCGGCCGCACCTCGAACGCCATGTTGGCACGCTCCGCATCAGTCACGTTCCGGGTGGAATCCTCATCGCCACCGGTGTACGTGGCCCACCGATGATCGAAATGATGGATCATCTTCGCCTCGTAAAGAGGTACAAGCCCAGGCCCTGGCGCGCTCCGGAACAACCCTGAGTCGCTCGTCATGTTGAACAAGCCCTGCCGCAGCGAAATGCACCAGGGATTCCCATCTTCACTGGCCTCATCCACCAGCACAGGAACATGCCGGTAAATCTTCGCAGTCAGCTCTGCATCCATACGCGAGCGAAAGACTGGCGCGTTTCGTGTATTTGGATTTAGGCGCCGCAGGTCATCCACGCTGAGCGAGAATCTGCGACGCTCATCAAAGCGCTGGTCTGGTCTCGTCAAGAAGAATGCGAACTGCGGCGCTGACGCGCTCCCCAACGTAAGAAGGCAGAACTTCGTGCTTCGATGCACCCCGTCGAACAGTGCGTCCCTGTTCTCAAAGTCGATCAGCGAAACCAACCTACCTTCCGATATGTGACGAAAGAATGGCGCCGTACCTTTGTCACTCGCGATCCCCGACGGCAACACGAGCCCGACACGGCCATCATCGGACACAATTCCGATCGCCGTCTCCGAAAAGAGTGCATAGAGATTGACGATTCCACTCCCCGTGAGTGGGTATCTATCCCCACCCCTAACGAAGCAGCTTGCGCCCTCCACGAGCGCACAAACGTGCGCAAACTCCTCCGCGATGCGTTTCTCGAGGCTTCCAGGGGCCGCAGCGGCTAGCTCTTCGATCATCTGCTTGCGTCGCGCACCCGCGCTGGCCGCGATGCTAGGGGATCGCACCGCGAAGAATTCCTTCTCGTTGACGGTCAGCTTATCCCATGGCGGATTGCCGATTACGCAGTCAAAGCCGCCTCGAGCCATCACCGCGGCAAAGGTCAGTGGCCAGTGCAGGAACGGAGTCGCTTCAGCGATTGCCTGCACTGCCTGACGCATTGCAGCGGGAGGCTCCACACCGACCGCGAGATCGCGCAGCGTGCCAGTGCCGGGAACCATTACCCGCGTTCCCGTCGTCCGCGGCAACAGGAATGCTGCCACGTACGAGTCACAGGCGAATCGGAGCCGTGCATCCTCGTGAGCTCGGGCGGCCGCAAGCGCCGTCTGCTTCGCTTCTACTTCTTCGAGTGTGCCATCAGGCAATTGGTCCACCGCTGACAGCGACTCGGCCAGGGCCTGTGTCTCGAACCGAAGGGAGTACTGCCCTGCCTCGCGCTCCTGCTTGAGCGCACGCAGGTCCGCGGCGTTGGCCTGCTTCAGTGCGCGCAGGACTGTGGCGTCGTCCCCCGTGCGCGCAGCAAACGCGGCGTCCGGAATCCCTTCCGCCAGTACATCGGGCGAAAGAACACCCAGTAGGGCATCGCCATGCACCAGATGGTGGTCGAGAAACGCCAGCGGCTTCCCCGGTTCCATGGCCTCGAGCCAGAGCGCGATTCGCGCCAGTTCAACCGCCATCGCGTTCTTGTCAGACCCGTACACGCAGTGACCGATGACGTCGCGCAATGCGCGGCGGAACTCGTTTGGCCCCGGTGTGCCATCCGAACGCACGCGCGCCAGGTGACCTGCAATCCGCCGTGCGGCGCCGAGGAGGAAGTGCCCGCTGCCCATCGCGGGATCCAGCACGGAGAGCTCCAGCAGCGCCCGCTCCGGGGAGTCCGCGCCCAACGCCCGAGCGATCACCGGCTCCAGCGCCGTATCGAGCAGCGCCTGCACGAGCGAGTCCGGGGTGTAGTAGCTCCCCGTGAGCTTGCGCGCGTTGCCGGCGGCCGCACGACCAGTGGCCGCTACGTTGCCGACTGGATCGCCGGCGAACCCGAAGTGCTGCGCGCCGTCGTGGAGCTCAGGCACGAGCTCAAGCAGCGACTCATAGACGCTTCCGAGCTCTTCTGTGCCCATATCCCGCCAGTTCACGCGCAGCAATGCATGGTCCTGCGCGAGCCAGGTCAGCCGGAAGACGGTCTCAAGCAGCGCTCGGTTGCCCAAGCGAGCCGAATCGAGGTCTGGGCACTGGGACTCGGCGAAGAGCCCACCGAGCCCGGGCAGCGCCAACTGGGGCTGGCCGCGCTCCAGGCCGCGGAACACGAGGCACAGGCTGTCCCAGAGGTCGTCATGGCGATCGTACGCCCGACGTCGTGCCGACCGCTCACGCAGGCGCTGCAGGCCGTACCCGTCTCGGTAGACCTCACGGGCGCGCTCATCGCTGTCCGCTGAGTGCAGGAGCCCTCGCTCTTCCGACACCACCAAGAAGATCAGTCGGTAGACGAGCCGCAGCAGCTGCTGATGGTATCCCGTGGCATCCAGCGCGCCGTCCCGGAGGCGCTGCCGCAGCGCCTCATTGGCCGGATGCGCTAGGAATCCATTACCGAAGGCACGCAGGGCGGCTTCGACGCCGTCGCGCAACCGATCACGCGCCGCCGTACCAGCCTCAAGGGATGCGGCACGCCACTGTTCAAGGACGGCCTCGCTAGCCGGCGCCCCGTCCCGCCCGAAGCGGCTCTCGTGCAGCAGCAACCACAGGAGCGAGAAATCGGCGTAGCGCTGCTCCGCGAAGATCCGCGCCAGGTCCGCCTCGATCCATGCGGGACGCGTCAGCGAGGCGTTGTCGCGCACGATGCGCAGCGTACTCCCGTTCGTGACCACGCCCCAGAACGAGCGCTCGTCGGCGTTGAGGAACTCCTGCAGCAGCCCAAAGGGCGACCGTCGCCGCTGGGCGTCGCCGTAGGCCGCCGCCCCAGCGTCGAGGTCGTGCGTGGCATCGGCGACCACGACGGGCACCCGTCCCTCCACAGCCGTTGCCGTCAACGGGTAGCTGCGCCCCCCTCGCTCGAGAGCAGTGGTGGCTGTCACCAGCGAGGTCCATCCAAAGGACTCGCGGAGCAGCGCCATCACGGCACGGCTGCGAGCCACGGCACCCTTCGCCCCCTGGATGTCTCGCCAATGCGCCTCGCCGATGCGCCACGCGCGGCCAATCTCGTCCCGGACCTGCAGCCCCCGCGGGACGCCGTAATCCGTGGGCGCCTGATGCAACGTTTCGAGTGCCGCAACCTTCGCGAGGTAGTCCGGGGTGATCAGCGCGCCTTCGACGCGTACCGCGTCGAACTCCAACTGCGGACTCCGGCCAGCCATCAGCGCACCTCCGGCAGCAGGACCCACGCGCCGATGACATCCACCGGCGTCAGGGCACGAATCTCGTAGCCGCCCTTGGCCCTGGACGCCTCACGCACGCGGCGATGATCCTCCAACAGCGCTGTGGCACGGCTCTCCGCAATGCGCGAGAGATTCACGGCCAACTGGTCCTGCTGGCCAGCCAGCCATTCCAACTGAGCGGCCCGCACTGCATCCGGGAGCGTCGCCGACACGGCACCATCCAGCAGTGCGGATGCCTCGGCATCGGTCAGCGGCGTCTCGCTGCCGGCCACGATCGCGA
>DAIRDB010000087.1:0-7700 GCA_036796405.1 Gammaproteobacteria bacterium | reverse complement strand
GGTCGCCGTCGGGAAAGATGCCGCTGTTGAGCACCAGCGTGGTGGTGATGCGCGGGTCGGTCGACGCGGCCAGCGCCTGCATGCCGCCGCAGCTGTGCCCCATGACAGCTACCCGCGTGGTATCGACATGCCCCTGCCATTCGCTGCCACTGCGTGCAGCCTCGGCGCTCAGCCAGTCGAGGCCGTCGAGCAACTGCTGCGTCTGCGTTTCGAACGCGGGCCACGCGGCAGGATCTGCGGGCCGCTCCTGCCGCGGTGCCGGCGACGTGCGGGGCGGCCCCACAGCCACCACGATGAAACCCTGCGAGGCCACCTGGGTCAGAAACTCGCGATAGGAGAAATTGCTGTTGACGCAGCTGCCATTGCCCCACAGCACCACCGGGTAGCGGCCACGCAATGTGGCGGGGCGGTAGAGCGTGTGGGTCGGCAAGCCGGGATCACCGAGACTCAGCGCCGGCTCCGGACCGCTGCCGACGGAGTCGGGCGCTTGGGCCTGAGTCCCCGTCAGCTCCACCGTTGCGCGGCGACTCTGCCAGTCGTCAACGCCATCAGCCTCGTCCACGGCGTCGCGCCAGTCGATGTCGGCCTCGAGCGTGAGCCCGGCCCCCTTCAGCAGCGCCGCCACTTCCTCGGCGCGCTTGCGACCGATGCTGGCACTTTCCTGCAGCACGCTGCCATCGCTGAGCCTGTGGGCACCGCGTATGCCGGTGATCTTCATTCGCGTGGCCTTCACCTGCCCGGCCACCTTGATGATGTTGAGCAGGACGTCCGGGTGCCGGAATGACACGGCGCGATCGAAATCGAAATAAATGGGGATTTCCTGATCGCCGACTGGCGGTGCTGGGGTCGGAGACGCTGCGCCTGGGCCAGGATCGAAGGCCAGGCGTCCACCGCTCGGGCCGGGTGGCCGCGGATTGAAGTCGATGACGTAGCGCTCATCGACCGGCAGCACGGTGTTGCAGTTGGCATCGAGCTCCGGCATCACGGAAAGCCGTACCGGCTCGAGGACGATGCCGCCGCAGATCTGCGGCTTATCGCTGACGATGCCCTCCACGAGCACCCGATGCCCGAGCAGGGGCGGCTGTACGGCGGCACTGACGTCGCTCTGGATGGTGAGATAGTAACTGTCACCCTGGTAATCACTGGTCCAGCACGGCACCGAGCGGGTATCCCGCACCACCGGGCAGCTCACGAAACTGAGCCGCGTGCCGGGCGGCGGTGCCGCTACGGCACCCAAGCTGGCGAGGAACCCCAGACCGATCAGGACACGCATCGATGGTTTCATCACAGCACACTCAGGAAGTTCACGAGATCCGCCTTTTCCTGCTCGGTATAGCGGATGTTGAAACGACGATCATAGAAGTCCACCAACTCACGCAGGTTGGCAGCTGATCCGTTGGAAAAATATGGCGCCCGCGCCGCGAGGCCGCGGAACTGCTGGATGACGATGGCGCCGATGTCTTCGCATTTGCCGGAAATCAGCGCACGGCCCGGATCCTGCGTATAGACCGTGCGACCGAGGAACGGGTGCGGCGGCTGGTCGGCAGAGCAGGTCAGCTTGAACAGTGGCAACTCGGGCAGTTCCTTGGCCCACGGACTTTCCGGTGGCTCCAGCGCCCAAGGCGCATTGGTGGTCCCGAGGTCCATCCAGCCGTTGGCCACGTCCATGCCGGTCATGTGCATGCCGTGGCAGGTCGCGCAGGTACGCTTGATCGGGTTGCCCAGCCCCACCGTGTTGATGTGCGTGGCATCCTTGATCCAGAAGGTGCGATAGAAGAACACGTCATGGCCACGCTGCACCGACTCGCGGAAGGCGCGGCGCGCCATGGCATCGGCGCCCTCGACCTCGGGCAGGTTGGCCCACTTGTCTTCCATCGGAAAAACGTAGTTGGAGGTGTTGTTGCCGAGCACACCATCACGGCCGGCCCGCAGATTCTGCGGCCCGAAACCGCTCGGACCTCCGGTCTCGACCAGACTGCCGGCCCCGTTCGACCAGCTCTGTGCACCGTACAACTGCAGCTCGAAGCTCTGTATCTGCGCGAGCTGTTCGGCGCTGAACGGAGTAGCCACCTGCATGTGGCCGTTAGCGGCCGAGTTGGCCTGCGTCTTGAGCGTTGCTTCGCGGGCGTCGGCCATCATGTTCATGTTGACCGGCTTGCCGGTCTCCGGGTCCTTGGCGGCCAGCATGCCGGTCTTGCCGATGAAAGGCGTCACGCCAAAGCCAGCGGCTGTCACGTAGCGCAGATTGATGACCGAACGTGGACGGCGGTAGACGGAGATTTCGTGGCGCTCGCCGTCGAGACCGTATTCGGGGTGCGTGTTGCAGCCACTCGGATCACGCACGACTTCGATGCTGAACCCGGGCGTGATTGCTGCACCGCTGCTGTCGCGCGGCGGCCACGGCAGGCTCACGCGGATCAGGCCCCGCTTGAGCAGCAGCGAGTGGGCGGCAGCATCACCTGCAGGCAGGTGCGGGCAGTTGCGACCGTCTATCGCTGCAAACAACGGATCCTTGCCCTCGGTCTCCTGCCAGCGGCGGGCGATGGTGGCCACGGAAATCGACATGGCATCGGCAGGCTGGTGACAGGTCACACAGCCCCGGCCGTTGCTGCCTAGCGCTTCGAAAAACGCGTGGCCAGCGGTCGTGACCGGGCCATCGGCATTGACGAGCCCGAAGCGGCCCCAGCCATT
The DNA here is from genome assembly GCA_036796405.1 of Gammaproteobacteria bacterium. Taxonomy (GTDB): domain Bacteria; phylum Pseudomonadota; class Gammaproteobacteria; order Pseudomonadales; family Pseudohongiellaceae; genus CAILUG01. Next base: position 5,009 of record DAIRDB010000087.1, on the reverse strand, counting down.
GGCATACTCGAGCGTCGGGGGCAGCGCGGTGTCCTCGCCGGGCGACCACCAGGGGCGCGCTGGCTCTGCGGACTGCGCCAGCAGCGCGCCGCTGAAAGCCAGGGTAGCCAGCGGCAACCAACGTCGGCAGCGGAAACCCGGAGACAGCAGCATGCGACGACTCCTCACTTGATCTGGTAAACCTTGATACGGATGGCGCCCAGTGCCGGCGGTGCGCCCTCGGCCGGCGGTGGCGCGTCGGCGGACGAACGGTCCAGTTCCAGCGTGGCCACGAAGGTACCTCGCGTCAGCCATTCATGTGGACCCTTGGGCGCTTCGAAGCGCGGCCGAAAAAAGCTGCGTTCGCCGTTGGGGCCGCCGAGACCGCAACTGAACGACTCGTTGAGAATGTGGATGACGGTGCCGTCGCTGGCTTCCAGAAAATAATCGGCGCTCAAGGTGCCGCAGCCGCCGGCATAGCGCAGCTGGAAGTCCCAGCCACCGGGAATCACGCGCCCCTGCAGCTTCGGCCCGGCGATGGTGCCACCCGTGATGGGAATGTACTGGCGGTGACCGAGCGCCGTTTCACCCAGTACGGTGGCAGGTGCCAGGGTCACGCGCTCCTCGAACACGAATTCGACCTGCGGAAACTGGTCGGCACCGGGCTGGGCACCGAGTTCGGTGGCAGCCGGCTGGGCGGCCGTCGTGCCGGCCCAGGCCAGCGCGAGGGCGGCGATGGACTTGCGTGCGCTGTGCTTCATGGGGGGCTCCTGTGGATCTTACTCGGCGGCTGGCAGTGCGAAGGCCATGATCGTCGAGCCATTGGCGATGGCGACGTACTGGCGTCCGTCGAAGTCGTAGGTCATTGGCGAGGCGCGCCAGCGGGCATTGGCCGCAAAGCGCCACAGCAGGCTGCCGCTCGCAGCATCCACAGCCGAAAATGCGCCGCTGTCATCACCGAAGAAGACCAGCCCACCGGCCGTGCTGAGCACACCTCCCCAGCTGTTGGCGCGCCCGACCTGTGGCACTTCAAAGCGCGTGCTGCCGGTCTGGATGTCGATGGCGCGCAACAGGCGCTGGGCAGGCTCCGGGGCGGGTGCGAATGAACCACCCATGAAGCCCTTGCCGGCTTCCCAGTCGGCATCCACGCGGGTGAACACACCGCACTTGTCTTCGGTCTGCACGTAGTAGAGACCGGTGGTGGGGTTGTAGGACGTCGAATACCAGTTGCTGGCGCCGGTCAGTGACGGGCAGACCCGGATGCCTTCCCGGGTGGGCTCCATGCCTTCGACGCGGATCGGTCGCCCCCTGGCGTCGAGTCCGCTCGACCAGGTGATCTCCTTGGTGTACTGCCAGCCGTTGAGGAATTCGCCGGTGCGGCGGTCGAGCACATAGAAATAACCGTTGCGGTTCGCCTGGATCAGCAACTGCCGGGGCTGGCCCTGCCAGTTGGCGTCCACGAGTGCCGGGGTTTCCTGGGCGTCGTAGTCCCAGACGTCGTGCGGCGTGAACTGGAAGTGCCACTTGAGCTTGCCGGTGCGCGGGTCGAGCGCCACCACCGAGTCGGTGTAGAGGTTATCGCCCCGGCGGTCGTCGCCGATCATGTCGGGGCCCGGATTGCCCACCGTCCAGTACAGCGTATCGAGCGCCGCGTCGAAGGTACCGGTCATCCAGGTGGAACCGGCCGGATGGGCGATGCCATCACCCTGCCAGGTTTCCGAGCCGGGTTCGCCGGGTAGCGGCGTGCTCCACCAGCGCCAGACTTCCCGGCCGGTGGTCTGGTCGTAGGCCGCCACGAAGCCGCGCACGCCCTCGTCGCCACCGGACGTACCGGCAATCACGAGATCTCCGACCGGCAGCGGTGCACCGGTGGCGTTGTAGTTCTGGCGCCAGTCGGCCATTTCGGTGTCCCACAGCAAGGTACCGCTGTGCTTGTCGAGCGCAATCACATGCGCATGGTCGGTGAGCATGAACAGGCGCTCGCCGGCCACGGCCGCGCCACGATTGGCGCCACCGGCGGCGTTGCCGATCAGCCCACGCGTGCGCGCGCGCTGGTAGCGCCAGATCTCACGGCCACTGCCGGCGTCGAGGGCAAGGACCTCGTTGGCGCTGGTGACGTACATCACCCCTTCCGACACCACCGGTGTGGTCTGCAGGTTGTTGTTGGTCGTGAAGTTGTAGAGCCAGGCCGGCGCCAGGGCGCCGACATTGCCGGCGTCGATCTGCGTGAGCGACGAATGACGGCTGCCATGCGTGGCACCGTTGTAGCTGGTCCAGTCGGTCTGCGAACTCACTTCGCGCCACGCGGTGCCCTCGCGGCGCAGCAAATGCAGGCGGCGATCGTCACCCAGCAATTGCAGTTCGTCGGCTCCCTGGTTCAACGCCAGTCCCGCCAGCGGGTCACCACCGACGAGCGTGACTTCGCGACGCTCGGGTGCCGCGCCAAAGCGCAGCTTGAGCGCGCGCAATCTGCCGATCAGTGCCGGCATGTCGCGGTCACTGATGGCGGTGATGGCCGGCATGCCGGCAGCGCCGAGACCGTTGCGCACGACGTTGGCCAACTCCTCGTCCGAGCGCAGCGGCACGCGTGTGGCAATGTTGGGGCCTAGCTCACCGCCGTTACCGTCGGTCCCGTGGCAGCTGGCGCAGTGTTCCGTGAACAGTTGCTGGCCGACGTCCTGCGCAAACAGCGCGTGGCTGCTGAGCAGCGCCAGCAAGGTAACGGTAGATTTCAACATCCTCCTCTCCCCCTCAGCAGATGTGTGCGCCGGTGGACGCCACGTAGACGGCGTACAGCGACTGGCTTGCGGTCATGAACAGGCGATTGCGCTTCGGACCACCAAAACACAGGTTCGCACACACTTCCGGCAGGCGGATGGCACCGATGGTCTGGCCCTCCGGATTGGCCACCAGCACCCCGGGTCGGGCGCCGCACCAGAGGTTACCGAAGTGGTCACAGCGGATGCCGTCGGCTGACGACGGCGAACCATCGGGCTGCTTGAGTAGCGCAAAGGTACGACCGTTGCGGATTCTGCCGCCATCGATGTCCCAGACCTTGATCTGACCGGAATCGGCCACGTAGAGCTTGCTGTAGTCCGGCGAAAAACACAGCCCGTTGGGTTGCCCCACCTCGTCCGTGAGCAGGGTGATGGCTCCGCTCTGGCCGTCCACGCGATAGACCGCCTCCTTGGTCTCCGACTCTCCCGGATTGCCTTCGTACAGCGCGCGGATACCAAAACTCGGATCGGTGAATCAGACGCTGCCGTCGGGGTGTACGACGAGATCGTTCGGCGAATTGAAGCGCTTGCCGTTGTAGCGGTCGGCGATGACGGTGACCTTGCCGTCCGACTCGTAGCGCGCCACACGCCGCGCCCCATGCTCGGCGGATAGCTGGCGACCCTGGTAGTCGAAGGTGTTGCCATTGGAGTTGTTGGACGGCGCACGGAAGCGCGTCACGCGCGCATCATCCTCGATCCAGCGCAATTGCAGGTCGTTGGGAATGTCGCTCCATACCAGAAAGCGGCCCACACCATGCCAAGCAGGGCCCTCGGCCCACAGGGTGCCCGTATGCAGCCGCAGGATCGGCGAGTTGAACTGTGTGCAGCGGCGGAAACTGGGGTCGAGCGTGAGGATGTCCGGGTCCGGGTAACGCACGGGTGTCTGTCCGCTCCAGTCCCGCGGCGTGGCCTCGTTGGAGAGCGGACCGCTCGGTGGCGCGGGCGGTTGGGCGCGCAAGGCGGGCGCCATCAGGGGCAGCAGCGCCGCTCCTGCCAGCAGGCCCAGCGCACGGCGACGTGCGGACGCGTCGCAGGGGGTGTTGGCTGCCGCAGCAGCGGTCTCGGACCGGGTCTCGATGCGCGACATGGTAGGTGCAGTCCTTTCAGTCAGGCGTGGATGAGGGCGGAATGCGGCATGACGCGTTCACTCGACGAGCGCCTGGTAGATCAAGTTCTCCACCGTGTTGCGCAGGCCGGCGTCGGTCGGCATTTTCTGCGCCATGATGACGTAGGTGAGATCCTCGGCAGGGTCGACGGTGAAGAACGTGCTGGCCGCCCCGGACCAGCCGAAGGCGCCGGTCGAACCCAGATGACCGTAGGCCAGATCGTCGATGATCACCGACACACCCAGCCCCCAGCCCTGCGCGGCCGGGCCAGCCCCGTTGATGGACGGGATGCTGGGCGGCAGCCAGTTGCGCGCCATGAGTTCGACGGTCTTGCGACCGAGGATGCGCACGCCATCCAGCTCGCCCTTGTTCAGCAGCATCTGCGCGAAGCGCAGGTAATCGCCCGTGGAGCCGGACAGGCTGAGGGTGGCGAAGGCGTGATCGGTGTAGCGAGCGTAGGCGTCGCCCTGCTGCACCTGCAGGCCGCCATCGGGATTGCTGCCGTACACGCGGGCAAAGCGCGGCGCCAGCGCCGGTGGTACGCCGAACACGGTGTCGTGCATACCGAGTGGCGTGAAGATCTCGCGCTGCAGGTAATCGGCATACGGCATGCCCGAGAACACCTCGACCAGGTAGGCCTGCACATCGTGGCCCAGCCCGTAGACCCACTGTTCACCGGGTTGGTAGCGCAGGGGGACCTCGCCAAGCTTGCGCATCTCGTCGCTGAGTGATTCGAGCGCGCCCATGCTGAGCCCGTGCTCGCGGTAGAGCAGATCGACCGGGTGCTGACCGACGCCGGAGGCAAGGCCCAGCGTGTGGCGGAAGGCATCGAGCAGGGTGGGCTTGCGCTTCATGTCCTCCAGCAGTGGCTTGCCGCTGGCATCCTGGCCGACGTAGACCTTGAGATCCCGGAATTCCGGGATATAGCGCTCGAGCGGATCGTCGAGCTGGAACTTGCCCTGCTCGTACAGACGCAGCAGCGCCACGCTGGCCACGGCCTTGGTCATCGAGTAGAGCCGGAACAGGTGGTCGACGCGCAGCGCTTCGCGGGTTTGCAGATCGGCGAAGCCATAGGCCTTTTCGTGCACCAGCTTGCCGTGGCGGGCGACGGCCACCACCACACCGGCCACACGACCCTGCGCGATCT
>DAIRDB010000086.1:0-8030 GCA_036796405.1 Gammaproteobacteria bacterium | reverse complement strand
GGCTGGCGGCGGCCGCCATGGCGGCGCGGGCGGCCTCGTTCAGCGGCCAGCCGTTGGCGGCACCGAGAAAGCCGAAGAAGGAAGTGCGCGGCGAAAACCAGGTCCCGGCGAGGCTGGTGGCGCTGCCTTCGGCTTCCGTGTAGACGCTGCGCGAAGAAATGTTCAGCGGGTAATAGGTGCCGTCGGCCTTGTAGAGCTCGCGACCGAGCAGCAGCCCCGCAGGGTCACGCTTGCCGGGGTTGCCGCGCACCGTCACGCTGTCGCCCACCGCGACGGCGTCGCGCGTGAAGCCCAGCGGATTCAGCACGGAGCCAGCCCCGGCTTCGATTTCCACGCGCTGCAGCGAGCCGTCCGGCTGGCGCACGTCGAGGGTGAGGTAGACGTGGGGATTGCGGAAACTGTAGGCCGTGACCGTGCCGGTCACCGCGGTCTCCACCTCGGTATCGAACGCTGCCGCGCTGTGGTGCGCCAGCGCCCCGGTCGAGGCCAGCGCGGCCAGGACAGTCAGCGCAGCAGTAAGAGGGTGTCGCGGCATGGAGGGCCTCCGGGGCGGGCAGTGGCGAAAGGGACTTTGGTGCGGACGGACGCGGGCAACGTGATCAAGATGGCCGAGGATTCTCCCACCGGGCTTTGCGGCGGTACAAGCGCGGAGACCGCTGCCGGCATGGCAGCCTGCAGTTGTTGCACCACGGCAGTCTTGTTAGGCTGAAACGGCAGTGTGGCCAGCCTCGGGCTCGCGCCGCAACCACAACAACAACGACCGCAGGTCTGCCTGCAGGGGACTCCATGAAAACTCACGCATCGCTCGTCGTCTTGCTCGGCTGCCTCGCGCTGGCCGCCTGCTCGGAACCGCCCGCCGCCCCCGACGCCGCCGGGTCGGTGTCCAGCGCCAGCAGCAATGCGCTGCGCGGCAAGGTCACCAGCAGCGCCGGGGCCGAAGCCGGCGTGTGGGTGATCGCGGAAACCCGCGACCTGCCCACCCGCTTCGCGCGCAGCGTGGTCACCAACGACGCCGGCGAGTACCTCATCCCGGACCTGCCCGCCGCCCGCTACGACGTCTGGGTGCGCGGCTACGGCCTCGTCGATTCGGCCAAGGTGCAGGCGGAACCGGGCAGCACGCTCGACCTCGCTGCCACCGTGGCACCCGACGCCGCCAGTGCCGCCGAGTACTACCCGGCCGGTTACTGGATGTCGCTGTTGCAGGTTCCCGACGCCACGCAGTTCCCGGGGACTGGCCCCGCCGGCAACGGCATCCATCCGAACGTCAAGCAGCAGGCCGACTTCGTGCGGCTGATCGGTTCCGGCGGCTGCATCGTCTGCCACCAGATCGGCAACAAGGCCACGCGCACCCTGCCGGCCCTCTTCAACGGTTACGACAGCAGCGCGGCCGCCTGGGCCCGGCGCATCCAGTCCGGGCAGGCCGGCGGCTTCATGACGCGCACGCTCACCAGCATGGGCCTCGAAGCCACCACCCGGATGTTCGGCGACTGGACGGACCGCATCGCTGCCGGCGCGTTGCCGCCGGTGCCGAAACGTCCGCAGGGCAAGGAGCGCAACGTGGTCATCACCCAGTGGGACTGGGCCGACCCCACGGCTTACCTGCACGACGTGGTGTCCACCGACCGTCGCAATCCTACGGTGAATGGTTACGGCAAGCTGTACGGCTCGCTGGAAGAAAGCCACGACTACCTGCCCGTGCTCGACCCGGTGACCCACACCATCGACCGCGTGCCGCTGACCATGATGGATCCGGCGGCGCCGCCAGTGCCGGGTCCGCAGGTTGCGGAGTCGCCGTATTTCGGCACGGAGAACATCTGGGACTCCAAGGCCAACGTCCACAACCCGATGTTCGATCAGGATGGCCGGCTGTGGATCACCGCCCGCGTGCGCGACCGCGAGAACCCGGCGTGGTGCCAGCAAGGTTCAAGCCACCCCGCTGCCGTGGCCTACCCGCTCGAAGGCAACGGCCGCCAGCTCGGGCTCTACGACCCCGCCAGCGGCGAGTACAAGCACATCGACACCTGCTTCGGCACCCATCACCTCATGTTCGCCGAAGACGCCGACAACACCTTGTGGACCAGTGGTGGCGGCCCCGTGATCGGCTGGCTGAACACGCGGCAGTATCTCGCCACCGGCGACTACCAGGCGGCGCAGGGCTGGACGCCGTTCATCCTCGACACCAACGGCAATGGCCAGCGTGATGCCTTCAACAAGCCCGGCGAAAGCGATCCTGCCAAGGACAGCCAGATCCTGCCCGGCTTCGGTTTCTATGCCGTGAACCCGGCGCCGGACGGCTCGATCTGGGGCTCGATCCTCGGCTTCCCCGGTGCGGTGGCGCGCCTGGTGCCCGGCAGCGACCCCACCACCACCGCCATCACCGAGTACTACGAACTGCCGCTCGGTGCCGACGGCACGCCAGTCGAAGGCTTCTCGCCGCGCGGCATGGACATCGACCGCGACGGCGTGGCCTGGGTGGCACTGGCCAGCGGCCATCTCGCCAGCTTCGACAGGCGCAAATGCACGGGCCCGCTGAATGGTCCGCAGGCGACCGGCCAGCACTGTCCGGAAGGCTGGAGTTTCTTCACCGAGCCGCTGCCGCAGTACCAGAATCTCAGCACCTCCGGCAGCGTCGAAAGCAGCTACTTCACCTGGGTGGATCAGTTCGACGCGCTCGGGCTGGGGGCGAACACGCCCGTGAACACCGGCAACCAGAGCGGCGCCCTGCTGGCGCTGGATGACGGCGAGTGGGTGCGCATGATCGTGCCCTACCCGCTCGGCTTCTACACCAAGTGGATGGACGGCCGCATCGACGACGCCGCCGCCGGCTGGAAGGGACGCGGTATCTGGGCCACCTACAGCAGCCGTGCCCCCTTCCACATGGAAACCGGCAAGGGTGCCACGTCCATCGTCTACCACTTCCAGGTCCGCCCCGACCCGCTGGCCGAATAAGGAGAAACCCATGTCACCATCCCGATCCCTGTTGCTGGCCGGCCTCGCGCTGCTGCCCGCCTTCGGCGCCGAGGCCCACCACTCCTTTGCCGCCGAATACGATGCCAACCAGCCCGTGGCCGTCACCGGCACCGTCAGCAAGGTGGAGTGGCGCAACCCGCACATCTGGTTCTACGTGGACGTCAAGGACGCCAGCGGCAAGACCGTCACCTGGGGCTTTTCCGGCGGCGCGCCGGGCATGCTGATGCGGCGCGGCATCAGCCCCGAGGCGCTGAAGCCCGGTGACACCATCGTGGTCGAGGGCTTTCGCGCCCGCGACGGCTCCGCCAATGCCTCCGGCGGCAAGGTCACCTTCGCCGACGGTCGCAGCGTGTTCACTGCCTCGGCAGAAGACGTGGTGCCGAAATGAAGCACCTGACTGCCAGCCTGCTCGCCGCCCTGCTGCCGCCCTGCCTGCTGGCGGCGGAACCCGCCGTCATCCCGCGCATGGAGTCCGGCGTGCCCGACTTCACCGGCACCTGGGCCGGGCCCGGGTTTCAGCACACGGGCAGCGAGGTCGACAACCCCACCGCCGCGCTCTACGACGACAAGCGCATGGCACCGTTCCAGCCCGGCAAGGCGGAGACTTTCATCCGCAGCACCGGCGACGTACGGCTCGACGACCCGACCGCCGTCTGCCTGCCGAACGGGCTGACGCGACAGATCGCCTCGCCCTACCCGCAGCAGTGGGTGCAGACCGACAACGAACTCGTCATCCTCTACGAATACATGCATTTCTTCCGGCACATTCCGCTCGGAGAGCCGGGACGCCCGCACGGCCCGCTGTTCGAAGACACCTACATGGGCGACTCGATCGGCTGGTTCGAGGGCGACACGCTGGTGATCGACACCATCGGCCTCAAGGAGTGGCTGCTCGACTCCTTCCACCCGGCGGCCGGCGGCTCACGCTGGCACAGCGCCGCCACGCGGGTCATCGAGCGCCTGACGCCCACCGACGGCGACAACGTGCGCTACGAAGTCACCATCGACGACCCGGCCACCTTCACGGCGCCCTGGACGCAGCCCTGGGCCATGCAGCGCAAGAAGACCTGGAAGCTGTTCGAGTTCATCTGCGAAGACAACAACCGCTGCGAAGCCGGCGTCTGCCAGGCGGCCGACGTACAGCTGGACGACCAGTAACGCGGGACGGCAAACGCGGCGCGGCGTCGAACTGCGGCGCCGCTTACGCGAGCGGCAGGTAGATGTCGGTGATCATCTGGTGCTCCTGCACACCGGGTCCGACATTGACGTAGTGGAAGAAGAGCGGGAAGTCGCGCAGCGTCTCGCCACTGGCCGGCAACCACTGCTCGACCAGAAAGCGCGGCCCGGGCATCTCGTGCCGGGAGCCGACGTGGCGCACCCTGGCGCAGCGGCCGCCGGGAATGGTCTTGGTGATGACGCCGAACGGATTCTCGGCCACCGGCGCAGCGACCGACACGCACAGATCCAGCCGGTAGTCCTCCGGCAGCACAGTGAGATGGTCGGTGTAATGCACACCGTAGGTTTCGGCCATGCCCGGGCGGATGCCGTTGGCCTGCCGCCAGGCGATCAGCCGCTGCGTGCTCTGCCCGGTCTGGCTTTCGGGGCCACGATGCTCGACCACGGCCACCAGCGTCTCGGGGAAATCGACGATCTCGATCTGCATGGCGCTGCCCTCCTTCTATTTTCGTGATGCCGGCTAGCCGGCCGTACCCTGCAAAGTGCCATGGCCCGGTGCGCGCAGACGCAGCTCACGCTGCACCAGCAGGTAGCTGAAGACGGCCTGCAGTACCACGGCCAGCACCGACACGTACCAGATTTCGTGCAACTCGAAGTCGGCGCGCGCCGCCACGAGAAAGGCCACCGGCACGAAGACCAGCAGGCGCAGCAGCGAGCTCAGCAGCGCCGGTCGCGTGTTGCCGAGACCCTGGAAGATGCCCGAGCAGGAGAACACCACGCCCTGCGCCACGAAGTTCCACGACACGATCTGCAGGAAGTGGCCGCCCACCTCCAGCACGGCCGGCGCGTCGGTGAAGCCGCGCATCAGCGACTGCGGCGAAATCTGCATCACGACGGTCACCACCAGCATCACCGCGGCGTTCAGCAGGATGCCGGTCTTGCAGGCCTCACGCACGCGGTCCCAGCGGTTGGCACCCACGTTCTGCCCCACGATGGGACCGACCGCGAACGCGATGGCCATGGTCGGCATGAAGATCGACTGCATGATGCGACCGCCGATGCTGAAACCGGCCTGCGCCTCGGCGCCGAAATCCTGAATCAGCAGATAGATCACGGCGAAGTACAGGAACATCAGCAGCATCTCGCCTCCGGCCGGCAGACCGATGGCAAACATGCGCTTGTAAACGGCGAGGTCCGGCATGAACTGCGCGAGATCGAAGCGCACGTACTTCTCCTGGCGGATGAAGTAGTAGATGAGGATGAGCACGCCGATGATCACCGACAGCGTGCTGGCAAGACCGGCACCCATCACGCCCCACGCCAGGCCCGTGCCCCAACCGGCGATCAGCAGCGGCGCCAGCAGCGTGTTGAGCAGCACCGTGACCATCTGCACCACCATGCCGGGCTTGACGATGCCCGTAGCCCGCAGCGCCGACGACATGCCCATCAAGGCGAACTGCAGCGACATGCCGGGAATGAACCAGAGCAGGAACAGGGTGCCCTGCTCGCGCGTGGCGGTGTCGGCCGCGATCTGCGCCATGTAGGCGTCGGCACCGGCCAGCCCGCCCACCAGCGTGAGCACGCCGCAGAGCAGCGCCAGGCCCATCGACTGATTGAAGATGCGGTTGGCACCGGCCTGGTCCTTGCGTCCCACCGCCTGGGACATCAGCGCCACCGTGCTGACGCCGAGGATCTGCGTGATCGCCATCACCATGAACATCAGCGTGCCGGCCGAGCCCACGCCAGCCGCCGCCGCCTCGCCGATCGCTGCCACGAAATACAGGTCCACCAGCAGGTACAGCGTCTGGAATATCATGCCGGCTGCCATGGGTGCCGCCATGGTGAGAATGGTCCTGGTGATGGAACCTTCGGTCAGGTCGCGCATGGGAAATCCTCGGGTTTTGCCGGCTCGGCCGGGGCGCCATTAGCTACGGCATGAGGGTGTTTTGCAACTGGCCCCGAGGGCAGCGGCTGATTGACAGGTCAGCGCCAATCCAACACAATGCGCGCCTTTTCCGGAGCCACGCACTTGTAGCTCAGTTGGATAGAGCACCAGGCTACGAACTTGGTGGTCGGGGGTTCGAATCCCTCCAAGTGCGCCATTCCCAGTCCCCACCGTCCCTGCTCCCCACGTCGTCGCCACGCACTGCCCAGATCGGGTGCCGCCGCGGCCGCCATCCTGCCATGCCACACAGCGTTTTCGAATTCGATGAAGTGAAGGCGGCCTCGCTCTCGCTGGCACAGTGGCGCGTGCAGGCCGGCGAATGCTGGGCGGTGCTCGGCCGCAATGGCTCCGGCAAGCAGCAACTCACGCGCCTGCTCACCGGCGAGCTGCCGCCCGCCAGCGGCCACCTGCTGCGCCCCGACTGCCGCGTCGGCGTGCTGTCGTTCGAGCGCCAGCAGCAGCTGTTCGAGCGCGAACTGCGCGACGACGACAGCGAGTTCATGGAAGGCGCCGATGCCGGCACCACCGTGGCAGAGCTACTGGCCACCGGTGGCGCGGCACTGCCGGCCGAACTGGAGTTCCTCGGCCTGCACCGCTTGCTGCAGCGCGGCTACCGGCAGCTGAGCAGCGGCGAGGCCCGCAAGGTCCTGCTGGCGCAGCAGTGGCTGAGTCAGCCCTCGCTGCTGATACTCGACGAACCCTTCGACAGCCTCGACGTCACCAGTCGCGCAGAGCTGGCGGACTTTTTTGCAAACGTGGTCGCCAGCGGCAGGACCACGCTGCTGTTCTTGCTGAACACCGAGGAAGACCTCTTTCCCTGGCACAGCCACCTGGCCGTGCTCGAGCGGGGGCAACTCATTGCGCAGGGACCCACCGCGGAGGTGCGTGCCGCACCGGCGCTGCAGGCCTTGCTGCGCTTCGACCCGGCGCAGCTGCCGCCCTGGCCGGACCCCCTGCCCCGTCCGCCCGTGCCCGATCCGCTGATCGTGCTGCGCAATGGCACGGTGGCCTACGACGGCACCGAGATTTTCCGCGGCATCGAGCTCACCCTCCGCCACGGCAGCCACACGCTGCTGACCGGGCCCAACGGTTCCGGCAAGTCGACCCTGCTGGGCCTGCTGACCGGCGATCATCCGCAGTGCTACGGCAATGACCTCACCCTGTTCGGCCAGCGGCGCGGCAGCGGCGAAACGATCTGGGAACTCAAGCAGCGTCTCGGCATCGTGAGCCCGCAGCTGCACCGGGATCACCGCGTGGCAGGCTCCACGCTGCAGATCATCGTCGCGGGTTTTTTTGACACGATCGGCCTCTACGACCAACCCTCCCCCAGCCAGCTGCAGCACGCCGAGCGCTGGCTGGCACTGGTGGGTCTTGGCGAGCAGCGCAACGTACCTTTCAAGCACCTGTCCTACGGCGAGCAGCGGCTGGCGCTGGTCGCCAGAGCGCTGGTGAAGCAGCCACTGCTGCTGATCCTCGACGAACCGACCCAGGGCCTCGACGACATCAACCGCTGCCGCGTGCTGTATTTCCTCGAGCAGCTCGCCCACCAGCAGCACACCACGGTGGTGATGGCGAGCCATCGGCAGGACGAGTTCCTGCCGCTGTTCCGCCAGCATGTGGCACTGCGACGGCCAGACTGAGCCTCGTCAGGATGACGATCGCGTCAGCAGTCCCCGCAGCGCCGCCACGCCGACGGGAGGCTCGGTCTGGAAAGGGATGGCGAACAAGTTCACGGCGAGCCCGTCCTGGATGCGCTTGATCTGCCTGAATTCACCCTGCATGCGTGACGTCAGCAGAGGATCCGTGGTGTTCGCCGCCAGTACCGAGCGATTCAGCACCCAGGCGTAGGGCTCGATGCCGGCTCTGCGCAGGTCCTCCTGCAAGGCGGCGGCCTGCGATACCGGCGTCACCTCCGGCAAAGCCACCACGATGACTTTGG
>DAIRDB010000085.1:0-8418 GCA_036796405.1 Gammaproteobacteria bacterium | reverse complement strand
GGCAGCGAGTTCCAGCGTCTGGCGGATTTCATGATGGTGCAGAACATGCCCTACAGCGCCGCTGAACTTGTTACAAAAGCGATCAGTGACAAAAAGATCGAACCTGAACTCAAAACCTGGGAGAGTCTCGCCAACTCTTGGGTGGCTGCGCGGGAGTTCCGCAAGGCCATCCCGATTCTTGAGCGAGCCGGGCAGATGTCTCCAGATGGCGCCAACCTCCTGCGTCTCGGCGAGGTCAACATCCAGATCTCTGAGTGGGATGCGGCTGCCAAGGCCCTCGAACAAGCCATCAACAAGGGCGGCCTGCGTGACGTGCCGTATGCTCAATTGATGCTGGGCATCTCGCTGTACAACCAGGAGAAACTGCGCGAGGCAAAAACCTGGTTTGAACGCGCTGCTACCTCGTCCAGCCAGGGGCGAACTGCCAAAGGCTACATCCAGCTGATCGACAGCAAGCTCTAATCACCGACTTTCGGAAGAACGCCAGAATGTTGCCAAAAATCAATATAAAACCGGTACTGGTCCTAGGGGTCCTGTGCTGCCTGTCTTCCGTAGCTGCAATAGCTGCGGAAGCACCTGCTGCGGCACCGGCGGCCGCCGCTGCTCCTGCTGCACCGCCACCACCCGCCTTCCCGGATCTTATGGAAAAAGTGCGGGCAGAGCGTGCTGCCATGCAGGCACTTAATAAGCAACGCGAAGATCTTTTCCGCAAAGCGATGGAGGATCAGCGCAAGCTGAATGCGGATGCTCAGCAGAGACGCAATGCTGCCGAGGCCCGCACTAATCGCCTTGATGCGCAGTTTGCCGATAACGAAAAGCGCATTGAGGAATTGAACGCCCTGTTGCTCGTCAATCAGGGTAACCTCGGCGAATTGTTCGGCGTTACTCGCCAGATCGCAGGTGATGCACTGGGGCAACTGTCCGAATCCCTTAATAACACACAGATGGCGCTTTCTTTGCAGCCCGGCCAGGAAGGTCGTCTGGAGTTCATGCGACGCATGGCTGCCGCGGCCGCCCTGCCGAACATCATTGATCTGGAAAGAATGTGGATCGAACTGATGACGGAAATGAAACTGGACAGCGAGGTCGTCCGTTACACCACGCCGGTTCTGCAAAATGACGGTGTAACCTCGATCCCTACCGAAGTGGTCAGGGTCGGGTCTTTCATGGTGTACGGCGACGATCAGTACCTGTTCTACCTGCCCAGCCAGGAGTCAGTGTCCACATTGACGCGCCAGCCTGCCGAACCGGAACTGATGCGCTCTGTGCGTGACGTGCTCGCGGACACCAGCGGTAGCGGCTACAGACCGGCCATCGTGGACCCTGCGCGCGGTGCCTTGCTCTCTCTGTATGTCGAGCGGCCCAACTTCGTCGAACGCATTGAGAGAGGTGAGGTCGTGAATTACGTGATCATCGCCGTTGGTCTAATCGGTGTGCTGGTGGCAGTGTTCCAGTACGGCTACCTGTTCCTGGCCAAGATCAACGTCGCGGCGCAATTGAAGAAGATTGGTACGCCAATGGGCAACAATGCGCTTGGACGACTGCTACTTGCTGTGCAAGGAACTGAGAAAGATTCCCCAGAGGTTGTGGAACTCCGAATTTCCGAGGCAGTGCTTCGCGAGGTACCGCGTCTTGAGCGATTCCAGTCGTTCCTCCGCTTGGCCGTGGCCGCCGGTCCGCTCTTGGGTCTGATCGGGACCGTAATCGGTATGATCATCACCTTCGAAAGTATCACAGCCTCTGGCTCGTCAGATCCGAAGCTTATGGCGCAAGGCATCGGGGCTGCGATGATCGCGACTGTGCTGGGTCTGGGCATCGCCATCCCGCTGCTCTTCATCAACGCGGGTCTCGTCTCCCTCTCCAAGTCCGTTATGAACGTACTGGAAGAGGAGAGCACCGGTTTGCTGGCGAGCCGACTCAAGCAGCACTGAGCTAGACTAGCTCAACAGGAGCCCGGCGCTGGCGACAGCCCCGGGCTTTTCTTTTGCCGCGAAACTGCTGCGCGTACAAAACAAACCGGGTCCTTTGCGATGGGCGCAGGAAATCTCAGCGGACTCGCTCCACGCGGATGAAGCCGCTCAACCGCGGTGTAGAAAGACGCAGTCCATTGCCAACACCGTCGCGATAGATCTCAACCTCGTCGCCCACACGAAGATTGAAGGTCCTCGCTACTTCCTGGCGCCAGACCTGACCGCTCCCCAAGGTAACGATCCACAAATTGCTGCGTTTCTCCAAGCCCGCGATGGTGTCATGAAGACGCTCTCCACCATCGGCATCGTCACTCACCCTTGCCGGGTTACCAAAGCCCCGAACTCGATCAAGTAACGATGCATCATTCTGTGCGGGGTCCGCGCCAACGGAATTTGGAGGCCCAGCTACTACGGGGCTGACTGTGGCTGGTCCCGCTTCGGAGCCGGCTCGGGCTGAATCTGCTGACACGGCAAGTTCGAGGGCGTCTTCAAGACAGGCGATACGAGCACCGCGATCTGCCTGTTCTGCGCAGGCGAGAAAAGAATCCAACGTGACCACTTGCTCCTCTGCAGCCAACACCATAGCGCCCGCAAAGGGCATGCAAGGCAGGATTGCCGCCAGACGAAGCCTGCTTGCCATCCCCATTCCGAAAACCGAACTGCGCATCCTCAACTTCATAGCCGCATTCTCCTTCAAGTAAGCAACCGGACAACCATCTTGCCTTTCCGCATTTTAATGCAAAGGCCACCGCTCAAAGCGTTGTGGACGTTGGATTACACCGTGCGGGACCTCGCATAAACTGTGAATATCGACTAGGAGCTACCCATGCATAACAGTGTACCCACCCTGCAGTCCGTTGCGGCGCTGGATGCCAGCGGCAAGCACGACGAAGCAATCGACGTGCTTGCCCGGGCAACGCAGGACGGCGACCTGAAGGCGATGACGATGCTCGGCAAGCGGCTATTGGTAGGAGACAGAGCGCCATACCTGCCGAGAGATGGGGCCTCGCTTATCGTAGAGGCAGCCAACAAAGGCGAAGCTGAGGCCATTGCCCAAGTCGCCGTACTGCAATGTACTGGTGTCTACCTGGCTAAAAGTTGGTCACGGAGCGTGGAAACACTGACTACCGCGGCCCAGCGCGGATGGAAGCCAGCCCGTCAGCAGCTGTTACTTCTGGCTGGCCTGCCTATCGAAAAGGTCCTCAGCGAACTGGATAACCCGAGTGAGCAGTATTGGGGCCACACTGGAAAATCCGTAGACTTGTCCGTGTGGTTCCGTGTACCCCCCGGGGAAACACTGCATGAGACACCCTGCGTGCGTCGCTTCGCTAACTTCCTACCAAAGCCGATCAGCCACTACCTGATTCACCAAGCGACCAGCCGGCTGCAACCAGCCCTCGTCTACGACCCGGTCAATCGCCGCAACATTCGCTACAAGACCCGCACCAATTCCATCGCCCAGTTCACGCTGGTGGAAAACAGCCTGCTACATTTCCTGCTGCAGGAAAAGATGAGCGCTGCCTGTGGCAAACCCATGATCCACATGGAAGCCACGGCCATCCTCAACTACCAGCCTGGCGAGGAAATCTCTAACCACTACGACTTCGTCGATCCCGATTTACCCAACTATGCCGACGAGATCGCCGAGAACGGGCAGCGCGTGATCACCTTCCTGATCTATCTGAATGACGACTATCTGGGGGGTGAAACCGCGTTTCCGGAACTAGGCTTCGAGCACAAGGGCAGCGCTGGAGAAGGTCTCTACTTTGTGAATGCCCTCGCCGATGGTTCGCCCGACCTGAGGACCCTTCACGCTGGAAAACCGCCAGCTGCCGGAGAGAAATGGATCGTCTCGCAGTTCGTGCGCGATCGACCGGTGAAATACGTACTCGACTGAAAATGACGAGTCTGGCCCGAAGCCCCTGCCACTCGGTCACAAAAAAACAGCCGACATGAGCCGGCTGTTCTGTACTGCTTACGACTGACCAAGATCAGAAGCTGGCTTGCACACCGAAGAACCAGCGGCGGCCCAACACGTCGTAGATGCCCGGGTTGGTTACGTCACTGTCGGTATCGCCCCCGCGTGGGTTGCTCTGAGTGAGCTCCGGCTCTTCATCAAGCAGGTTGTCGATGCCAAAGCGGAAAACGTACTTGTCCCAGTTGTAGGTGGCGTTGAGGTTGAACATGTTGTACGCCCCCGGACCTTCCACGGTGGTTTTCAGAGTCGCCGTGTCAAAGGCTGCCGCAGCGCTTCCCGTGTCTGGCAGATGGCGCCAGATCAGGTTCACGTTCAGGTTCTCCCACGAATAACCAAACCGATTGAACAGCTGGTAATCGAAGAGACCGCCCTGATCGAGCGTACCAGTCGCATCGACGATCCTGTCGTTGGGGGCGAGCTGGTACTCGAAGAGATCGAGGTAGTTGACCGTGGAACTGATGTTGAAAACACCCGGACCAACCGCGGTGGACCAATTCACCGACACGTCAGCCCCGCGCGTCTTCAGCGCTCCGAGGTTGTCGAACGGCGTATCCACCTCTTCCCTGTCACCAGTAATTGGATTGCGGCGGATCTTCATGCACCACTCATTGGTACGACTATACGTCGGGTTGGTGCCGTTGGCGTTGAAGCAGTTTTCATACGCTGTAGCGACGTTCAACGGGTTGATGGCATCGGTGATCTCGATGTTGTAAGCATCGACCGTGACGTTCAGGTTATCCCAGCCGAACGGCTCCGTGATGACCGCACCCAAGGTGAAGGTCTTGCCCACTTCGGGAGCGACCTTGGTGTTGCCCTGACGGATGGCGATCTCCAGCGGGAAGAAAGGTGGGTTCTGGCGGTGGAAGCCACTGGGACCCGGTATCCCTGTAATGGAGAAAGTTTGCGTATCGAACTGCGATGTATTGTTGCCGATGATGGCCCGGCAAAGATCCTGCACCTTGGCCCGGTTGGGGTTGGATGCCACGTTGCCGAACGGATAGCGCGTGGTGACCGAGCAAGGATCCTGGTTCGGGAACGGCACGACTTCCTGCGTGGGTGCCGTAAACAGCTCGGCGATGTTCGGTGCACGAGTCGCCTGCTGGTAACCACCGCGAATCGTTACCACGTCACTGACACCCCACGTGAACAGCGCCTTGTAGGTGTCTTGGCCACCGGCCGTGCTGAAGTCGGAGTAGCGGTAGCCGAGTTCAAGGTCGATGTTTTTCACGAACGGGATGCTCGTGTCGCTCACCACCGGGATCAGCAGCTCGCCGTAGAATTCACGGACGTTGATCTTGCCACCGGTGGCGGCCGACGAGAACACGCCGATGGGGTTGTCACGCACCTGGCCGCCAGGGTTACCGGGCATGAAGGTGAAGCCGTTGGCGCGGTACGAAGCACCGGCCGCGAACCGCACTTCACCGGCAGGCGCATCGAACAGGCCGCCCTGCAAGTTGGCTTCGAGGATTTCCTGGGTCAATACGTTGCGGTTGACGAGTCGGGTGTCGATGCTGTCGAGACAGTCGGTAGACGGCGTGAAGTCCTGAAATACCGGCAGACCAGTCGTGCAGCGCAGTGCGTAGCCTCGACCACCGTCAGGGCGTGTCACAACACCTTTGCCAAAGTTGGCACCGTATACCATGTCCTGGTAACGCTGCAGCGAAGGCAAGCGATAGTTCTCAGCCACGATGCGGGTGTCGCCGCGGGAGCCGTAGGCTTCCCAGGTCCAGTCGCCATCGAACAACTCGCCCTGCAGACCTGCCATGACCTGCCAGACATCGTTGGTGTTGACCGGCTCTACGGGACCGTTGTACTCAAGTACCTGGAACAGCGACCAGGGCGCCGCTGGGTTGGCGCGGGAATCGAGCAGCGTGTTCAAGGCTGGCGGCAGCGCGCGTCCGTCACGCGGTACCGTGGGCGCTTGCCAGACGGTGATGGCTGGTGGAATGCCACCACGCTGGGTCACTTCCACGCGGGTGTAATTGGCCTGTGCGAATGTGCTGATGGTATCCGTCAGCTCGTAGGTACCGCGCATGAACAACGAGTGCCGCTCGAGCGGCGTGCTCAGGTAGCCTTCGGTATTCCACTGCTGCAGGTCGCCGTTGGCTTTTTTGACCATGCCGCTGTAGACGCCGCACTGCTCGGTGCTGAAGCAGTTCAGTGGGCCTTTGTAGCCGTGGCCACCGCGCAGGTCGATGAAGGGCGAACCGTCTTCATTGAAACGCACTTCCGTCGATGGGCCGACGGAGCCGGCCGGCAGGCCGGGGAAGATGGCGTTCATGGCAGCCTGGCTGGGCAGGTTACCGGCAGTCGGGAAGAACGAGCGCGGCATCACAAAGCCGCCGCTGTTGTTGCGCGGGTCGGACCAGCCATTGATGAAGAATTCGCGTTCCTTCTGGAAGGCCGGGCTACGCTTGAGCCAGTCGACGTTGATCATGACGTTGCCGCGACCATCGGCTGAATTCATGCCCATCAGCATGCTGAAGCCGTTTTCCTCGGCATCGCCTTCCATGGTGGCGCCGGTGCGGAAGTTCATGTCCACGCCTTCGAAGTCTTTCTTCAATACGAAGTTCACGACGCCGGCCATGGCGTCCGGACCGTACACGGCAGAGGCACCACCGGTGATCACTTCGACATTGGCGATGGCGGAAGCCGGGATCGTGTTGACGTCGACCACCAGTGCAGCGTTGGCCGGCTGGGCGCGGCGTCCGTCGATCAGAATGAGGTTACGGTTGGTACCGAGACCGCGCAGGTTCAGCGTGGCGGCACCCGGTGTGCTGGTGGCGCTGTTCTGGATGCTGGAAGAGAACTGCGTACCGGCGGGTACGAACTGCGGCATCTGGTTGAGCACCGACTCGATGGTTCCCGTCGATGAATTCTGAAAGCTCTCGCTGTCCACCGTCATGATCGGGCTCGGCGCGGACAGGTCGCGGCGCACGATGCGTGAGCCGGTTACCGTGATTTCCTCGAGTTGCTCTTCGGCAGCGAAAGTTGGCAGCGTGTAGCTGGCCAGGACGCTGGAGATGGCGGATGCCAGAACGGTGAACTTGGTTGCTGAAAACGAACGAGTTCGTTTCATGAATACCCCCTTGTGTGGAAAAAGATTTTTTCACGCTGCGCTTACGCGCTTCGTGGGCTCCTGCGATCCGGACCGCTTGCCTGCCGGGCACGCACGCCGACCCATGACTGCAGGGTCGGTACGGATCATGCCCGGAGGGCTT
The DNA here is from genome assembly GCA_036796405.1 of Gammaproteobacteria bacterium. GTDB lineage: Bacteria > Pseudomonadota > Gammaproteobacteria > Pseudomonadales > Pseudohongiellaceae > CAILUG01. Next base: position 1,249 of record DAIRDB010000085.1, on the reverse strand, counting down.
GACGGCAAGTGAAGCGCGAGAACGGGCGGAGTATAGGCAGCCGATTCCGGTGTGTCTATGCAAGTTTCTTGCAAGGTTAAGGGCTGATTTGGCAGAGAAAAACTGACCAGTCGGTCAATTGGCAAGAATTGTGGTGGGTCTCCGAGTCCTCTGGTTCAGGGCTGGCAAAAGGACTCCTGCGGACTGCTGCGGCAGGTCTCGAACAGCACGTCGGTAATGACTGGGCACAGCCCCGGGACGTCGCTGAAAGTCCCCAAAGGCGCTGCCGTGGCAAGGGGGACCGTCCGGTCCGGTAGGGAGGCGGCAGACTGCTGCCCTGCTGTCGCCTCCTGCGGGCGGCTGCCCGTGGTCTCCGCTGTCGGAGTGGCGATGGGTGGCGACTCTGCAGCTGCCATGCCCATGGCTGCTCGGGGCTCCGCAGCCACCGCTATCCCAGCTGCCGAGGCCAGTGCCCAGGGCAGCAGGGCGGCAGCGGTGGCAGGGGCAAAGAGTCGGCGAGGGGGATGCATGGGGGTCCCTGACGAAATCAGCGGGCTTGTTCGAACTCGGGTGTCATTTCCTTGCACACCTGCTTTTCGAAAGGCACCTCGGAGAGCAGGACGGTATCCCGGCCGGCATAGGGTGCTGATAGATAGACCGGATCTTCGGCAGAGTACTCGCGCACCAGCGCCAGCGTGACGGGGTCGAGTGTGTAACGCTCCACCACGTGCAGTTGGTCGCTGTGGCGGGACGGTGGCGCCAATACGCCGGCCTCGAAGCCAACGGTGTCCACCACCAGGGTGTCACCCTCCCAGCGCCCTACCGAGTGGCCTGCGTAGCTAGGCACCAGCTGCGATGGGTGCGTGGCATCCATGTGTATGCGCCGGCTGAAGCTGTACAGACCGTAGTCCATGTCGATGACCTTCTCGCCTTCGGCCGTGGTCGTCTGGCTGATGCGATTGACCGGCCAGTCGAAGGTCCAGTCGTACAGGATGCTGGTCGGTTTGCAGGACAGGCGTGGATTGTCCTCCACCGACCACATGCGAAAGGCCTTGGCCTCGGCTTCACCGCGCGCCGTGTAGGCGGGCCGCGGAGAGGGATTCAGGCCCCGTACCTGCCGCAGCGTCAACGCCCCCGAGGCGTACTCGTCTACCAGGCTGCGCGGCACCATGTCCCCGTGGCCACCACTCGGCGGAATGGTCAGCACATTCTGCTCCACGGCCCAGTCTCCACTGATGTTCGGCTCACCGCTGGCCAGTCGCAGCGGCCG
>DAIRDB010000084.1:6067-8741 GCA_036796405.1 Gammaproteobacteria bacterium | reverse complement strand
AGCATCGCCCGGGTGGCCAGGGCCTGCAGGCCGTAGAAGTCGGTCAGGCTATTGGCGTCAGCGAACTCGCACCAGTCCCACCACAGGCGCTGGATGACTTCGCGCTGCGCGGGATCTGCCACCAGACTCTGTGGCTTGATACCGGTACCGATCGCGTTGGCCACAAAGGCTTCGACACCCGCCGCCGCCCAGGCATTTCTCCTCACTAGGTCGCGGCTCTTGGCACGCAGGTTGTCTTGCGTGAAGGCCAGTGCGGCAACCGCCCCCGGATTCGAGACCGCCCAGGCCAGCGTGCGCCGACCGCTGCCGGCACCGTCGTAGATCGCCGACGTTGGATGGCCGCCAAACAGGCGACGCCCGACGCGGCTCATGGTTTTGAACATGCCCATCAGAAGCCCTTGCCGGTCACGACCCGGATCTGTCGCGCCGGCGGTGGAATCAATCCGGTGTGAGCAGCCTGTTCGGCCAGGCCGCGCTCCACCGCCCGGATGGCTTCCTTGAGTTCCTCGACCGAGCGGTATTCAACGGTCTTGTCGCCAAAGGTGACGCGCTTCTCGCCTTTGGCGAGTGCTGCTTCCAACAGGGTCAGTTGTTCTTCCTTGTAGGCCATTGCGCTTTTCCTTCCAACTACCCCACCTTGAGGGCGGTGATCATCGTTGCGTTGTTGCCGCTGCCATTGGCGGTCAGGGCTGCTTTCATGCGGCTGTTGGTGTTGCCAGCCGAGGTGGCGCACTGGCACTTGACCGTGGTGGTCGCCGCCAGAGTGATCAGCGCGTTCAGGCTCAGCGCGACGCCGGTGCCATTGACCGAGGCGTGGTACATCTGGGTCGACGCGTAATGCACAGCGCCCGTACTCAAACGGCCATAAATGGTTTCCGCCGTGGTGGCGGCACGTATCGGCTCATACTGGCGCTGGTAGTCGGCCCGGCCCAGGGTAAAGGTGTTCTTGGCCCAGATGACGAAGGTCGACCAGTGACCACCCGCAGCACGGAAGGCCGCCTGCAGCCTGTCCAGTTCGCTGGATGACATCGCCACGTAGATGCCGCCCTGGCAATGCGCCACTGTCGGCGTCAGTGCCGCCAGCAGGAAATCGTAGAACCCATCGCCCAGGTTGTCGTTGAGGATCGCGCGGTCCTTGCCACGCATCTTGTCCTTTGCGCTGTTAGCGTAATTGACGTTGTACGGCGGATCGGTGAACACCATGTCGGCGATTTCGTCACCGAGCACTGTCGCGTAGGCATCCGGATCGGTAGCATCGCCACAGATCACTCTGTGCTCACCGCAGATCCAGACATCGCCCGGGCGTGAGACGACAGTGCCGGATCCTTCCGGAACAGCATCTTCATCCGTTTCGCCCTCGGTGGTCGTTTCCTCACCGGCCAGCAGATCAGCCAGAGCATCGGCATCAAAGCCGGTCAGGGCCAGGTCGAATTGATCGTCTTGCAGCGCGGCCAGCTCCACTTGCAGCATGGCTTCGTCCCAGCCAGCGTTCTCGGCAATGCGGTTGTCCGCGATCACCAGAGCACGACGCTGGGTCGGTGTCAGGTGATCGAGCACCACGACCGGCACCATCGCCAGGCCGAGTTTCTGGGCAGCGGCCAGGCGGCCGTGACCGGCGACGATGACACCATCGCCTCCGGCCAGGATCGGATTGGTGAAACCGAACTCGGCGATGGAGGCTGCGATCTGGGCGACCTGAGCATCCGAGTGCGTGCGCGAGTTGCGGGCATACGGCACCAGCTTGGCCGTCGGCCATTGCTCGATCTTGTCGGCGAGCCAGGAGATGGTCATGCCGGACCTCCCAGGCGCTCGTTGGCCACCGCCGCGAAGGTCTGACCGGTCGCCATGAGAGTGATCGGTACTTCGGGGAAGTTCTGCTGGAAGCGCTTCACAGCGACATCCACATACTCAGGGGCAATCTCGGTCGCCCGTATCTTTCGGCCGGTGCGCTCTCCAGCCAGCAGGGTCGTGCCCGAACCGCAGAAGGGTTCGAAGACGATATCGCCGGCATCGGAATAGGACTCCAGAACAAACTGAGGCAGCGCCACCGGGAACACGGCCGGGTGGTCGATGTCCTGACCGATCTTCCCTTTGTGGCGCATGATGCGAATCACGGAATCGGGAATCTTGGTCTCCTGCGTCGGTGTGCCGGCAGCTGTCCAGCCGCCGATCGTGCCATCGGCTTTGCGCATCGCCGTCGAACTCCCATCCTTGCGGAGATGGGTTTCCTGACCGGCGAATTTGCAGGGCACGATCTTGTTGGCCTGACGGGCCTGGCGGTTGAAGTGAAAGACGAATTCGAAGGACGGTGCCAGACGACCGTTCCAGTCGCCAGGCAATCCCGGCCCCTGGTCCCAGACATACCAGGCGAAGCGCCGCCAGCCTTGGGTACGCATCCAGTCGAGCCAACCATCCCAGTAGGGAATGACTTCGTTGTCGCGATGGATGAGTCCCAGATTGACCAGCACCTGGCCGTTGGCGGCCATGGGTAGGTTGGCGAAGACGCCCCGCATCAGGGCATCCCAATCAATGATGGTGTTCGTGTAGTCCCGCTGGTTACCGTAGGGCGGCGAGGTAAAGCACAGTGCAGCTTGCTCGTCGGCCATAAGCGTTCGAACGACGGCCGGATCGGTGGCATCACCGCAGATCATGCGGTGACCGCCGATCTGCCAGA
>DAIRDB010000084.1:0-6057 GCA_036796405.1 Gammaproteobacteria bacterium | reverse complement strand
AGTCGTAGCCAAGGAAGGCTGGCTACTCACCCAGCGGCAGCAGGCAGGCGATCTCGCCATCTTCGATGATGTGCATCTGCCAGACATCGCCAAGGCGCGAGACCGGGTTCGATGGCACCTCCGGCACGTCGTCGGCAGCGTCATCCTCGCCTTCGGCGGATGATTCGTCATTCAACGCCTGATCTGCGCCAACCAGCAGTTCCTCGATCTCCTCGTTGGAGAAGCCGGTCATGGTCAGGTCGTAACCCGCCTCGGATAACTCGGCCAGTTCCAGCGAGAGCAGTTCCTCGTCCCACCCGGCGTCAAGTGCCAGGCGGTTGTCAGCAATGACATAAGCCCGTTTTTGGTCCGGTGTCAGGTGGCCGAGTTCAATCACCGGTACCTCCAGCAGGTCCAGCTTGCGCGCCGCCGCTAGACGGCCATGACCGGCAATGATGCCGTTGGCGCCGTCGACGAGGATGGGCTGAGTCCAGCCGAACTCGACGATGCTGGACGCCAGCTTGGCGATCTGCGCCTCGGAATGGGTGCGCGGATTGCGGGCGAAAGGGATCAGCGTCTCGATCTTGCGATACTCGACGCGCAGTTGTTCGGTCATTGGAATGCAAAAACCCGCCACGAGGGGCGGGTCATCAAAGGGTGGTAACTCGGTTCAGGTGGTAACCAGGGTGGTAACTGGTAACCTCAATTTGCGCCCTGACGGTAGCGAAATGCCGGGCTCGCGCCTCCCACATGGGCTTTTTGACAGGAAGGACCCGTCGAATTTCTGACCGGAAGCGATGTAGGCATCACACCCACACCGCTCGCCAGATCATAGCTGTCATGCTATCCAATTTCCGGGGTAGATGTTGCAGGGCTAAAAACCGCTGGTTTCCGCTGCTTGCATCTGTATCACGCTCACGCACGCCAAATCACTTCAAAACACTACCGCGCGATGAGGCTGCTCATTGAGTCGTTCGGCAACGATCTGCAATGCGCGTTGCCACCGACGCCAAGCGGTGGTCCGCTCACAGCCAAAGCGACGACAGATGAACTTCCACTCGTAGTGTTTCGCGCGCATCCAGATCAGATGACGCTGCTCGACTTCGAGCCACTGCACCCATCGCATCGTCTCCAGCATTTGCTCGATGGCCTGAGGTGTTGGTGGCAATGGGCGATAGACATGCTCATCGTCTGGGTAGGATTCCCACGCATCCCTGGCGAATGCCGGCCACACGTTGAAGTAGCCTTGGACGGTGACCCGGGGCAACCGTCGACTGGTTTCAGCGGCTTCAGCAAAGCGTTCTGCCACGACTTCGATTGTCCATTCAACCACGGCGCTTCTCCCCGTACAGGCGCTCGCCCAGTTGCCGGACGAACTCACGTTCCATGAAATCCAACCGGTCATCGTTTTCAGCGATAACCAAGATGTGTTGATCACGCCAACCCTGACGTTTGATGTCCTCGGGTTCTTCCCGCGAGGTGCTTCGTCCCAGCGGGCAGCGGTAAGGAGGAATGGGGATCTTCACGTCACACCTCCTGCGTCTCGATGGCCCAATGCAGCAATGCCAGGGCATCGGCTTCGTTGTCGTCCTTGGGATCGTGCCCCCGTGATTGGGCGGCAATGATCATCTTGTCCTTGCCGGCATTACCTTTGCCGGTCGCGTGCTTCTTGATCGTGCCGACGGGTACGCCCTGATACGGAATGTTCTGGTGCTCGCACCAGGCGGTGAGGTGGCCCATGAAACCGCCGTAAGCGTGTGCCGCATCCACGCCCGCGTGTCGCCGCACCTCTTCGAAGTACACGGCGTTGATCGATTGGCTCGCCGATAGCAGTTCATTGAGCCAGCGCTTGAAGCGCAGGAAACGCATCCCGCCACCCTCGAACCGCTGCGGCTTGAAGCATTCCGTGCCGCTGATGATGCTGCCATCCAGGTGATGCAGTGCCCATCCTGTGTTCGTACCCAGATCAAGGGCCAAAATTGTCGTGTTCATGTGTTCAGTCCTTTCTTGCTCTCGGCCTGACGCAGCCGACACGGTTTGTCGAAACATTCCATGAGGCGCGCACGCGCACGCGTGTGGGGAGTTATGTGAAACAGCGTCGGCTGCGTCAGACAGATGGTTTTTCATGAGCGTCAGTTGTCGGCATAAGGGGTATAGGCGGGCGCAGGTGGGTTCTTGAGGCCGATCCCCTGAAAGCCACGCACTCCCACGCTGTTGCGCCACTTCTCAATGCCGCGCGTGATGAGCAGATCGGAAAACCGCCGCTGCGATCCAATGAATTCGCCAGCTGCCTCTGCCCACTGTTTCCAGTCGGTGAATAGCTCGGCGGTCAGCGATTTGGCATTGGGCTCACGCACACAGCACTCGTCCAGCCAGCGACCCAACGCATCCTCGGCTTCGAAATACTCCTCAGTTGCCTCGACCACCCGTTGGGGAGGATCAAGCCGCCCCAGCCGTTGCCAGTCGAGGCAGCCCTGCACCGCCCACGCTAGGATGCCGTCACGCTCGGCCAGCAATTTCTGCTGTAGATGCTTGTCGCGACGTTCGGGCGGGACGGTGATCGTGAACGGGATCAAGTGCAGGCGCCGCTTCATCGCTTCGTCAATATTGCGAATGGCCGGCTTGTGGTTGCCCGCCACGAACAACTTGAACTGCGGGAAAAACTCGAAGAAGTCCTGGCGCATGAAACGCGCAGAGATCTTGTCGCCCCCTGTGAGGTTCTTGACCTTCGATTCAGCCCAGCGTCGCCCCTGCTCGGTTTCGATGGCTGCCACGAAGCGTGCGCCGCGCAACCCGGCCATATCGGTCGGATGCCGATCGGTGCGCGTCTCCATGAACGTGTCCATCGGCGCATTGGTCGCGTAGTCACCAAGGATGGTGGCCAGTGTGTTCACGAACACCGACTTGCCGTTCGCGCCCGTGCCGTACAAGAAAAACAGTGCGTGCTCTCGCGTCGATCCGGTGAGGGCGTAGCCGACCATGCGCTGCAGATAGCTCTGCAACTCCGTGTCGCCCCCCGTAACCTCATCGAGAAATTGCCGCCAGATCGGGCAGTCGCCCCCTGGCGTTGCCGTGGTGATTTTTGTCATCCGGTCAGCGCGATCATGCGGGCGCTGGCGACCGGTTTTCAGATCGACTACCCCTCCTGGGGTGTTGAGCAGCCAGGGATCGGCATCCCATTCATCCGTGGTGGCGGCATGCCTGCGGTCGGCGCGTGACAGCCGCTCAACGCCACCGACCGTACTGGCACTGGCAAGCTTGGCGGCCACTTTTGGATTCTCGGCACGCACGGCGGCATGCCGGCAAACGCTACGGATCAGATCGGTGGCCGCCAACGTGTCCTCAGTGCGCCAGCGATTACCATCCCACACCAGCCAGCGGCCCCAGGTGGAAACGTAGCGCCAGTCACGGTGATAGCGCCGGGTGAAGGCCAGAGCCAATGCATCCTCCGTGCCCCACACCGACTCGTCGCTACTGGCGACCGGTTCGACATCCACGGTGATGTCGTGCATCTGCAGGCGCGGGCCATGCGCCAGAAAGGCAGCAACGTCGAACCCCTCAGCGATGGCGTCTGCCGCATCCCAGCCCTCAGCGGCTTCCTCGGGCGGGTAGAGGATGAAGCAGGACTTCGCGCCTGCCGACAGAATGGCCTGTGCCGCCTGTGTCGCATAGTCCCAGCCGGGCTTGTCTCGATCCGGCCAGATCAGCACCGACTTGCCGGCCAGCGGAGACCAGTCGGTCTTCTCCACAGGGGCATTTGCACCATGCATCGCCGTGGTCGCCACGATGCCGATGTCGATCAAGGCCTGCGCGCATTTTTCGCCTTCGACCAGTACCACTTGGCTGGCCGATGACAGCCCTGGTTGGTTGAAGAGCGGCCGTGGCTCGGGTGGAGCCATCTTGCGCCGCCTCGCATCCCAGGGGCGGAACTCCTTCTTCCGTCCAGGCGGGTCGTAGCGGTACACCACCGCGATCAGTTTGCCGGCGGCGTCGAGGTAGTCCCATTTTGCGGTCGCCGGGCCAAGGTCGTCGACCGGAGCCTCCTTCTTGGACTTGCGAGACGGAACCGGGGGCGCCTGGCCCAGCAGATCAGCAGCATGCTGAAGCACGCGAGGGAAATCTGTCTGCGCATCAGCACCCAGATGTGCTGCGATCAGATCGAAGATATCGCCGCCATCGCCGGTTGCCCGATCGGTCCACAGCCCGGTCTTCTCACCATCGAGGACAACCTCGAGGCTGTCGCCGGGGCTGCCAAGCACATCCCCGATCAGGAATTTCCCCTTGCGCTTTTTGCCTGCCGGGAACAGCGTGGCCAGAACCGATTCCAGTCGTGTGACAAGATCGGCCCGTAAGGACTCGCGTGTCACGCCGTTATCTGTCGGCAACTCAACAGGAGCGTCATTGAAATCAAGCATTCGACGCGCCTCCCTGCACCAGCATCCAAGCTTCCAGCTCCTGCAATTTGAAGCGCACGAGCTTGCCGACCCGGTAATGCGGTATGCCCAGCCGTTCTCGTTCCTTGGGATGCGTGAGTAAGTACATCGGCAGATTCAGGCAATGGGCCGCCTCGCTTGCATCAACCAAGCGTTCGCCAAGTACATCGGTGATGGATGAAGGGTTCATGGTGTAGTCCTCCAGCACCGGTCCTGCCATGCGCACATCCGGCACTCAAAATGGGTGGGGTCATGAAAGGCTCGCGGCAGTAGTTCGCCTGCATCGGTCGCCGAGATCACGGTCAGCGCGCGGTCTGACATGCGCTGTGCCAATGCCGCGTCGAAGGGCACCAACTCGGTGTAGATCTCCATGGTGTCGGCATTGATCGCGGTAAAGATGGCCGGCTGCTCGTGCAATTCGAGATACGCTTGGTAGATCGCGACCTGCGCGGCGTAGATGGGCTTAGCCACGGCCAAGCCGTTTTTCTCCAGGTCACGCCACGACTTCGATCCGAGGCACTTGTTCTCCCAGAGAGCGGGATAGGTGAACCCGTCGGGACCACCGACGATGACGCCGTCGATGTGCCCCTGCAGTCGCCCGCCGGCCGCCGAAAAACCAAACTGGTCGCCATTAGCCTTACGGGTACGCAGGTCGAACCCCGCTGCCCGTAACCAGTCGACCATGCAATCCTCCATGACGTGGCCACGCTTGAAGATGCGTAGCAAGCGTCCATCGGTGTCACGGCCAGGGTCGACGGGTGCCTTGGCGAACTCGTACTGCAGCGCCCGCGGGCATGACACGCCCAGACGCGAAGCCCCCAGGTAGTCACGCGGTACTTCGGCGGATCGCTGGCACTGCATACCGGCATCGATCAAGACCATGACCTGGCCAGACACGCTCGAGGATGAGTTGAAGTCGATCATCGCTTCACCCCCTTCCCGTCTTCCCATGGCAAGTCGTCCTCCAGATCGGCAAAGGGGTTGGCCATCGGATCCGGTGTCGGCGCCATGCCCCGTACCGGTGGGAACTTGGTCTCTTCGTGATGCTCGACCATCGCATCGGTGTAGCAGGTGACAATGGCGTCGATCACGCGAAGTGCCTCGGCCTCGCTGTAGTCGCCGAGCGGTTTGGCAAATCCAATCTCACCGGCGGCTTCGCCGAAGGACTTGAGGCACTTGCGCATAGCGGCCAGTTCGACGTCAGAGGGATCGATCATGGCGACCTCCTCGATGCGCTTGCCGCCATCCTTCACGCGCAGCCAGTTGCCATACAAGGCGTGAAATACATCCTGACAGCGGCGTGAACAGAACACCCAGTCGATCGGGTAGCGCCGTGGATCGCCGATGCGATGCCGGTTGTCGGAGTGGCCGAAGCCCCGCGCCTGGCGTTGGCATACCCAGCACTTTCCGCTCATACATGGCAACCTCCGGCTGGCTTGCCTGGACGAGCACGAACGGCGTGATCCGTGCAATAGGCATCGAGTTCGACGTAGTCATCGCGAATCAGGGTCGATCCGATACGCACACCCTTGGGATGGCAGCAGCGCGCAATGCGCAGGCCACCAATATCACTGGCACTGGACGGATCGAGATGGCGGCAATTGCCGCAACGTTTCCCGTTCATGCCCACCCCCTTACTGTGAAC
>DAIRDB010000083.1:0-9088 GCA_036796405.1 Gammaproteobacteria bacterium | reverse complement strand
ACGCGTGTTTTCCAGACCCTGCAGCAGGAAGGCGTGGTGCAGCGCGACGGCACCTCGCGCCTGCTGATCCCCTCGCTGCCACTGCTGAAGAGCTTCGTCGACGGCGGCAAAGAGCTGTAGGTGCCGTCCACCCCTTGGGCTACAATGCCGCCGGTTTTTGGCACGCCGCATTGAAAGAGGGCCGCTCGCCACCATTACAAGGGCCAGCGTGTGCTCCCAGCGGAACCCACGGGCCGGCAACAGCGAAACAACGACAAACGAAACAACGACAAGAGACAACCCCGCGGCACGCCGGGCCGCACGCGCCGCCGGGTATGACGTCAGGCTCCTTGCCCATGCCGCCAGCGAGACCGTCCAGAAAGGCAACCCGATGAGAAACCTGAACTACCAGAAGCCCCCCAAGGAACTGCTCGAGGCCATCAAGGGCGTTCGCCAGCATTTCATCTACGCCGGTGCCTTCAGCGCCGCCATCAACATCCTGCAGCTCGCGCCGATCCTGTACATGATGCAGGTGTACGACCGCGTGCTGTCCAGCGGCAGCTACTCCACCCTGCTCTACCTGACGCTGCTGATCGTGTTCCTGCTGCTCGCCAACGGTGCCTTCGAGTGGGTGCGCTCCTACCTGCTGGTATTCGCCAGCAACAGGATCGAGCAATCGCTGCGGGAGCGCGTCTTCAACGCCACCTTCAAGGTGGCGCTGCAGTCAAGCCAGGGCAAGAGCTCCGCCCAGGCCATCACCGACCTCACCAACCTGCGGCAGTTCCTCACCGGCAACGGCATCTTCGCGTTCTTCGATGTGCCCTGGTTCCCCATCTATCTGGCCGTGATGTTCATGTTTCATTACACCTACGGGCTGATGACGATCGTCGCAGCGCTGGTGATGGGTGCCCTGGCCTACGTGACCGACGCCAGCACGTCGGGCCGCATGAAGGAAGCCAACGTGGAAGCCGCCCGGGCGGGCACCCACCTCGTCAACAGCCTGCGCAACGCCGAAGTGATCGAGGCCATGGGCATGACCGCCGCCATCCGCGAGCGCCAGCAGCACTACAGCGAAGAAGTGCTGCGCCACCAGGCCGAAGCCAGCAAGATGGCGGGCTTCCTCTCGTCCATGTCCAAGACCTTCCGCCAGGTGGTGCAGTCGCTCATCCTCGGCCTCGGGGCCTGGCTGGCGCTGAACCAGGAAGTGACCGGCGGCGCCATGGTGGCCGGCTCGCTGCTGCTCGGCCGCGCGCTCGCCCCGATCGATCTGCTGGTGGCCACGTGGAAGGGTTTCACGCAGGCCCGCGCCCAGTACGAGCGCCTGTGCGGCCTGCTCGAGCAAGTAGGGCCCGACAGCGAACGCCTGCAATTGCCGGCCCCGAAGGGAGCGCTGGCGGTGGAGCAGGTGTTCGTCACACCGCCCGGCGGCAAGGTGCCGGTGCTGCGTGGCATCAGCTTCCAACTGGCCGCCGGCGAGGTGCTGGGCGTGATCGGCCCGAGTGCCTCAGGCAAGTCCACGCTGGCGCGCGCCATCCTCGGTGTGTGGCCGTCGGCCAGCGGCAAGGTGCGTCTGGACGGCGCCGACATCACCCTCTGGAATCGCCAGGACCTTGGCCCCTACATCGGCTACCTGCCGCAGGACATCGAACTGTTCGACGGGACCATCGCCGACAACATCTGCCGCTTCGGTGAGCGCGACCCGGAAAAAATCGTGGCCGCCGCCCAGATGGCCGGCGTGCACGAGCTGATCCTGCGCCAGCCCGAGGGCTACGACACGCTCATCGGCGGTGCCGGCGGCGTGCTGTCGGGTGGCCAGCGCCAGCGCATCGGTCTCGCCCGCGCCATCTACGGCGACCCCAAGCTGCTGGTGCTCGACGAACCGAACTCCAATCTCGACGATCAGGGCGAGCGCGAGCTGGTGCTGGCCATCCAGCGCATCAAGGCGGCGGGCTGCACGGTGGTGATCGTCAGCCACCGCACCATGATTCTCGGCACGGTCGACAAGGTGCTGGTGCTCAAGGAAGGCACGATGCTCGCGTTCGGTCCACGCGACCAGGTGCTGAGCCAGCTCGCCCAGCCGGCGCCGAAACTGGGGTCGGCCGCATGAACGGACCGCACCCCCTTTCCACCCTTCAGCCCCAGGATTAATGCCGTGGCAGACAAACCGGACATCGTGGTCGGCAGCGAGCCGGCCCGGCAACGCGGAGGCAGCGCTCTGGCGCGCCTCGAAAATCTCCTGGTGGCCAGCGGTGGCGCTGCCGCCGCGGACAGCAACATCGATGCTCCCAAGCGTCTCGGTCTCATGGTGGCCGCCCTGGTCTTTGGTGGCTTCGGTCTGTGGGCGGCGCTGGCGCCGATCGACAGTGCAGCCCACGCCATCGGTCAGGTGACCGTGAAATCATTCAAGAAACCCGTCCAGCATCTGGAGGGCGGCATCGTCAAGCGCGTGCTGGTGAGCGACGGCGACCCGGTGCAGCCCAACGACGTGTTGCTCGAGATGGACAACACACAGTCGCTCAGCCAGCTCGACACACTGCGCAGCCTGCTGAAAGCACAACTTGCGCTGGAGGCCCGCCTGCTGGCCGCCCGGGACGGCAAGGACACGGTCGACGTGCCGGCCGGCATCGACCTCGGCGACCCGGTGGCCGCCGCCGAAATGGCCGCGCAGCAGCGCATCTTCCAGGCCAACAAGGCCACCAACGAGGGAGAGATCTCGGTGCTGGAGCAGCGCATCGGTCAGCTCGAGTCGCGCGTGGAGGGCCTGCAGGCCGTGCGTGAAAGCAAGCTGGCGATGGCCGCGTCGTTTGCCGACGAACTCCGCGATTTCCGCCAGCTGCTCGATGAAGGCTTTGCCGAAAAATCACGCCTGCGCGAGCTCGAACGCAATCTCGCACTCACCAACGGCGATGCAGCCGACCTTGCCGCCACCATCGCGTCCACGCAGATCCAGATCGGCGAAACCCAGCTGCAGATCCTGCAGCTCAAGAACCGCCTGCAGTCCGACGTGGTGAAGGAGCTGGCTGACGTGCAGACACGCCTGCAGGAATTCCGCGAGCGCATCACCGGCCTTGCCGATGTGGTGAGCCGCACCGAAGTGCGGGCCCCGGAGGCCGGCGTCGTGAACGGCCTGACGGTGCACACGCCGGGCACGGTGATTCCACCTGGCACCATCATTGCCGAGATCGTGCCGGCGAGTGACGAACTCATCATCGAAGCTCGCGTCTCCCCCATGGACATCGATCGGGTGGCGGTGGGCCAGGAGGCCTCCATCCGCATGACGGCCATGAATTCGCGGACCGTGCCGACGCTGTACGGCAATGTCAGCACCGTGTCGGCCGACATCCTCAGCGACGCCAACGGCGCGCAGTTCTACCTGGCCAGGCTGGCGCTGCAACCCGAGTCACTTGCCGACCTGAACGGCCAGCCACTGGTCCCCGGCATGCCGGCCGAGGTGTTCATCACCACGGGCGCGCGCACCTTCTTCCAGTATCTGCTGCAGCCGCTGTCGGATTCGGTGGCCCGCAGCTTTCGGGAAGATTGAACATGAACCTGCAAGCCCTGGCCCTGGCAGTGGGCCTGCTCACGAGCACAGCGCTGCAGGCCCAGCCGGAGGCAGTGGTCGGCAGCACGCTGGAAGATTTCTTCACCGCAGCGGTGAACTACAGCCCGGCGCTGCAGGCGGCCCGCGCGCGCTGGGACATCGGCGAGGCGCGCGTCGACGTGGCCACCGGGCAGTTGCTGCCGCAGGTGAGCGCCACCGCCAACATCTCCGACAACAGTCGCACGGCCAACGCCCGTCGTCAGGACTTCACCGGTGAACGTTACGCCCTGCAGCTTAGCCAGGTGCTGTTCAGCTGGCAGGCCTTCGAGGCGCGCCGGCAGGCCAGCCTGCTGGAGAGCCAGAGCGAGGCGGAGTACTACGCGCAGCTGGCAGAGCTGCTCACCGTGGTGGCAGACGACTACCTCACGGCGCTGCAGGCCGAAGACGCCCTGCGTTCCATCAACTCCGAGCTGGAGGCCACGCGCAATCAGGTCAACCAGATCCAGCAGTTCTACAACCTGCAGCTCGCCCGGGTCACCGACCTCTACGACGGCCAGGCCCGCGCGGCTGCCGTGGAAACCCAGCGCATCGACGCCGAGAGCGTACTGACCATCGAGCGGGCCAACCTGCAGGCCAGCAGCGGCATTGCCGTCGGCGGGCTCAGCCGGCTGCCCGAAGCGATCACCGTGACACCGCTAGAAGGTTCCCTGGAGGACTGGCTGGCGCGGGCGCAGAGCAACAACAAGCGCATCGAGGCGCGGGACTTTGCGCTGCAGGCGGCCCAGAGAGCCGTTTCGCAGCAGCGCGGTGCCTACCTGCCGCGCGTTTCCCTGGTCGTGCAGCAGTCCACCACCAACACCGGCTTCGACAATTTCCCGCTCGACCGTGCCGATATCAACTACATCGGTGTGGACGTGTCGGTGCCGCTCTTTGCCGGGGGCAGCAACCGCGCCCAGGTGCGGGCCGCGGAGAGCCAGCGCAACATCGCCGAGAGCGAGCTGCGCATGACCAGCCTGGAAATCCAGGACCGCGCGCGCACTGCCTACTTCCAAGTGAAGGCCGGCGAATCGCGCATCGAAGCGGCGCGCCTGCTGGCAGAATCCACGGCCACGGCGTCGGCCGCCATGCAGCGCGGCTACGAACTCGGTACGGTGACCAGCGTGGACGTGCTGAACGCCCTGCGCGACCAGTTCCGCGCCCAGCGCGACCTGCAGAAGGCCCGCTACGACCTCATGCGCTGGACGCTGGCGCTGTACCGCGACGCCGGCACGCTCAGCGCAGACGACATGCAGCGCATGAGCAACCAGCTCAATGCGCCAGCATTGCCGCCACCCGGCTCTGGATCCACGCCGACAGCGACCCGTGCAGCTCCGCCGCGCTGAAGCGGTAGTAGGTTTCCGCCCAGTCCACCTGCGGGCCGAGCGTGAGCGTGCGCAGCTTGTTGAGCGCCTGCACGATGTCGAGGTAATTGTTTTCCTGCAGCTGGCTGCCGTAGGCGCGTAGCGCCGCCAGCTTGCCCGGCATCTCGGCGCTGATGTCCACCAGCAGGTTGGCCGGACTCTGGCCGGTGATTTCGTAGGCGATGCCGACCGGTGCGCGACTGCCCAGCCTCTGCAGCACCTGCCAGGCCAGCAGCGCCGTACGCCGATGGTCGGGGTGCATCTCCCAGACACCGGGAAAGAACAGCGCCGCCGGGCGCAGCGTTTCCACCAGCGCCAGCAGCTGCGCCACCACGGGCTCGCCCAGCCCCAGCGCACGGTCCGGCTGCCCGAGAAAATGCAGGCCGCTGAGGCCGAGCAGATCGGCAGCGGCCCGGGTTTCCCGCTGCCGCAGGGCGACGATGTCGGGCGCGGCGCCGCCGAGCGCCCCGTCGGTCATGATCAGCACGTGGGTGGCGATGCCCGCCGCACGCGCCTTCAGCAGGCTGCCACCCATGCCGAAGCTTTCGTCGTCGGGGTGCGGGGCCAGCACCAGCCACGGGCCTTCGGCGTGGGGCAGCGGCGTGGGCACGAAGGGACAGAGTTCGGGTTCCTGCATCATGGCCGCGTGCTCACAGGTAGTCGGTGTCGCCGGCGAACAGGCACCAGCGGTCCTGCAGGGTGGCCGGGTCGGGGCCCGGCGCCCAGATGTTGGAGGGGGTCACGATCGGCAGCGCGGAAAGCCGCAGGCCGGCGGCCGCCAGCGGTGCCGTGTAAGCACTGCTGAGCCAGGCCACCAGCGGCACGTCGTAGCGCTGCCAGGCGCGCTGCGCGGCCAGCCGCAGCACATCGGCCAGCCGGGCCTGGTCACAGACGGCGTCCAGCACGAACACGCGCTGCGTCTCGACCTTCACCGCCACCACGGCCAGCGGGGTTCCGCGCAGCCGCGTTCGCAGCAGCCACAGCTCGTAGCGCTGCTCCGGATGCTGCACGTAGCGCTGCTGCAGCCGTTCGGCGTCCTTGCGGATAACGATGGCCTGCGGCAGCGAGGTCGCCATGGCCTGCCACAACCGGTCGAGCGTGGCGCGCTCACGCGCAAAATCGTCGGGCGCCAGCGTGCTCCAGCGGTAGAGTACGTCACTCCAGTGCCGGTGCGGCCGGTCCACCGTGACCTCGGTCATCTCGCCCACCTTGGCGTAGAGCTTGAGATGGCGTGCCAGCACCAGGTGCCGATCGCTCGGAAAACCGAAGCCGATCACGTAGGGATTGCCGTAGCCGAGGTAGCGCTCGAGGAACTTGCTGGTGGCGAGGAAGAACGGGCTCTGCGTGCGCACGCCGTGGCGTACCGAGGGAGTGACCATCACATCGACGATCTGCACGGCGCGCGAGGGCGTGCCGCACCACAGGATGTCCATGCCCACGCCGCCGTAGTGCGCCACCAGCTCGTCGCCCTGCCACACGCCCATGCCGTGGCCGCGGCCGGGCCGATATTTCCAGTGCCAGAAGGTTTCGCTCATGGGTTTGCCGAACACGCGCTCGAACAGCGCGCGCATCTCGGCGGCGTTGTCGGCGTTCACCTCGGCCACGCGGTAGAGGGGGGCTTCGCCAGTGCCGCTGTCGTCGGTCATGGCAAGGCGCTCACTCGGCCAGCAGACCGGCCGGCAGGGGGCCGGCACCGTGCCAGCTCACGCCGATCCAGCTGAGCGCACTCGGCAGCAGCGCCGTGAACCCGCAGTGCTCGAGATCGGCGCGGGTCCAGTGTGAGCGGTGGTTTTCCAGCGGATTGGCGGCCACTTCCTGGGCGATGAAGTCCTTGGGCGTACTCACCACCACGGCCCCCCGGCACACGCGCTGGCATTCGCGCAGGAAGCGTTCGCCGTCGGCCTTGTGGAAGTGCTCCACGATGTCGATGGCGAGCACGAGGTCGTAGGTGGCAGCCGGCAGCAGGCGCAGCTGCTCGAGGGCGTCGCCCAGCAGCAGCGTGGTGTAGGCGTAGTGGTGCACGGGGGTCAGGTATTCCCGGCAACCCTCGATGCCGTCGATGCGCACCTGCCACTGCTCACGCGGGCGCTGCCAGCCCACGCTGCCCTGCACTTCGAACAGGTGGGTGTGCTCGAGGTTGGTCCGCAACAGGAAGCCGTACTGGCCCATGCCGGTGCCGACATCCAGCACGGCCTTGGGCTGCAGGCGCTCGGCGAAGCCTACGAGGGTGCTGAGCTGGGCGCTGTAGCTGAACGGCATGGGGATCCTGCATCGGCAACGGAAAGACGGGGCAGAGCGCAGGCCAACAACAGCGTGCGCCCACACTGGGGCGCGATGTTACGGGGTCCGGCCGGGCTTGCCCACTGCGGCCCGCGCTGCGCGCCGCTCGGCCATGCCAGTCACGGTTGCTCTGGCGGTCGCGGTGCAGCGAGGTGGCCTCGGCCCCGCGGCACGGCCAGGTCCACCGCTAGCGACTCCACTGCAGCACGCTGCCGTCGGGCGGCAGCGTGAGCAGCGGGGTGCTGCTCACGCGACCGTCTTCGGCGAGGTGCCGGACCCGCAGCTGCAGCGGCGCGCGCAGCGTCGTGCGCAAGCCGGCCTCGCCGGGCGGCAGGGGGAGGCGACCGAGGCCCTGCAGCAGCACCTGCCACTGCCCGCTCGTGGCGGGCCCGAACTGCCAGCTCAGCAGGCCATCGCGATTCTGCAACGCGACGCTGAGTGGCGAGTCATCGTCGCGGATGGCGCGGGCCGCCTCGCGCCGCGCCGGCACGCTGGCCGAGATGTCGGCCATGCAGTGGCAGGAGACCTCGTAGCGGTACAGCGGCAACCCGGTGGGCAGGTCCTCGTCGTCGAACACCAGCACGGGCAGGTCGCCGCCATGGGCGCGCTGCTTGAGCGTGGCGAGCCCCTGCAGCTGCCAGAAGGTGGCGGCCAGTGCGGCGTCGGGTTCCAGCGCCACACCGCTGCCCTGCTGCCAGGCGAAGCGCAGCTGCAGGTCGGCGGCCTGCTGGCCGGCATCGTCGCTGCGGCTGGCGCTGCGCTGCGCAAGCGTGAGCAGCAGGAGCAACCCCGCCGCCGCAGGCCATAGCAGGTTTCGGCGCGTGGCCAGCGCCGTGCCGCCCGCCGGCTGCCAGAGCGCCGCGAGCGGCTTCACTAGCGCCGCCACCAGCGCGAACCACGGCAGCCACAGGTAGCGATCCGGTGCCTGCAGGCCGGGGTAGGCCACCAACGGTACCAGCGGCAGCAGCACCAGCGCTGCCCCCACGCCGAGCGTGAGCACGTACGCGGGCTGGGCCCGCAGGTAAAGCAGCAGTGGCAGCAGCGCCGCCAGTAAAAACAGCGGCGTGGCGGCACCGAACAGCAGCACGGGCAGTCGCACGAGTGCGGCCAGGACCTGCCGCAGGTAGACCGGCTCCAACCAGCGGCTGCTGTCGGCATAGCCACCGGCCAGACTGGGCAGCATGGCGCGCCGCCACAGCACGTAGGCGGCGGCCACCAGCAGAAAAGGCAGCAGCCGCTGCAGTGCCGGCCGCCAGGCCTGCCAGCCGCGCTGCTGCAGGTCCAGCGCTTCGACCCAGGTCAGCCACAGCAGCAGCGGCACGTAGATTTCCTTGGCGCTGCACGCCAGGGCATAGGCCGCGGCCGCGGCCAGCAACCACGGCAGCGAGGCCCGCTCGCGAGCACGGCGGTAGCAGAGCCAGGCCAGCAGACTGAGCCACAGCCCCTCCAGGTAGTGGCGCGTCATCAGCTCGGCAGCAAGGTGGGCGGTGGGCAGCCCGGCCGCGAACAGCAGGGTCAGCAGCAGCGCCAGCCGGTCGCCGCAGCGACGCCGCCAGCACAGCCACAGCGTGGTGAGCAGGCCCGCCAGCGCGCCCAGCTGATGCAGGCGGAACAGCCACGGCGTTTCGATGCCGCCGAGCGCGGCGTCGAGGGCGAACGACAGCGACAACCACGGCGTGAGATTGGCCGTGGACAGGCGCTGCCAGGCGGCAGGCTCGAAGAAGATGGCCGGCAGGGTTTCGCTGAGCGCGTGGGCGAGGATGGCCGTGTCGTCACCGCGCCAATAAGCGTCGAGCGTGTGGCCGAACTGCAGCAGCACGGCGACGGCCAGCAGGGCCGCCACGCCGAGCTCCCCGTGCGCCGCAGCCAGCCGTTTCACGGCAGCCGC
>DAIRDB010000082.1:0-9188 GCA_036796405.1 Gammaproteobacteria bacterium | reverse complement strand
AAAAGTTGCTACCAAATGGGGCTCCAGTAGCCCCAAAACCCAAAAAGTTGCTACCAAAAGCCACCGATGAGGATTGGCTGAAGGAGTTGGAGGCCAACCCTGCCTATGCCGGCATCGACATCCGCAGGGAGCTGGGGAAAGCCCAAGCGTGGGCATCCGTCCGTGGCGTCGGGGTCTCCCAGCGTCGGTTCGTGAATTGGCTCAACAAGGCGATGACGGACCGCCCGCTGGGCTTCGCCCCTGGTCAGTCATCCTTCAACCGTCCGCAGGCACCGAAGGCGGATGAACCCGCCGGCTGGCGGGAGTGGGTACGGGAGAACAGCACGAACCCCGACAACGCTGACAAGCCTTGGTCTGCGCTGGACGCTTCCGCCCAGAAGTACATCATCAGCCAGCTCAATGGCCCGCCCGCCGTACATCCCGCCAGACCCAGCCCCGATCCGGTATTGGACTGGAAGGAAGTACCGTACTCGTACAAGCCCGTGGCACGTCAAACGGATGCGGGAGCTTTATTGGTCGGGAATCTCCTGCGTGAGTATCGCTAGGCTATTCGGAATCTCCCATTGTTATGCGTGGCAAATCTGCAACTTCTACCGTGTCAGGAAAGCGGCGAACGAAGCCAAAGGTCGCTAACAAGCCATGGAATCCCCAGACCCAGTATCCGCTGTCTTTGACCCTCACCGGCTACACCACGCCAAGCCTGAACACGATGCTGGGCAGGAACCATTGGATACTGACCAAGCTCAAAAAGGAGGCAAGGGACGCCCTCGTTTCCGCGTTACCATCACCCGCTATGGTTCCCGCCCCCTCGACGTCGATAACGGGGCCGGTGGCTGCAAACCCCTCCTAGACGCCATCCGCTACGAGGGACTGATACCGGACGATGATCCCACCACCATCGACTTCCAGTTCCGCCAGTACCAGGTCAAGAAGCCTTACCGGAAGACAACCGTGCTCATTGAGCGTACGGAGTAAACATGGCTATGTAAAAAATCCCGATTGGAGGTTAAGTCGCGGCGACGTTCGTGAAGACGGAATGATTTTCCTTTCTTACCAAAAGGACAAAGAGATATGGGTAGACGGGGAACGGTTCAAATATGAAACTAACCTCTATCTGTTGCGAAGACTGACGAAAATTGGGCCGAAGAATGGACAGTCGTTATGTCATTACAGGCTTTCGGTTGCGATGTATGAAAGCAGATGCAAAGAGTATCGCGCCAAGAAACCGACGAAGAAAGCAAGCAAAGACCGGTCTTTGTATTATGCCGTACGGAAAGATGCTCTGGACAAAGCAACGCCGGAAAACGCTTGGAAGGCCGCAATCCGAGGCTGCTACGAAATAGCTCGTCGGGTTTCCAAGTGCTTGGGAATCGTGCATCATGTTGATCACATTATGCCGATCAACTGCGGCGGGATTCATGATGTTTCAAATTTGCAGGTAATTCCTGCGCGTTGGAACTGTCGAAAACACGACAATCACAAGTACAAACTTCCAGAGTGCTATTTGACTCCAGCCCGCTTGATGAACCGGTAATGCGGGACGGGGCGCTTGTACAACGCCACTTGCACACGATAGCTGCGGATCTCCGCTTCCCCTGCCTCCACTGCCATCCGTAGCAACCGCTGGGTCTGCGGCGTGCTCCGTTTGATCTTCTTCGACCATTGCAGCGTGGTGTAGAAGCCGGGCTCGGGCGCACCGGTCTCCTCCTTCTGCATCTCCTCGAACTTTTCCGCCCAGCTAATAGCTTTTCCACGCAATCGGTGCGGTGAATGTGTCATTTATCCTCCTGATTTGTGTAAGTGTGTAACTTCCGTCACCGTGCAGGATGCCGGCGGCCCAGCCGTGGCCCCACCTCAACTTGCCCGTTTTGGCTGCAACGTAGTCCATATCCCGACGGCAAAGGCAGCCAATACTCCTGGCCTCCGCTGGCTGGAATGACGCTACGGCAGCGGCTTCAATGCTGTGGACGTGGCCGAAAAGGCAGTTCCCGTACACGTTGGCGTGGCTGCGGCAGGCTGCCGTGCCCGTGTGGTAGCCATGCAGCACCCGTAGCTTGCCCAGATCCAGCACCCCCAGGGCACTATCGTAAGGCAACATCTTTGCATGGGACTTCCTGATTAAGTCTTCTACCCGTTTGATGCCATCGTGGGCGTAGTCCCGCAATAGCCCGGTGGCGCTATGGGCGAACATCCATAGCCGTTCATCGTGGTTGCCCCGCAAGAACCAATTCTCCCTCCCGCCCGCGAAGAACTTGGTCAGGAACTGACTCCCAGCTTCCCAGTCATCCACCAAGCTGGCCGCCCGCTCATCATCCGTCGCTCCACGCCTCAAATTGCGGAAATCCCAGTTGTCCCCTGCGTGGACCCTGACCTCTGGCTTAAAGTCGCTTAAAAACGATTCCAGGGCCTTTAGCGCGGTCTCGTCAGCCATGTCTCCATGGTTGTCCGACACCACCACGAACCTCCGGTCTCCCTTCACGGGAAGAGCTTGTTCTTGAAATGAGTGATGATGAGGGCGGCACCCGTCGTAATGCCGCCCCAGACGTAAAACCGCATGGAGTGCTCGCTGGTCTTCTTCTCCACGTCGTACAGCCGTTTGGCGATACCCTTGTGGCCCATATCCAAGTCCCCCACGATGGCCTTTTCGATCCGGTGGACGGCGTCTTTCATCGCCTCCACATTGGCTTTCAGGGCGTCCAGCTCATCCGTGGGCATGACTCACCTTTTCAGGTTGTAGCGGCTGCCGTACCACCAGAATAGGGCGGTAAAGGCGCCAAATGTTATTTCACCCAGCATCTCCTGCCGTGCCGCCTCGGGACTGACCGCGAAGACGTAGACCAGCACCAGCAGCAAGGCCCAGGTTAACCCAGGGCGGGTGAAGTTCCTGAACGCATCCACCAGCAGATACACATTGGCTACCAGTGGGGAGGCGTTCGCTGGGATTGGGATGGGTTGACCCTGCTGCTTCTGGGACTCGGTGAAGGCGTTCCATGCGGCGGCCTTCTCCGCTGCGGCGACCTTGGCGTTCATCACCATGATCTCAACCTCGGCATCCTTCTTGCGCTTCCAAGTCTCAAAGATGGAGGTGCCAAGATGGAGGAGGGAGCCGAATACGCCCCCTCCCGCCGCATTGAACATGACGTCCCAGACGGTCATTTCAGCTCTCGTCCTCGCCCTCGTACTCGACCTCGACCTTCATCTTGCGGCCCTTGCCGTTCTTCAGGACAGCGGTGTCGCCACCCGCTTTGACGTCCACGATCTTGTAGCCTTTGTCCGAGCATTTCATGCCGGGGCCGATGTTCTCGCAGTCGTAACCCTTGCGGGCGGGACGCTGCACCATGTCGGGAACGCCGTGGAGGCGATCACCACTGGTCGGGGCGCAGGCGGACGGGCTGTGGTTGGAGCGGGGGAGGGACTTGTTGTTCATGGGAGATTACTTCTTGGGCTTCTTCACCTTGGCGGGCAACTTCTTGTAATGGGTCTGCTTCGCCCACTTCATGCAATCGACGGAGCCGTCGAAGCCTTTAGACGCGAAGCACGCACGGGACTGGGCTTTGGATTTGAAGGGCATGATGATTATTGAGATGCTGCGCGGATACCGGCAAAACGGGCCAGAGAAGACGCAAAGGCTGGATCTTCCGCGCCATATCGGGGTGCCGCCATCACCCGCTGGTAGAAGGGGTTTAACGCGATCTTTCGGGCGATTTCCGGTGATGCCGCACCAAGCATACCGATTCCAGCAGTCGCCAATGGACTAGCGCCAAGTTGGGCCGCGCCAGTTATGGCTGCGGTGGCCGCCGCTCCCCGTTGAAGCATTTGCGGGATGTTTTGCTCAACCACTTGAACGTCCGTGATGTCCCGCATCACCTTTGGCATAGTATCGTGAAAGCGGGCAATCAGGTCAAAATTGCCGTCAACGTAACGACGCTGTATGGATTTCTGGTCGGAAATGATGCCAGGTGAAATGTTTCCTTCAATCAGAGCATCGCGGTAGCCGTAAATCTTCGCCAGTGTCCTGCGGTCCGCTTTCCATTGGTTGGCTAGATCCTTCTCGCCGGCCTTGATGAGCATATTCTCCAAGGCTGTTTCCTCGGCAGTTGCGGCAGCGGTCAGCTTTTTTGCTTCTTCGCGGGCAACCGTGTCCGGTTTACCTTTGGCGGCTGAAGCCGTGTAGCTCTTCCAAGCATTGCTGGCTTCTTCGCGGGCCTTGCGGACCGTGTTCACCTGATCCTTGAATGATCCACCAGCCGCGGGCGCAGGAAGGCTTTCAATGTCACGCAATGACTGCGACTTCTTCACGATCAGATCCGTGAAGTTGATGGGGGCCAACGATTGCGTCTCTGGGAATCCCATCTCCTCTCGGGCTAGGCGATTAACCACCCTTGCGTTCTCGGCATTAGCCTCACGTTGAACGGAACTAGGCCCGGCAACGGTAGACACGCCGCGATTAACCGCAGAATCACGGTAGCTCAAAGTCGGGTCAATTTTCCCGCCCTTTGACAGCCATTCCTTTACGTTGGTATTCGTGACCGCATCATCAACTGCGCGTTTGGCCTGCTCAATCTGACCTTTGGTTGGCGGCGTCACCGATGTCTTTCCTGCAACGGCAGCACCTCCGACGACTAAAGCCGTTTCGCCCATAGTGGGAACACGACCTTCCTCGGTCATCGTTTTGGCTGTTTTGCCAGCCATCAATGTTCCCAGCGTGCGAAAGCCCTGCGGTGAAGCAAAGTACTCTAAGACCTTTGGAGCGGTTTGAATGGCGCTTCTGGCAGTGGCCATTCCTGCGGGAGTAGCGGAAATACCGGGAAGCGTGCCAATGGCAGCCTCTTCAAGAGTTTGACCAAGGCTGTACGGCTTTCCGCTCATCCGCTGCAAAGCAACATCGGTCATTGCAGCCGAGATCGCTCCACCAACCGGAACGCCAATAGCCTTCATTACTCCTGGAAGACGAAGTCCAGCGCCCTGACCAGCGGCGATGGCAGCACCTCTGGCGGCCATTTCCCCGCCAGTCTTTCCAAGGTATCCAAGATCGGCCTTCAGTTGATCGGAACCGGAAGGCTCTGATGGAGCAACGATCTTTGGAGCTGCTGAATCCCGCTCCTTACGAGCGACATCAATCCATGCCTCAATGTCGTTTTGAACAACGCCAGCTTTCGCCAATTCCAACGCCTTGCTCTCAATGTCGTCTTCCATTTGATTCATGGCGTCTGTCCTTTCTTGGCCTTTTGCATAAGGGCGTTGAACATTGAACTCGCATTGGTCACCGGCTGTTGGGTGGGAACGGGTTCACCACCAGCGCCAACCCCAAGACCTTGAGCGATGGGTTGATCGCGCACTCCAGACCGTTCACGAAGTTCATTAGGGGACGGGATTGAATCGTCGTAAGCCGCAATTAACTTGTTACGACGGGTGATGTAATCCTTCTCACTTATCTCTTGGGCATCAACCTTGTTGGCTAGGCTTTCGATCTGGCGGTTAAGATTGATGCGCTTTTGCAGTACTCCAAGAAGTTCAAGGTTAGCCTGATTGCTCAACCCGAGTTGGGGATTCCAAGACTTGAACAATTCCGTCTCCTTGTCGGAGATGCTTCCCTTCGTGAAAGCAAACGTCGGAAGAACAATCTGGCCGAAGTAAGCCAACGCTTGCTGGGTATCTGACAGCTTTCGTTCATCTACTGGAAAGTTCAATGCTTTCCCAAAATTCATTATGTTCGCTTTGACGGTAGCCAGGGATCCTTCATCAAGATTTCCCTCCCTAATAATCCGTTCCAAATTTGATACCGCTGGAGCAATTAAACGGTCGGCTTGAGCAGTTGCTATGTCGGTTTTTATCCGCTCGTTGATGCGGGCGAGTCGAAACTCCTCTTGTTTTGTGTCGGCTTCCAGTTGCTTTTTCTCCAAAGGAGTTAGCTCTGCCATGCCGATGTTGAGGACATAATAGCCTCCAGTTCCAGACTCCTTGACGGTAGCAGCTCGTCGTTGGCCAGGAGGAAGACCCTTTTGGCTTTCGTTAAACGCCTCCTGTTGCTGTTTAGCATCCTCCAGCGTCATCTGCCGCTCTTCGGCGGCCTGCTTGCGTTTTTCGGCCACAAGACGTTGAGCGATCAACGTAGGATCGGGGTATTGCCCGGACGACAGGAACTTTAGCGCAGCCTCACGTTGAGCTTGTTGAGCAATGTCAGGAGTAAAGGATTCAAGGCCACGAATAGCCGCTTGAACAGAAGGAGGCGCTTCAACTGGAGCGCGACGCGCAGGCACAACGGGCGCCGTTTGAGGAGCTGCAACTGCATCCGCAGAAACTGTATCAATGCGAGAAGGAGCACTCACCGTAGTGGGCGCAGGTGCGCGTTCCAAACCCGCTGCTTCAGCGGAAGGCTCGCCGGTTGGAAGGCCAAGCATTTGAGCGACGGCACGCTCCCGAGCTATTCTGTTGCGAAGCTCGTTGGCTTGAGCCGTCACAAGCGCAGTTTGCGCCTGCCGCATTTGATTCTGCTGATAACCTTCGGCAGCGGTTCCAAGAAGAGCAGCGTCGTAAATGTCCACTTTGCCAGCCGCTGCGTTCTTGAACGCTTTTCTCAACGGTTCGGGCACTTGTGGAGAGTTAGGATCATCATTTATGACCTGATCAACGTATTGCTTGAACGTCGGATCTTGCAGTTGCTGACCAAACTTACCCAAAGCCTGCTGGGTGAACATTTGGTTCTGCTGATACTGCTTGATGCCACCGGAGATGCTCTCCCCAAGGCTCTCAATCGCCCGCGCACGGGCTGCCCCGGCTTGGGACATACCCTGCGCGATGAGCTGACCGCTGATGTCTTGGATTCCAGGTGCGTATGGCATCTTAAACGGCCTCCTTCAGTACCAGTTCACGTTTCTCCATCGAACGGATGCGGCTGTCCATCCAGACACGGATGGCGGGCTTGGCCCACGGATTACGCTTCAGCCAAGCAGCGATGCGCTCACCATGCTTCAGGTAGAAGTTGAAGAACCACACGGGAGCATGGCAGAACATCCAATCACGGAATCGCTTCCAGTTCGGGTTGTTCTCGCCGTAAACCTCGCGGGCAACCCAGCAGAAGATGCTGGTAAGCAGGCCGGGCAACAAGGCGCCACCAATCTGCCCAATCGCGGAGGTCGTTCCAGCCTGCTTTGCAGCGGCACCGGACAACTCCGCTGACTTGACCGCCGCCTCGTAGTTCTTCTGGGCGATTTCGCGGGCAAGCTGGGCGTTGACGTTGGTGCCGTACACGTCGGCGGGGTAAGCACCGAGCGGGTTGAACGTACCGCTCATCAGGCTGGCAATCGGGCTGAACAGGTTGCCGGTCTGGATGTTGGCCGTGTTGAGGATGTTTCCGTAGCTGGATTGCAGCGCGGCACGGGCCTGATCCTCCCGTTGCTGGCGGATGGCCTCGCGGTTGAGGATCTCCGCTCCAATGGCGCCGGGGGCCATGACCTGCCCACGGGCTCCATAAGCCTCACGGGCGGCCTGCTGCGACTGGCGGATGTCCTCGGGGGCAAGGACGCCCGCCTGCCGTTGTTGCAAGCGGGCGAGATCCGTCTGGTACTGGTCAATCAGCCCCTGCTCCGTCTGGCTGATGCCCTTTGGCATGAACTGGCTGTACAGGTCGCCATACATCTTCTGGATGGCGGCTTGGTTTTGCTGGAGCGCGGGGAGCGTCTTTGCCAGCTCGGCAGCAACGTCGCGCTGGGTCATGGCGGATGATGTGCTGGTGTTTCCGCCTGTTGGTCCAGTTGGGCCAAGAGTAATGGTTCCAGTACCAGTTGTGCTGACTGGAAAGAAGGGAGGAGGCGGCGGAGGAGGAGGCTCTTTTGGACCAACTACTCCAGGAGGTACGATTGGAGGCGGTGGAGGAGGAGGCGGAAGACTCTTATTGTGAGACAGCAGTCCGCTAGAGACGTAAGTATGAGCATCATCAATCGTGATGCTTACAACATCTCCATCCTCAATCGTAGACACGGACAAAACCGTCCGATGCTGAAGTGCATCGCCAGCCTTGTAGTCCTTCGCTTCTTTCCAGCCATTTCCAGTGCTGAATTTGTGAGTAGGCGAGCAGACAAACGCGCCTTGATCCAAGACCAAACGTAAACGCTTATCTCGTACAACTTCGACCCGGCTGACGGGATAATCTCCCCACTTTCCGGTAATTTCATGCGCGGTACGAACGCGCATACCAACTTTGAGGTTTCCAGCAGGAACCTCTTTTCCGTCTGACAGCAAAATCGGAGTTTCTGGCGAAGGGCAGGTAACAACTGTGGTAGGCGTTACAGTTGCCGTGGTTGTAGCAGTAGTGCTGGACGTGCTGGTAACAACTGGAGTAAGCTCAAACGGACGCGGACCCCATGCAGCCGTAGCCTGATCCAGCAGTTTACGCATATCCTCCGAGGACATGGTTGGGGTGGTTGTTCTCGTTCCGGTAACTGTGACCGCAGGCAACTGCGTCACGCCGTCTCCACCGCCAGCTCCGGTATCGCCACCAGTAGTAGTTGATGGGGTTTGCGACAAGTTAAGCGTGGCTGCCGGCAAACGACTAGCAGTCACTTGAAACGGGTCCATGACCGTTACTCCAGGAGCCGTCGTAGCTACGCCACCAAGCAAAGCGTTACCACCTGTAACGGGTTGGTTGATGTACTGATTCGGGTCGATGATGAAGTTCGGCCCTTGGCCCAACGTCGATTCATTGACCCTGTACGGGTCCATCGTGACCACGCCACTGGTAGCCGTATTGGTGATGTTGCTGGTGGTAGTGACAGGGGCGTTGCCACCAGTCATCACGCTCTGGTCGATTCCGATGTTCCGGTAGGGCGTTTGGCCCAACGTAACGCCGCTCATGTCCGCTGCCGTGGTGGTAGCGTTGGGATTCCACGTTCCCCAGTTAGGAGCCAACTGCGTGATGTCCGTGCGGACGTTCCACGGGTTGATCATATCACCCAGCGACAGATTACCGCCAATCATGCTGCCAGACGGCCCAAAGCTGACGGAGGTAGCCGGAGGGGCGAAGGTGACTCCTACGCCAGCAAATGGGCTGGAACCGCCCAGAAGTGTGCCGTAACCCGTGTCCGCACCAATCGGGAACCCGCCCAGCAGGGTGTTGGGGACGTCAAAGATGTTCCCTGGTGACGAGAATGACGGCAAGCCGCCGGCATCGGCCTCAAGCGTGGTGTAGC
>DAIRDB010000081.1:7349-9525 GCA_036796405.1 Gammaproteobacteria bacterium | reverse complement strand
ATCTGCGCCAGATCCTGCTGCTCGTCCTGCACGATCTGCTGCTGACCTTGCTGCGCTGGACGGATGATGCGCTCGGCGATGTTCGGGTCGATGGTGGACACGAACGCGGTGCAGAGCGCGGACCAGTCGATGACGCCTTCGCGGTCAAGGGACTGCGCGGCTTGGATGATGGCCGTCCACTTCTCGCTCATCCGCTTGAAGTCCGGCGACTGCACATCCCACGCGAGGTAGAAGTCGAACTCCTCGTTCACGTCGCCCTTGTTGAAGAGCTGGAAGTTCGGATCTTTGACGCCCATCACGCGGAACGTGACCTGATCCATGCCGTACTGCTTGTAGAGCTTCCACACTTGGCGGAAAGTCTTGGCGAGGCAGCCGAGGAACTTATCGACCTCAAATTGATTGTAGATCGGGTCGATGGCGGGATCGCCTTCGCGGCTGGCAAAGCCGTTGTACTCCTTGAACGAAGTCTCAAGCAATTGCTCGGACTTGTCCGTGTTCATGTCCGGTATCGGACGGTCGGCGTAATGGTACTCGTTCGGGCGCCGTTCCGAGATCATCGCACCCGGACCCCAACGACCCGGCGGGCGGCCTTGAGGGTAGCAGATGGGCGGAAGGATACCGAGGGAAGCGGCGTCGATGCGCGAGTCCTTGTGCGCCTTGATTTGATCCTGCCACGGCTTGCCCGGCTCCGGCAGTCCACGGGAGTCATGGAGCTTACGGCTCAAGTACTCGCGGCGATACAGCACGAACGGATACTCGCCGTGAGCGTAACCCAAAAGCCCGGTCTTCGCGCAGCCGTCGTGGTTTTGATCGGGCGGCAGCATCGGGTTGAACACCGTGCAGTAGATTCCAGGCGTGCCATCCTCGTCGGACAACCGCTGATAAGCGTAGACGACGCCGATGCGGTCCGTGAACCGTTGCTGCGTGTAAACGAATGAACGGGAGATGGGCTGAAGATACTCGCTCGGGCTGATGGTGATCAGCTTGCCGCGCACTTTCTGAATCGCGTTCTCCACCCACTTCTCGTCCCAGCCGTCCGTGTAGACCATCGCCCGCAGTTGCTCGGCGGTGAAGTACTCGACGCGGTAGATGCCGGGAGCGCGCTCCAGATCCGTCGAGAATGACGGGATGAAGACGTGCTCATCCAGATTGAACGCACGGATGACGGGGTACGACCGCTCGGGACCGTCCATCGGCACTGTGGTCTCGCCAGACTCGCGCAGCTCTTTCAGCATCCTCGCCGCCTTGTCCTTGGAGCAACCATACTGCTCTTGGAAGATGGCTTTGAGGTCGTCAGCGGCGGACTTGTCCTCGACCAGTGCGACAATGTCGATGTTCGGGAACTGCTGTTGAAGATCCTGGACGCGGACGTTGACCAGCACCTTCTCGCGCCGCTTCTCCCAAAACTGACCCATGACGGCGACGCCTTTCTCGTTCATGTAGTTGGAGCACATCTCGACTTCACGCTCCACCTCGGGAATCTGCGTTTGGATCAGCCAGCGCATGAAGTTGCTGACAAGCTGACTGCGGGCACCGTCCTCCGCGCCCACGGGCACGGCGGTCAGGTTGGCCCGCTTGAACGCCATGCACTCCATGGCGACTTTCTTGTTGATGATGTTATCAACGAGGAAGACACGCAGGTCGCTGGCGCCGTCCCACGGCGTTGGACTGACTTTGCTACCTTCGCGGGAGTGTTTCTTGCCGTCAGCGGATTGCCCGTTCCAGATGGCGTACCGCGTCTCGTAATTCAGCCGGCATTGGTCGATGAACGGCTGATTGTCCCGCACGCAGTCCTCAAACGCCTTCTTGAGCAGATTGAAGTCTGGACCCTTGTTCTCCGGTGGGGCAAGTTGCAGGCCGGGATCAGGGGGAACGGAGGTGGCGTTGCCGTCAATGGAACTCATGGGCTTTGATAAGCGCACCTAATGGGCGCAATAACAAAGGTGGCAAGCAATCAATAGCTCCAAGTGCGGTCGGACACCTGTTCGGCGGCGTGCGGGTCCACAAAGCTACAGTTGGACACGCAGAGGTAGCGCAAGCAGTCGATGGGGTCTTTGGTCGCCTCGTCCTTTCCGCCCTTGGCCGTGTACTCCTGCATGGAGTAAATCAAGTTCTGGCAGCGGTCGCTGATGTACAGCTTGGGAGCGTTCAGCGCGGACAGCGGCTTCTTCTCGTC
>DAIRDB010000081.1:0-7249 GCA_036796405.1 Gammaproteobacteria bacterium | reverse complement strand
GGTCGCTGATGTACAGCTTGGGAGCGTTCAGCGCGGACAGCGGCTTCTTCTCGTCGTACGACAGCAGTCCGTTGATGAGTTGGATGCCGTTTTCGATCTCCACGCCGGGCGCGGGATGGAAGATCATGCCAGCCTCATCCAATTCGCTGATGATTGTGGTCGCGCCTTCCTGCGACTGTTTTTCGGCGGCGCCCAGTCGCGGGTCAATGAACCGCTCAAAGATTTGTTCGCCCTGCTCGCAGTGCTTAATCAACTCAACGTAGTCGATTATTCCCTTCTTGCTGCCCTTTTGCGCGGGGCCGGGCTTACCTTCGGGGCCGGCGCCAGGTAGTGCCCAGTCGTCATAGTCAGGCCACTCACGGTAGACCCACCACGTTCCTCCAGCATCAATGGCGACCCAGAGCATGAACCAGTTTTTGCTCCCTGCGGGGTCCAGAGCCATGAATCGGGTGGTCTGATAGTCGATGTTGTTGATCCACGGTAATCTTTCATGCGGAATGACATTAACCTCCTTATTGAAGCCCGGAAACACGCTAGTGATGCTTTTAGTCGGTACGCCATACGCACGGGCCAGCACTTCGTCTTTGGCGCGACCGAGCAGTTTGTTGCGGAAGTCGCTGGTATCAATGAAGGCGTTGTCTTCAGTCCAGAAATAGTAGATAACAGTTCCCGGTCGGGAAAGGGACTCTTGGACGACTGGTAGCTCTCGACCCACCAGCGGGGCAAATCGCTTTTCAATGGTACGAGTCTTCCCGAGGATGTCCTGTACCAGAGGTGTCCAGCCTGTGAGAGTAGTAAACGTGAGGATGATGCGTCCATGGAAGTCCGTGGTCCGGTATTGGAGCGTTTCAAACATCTTCTGCGGACACTCTTCATCGCACCAGATCAAGTGGGCACGGTAACCTTCGGCTACCTGTGCGTCAGCTTGGTAACTGCGGTAATTACTAAACTTAATACTGCCACCACGACGGAAACCATTAACAGGAGGCAGGATACAGATGTTATCAGTAAAACCGTTCTTCTGGGAGTACTGGACACTGTGATTGAGACCTTTCTTCGTCGGTAAATTGCGGATGCCGAGCGGCAGAGCGTCCCAGACCATGCGTTGCTGGTCTTCGATGCTCCGGTCCTCGTTGACGTGGTAGGCGCGGACCTCTGCGCCTGGGATCGTACCAGCCGCCCACACGCAAAGGCGACTGGCGATCATGGATTTCGACGACCGGTTGCCACCTAGGATGATGTGGTTCGTGTACTTGCCCCAGTTGTTCATCACCGTCTGCCAAGACGGGAGAATCCAACCGGCGCCGACAGGGTTTTGCAGGGCTTCTTGGTTCCGTTGCTCCCGAAACGCTAGGTACGACGCAAGTTTGTCGTGCGGCCAACTCAACAGTTCTGCGTCGGGCGGGTTTGGTATCCACGGGATGCCAAAATCGGGCTTGAAGTCGTCAGCGTAGTAGCGGTCAGCGAGCTGCATGGCGCTTTTTCATGTGAACGGTGTAGGTGAGGCGGCTGGATTCGATCTGTGCCCACGGAATCAGCCCTTGGCCGTCGATGTTCAGTCCTTCCGGCTCGGCGTAAATACTCAAACGGGCGTATTCGCGTGCGCCTTCCACGTCCGGTTCAATCAACCACTCGTCCACCGCTCGTTTTGTGACCATAAGCTCCGATACATCGGTCATTAGCTGCGGTAAAGTCCGATAGACACGGCGTAACACGGTATTAGCGCCGCTAATATGAGGTAACTTTGGTAGATTTGGTATTCCAACCGGTGCGACTGTGGTTTTTCTACCTCCCATGGCCCACAAACGCATCTTGATCGGCACGCCGCTTAAGGGAGACATCCCGAAGTCGTATTTCCGCACCAGCCTGCAAATGGTTACAGCGGAAATTCCAGAAGTTAAACTGGATTGGATCTTGTTGGACGGTCCTGCGGTGCAGATCGCTCGCAACGAAATCGCGGCGTATGCCGTGGAGCAGGGATTTGATGAGCTGATCTTCTGGGACAAGGATGTGCTGGCGATGCGGAACGGGGAAGACATGACCGCCAGTGCGCTTATGCGGCTGATCGGGCATGACCGGGATATCGTCACGGCGGTTTACTCGTCGCGGTCGCTGGACACGCACTGGCACGTTCAGGCAATCAAGGGCGAGGAGCCCGACGACGCCGGCTTGCAGCGGGTGGAGCGGGCGAGCATTGGCTTCTCCAAGATCAAGGTGCCCGTGTTCAAGAAGATCGCGGCGCAGAATCCTGACCGCGTCGCTGTTTTGACGGACCCGAATCGTGCGCCGAAGAGCGTGCCGGAACTGTTCCCGATGGAACTGAAAGGCAGGAACACCAGCGACCATCGACTGAAGCAAGTGTGGGCGGCGTTGTCCGAGGTGAAGAACGATGAGGTGCTCCGCGCACGCATTGAGCGGGAACTGACGATCCGCTACGATGAACCCAACGTGTTCATCTCGGAAGACTACGGGTTCTGTGACTTGGCGCGGGCCGCTGGTTACGACATCTGGATGGACACGCTGATGGTGCTGGGGCACCAGGCATCCGTCGTGGTTCCGATTGAGAGCGCCAAGCTGTTGGAGATGCTGTCCGAGCCGTGGCGCAAGGAGGAGTTGGCAATCATCAAGCAGCAGATGCTGGAGGCGCAGGCTGCGAAGAAGAAATGACCTACATTAAATTCCCGTGCGGTGATATGGAGCTGGTCACCATCATCAAGTACCAAGGCGACGAAGTATGCGTGAGAATGTCATTTGGCCCGTTCTGGACCCAACGCAACCGGGTGATGAGATTCGGATGACACGCGGACGACGCACCAACACGTTTGATGCCGACAAGCGAGGTGCCATGGTAAGGCACCTCTACTTCCAACTAGGAAGAAAGGAACGGGAGATTGCTTCCGAGCTTGGCATCAGTTGCAGCACCGTGAACTACTACAAGAACAGACAGAAGCGATGAACGCATCAATGCGAGTGATGACGCCCGAGGAGAAATGGCACGCTGGCCGGCAGGCTGATGCGTTCTTCGGATTACTCGACCAGTACAACAAGCTCCTTGAGGAGCACAACAAACTGAAGGAAGACTATGTGCGCGTTTGCAACAGTCCACACCGTGGAAAGTCCGCAGGAGTGGTGGAACCGTCAGCTAAAGCTAAAGCTAGCTGACGCCAAGACAGAGCAAGATCAGATTGCTGCGCTACACGCGCATATCGATCAATTGACCAAGTACCTAGACCGTCAGGATCAACATCACTTTCGCATCGTGAACTTGATGTCCAAAAAGGAACTGGACGCCTACGACATGATCGCAGCCAAACTCAAGCCGCACGCCAGCACCATGGAATGGTTGATTGAGATCCGCGAGTGGCAGAAGAACAACCCATGAGCGACACACCACGAACGGACGCAGCGATAAAGCAGTTGCTGCAAGTAAGCCGGCCTGAACGGGTGTCAGTAAACTTTGCCCGTGAGTTGGAGCGTGAGCTGATTCAACTGGAACAGCAGTACGATGAGTTGGCTGACAATTACCGCGATGTAAACGCTCGGTGTAATGCGTACGAACTGGAAGTTGGCCTCCTCAAGAACGAGCTAGCACCGCTGGAAACGGAGAACGCTGAATTGCGCAGGACGCATCAAGGCGGTCAGACCGCCATCGAATGCGCGGAACTAGCGGCGCAAAACCATGCGCTACGAAAGCAGTTAAGCGAAACCAGCGAGCAGCGAAAAAGCTACTTCCAAGAGATTCAAAACCTGCGGGAAGAGATTAGCCGGTTACGTTGGCAGCAACGGGCTTCTTGACGTCGATGTCGTTGGGGTTGGGCAGCTCGACGGGGGCTGCCTGAATCGTGGGCACGGGGGCTTTGCCGCTCAACCGTGCGACGATCTCCTCCTTGCTCAAACTCCCGTAGTTGTTGACCTGGATGTTGACGTTGGCGCCTTGCGTGGCGTTCAGCCCAGCCAGCCGTTGCCGTTTGTCGATGGCTACAGCCAAGTTGAACCCGAGGCTGTTAAGCGGAGTGTCCTCCACGGTATCCAGCATCCGGTCCACAATCCGGTCAGCCAAGTTATCCAGTTTGCCGATCAAGCGTTGGTTGAATTCTTCCACGGTAATTCCCACGATTCGTT
Source organism: Gammaproteobacteria bacterium (assembly GCA_036796405.1). Taxonomy (GTDB): domain Bacteria; phylum Pseudomonadota; class Gammaproteobacteria; order Pseudomonadales; family Pseudohongiellaceae; genus CAILUG01. Next base: position 3,127 of record DAIRDB010000081.1, on the reverse strand, counting down.
GAAATAGTCGTTTGTCCTCCTCGGTCACATACCCGAGTCGAGGATGTTTCTTTAGCCCCAGCCCTCTTCCCTCCAACGTAGCCACCGCCAAGTCATTGACGAGCTTTTGCGGTGAGTACGTCGTCCGGCCATGGCTGCCATCCGTTTTGATTCCTTCCGGCATGGCGCCTACCGTCCCTGCCCATTGGCCCACATGGCGGCCTCCGCCCTGATCCGGGAGATGTAATCCTCCGCTGATTCCTGCTTACGCGGGTAGTCCGGCTCCTCCCGTTGGAACTGCGGCAGGATAGCCACAGGTGCTTGTCGTGCATCCAATGATGCTGCGGGCGTTTGTTGTTCACGATTAGCGGATTCGTGCGCCACAACTGCGTCTTCAATTTGTGGCACGGACTCTGACCCCGAGTCTGACCCTGACTCTGGCCGCGGCTGGATTGGCCTGCCATTCGGCCCCTCATTCACATCCAGCCTCCGCACCACTTCATACTCTGCATCCGTGTCATCCCCGCTCACCCACACCCGATTCACCAGCACCCGTTCTCCCCTCACCAGCCCTCCCGTCCACAGCCAGTTCCCCACCTTCGTCCACAGCTCCCCCTTTTCACCAACCACCCTCAACTCATTGTACTGCTTGTTCCGACACAACCTCCCCACAATCCCCTCCCCACCCTCCGGCCACACGCTTACAACTTTATCCGTAAGTCCTTCCTGATTAGGACAGCTAATAGATTGTGGTTGACAAAAACCCCTATCCCCCTCCGACTCCCCCGTAGGGGGAGTGACAGTGGGAGTGTAGTCAGCTTTAGCTGCCAGACGAGTGAGGTCAGCTTCAACTGCCAGCGGCACAGCCGTGGCCGTAGCTAACGGACTGCACTGCGAATTTTGAACTGGCGGGGTGGTTTTATCCCAATTCTCCCGGCCCAGGCGCTGTGGACCCCCCGCCCCCCCGTGGTCCGCCGGAGGCGGGAACGGGGCCGGACCGGCGGGGCTGCCGGAGGCAGGGGCGACGGCGGGAGGGGCGGAGGCGCCGAGGTCCGCCGGAGGCGGGAGGGCGGGAGCGGGGATCCCGTAACGGGCAAGCCCGGCCCGCTCATGCCAAGCAAGCGCCTCATCAAGGCGGCCCGCTTTCATAAGGACGTTAAAGCGGGCTTTCCTGCCCGCTATTGCCCGCTTACGCGGCCTGCCTTTCCCTGGCTTTGCTGGCTTTTCGGTCGGGCCGCCCGAATTGGGGCTTGTCAGGGAGGGAGCAAGGGAGCGGGCGGGAGAGAGGGAAGACAAGGTAGGGAAAGGTTGAGCGGGCGGAGGAATTGCAAATGAGGGCGGGATGATAAGGCAAGATAATACGGGCATTAGGCAAACTACTGACAAGCGGGGCGGAGGGATTCGGGCTTTACGGGAGGGGACGGGATGGGCTACAGTGTGCCCGTCATGACAAAGAAACAAGTACTCGAAACCCTAGGATGCATCCTCGCGGGCGCCGTGATCGCGCTCGCCTTTGCGTACACTTTGCCAGGGTAAACTAAAACCAACAACCAGCCCGTAAAACCAGCCCGTAACATGCAACTGCTAACCACTGAAAACGCTAAAACGACCAAAGGGGAATCCCTTGGTTTCCTGACCGCGATCCTTTACCTTGCGCCCGGATCCCTATCGGGCCGCAACGTCTGCGCCCATGCAAGCGAAGGATGCCTGTTTTCCTGCCTTAACTTGGCAGGCATGGGCGCCTTTTCGAACGTGCAGGACGCCCGCATCGCGAAGACGCAGGCCTTTTTCCGCGATCCCAAGGGATTCGTCGAAACCCTCGCGGAGGACATCGCGAGCGCGCAACGCAAGGCGGAGCGCCAAGGCATGGAGTTGTGCGTACGCTTGAATGGAACCTCTGATTTGCCTTGGGAAAACCTTGGCGGGCAAATTGGCGTTTCCCTTATGCGTCGCTTTCCCGCGATTCGCTTTTACGATTACACGAAAAATGCGGCTCGCGTTCGGGCTTTCTTGGCGGGCCGTCTGCCTGAAAATTATTCCCTCACGTTCTCCCGGAGTGAATGCAACGGAGAGACCGCGCTTGAATTGGCAAGGGCCGGCGGAAACGTGGCGGTCGTTTTCTCGACGAAGAAAGGCGAACCCTTGCCCGCGAAATGGGGCGGGCGGCCCGTGATCGACGGGGATTTGCACGACCTTCGCTTCCTCGACGGGCGCGGGCGCATAGTCGGACTCCGCGCCAAGGGTCCGGCCCGGAAAGATGAATCCGGATTCGTCGTCGCGACGGGAGGTGTGAAATGAGCGCCTCCTTTGCCAAGGCGGAGGAAATCCTCCGAAGGAAAGGGCCGCGGGCGCTTGCGGGCGCCTGCCTGAATTACCAAGCAAAACGCATGTGTGGCGGGCTTTCCATTCACGACCTGCCCGACCTGCCTTGCGGAATGGATTTCCGCGACCATTGGGAAAGCGAATGGTCGGGCGGCCCGTTAACGGAGGAAAATTTCGCGGAGGCGATCGCGCAGGCGGCGGAGTGTTTGCGGGAAATCTTGGCGGAGGAAGGATTTGCCGACCTTGCAAGGCAGGCGGAGGAAGTTGCCGACAGTAAATTCGGGAGCAAATACGCATGAACCTTCATCAACGGGAAGATTTCGTTTGGGAGATGCGGGAGCCTTCGGGCTCCCTTCGGGCAATGATTTCGTGGGACTCCGCCTTGTCGCTTTATTACGTTTCCTTTGGAGACATGAACGCGGAGATGTTTTGCTCTTTTTCAGACGCTTGCGCCCATGCGGAAAGGGGCGGCCCATGATTCCGCGCCCCGTTGCTTGGCGCGTTCGTTTCCTCCGGGATGGGAAAACGGTCGCGGAGGTTGAGGTCGTGACCGTTTCTCGCCTTTTTGCCCGATGGCTCGCCTTGGAACAATTCCCGCAAGGTTACTCCATCGGGATGAAATTGAAGATTTCCCGCATGAAGTAAACTTTCCCCCATAATTCAGGGCCGGCGCTTAACTGCCCGGCCCTTTCCCTTTGCCCGCTTGCGCCCTTCGGGGCCGGCGGGCGTTTTGTTTAAATCCCGCCGCAACGGGCGCGGGCTTGCGTACGTTTACACGGGCGCGGGCGCTGCCTGCCTTGCTCCGGGCTTGCGACTGCCTGCCTGC
>DAIRDB010000080.1:0-9987 GCA_036796405.1 Gammaproteobacteria bacterium | reverse complement strand
AAGCGGTTGGAGAGCGTAGAAAACATCCATGCCGCTGTTCTAAATGCCATCGACAACTGGATTCAGCAGCGCAAAGCCAAGGAGGCCAAGCTGTGAGAACCCTCCCCGACAACTTCTGCGTCTGTTTCGTTTACCGGCACAAGATGACCAGCGAGGTGCTTGTGGTGGACATCGACCGCGCACGAGAACTCGACGCAGCCAGACCATACTGGCAGCACGTTTCAACCGTGGACCCCATCATCATCCTGCAACTCATCGTGCGAGCTAAGGGGCGAGCGAGGACCAAGATCATCAAAGAACTAAGCGAGAAACCATGAGATCAGCCAAAGAAATACAGCGTGAAGGCGACGGGCTGCGTGTGCTGGCCCGCGGCGAGGTCGGTGCAGCCTTCCGTGCAGCACGGGCCAAGAAGATTGAGTTCACGTCCTACTGGACACGACGCCGGGGAAAGGCAACCAAGTGAACGACAAGAAAACCATTGAGACGATGATGGAATACGGAGGCAGCTTTGTGCGGAAACTAGGTGCCGCGGCCCTTGTGGCCGATACGGAGAACCTAGCGAAGATCAAGCAGACATGGCCCGACTATTGGGCGCAGTACAGCCGTATGGCGAAACAGCTTTCGGAGGTCGAAAAACAGGCCTCCAAGTAAACAACAACAACAACACGTAAGACGACATGATAATCAGCGCAAGCGGCGGTAAGAAAGAGTACGCACCGTGCCCCGAGTATACGGGCAAGGCGGTGTGTGTGGACGTGACTCCGCTCAAGGAGTACGAGACCGAGTACGGAACCAAGAAGAAGTTCAAGTTCGCATTTGAGATTGATCTTCAGGACGACTCACGCGACCCGGTGCAGCCGTGGGTAGTGTTCACCAAGCCAATGGTGCCTTCATTGCACGAGAAGGCAGCGTTGACAAAGTTCCTCAAGGACTGGTTTGGGCGGAAGCTGAACGAGCAAGAGAACAAGTCGCTCGACCTAGAGAGCCTGATTGGCAAGTCCTGCAGCATCGTGATCGCTCACGAGGAGTCGATGGACGGCACCAAGGTGTACGCCAACATCAAGCTCATCATGCCGCTGAAGAGCGGCGAGCTGAAACCGTCGGGCCAGTGGGTACGCCTGCAGGACAGACCTCCCCGGGAGGACGACAAGGTCGTTACCATCAGGCCCGATGGTTCTACCAACCGCCCGACCGACATCCTGAAGACTCAGGTGCACGTGGGTAAGTTCCGCGGCGTCCCGCTGTGCGACCTCAACGACATCTCGGTGGGCCAGATTGCCGAGCACTGGATCCCGAAGGCCATGGCGGACAAGAATCCTAGCGCCCAAGACAAGCAGTTGATCCAAGCCATCAACGCCCGTCTGGAAGCAATCAAGGCTGCGAACAAGGAGATCACAGCAGATGACGACATCCCATTCTGAGCCTAAGCATCAGCGCAAGCCGTACTGTAAGCTCAAGCACCTAGTGCCCAGCGTAGTCCAGATGCGCTCAGAAGGCCTTACCATGCAGGAGATTGGCAACAGGCTGAACCTGTCTCGCCAACGCATCCATCAGGTCATCGAGAGTGCCAAGGACATGGAGGAGACCCTACGCCTGTGGGGCTTCCCATTCACCAACCGCACCTTCCGAGTGCTTGAGGATCTGTGCATCAAGAGCAAGGATGAGGCGCTGGCGCTCTACAAGAGCGGCCACCTGTACCCGGGATCCGTCTGGTCATTCGGATGGAAATCCTACGAAGAGATTTGCGAGTGGCTGGAAGTTCAGCCGCTCGACCGTAAGCCCAAACGCGGTATCTGCTGCATCCACTGCGGCAAGCCTACGTAAACACTCTCCGGTGACCTGTAGTCATCGGTGATTCATGGTTAAGCAAGCCGGGGGTGCGCATCGGCGGACAAACGCACACATCTTTCCAATGAAACTCAATCTCAGCGCGGAGCGCATTGCGCAGCTCTGTGCGCCTCCAGCAGGCTACGTGAGGCCAGCACCAGCTCCGGAGCCACCGAAGCCTCCAAAGCCTCTCAATCAGCCTCGTAAGACCAAGAAACAGCATCCCGACAGGAAGTACGCAATCAAGCAGGAGACAATCGACAAGATCCAGCAGTGGAGGAAGACCCACAAGTGGCACAACTACCGCGAGATCGCGGAGCACTTTGGTGTCGGACTCAATACAGCCTACTACGCACTCAACCGCCCCAAACCCAATGCCAGCAAACCCTAACATCTACTTCGACATCGAGACAGGCCCGTTACCGTTATCGGAGCTTGTTATCCCGCCGTTTGATCCATCCGCGGTCAAATTGGGCAACATTAAGAACCCTGACCTGATCGCTGAGAAGATCCAGCGTGCCGAGGAAACACACACCGCGGACTACATCCGGACAGCAGCCTTGGACGCACTCAGCGGACAGGTGCTGTGCATCGGTTACCGTATCGAACACCAGCAGGCCGGAGTCTTCTCGTCGGAGCCCGGTGGTGAGGCTGCTATGCTGCGGGAGTGGTGGAATCTCCTGACGTACTATGAGCGCAACCCGAAACTCATTGGGTTTAACGTTAAACCTTTCGATTTGCCGTTCCTGATCAAGCGCAGTTGGAAGCACCGGATTCAGGTGCCCTACTGGCTGCGTCAGGGGCGCTACTGGAACGACTTGATCATCGACCTGCGTGAGGTGTGGCAGCTCGGGGACAACCGTGCCCACGGCAGTCTGGCAGCGATCAGCAGGCACCTAGGATTAGGCGAGAAGGCAGGCAACGGCGCGGACTTCTCGACGTTGTGGAATACCGACAGGCAGGCGGCGATCAACTACTGCCTGCGGGACGTCGAGCTGACGCAGAAGGTGGCGGATATCCTGATACCGGCGTACTGAGGCTATGAGTATCAAAGAAAACAATTACTTGGAGAACAACATCTCCAAGAAAACGAAGGAGCTTATATATCAGATCGTGTCGCCGGGGCAGATAGCTCAGGCAATGCAGATGGCGACAGACATGGCCTACGCGCTAAAGGATCAGCGGATTGCCGAGGCCAAGCTCAAGTGTGCCCAGCGCAAGGAAAAGCAGGCAAAGCAAGCTCTGGACAAGACCAAGTCCAAACGCTAGGGAGAGCCCGTCGACGTGAGCCCTAGGAAGCAAGCGCCGGCACCACAATCACAAGCCATGATCAGCAAACTTTTCCCCACCCTTTCCGTGACACGTCGCGTAGCTTGTGCGCGAGTTCCTAGCACGGTCTGGGTGGGGTTTTCCGTTTGATACATGACATACTCCGAAAAACTCCAACATCCGCTGTGGCAGAAGAAGCGACTTCAAATCATGTCCAGAGACGGTTTCCGGTGCGTAAAGTGCCTGTCAGAGACAAACACACTGACGGTTCACCACTTCTACTACGTTTCCGGAAGAATGCCTTGGGATTACCCGGGTGGATCAATGGCAACGATGTGCCGCAAATGCCACTTTGAAGTCCACGAGGATTCATCATCGTTCCCGAGCTTCTTCACATCTTGGGAGCTTTCGGCTTCCTATGAGGTTAAGCGCCAGATTCAACTGAGCCAGCAAGATACAGATCACGATGAAGGTGTCCTGTTCTGGGTCGAAAAAGCTGCCGAAGAGGCTGGATGGCCTCCGTTTGAGGCAATGCATCTTTTGAAAGACGCGGCAGAGGCTGGCATTATGACTGACAAATGGCTCTCCGAACTGAGGAAGCAAGTCGTATTTGCTGAAGTCAAAAATGAGGAAATCCAATGAGAATCCGTACAATCAAACCGGAGTTCTTCCATCACGAGGGACTGTTTGCAGCCGAGATAGAAACCAAGCTGCCGCTCCGTGTTGCCTTTGCAGGCCTGTGGTGCATTGCTGATCGGGAAGGTCGATTCAAGTGGGAGCCTAGGCGCATCGGTGTGCAGATTCTGCCATACGATGGAGTCGACTTTTCACGCGTGCTCGACGCGTTGACCACGCGTGCTTTCGTTCTCAAGTATCGCGTGGGTGACGCGTGCTTTGGATGCATTCCGAGTTTCAAAAAGCATCAAGTGATCAACAACCGGGAATCGCAGTCTGCTTTGCCTGATCCAGAAGGAAACATTGAAGAAACCCCAATAAACACCGAGGAATCTGACGCGTCAGCCACGCGTGAGCCACGCGACGACCACGCGTGCCTTAAGGAAGGGAAGGGAAAGGAAGGAAAGGAAGGAGATGGCACACGTGCTCTTCCTCCCGAGCTTGAAGCCTTCCGTCTGCGTGTGAATGCGATCATGCGGCGCAGGGCTACGACTTCATGGAGCGCCAAAGAGATGAAGGCATTGAAAGACGTCTTCGATCTGAACACTCAAGAGTCGGATCTTGTTCTGTTGGAAAAGCGCTACAAGTCGAACTGCAAGTTCTTGAGGCAAGACCTGATGACCCTGTTGAACAACTGGAACACTGAAATCGACCGTGCAGCAAACGATCTTCAGACAAACGGAAGTAATTCAGGCAAGCCTGATCCTGATCCTACGGACATCAACGACCTGAGGAACTACCTATGAACGACCCATTTGACGCAGGCGAAGATGAGTTTGGTCTTATTGGCTCCTGTATTACTGGAGGATCCGATGTGTGTTACGAGGTATTCGCACAGGTTCCTACTGATGCAATACAGAACGACAGGCTCCGTAGTATCTATGAGTTGATCAAAGGCATTACTGCTAAGAGCGAGCAGGTCAACCTGAAGTCTATTGTCACCGAGTGGAAGCGTTCTATTCCTCAGATCGCCCCGCCTTTTGAGGAATTGAGCAAGGCAGACGAGCTGTGCCCATCAGCCGCGAACTACCCAACCTTCCTCAAGGCCGTATTGGAAGCCCACCACAGACGCCAGCTACGTGCCGCAGGAGACCGTCTGATACGTGAGTCCGCTGTGTTGACCCTAAGCGTCGATCAAATCGTCTCTAATGCCGAAGCAGGGCTCACCGTTGAGGCATCCAAGGAGGACGTGCAATCCTCCAAGTCGGTGGTAGGCAGGTTTATCGACTCCACGCAGGAGAGATTCAACCGCAAGGGCAAGCTCTCGGGGATCACCTCGGGCTTCTTCCATCTCGACCAGAAGACCGATGGTTTTCAGTTGGGCGAGCTGACGATCATAGCGGCAAGACCTAGCATTGGTAAGACAGCCATAGCCATAGCAATAGCCAATGCTGCCTGTATCAATGAGAGAGTGCCTACGCTATTTGTGTCACTAGAGATGTCCGATGAGTCTATAGTTAGGCGTATGGTATCTAGTGTTGGCTCTGTGCCAATGCAGAGCATCAAGACTGGCGATCTGGATCAAGGTGGTATGAGGGCTATGAGCACTGCCTCTGGTAAGATAGCAAACAGCCCTATTCACTTTGTGTCCGGTTCTAGCATATCGAATATCTCATCGGTGACCGCGGTGATACGGCGTGCTGTACGCAAGTGGAAGGTGCAGTTGGTTATCATAGATTACCTGCAGAAAATCCACGGCTCGCGTGCTGCTGAGAAGAAGACCTATGAGATCGCTGAAGTATCGGGAAAGCTGAAAGCTGTAGCCACCGACACAAAAACTGCTATCGTAGCGCTCGCCCAGTTGAACCGTGAGAACGAAAAGGACAAGGGACGCATCCCGCGACTGACCGACCTAGCGGACTCCGGTCAGATAGAACGCGATGCGGATCTCGTGCTGTTGCTCAACCGGGACAGGAACGAACCCCAAGGCGAAGCAGTGATAGCCATTGCCAAACAGAGAGACGGAGAGTGCGGACTGGTGAACCTATGGTACGAAGGCCAGTACTGCCGTTTCACCGACCCATCACCGATTTACTAAATGAGACCCAAGTACGATCTGGATCGTGCCAAGCTACTGAACGATGCCCCGGCACTGATCAAGAGGGCCATCGCTGCCGGCTGGATGTCCTACCCGGTAGGCCAGAAGTACCTGCAGGATGGTTCGTTAGACCCCATGCTGCTCGAAACGGAGCGCATCATCGAACAGAAGTACACCCCGCAGCTCTGCAGGATGGCCTACGATCTACGTGAGCAGGGCATGACACTGGATGAGGTCACAGAGGCCTGTGGAGTATCCCGCGGTTCCATCGTTTACCTCATCAGCAAAGGCCACGAGCAGTTCCTCACCGAGCAACGCACCAAAGATTGATATGGCAGACACAAACAACACAGAGTCGCCCCAGATGGACGACCCGTTCCTATACGCACCAAAGCCCAACTCGACAGTGAAGGAGGCTACCCAGTCGGGCACTAGGCCTTCCATCCATGTAAGCCTGTATGCCTATGGCGGCATCTCAGCGGCCTGCCTGATGTCTTGGGTAGGCCTAGCTGCCAACTTCAGCCGTAGCGACCGCCAGACTGATCTACGGGCAATCCGCGAGGATGCTCTGATCTCCCGCAGCCGCTGCAGGGCTACCAAGTGGTTCCTCGACTCCGGAAAGGACGTCTGGGTGCAGGTAGACCATGACATCGAGTTCGACCCGGCGGATATCATCAGAATGGCGGAGCTTGCCCATGAGAAACAGGCTACCGTGTGCATCCCCTATCCCTGCCGCACCATTCCGCCTAGGCCGGCCCTGCGTCCGATGACCGAGCATCTGACAGCCTTGAAGCATCAGGTGAATGATGCGGAGTGCGCTACCGAGCTTGTGCCGATTCGGATGTTCGCAAGCGGATGCCTCGCAATCCCTCGACGTTGCCTTATAGGCGCACTTGATACGCTCGGAGGGTCAGGAGTGCAGACACCGTATAAAGTCGACTGGTGCAAGGACGTGCAGGTCGAGGAGTTCCCGACCCTGTGGATGCCGTTCGCAGTGGATACCATGCCCGGGCAGTACGAGTACCTCTCGGAGGACTACGCTGCCGCCATGCGGTTGTCCCTGTGCGATGTGCAGCACTACTCGATGAAACCTAGGAAACAGCTCCACCATTGGGGCGAGTTTCCGTACTCGTTCAAGCCTTATGCCGGCTGAGAAGAAGAAGCGACCAAGTCTCGATACGGTAGCAGAAGCCGCTGGTGTGAATTACGTTTACACCCAGCGCATACTCGCAGGCAGCACAAAGTATCCTAAGGAGACCATGGACAAGGTCTTCAAGGCAGCAGAAGAGGTTGGTTATGTTAAAACGAATCACCCGAACCAACACTTCAATAATTCTTTAACACAGGAAAAGGCTGATGCTGTAGTAGAAGGCATATTACACAACAAGCCACTAGAGAAGATAGCTGCTGATGCTGGGGTATGCCAGCACACCGCCTTTAAGCTGATTCGGGGAGTCAAGGTGCCAACTGATTACCCCGAGAACGAGGAAGACTGGAGGCGTGACGTTACCGGATTCATCGAAGTGGCGATATGGAAGGGAACTAAGCGGTTAGCTGAATCCTCTATTAACTTGATCGACGATAGGAGTTTACCGGTCGCGGTCGCCGTGCTCACAGACAAATTAGCGGTAATTAAGGGTCAGCCTACCAGCATCCATCTAGCGATGACAGCAACAGTAAGCCACCGGGATCTGATGAAGGACATGAAAGAGCGCGATGTGACCCCCGTGAACGACGAGCAGACACCCGATCTGGTTTAGGTAGTGGCCCCAAATGTCCTACCCCTACCGCGGCAGCACCACTGAAAACCACGCTTTTAGGCCTGTTTCTGGCACTCATGCCTACAATAGCAGTTATATTCACTTGGTGATGCCAACACGCAGCAAAGGCCCGTAAACATTGATCGAAACGCACGTCAGCACCCCTCCGCCGTACCAATGTCCTACCCCGTTACAAGGGCCACCCCGGGGGAGGGGGTCGGGAGTTTGGCGGAATCGCTAAAAGTCGACGGGTTCCAGAAACGAAAAATATTGAGAAATGAGCCAACCACCCAACCTCTGCCTCACCTGCTCTAAGCCCTTCGACGTCATCAAGGTCCGTATCGGCCCCAAGCAGAAGAAGTTCTGCTCCACCGCCTGCAACGACGCGTGGTGGAACGAGCAGCCACAGCACCCCGTCATACCCAAGGTCGACGCACAGCACCCCCGGGCACTGGAGTTGAAGCTCAAGCGCACCCAGCTCGTACTCCTTGAGAAAGCCGATCCGTACACCTACGGCTTCATCCCCGACCACTGGGAAGTAGCCAACACCGAGTTTGGCGCTACCCAAGAACTCCTCATCTCCGGCGGTAACCGCGCAGGCAAAACACTCTGGGCCGCACGCCGTGTTGTGCAAACGCTATTGGAAAAGGAGAACGCTAGCGTACTATGCTGTCACACTAGCCATGCCACTAGCGTAACTGTGCAGCAACCTGCTATATACAACTATCTACCTGTAGCACTACGAGCCACCAAGAAGGGCCGCATTCACTACTTGAACTACAGCAGGAAGAATGGTTTCACAGATGGCTCGTTCATTCTGCCTAATGGCTCCCGGTGCGACTTCCTGAACTACACTCAATCTGAGAACACGATTGAGGGCCGCGAGGCCGACTTGATCTGGTGCGACGAGCTGGTGCCACAGAGCTGGGTTGAGACGCTCCGGTATCGACTGATCACACGCCGCGGCAAGCTCTTGGTGACGCAGACACCGCTGGAAGGCGTGGCATCGGTGTATAAGGAGTTCACCGCTGGCTCGGCTATTACCCGATTCGACGAAGCTGAGTTGCTCAAGAGCAAGCAGGCGCTTCCTACGTGGCCTGTGGGCAAGGCTGCTCGCACAATGGTGCAGGCCCAGACCAATCGGCGCGTGTGCTTCTTTTTCTCCGAGGACAACCCGTACAACCCATTCGATGAAATGAAGTCGAAGCTGGTGGCATCGCCTATGGGCCAGATATTGACCCGGGCATACGGGTGGGCCTCGGACAACATAGGCAAGGCCTTCGCTAGGTTCAGGCCGGATATCCACTGCATCGAGCGCGACAAGGTGCCTGCCGGGGGTACGCTGTACATGGTGTGCGATCCTGCCGGCGCACGTAACTGGTTCTGTTTGTGGCTACTGGCCTACGAGGATGGGAAGCGCATTGTGGTGCGGGAGTTCCCCGACTTCTCAAACTACGGCGAGTGGGTGCTGCCTAGTGAGAAGCCTGATGGAAAGGCTGGACCTGCGCAGACTCTGGATGCTGGCCGGTCGATATCGGAGTACCGAAACCTATTCAGGAACATCGAGGCCGAGCTTGGTTACGGCGAGCCCGTGATGCGCCTGATCGATCCCAAGGCTGGCGGTAGCCCGGCACTATCGGAGCAAGGCGGGACTACCCTGATCGACCTACTGGCAGAATCGGATAACCCACTGGACGAGCCCATGGCATTTGTACCGGCCCCGGGCGTGCCCGTAGACCAGCGCACGTCAGCGATCAACAGCTTGTTGTCTTACGATGCAACGCAGCCACTGACGCCATTGAACGAGCCGAGCCTATACATCACCAAGGACTGCTCCAACCTGACGTATGCTTTGAGTGAGCATACAGGACGCGATGGGCAGAAGGGAGCGAGCAAGGATCCGATTGATTGCTTGGGGATGCTCTTGGTCTCCGGCCTTGCTTACGTGGGCAAGGGGGGCTTTGATTCCCGCGGCGGCGGTGGATACTAGTATTTACGACCATGCAAGATAATTCCTATAAGACGGCAACCGACCAGATGGCGAAGGTCGGTGCATCACCCGACATCGGTGCATTGACCGATGAGCTACGCAGGTCCGCTACCGAGTACGGTATCGGCAGTCGGGTGCAGAAGAGCGAGAACGTGCGTTACTGTCGGTGGCCCGGTCAGACCGATGACGGCAAGAAGTGGAACGACGGCAACCGTACCAATCCGGCGTTCCCTTGGGATGGAGCCAGCGACACTCGGATCCCGCTGGCCGATGAGGTGGTGAACGGCATGGTCGACCTGTGCTCAACTGCCTTCTGGCGTTCGATGCTTAGGGTAGCGCCTTCAAACGTCTCCCAACTGGAAGTGGCGTCCACCGCGCACAACCTGATGGACTGGGCCATCAATGCTCGGATGTACACCGACTTGACC
>DAIRDB010000079.1:0-10037 GCA_036796405.1 Gammaproteobacteria bacterium | reverse complement strand
CCACCAAAATTTAACGCCCAACCCCTCTCGGTTGGGCGTTTCCATTTCTGCTTCCCGCAAACCACGCGGGGATCGCGCCCATTCTGCGTGTGCCAGTCACTCTGGGCACGAGCGACCTAATTCGTCCGGTTCGCCCCTGTTCTGCCCTATCTTCTCTCGAAACCTGCGCCAACTTCTGCGTCGTGGCACACGCAGACGGCGTTGTTCGACAACCACTTATGCGTGCGCCGACGAGAATGGTTGGCTCGCGGGTTTGCACGAGCAAAGCAGAACGGCAAACCCGCGAGGCCAGCCCCACGTCAACCCTTGGGCGGGAACGGATCGTCACCGTAGCTGTTGCGCTCACGGATCTGGCCGTTCCGCCCTTGGATGAGCATCTCGCTCTGCTGGTTGATGGCGATGTCCCGCGCACGTTCAATCGCCTGTTGTTGCGTGTCATGGATGGAGGTGAGACGGTCGTTGCCTTCTCCCCGCACACCCCACTGATCACCGCCGTTGATGGGTACGACCCATTGGTTTTTTCCGCTCATTTTATTCACTCCAAAAATTGCAAAGGGAAGGCTCTTGAAGTCGGCGCGAGCCTGGGCGCATCGGTTGGGGAGATCACGTCATGGCGACCTCCTTTCCCGCCGCCGCGCACGGCATCGCGTACAACCCCGCACGTTGCTGTGTGACCACGAGAGCACCATAGGCGGCGTGCTGTGCCTCGGGTTCCGGTTTGCCCTTGTCTCTCGACTTGATCTTGAACAGATCGCTTGGCTTGGCGCTCTCCAAGCCCGCGCGCTGCATGATTCGATCCGCTGTCGTGGCTTCTCCCTTGAACGACCATAGCGCCCCGAACACCTTGGCCTGACCATCGGTGAACCGGATCGGCGTGCCGTCGCCTTCTGGCAGCGTCGCCCATTTGAAGTCCGCCGAGAACGGCCCGTTCACCGGTGTAGCCGGATCGGCTACGGCTGGCATCGCGGACGGCGATGGTGTGCCGAGGAGCACGATTCCACTCCCGTAGAACGTGAAACGTTCCTCCAACGCCAGCCACTCGATGCCCACGCCGAATGGCGCCCCGCGTGTCGTGCGCGACCTCGGCGTAATCACCCGGATGTCGCCGCCCGCCACGCGCACCCGATCCAACAGCGCGGGTTCTTGCTGTACGCGCGTCAGATCGCGGGCGAGCAAGACGGGCGACCGACGGGTATCTCCCAGTCGCCACACGCCATCGCCCAGATCATCGATGCCATCGTGGCTTTCGATGCCAAGTGCGAGGCGCATCTTCTGCCGTAGCCAGTCCTCGTCCAAGGCCAGTGACGTACCGTCGTTCGCTTCAACCGTCACCGGGCCACAGTCCGGGCACCGGCACATCCTCCCACCCCGGCCGTCACCCCAGACCTGCGCCCGATGCTGCTGGCAGTGTGGGCAGAGTACGAACGACCGATCCGCCGTCGTCGGCTTGACGGCTTTACCCAGAAGGGACAGCGCGGCGACATCGCGTGACGACAACGAACTGCGCAGCACGGACGTTCCGCCCGCAAATAGGCGGCAGACCAAAGCCCAGGCATCGTGCGCCGCCATCGATCAGTCCTCGAATACCGACGATGAGTTGATCGCGTCCGCCTCCGGTGGCAACTCCTGTGCGCTCAAGGTCTGCCCCTTTTGCAGGATGCCGACCTTGACCAGGTAGCGCTCCAGTTTCGCCTGCAGCTTGTTGTCGAACTTGTGCAGGTTCAGGCGCCCCTTGCTGGTCACTTCGATGGTGACCACCTTGGCACGCGTCCGGCCCGGCTCGGGTGGATAGTAGAGATTGACCTGCGCCGCCGTCACTGCCCACTGGCCTTCCAGCGGGCCGGGAAGCTTCTCCTTCAGCAGTTCATGCACCGAGCGCTGCTGGCTCGCCTGCATCGCCGTGCATTCAATCTTCAGGTCGCCGTCCGGGCTGAGCAGGGTGAGCGACTTGAGTTGCACCAGAGAGAACCCGTCGTCGAACACCTCCGGCACATCGAAACCAGTACGCAAGGTGGACAGGTCCAGACACGGCGCTTTGATCTTCTGCGCATTCGCCTTGACGCCCAGCACATGCTCCGCGAAGGCCTCAACCAGCATTTGCTGGACCTTCTGCCCCCCGCGCACCAGCGTGCGCACGACGCCGGTGGCTTGGGAGTACTCCAACACCATGTGGATGTTCGGATTGCCGACCCGGCGCTTCAACACCACGCCTTCGAACTCGAGGCGCAGCATGGCCAGATCCTTGACATGGACCGTCAGTAGATAGACGCCGGGGCTGCGCTCCACCAGGTACGCGACGCAGCCATCGCCGCATTGCCGCTCCCGCTGGTAAAACGCCGAAATGGCTTGGCGCAGCCCGGTCATCGCCACTTCGGTGTCGATCGGCGTGCGCTTGACGCCGAGGTCGTATTGTTGTGCCTGAGTGCCGTGATGTGCCCAGAAATCGAAATCGCTAGCGCGCTCGAACAGCGTCGGGTGATGGGTGTAGAGCCAGAAAGAGCGCTGAAGGTCGCTTTGGCACAGCGCCAGTCCTGTCACTGCTGCCGGGGCGGCCATTGCGGCCTCGAACAACGCCTGCCGGCCCGCCTCGTCACCCAGCGAAACGCTGGCCATCAAGTTGGCCACCATCCGGTCGCGCGCATCCGTGTCGGCCCACGCGGTGACCACTTCAACCAAGGTCTGGTTGGCATCAGCTGCATCGCCCGGATCGATCTCGGGCATTGACAAGCCGTGGCCCGTCAGGAAGTCACGTAGCGTGGCGTCCACCGGCAGCTCGAGCATCACGTCGACAAAGGTCTTCTTCATCTTGTTCGTCCTTTCTGGATCGGCGTCGTAGGTCTGCGACCGATGTTCGGAATGCACTGGCCAGCGACATGGTTACTGAACATGCGTATCTCACAAGTAAAGCTACGAGATACAAGCGCGATTCTGAACCTCGGATTTCCGCTTGTCAATCAAAGTAGCACATCTAGACCTTTTGTGTATCACGTGGCTATACTATCGGCCTTGCTTTTATTCACTGATTGGTTTTTCTCTACGGGAGCATCGCCATGGCTTCGGAGTTCGGAGCACGCCTGCGGCGTTTGCGCGAGGCGAAGAAATTGACCCTGCAGCAGGTCGCCGATGCGGTCGGTTGTACCAAGGCATACATCTGGGAATTGGAAATGAAGGATGGGCAGCGCCCCACTGCCGAGCGGATTCAGAAGATCGCTCAGGTGCTCGGCGTGACCATGGAGGATGTGATGGGCACGCCCATGCAGCAGGCACCCGAAGCCAGCCCCGAAGACGTTGCCTTTTTCCGCAAGTACGCAGGAATGTCGGAGGAGGAGAAGAAGGACTACCAAGAAGTGCTCAAGATGATGTTTGCGCGCAAGGGTGGTGACTGAAGTTTGAATACAGAGCAAGTTCTGACAGGATCCATTGCCTCGAGCCATGTCATCAAATGGCTGCGGGCGTGGCATGCAGCCGACGGTATGCCTGACGCCATCGATTTGGAGATTGTTCGCCAGATGCTGCCGTCCACGCCTTACGGCAAGGGTGTTCGGGAAATCAAGCCGCCGGTGGAAATCAATGGTGACGCCTTCGAAGGGATGCTGGCGCGAGATCCCGATGACCATGCCGTTTGGGGAATTGCCTACAACGGCAAGGCTCGACCTGAGCGGCAACGCTTCACCATTGCCCACGAGTTGGGACACTTCATCTTGCATCGCAATCAGCAACCAAGTTTCAACTGCGACAGCCAGAGCGTTCACACTGGCATCGATGGCCTTCGCCAGATTGAGCGCGAAGCAGACGAGTTCGCTGGCAACCTGCTGATGCCTGGTGACCTGCTGCGTGATTGGATATCGAACCAGCGCATCGATCTACATGTCCTCAGCGCAATCGCCAAGCGGTTCCAGGTTTCATTCGAGGCGTTGTGCATTCGCTTCATCAAGTTCACCAAGCAGCGCGCAATCCTCGTCTATTGGGACAATGGCTTCATGAAGTACGAATGGCGAAGCAGCAGCGCCGTCAGGACTCGGGCGCGCATCCGGCGGAACGGTGACCCACAGGAACCGCTGCCTGGCACGTTGGCCGCTGATACCAGCATCGACCAGGAGTGGGATGGCGCTGAAATGTCAGCGGCGATCTGGTGTCCAGAAGAGGCGACTCATATGAAGCTGTGGGAGTTCAAGCACAGCTACAGCGCACGTGACCGTATTCTCACGTTGCTTTTGCTCGAAGATGCCGAGCCTCGGTCATGGGATCGGTCATGGCAGGAGGGCGAGAGCTTCGACAGCTTTGACCAGTTCGTCTCGAACGGGCAGTTGCCGGTCCGATAAGTTGCTCCCTATGACTCACCTGACAATGCAACCACCTGCTGAAGATCTGCCGACTCAGCAGCGTGAGATTCAGCGAATGCTGGGCCGATGCCTACTCCGACTGCAGCAATACGAACACCTGATCAAGGCCATTGTTGCGCACCACCAAATTGCTGGCCCTGCACACTCCTTGGAGTCGATTCGCGCTGAACGAGTTGCAGATACCGCGAGCAAGACTCTTGGCACGTTAGTTGGCCAGCTCATCGGAACCTATGTGGTTTCCGATGCAGCCGATGCTTCTACAGATCTCTCGGCAGGTGCATCCGACAATGTCATTTCATTCGGAATGCGGATGCAACTGAGCTTGTCTGTCGAGGACTATGCTCGGACAGAAAACGACCTCAAGGAACTGGTGCTATTGCGGAACAACCTGGTTCACCACTTCATTGATCAACACAACCTCTGGAGCGTGGATGGATGTCGTAGTGCCTATGATGCGTTGGTTGCGGCCTCCAGTCGCATCGATCAGCACTTCGAGCAGCTGCGTGGTTGGGCTGAACATATGGAGCAGGCCCGTCAGTTAGCGGCAGAGTTCGTTCAGTCAGATGCTTTCCATGATTTTGTCGTCAATGGCATCGCGCCGGATGGGACTGTTGACTGGCCCGCTGCAGGTATTGTGCGCACACTGCGAGAGGCTGCCGAAGAGTTGGCTATCGATGGATGGACGCCTGTCGCAATGGCTGGTCGATGGATTGCAGAACGCCACCCTGATCAACTGCCAGCAAAGTATGGGTGTAGTAGCTGGCGGCAGGTGGTTCATGAATCCCGCCTTTTTGAGCTTCGGTACCGCGAAGTAGACCGGCAACGCGCTGCTTGGTATCGCCCGAAAGAGGCGTAGGCAACGGCCGCATTCTGAGATTCAGCCCAGGTCTCCGCGCAGCTCCGCTAAAACACGTTACCCGGAGTTGCTTTCGTTCATAGCATGAGAAGCGTTTTCTTATGGAGCGCTTCCCATCATGACCGACGTCGAACTCACCTTCACCGCCCCAAACAATAAGGCCCCACGGCACGCGCACACAGAAATTGCCGATTTGCTGTCAGCAGCACTGCTGCGACTGCGCGCCAGAAATTCAGCATCAAACGATCAAGATAATTCCGGCCACAGAGAGTCGGTTTGTCTTGGCTTCTCTCCCCAACAGCGCGTGAATGCGAACCCCGATTAGCAAGAAGGAGTTCGCCCATGACGACACACGCACCTCTGCCCGACACCGCCACGATATCGGCTCGAATCGCCCAGCTGCCTCTGTTACCGATGGACAGCCTCTGGGCGCTGTGGGATGAGCATTTTGACCAGCGGCCGAACCATCATCATCGTACCTGGCTGGAGAGTCGCTTGGCATACAAACTCCAGGAGCGTGCCTACGGAGGCCTCAAGGTTTCGGTACGACGCAAACTTGAGAGCATCGGCGAAACTGGCGTGCTGCCCAAGAATCTGCAACGCGATGCCGATCGGCTACTGCCCGGCACCATATTGACGCGAACCTACGATGACATCGACCACCATGTGTTGGTGCGAGGCGTGCGCGATTTCGAATATCGGGGACAGCGATTCACCAGCTTGAGCGCCATTGCTCGGGTGATCACGGGCAGTCCATGGTCGGGCCCCCTGTTCTTCGGACTCAAGTCACGTAACAAGAAGGAGGTCGTATGAGAACGATGCGCACCATGTCCGCGCCTTCGCAGCCGATCGTCCCGAAAAAGCGATGCGCCATCTATACGCGCAAATCCACTGACGAAGGTCTGGACCAGGAGTACAACAGTCTCGAAGCGCAACGTGACGCCGGCCTTGCATTCGTCGCCAGTCAGCGTCACGAAGGTTGGGTTGCCGTGGAAGATGGCTACGACGACGGCGGTTACTCGGGAGGGAACTTGGATCGCCCTGGTCTCAAGCGCCTCATGGCGGATATCGAGGCCGGCAGAGTCGATATCGTCGTGGTCTACAAAATCGATCGTCTGACCCGCAGCCTGTCAGATTTTGCCAAGCTGGTGGAGGTGTTCGATCGCAACGGCGTGTCCTTCGTTTCGGTCACCCAGCAGTTCAACACAACCACGTCCATGGGGCGGCTGACGCTGAACATCTTGCTGTCATTTGCTCAGTTTGAGCGGGAGGTAACCGGCGAGCGTATTCGCGACAAGATTGCAGCCAGCAAAGCCAAGGGGATGTGGATGGGTGGGATGCCAGGAGCAGCGCAAGGCGCTGGGGTTCGCGATCTGATCCACTGACCTGGCAATCATGACCATGACGGCGAGCCCTGAGCTCGCCTTTTTTGCGTCTATCGGACTGGCATTGGCGAACCAGAAGTTCCGTCGTGGTTCGCCATTCTGTCCCTCTTATGTTCGCTACCCGACGACTGAAATGAGGCCTGCAATTCCTCATCAACGTCATAGGAGGCTTACATGCCGACACCAGTCAGTAACACCCCTCAATCGCCCCACCCGGCGATCAACAGCCTGGCGCCGGGCGACCGACGCGTCTTGAACGAGAACGAGCTCGCACAGCGCTGGGGCGTCAGTCCCAAGACCCTGCAGCGTTGGCGCAGCGAGGGTCGGGGGCCACGTTATCTCAAGCTCTCTAAACGAGTCAGCTATCCCCTCGAGGCCGTCATCGACTTCGAATATAGCGCGCTGCACGACTCGACGTCTGAACGCGTGGCCCGGTGAAGGAGGCTGCGATGAACGATCTCATCATCTTTCCCGATCAGCTCACCGCAATGTCGGTGTCGCAATTGCAGGCGCTGCCGCCGGCACACCTCGTCGAAGTCCAACGCAACCTCGGGCAATTGGCGGACTGGCTCAAGAAGGAGCAGGCCAAGGTTCATTCCGCCATGCAGCAGCGATTCGACGAACTCGAACGCACCGCTCGTGCAGAGGCCGGCAAAGACTTCGGCACGGTTCACTTCAACGATGGCCCCCTCAGCGTGTCGGTCGATAAACCGAAACGCGTCAGCTGGGACCAGAAGCAACTGGCTGAAATCGCCAAGCGCATCGTCGCCTCGGGTGATCGCGTCGAGGACTACCTCGACATCGAGTTCAGCGTCCCTGAATCCCGCTTCAACAATTGGCCGACGTCACTGCGCGAGCAGTTCGAGGCCGCCCGCACCGTCAAACCCGGCAAGGCCATCTACTCCCTTGATCTCGATTCTGAGGAGTAATGCATGAATACCATAAACACCTCCACGCTGCGCAAACACGTCAGCTCACTCTTCGCCGAAAACCTGCCGGAGCAGATCCGCTACCGGGATCGGGACGGGCACGAAGTGGTCATCCCGACTCACACCGCGACCCTCGACGAACTGGCCTTCGCTATCCAGTTTGCCGCTGACGAGCAGTCCCTTGCCAGCCGTCGTCGCTGCGCACTGGACGATCTCTATATCAATGCCCGCAAGGTCGGCGCGATCGGTTCGGATCGTCTGTCCGCGATCGACTGGAAGGAGTGATCATGAGCATGCTTACTCCGTTTCAGTTTGAGTCCCACGCCCTCCGGGTGCAGATTGATGATGCCGGCCAGCCATGGTTCAACGCCAATGACGTCTGCGCTGCCCTCGAATTGGCGAATCCCTCCGATGCTGTTTCCAAGCACGTCGATGCCGATGACCTCGCAAAACGCGAGGTCATCGATAGCCTTGGGCGGACCCAGCGCGCCAACCACGTCAATGAGTCTGGCCTTTACGCACTGATCCTCGGCAGCACCAAGGATGCCGCGAAAAGGTTCAAGCGCTGGGTGACCAGCGAGGTCTTGCCGACCATTCGCAAGACCGGGAGCTACGCGGTTCCCGCCCTGGCCTCTCTGCCCGCGCCGACGCAGGATCGTGTCACGGCCCTGCTGTTGATCGGTGAAGCCGTCGCCAAGGTGCCGGGGGTTAAGGCCGGGATTGCCATGGCAGCGACGCTGACCTGCATCCAGGAAAACACCGGGCTGATTGTCGAGACGATGCGTCGCGCTCTGCCCGTGGCCAACGAACCAATCTGTTCGCTCAATGCGACCCAGCTCGGCAAGCTGATCGGCATCTCTGCCAAGGCAACCAACCAGCGCCTGGCCAACTACGGTTTCCAGTTCCGCAATGACCGCGACGAATGGGAACTGACCGAGGCGGGTGAATCCTGGGCCGAAGCCATGCCGTACTCACGTAATGGCCACAGTGGCTACCAGATTCTCTGGAATCCGGCAGTTGCTGAGCAGTTGAAGGAGGTGGCGTGATGGCTCTTCCCATCATTACCGCTGACCAGCGACTGCGCGAGAAGAAGGGCGTCAAGCTGGTGCTGCTCGGCAAGAGCGGCATCGGCAAGACCACCCAACTCAAGACGCTTCCCGAAGACACCACCTTGTTCGTCGACTTGGAAGCCGGAGATCTTGCGGTCAAGGACTGGCGAGGGGACTGTGTGCGGCCGACGACCTGGCCGGAATTCCGCGATCTGGTGGTGTTTCTGGCAGGGCCGAATCCGGCATTGCCTGCCGAGTCTCCGTACTCGGATGCGCACTATCAGCATGTCTGTGAGCGCTATGGCGATCCGGAACAGTTGGCGAAATACGACTGTTATTTCGTCGACAGCATCACGGTGCTGGCCCGCCTGGCCCTGATCTGGGCCAAGACGCAGCCGCAAGCGATGTCCGAGCGCACCGGCAAACCCGACACGCGCGGCGCCTATGGGTTGCTCGGTACCGAGATGCTCGGTGCGCTGATGCATCTCCAGCACGCCCGGGGCAAGCATGTGGTGTTCGTGTCCATCCTTGATGAACGTCTCGATGATTTCAATCGCAAGGTGTTCGTCCCGCAGATCGAGGGCGCAAAAACCTCTGCCGAACTCCCCGGCATCGTGGATGAAGTCGTGACCCTGGCAGAAATCAAGGCCGAGGATGGCTCTGCTTACCGCGCCTTTGTCACCCACACCCTGAATCCCTACGGCTATCCCGCCAAGGATCGCTCCGGCCAGCTCGACTTGCTGGAGCCCCCCGACTTGCGCGCGCTCATCGAGAAGTGCGCCACCGCAACCCTATCCCAATTCATCAAGGAGTAATCATGTCCGCATGGAACGATTTCAACGACGCCGAACAACAACAATCCTTCGACCTCATTCCCAAGGGTACGGTCGCCCGTGTGCGCATGACCATCAAGCCGGGTGGCTACGATGATGCTGCGCAGGGCTGGACAGGTGGGTACGCGACGCAGAGCTTCGACACTGGCAGCATCTACCTGGCCTGCGAATTCGTGATCCTGGAGGGCGAATTCGCCCGACGCAAGATGTGGTCGAACATTGGCCTGCAAAGTGCGAAGGGTCCCGCGTGGGGCAACATGGGTAGGACGTTCGTTCGCGCTGCGCTCAACAGCGCTCGCAACATCAATCCCAAGGACAACTCACCGCAAGCGGCGGCTGCACGACGCATTCAGGGATTTCAGGAACTGGATGGCATTGAGTTCGTCGCCCGCATCGATGTGGAGAAGGATGGTCGCGGCGAGTTGCGTAACGTGGTGAAGATCGCGGTTGAGCCCGATCAGCCCGAATACGCTCGCGCCGTCGGCAGCGCATCTGCCCCGATAGTCGCGCCCACCGTTACCCGCCCGACTGCGTCTCCCGCGTCGACCCACGCTGCTTCCCTGTCGGGCAAACCGGCTTGGGCACAGGAAGGGGGTGGGCATGAACGGGAAACGTTGCGGCAATTGCCGCCATCTCGATCCG
>DAIRDB010000078.1:0-10368 GCA_036796405.1 Gammaproteobacteria bacterium | reverse complement strand
TTAAGTGAGCAGCCGCAAAGCGCGTATAATGCGCGGCCCCTTATCTCCCCCCTCGAGAACGCCATGGGTTTTCAGGACCATTTTGATGTGATCGTCGTCGGTGGTGGCCACGCCGGCAGTGAGGCTGCGCTCGCCGCCGCTCGCATGGGTGCCCAGACCTTGTTGGTCAGCCACAGCATCGAGACGCTTGGCCAGATGTCCTGCAATCCGGCAATCGGGGGTATCGGCAAGACCCACCTCGTGCGAGAAGTGGATGCACTTGGTGGTGCGATGGCCCGGGCCACGGATCGCGCAGGTATCCAGTTTCGATTGCTCAACGCCAGCAAGGGGCCGGCCGTACGCGCCACACGCGCGCAGGCCGATCGCGTCCTCTACAAGGCTGCGATGCGCCACTTCCTCGAAAACCAGCCCAACCTGCGCCTTTTCCAGCAGCCCATCGACGATCTGATCGTGGTCGGTGACAGGGTCGATGGCGTGGTCACTCAGTCGGGACTGCGCTTCTTTGCGCGGCAGGTCGTTCTGACCACTGGCACCTTCCTCGGGGGCAAGATACATATCGGCCTGCAAAATCATGCTGGCGGAAGAGCAGGTGATCCCCCATCCATCGCCCTCGCTCGTCGCCTGCGTGAACTCCCGCTCCGCGTGGGTCGGCTGAAAACCGGTACCCCGCCGCGACTCGACGCACGCACTGTGGACTTTTCGGTCATGCAGGAGCAGCCGGGTGACACACCCACACCGGTCATGTCTTATCTCGGACGTGTGGAAGAACATCCACGCCAAGTGAGTTGCTTCATAACCAGCACCAACGAAAAGACCCACGACATCATTCGCAGAGGCCTGCATCAGTCCCCCATGTATGCCGGCGTGATCGAAGGTGTGGGGCCACGTTACTGCCCGTCCATCGAGGACAAGATCGTGCGCTTTGCCGACCGCGACAGCCACCAGATCTTCATCGAACCGGAAGGCCTCACCACCCACGAACTCTACCCGAACGGCATATCCACGAGCCTGCCCTTCGATGTGCAGCGTGAGCTCATCGCCTCCATCAAGGGGCTGGAAAATGCCCACATCGTGCGGCCCGGCTATGCCATCGAATACGACTTCTTCGACCCGCGTGATCTGCAACCCACCCTGGAAACCAAGGTGATCAGGGGCCTGTACTTTGCGGGCCAGATAAACGGTACCACCGGCTACGAGGAGGCGGCTGCGCAGGGCTTACTGGCGGGAGTGAACGCTGCGCTCGCTGCGCAGGAAAAACAGCCCTGGTCCCCCGGTCGCGAAGAATCCTACCTCGGTGTGTTGGTGGACGACTTGCTCACGCAGGGCACGCGGGAGCCCTATCGCATGTTCACCTCCCGCGCCGAATACCGCCTGCTGCTGCGGCAGGACAACGCGGATTTCCGCCTCACGGAAACAGGACGTCGTTTGGGCCTCGTCGATGATGAACGCTGGCGGGCCTACTGCAGCAAGCGCGACGCCACAGAACGGGAATCGACCTGGTTGCAGCAGCAGTGGGTACAGCCCGGAACGGCCCTGGCCACTGCACTCGAGGACAAACTCGAGGCGGGCCTTTCCCACGAGTATAGGCTGCGCGACATTCTTGCCCGCCCCGGTATCAGCTATCAGGACATCGCCGCCGCTTGCAGCAGCGCCGGCCTCCTGCATGAGGCGGCCTCCGACGAGGTGGCTGAGCAGGTGGAGATTCAGGCCAAGTACCAGGGCTATATCGACCGGCAATTCGACGAGATCGAAAAGCTCAGGCGCCAGGAGCATACGCGACTGCCGGACGACTTCGATTACCGGGCCATTCCCGGTCTGTCCAACGAGCTCAAGCAGAAGCTCTCCGAGCAGAGACCCGACAGTATTGGTCGTGCCTCGAGAATTCCGGGAGTCACACCGGCGGCCATTTCACTGTTGCTGGTTTATCTCAAGAAGTATCAACTGCAGCGAGTCGGCAGCAACCAAGCTGGCGGCCGTTTGAGCGCCTGAGAACTGTCAACGTGACTGCCGCGCTACCTGCCCACCTGGCGGGTGCTCTCCAACAAGCCACCGACGAGCTCCAGCTCGGTCTGACCCATGACCAGCAGGAACAGCTCTTGACGTATCTGGCAGCCCTGCACAAGTGGAATCGCGCCTACAACCTTAGCGGGTTGCAGGACCCTCAGCAGATGCTGACCCTGCATGTCGTCGACAGCCTGACCGTGCTGCCATTCATCCACGCTGGCGCCATCGCCGATGTCGGCACGGGCGCCGGCTTGCCGGGCCTGGTGCTCGCCATTTGCAGACCCGACTTACAGTTCTTCCTGATCGACAGCAACGGCAAGAAAGTACGCTTCCTCTTCCAGACTGCCCATGCCCTCGGGCTGCGCAACGTGCAGGCCATCCACGCCCGGGCCGAAGGCTATGCAATCACACCGCAAGTTGCTATCGTCCTGAGCCGTGCCTTTGCCTCTCTGCGGCAATTCGTTGAAACCAGCCAGCACCTGCTCGCCCCCGATGGACGCCTGCTCGCAATGAAGGGGCAGTATCCCGCCGCCGAACTTGCCGAATTGCCAGCGGAGTTTTCTGTGGCGGCCAGCCATGTGCTGCGGGTTCCGGGCAGTGCAGTCACCAGGCATCTGTTGGACATCCGCCGCAGGCGGCCAACGCAATGACAACAACATTTAGAAAGAACGCTCCGTAAACTGTCCCTGGGTTGCAAGGCTGTGGTCAGAATTCTCGCTGTAACGAATCAAAAGGGAGGTGTCGGCAAAACGACCACCTCGATCAACCTTGCCGCGTCGCTGGCACGCATGCAAAAACGTGTGTTGCTGGTCGATCTCGATCCGCAGGGCAATGCCACCATGGGCAGTGGCATCGACAAGAACGCTCTGGAGCGCAGCATCTACGACGTGCTCACAGGGCAGTGTACGGCGGCGAGTGCCAGTGTCGCTGCTGACCTTGCCGGTTATACCTTGCTGCCAGCCAACAGTGATCTCACCGCCGCCGAGGTAGAACTGCTCCAGGTCGACGACAAGGAACAACGGCTGACACGAGCCTTGGCCGGCCTGGGTGCCGACTTCGACTTCATCGTGATCGACTGCCCGCCATCCCTCAACATGCTCACCCTCAACGCGCTGGTGGCCGCCGACGGTGTGCTGATTCCAATGCAGTGCGAATACTACGCTTTGGAGGGACTGACTGCCCTTTCTGAAACCATCGACGCCGTGCAGTCTGCACTGAATCCGCGTCTGCGCATCGAAGGAATCCTGCGCACCATGTTCGACCCACGTAACAACCTCACCCAGCAGGTCTCCGACCAATTGAAACAGCATTTTGCGGATGCCGTGTACCGCACTGTCATCCCCCGTAACGTCCGTTTGGCCGAGGCGCCGAGCCATGGCCTGCCCGTGATTGCCTACGACAAGGCGTCGAGTGGAGCGCTCGCCTACCTGTCGTTGGCCGGTGAGTTGTTGCGGCGTGAGACCGGGGGCGCCGCAGTCCCTGCTACCGAGACCGAGGCTTGAGCGATGGCTGCAAAAAAACATGGTCTGGGTCGCGGGCTGGATGCCCTGCTCGGCGGAGCCAAACAGAACCGGACGTCCCAGGCGGCGTCACCTGCAGCCGTCGCCTCTGCGGCGCCAGAACCGCAGCAGCGAATGCTCCCCGTGGAATTTCTCCAGCCCGGTCGCTACCAGCCCCGTCAGGATTTCCCCGTCGAGGGACTGGAGGAACTTGCAGCCTCCATCAAGCAACAGGGCGTGATGCAACCCATCGTGGTCAGGCCGGTCGGCCCCAATCGCTACGAAATCATCGCCGGTGAGCGTCGTTGGCGTGCCACCCAGCTGGCGGGTCTCGACCAGATTCCGGTGGTCGTCAAGGAGGTCGACGACCGCGCGGCCATCGCGATGGCACTCATCGAAAACCTGCAGCGCGAAGATCTGAATCCCATGGAGGAGGCAGTGGCCCTCAACCGTCTCCAGATCGAGTTTTCGCTGACCCAGCAGGAAGTGGCCGACGCCGTCGGCAAATCCCGCGCGGCAGTGGCCAATCTGCTGAGACTGATGCAGCTGCAGGGCGAAGTGCGAAGCTTGCTGGAGCGCGGAGAGCTCGAGATGGGTCATGCCAGGGCCCTGCTTGCGCTACCGGTCGAGCAACAGGTGCAGGCAGCACGCACGGTGTTGGCCAAGCAGCTGTCGGTCCGGCAAACGGAGGCCTTGGTACGCCACCTGCAAAGCCAGAAACCCGCCAAGGGCAAGGTGGCGCCGGAGCCAGATCCCGATATCCGCTCGCTGCAGGACGACCTGGCCGAAAAACTGGGGACCGAGGTGATCGTGGAGCACTCTGCCAAGGGGAAGGGGCGTCTCATCCTCAAGTACCACTCGCTCGATCAGCTGGACGGCATACTCGCGAGGATCCGCTGAGGCATGGCGCCGCCCACGGGCGTCTGCAAATTTCCTCCGCAAACGGGCCTTATTCGGTTGCTGCCTCACCCGTCACTCAATATAATGCGCCGCCTTCTACGGGCGGTCCGGCCGGGCCATGCATAACTTCCCGATCCTGAGAGCAATCGCCAGCCACAGCGTGGTCTGGCTGGGCACGTCGCTGACGGCCCTGTTCGCTTTCGGTTGGGGAACTGGATACTCGGCGGCGCTTGGCGGGCTGGTTTCGCTGATTCCGGGATCGCTGTTCACGCTGCGGTACTTCCGGCACAGCGGAGCCCGCGCCATGGAGCAGGTGGTAAGGAATGCCTACATTGCGGAGCTGGTGAAGCTGACCCAGATGGGCGCGGGTTTCGCCTTGGTGTTCGCCCTGGTGAAACCCGTGGAGCCCGTGGCCGTGGCGGGGGGGTTCGTGGTGGTACAACTGGCTGGCCTCGGTATTGCCAGCTGGTTGGGCACCCGCAAACTGAAATGAATTTCGCTGTTGTCAGACAGCACGCGTTGACTGGTGTAACCGATGGCAGAAGCAGCACAGGCAGCAGAAGCAGCAGAGGCGTCAGCCGCGGGCGAGGCCGCCCTGACGACTGTCACCGAGGCCGGAGAGCATGCGGCAGACCATGCCGAGGCGGCGCAATACGCCACCGGCGGTGAGTACATCGGCCACCATCTCGGCTTCCTCACCTATGGCAAGTTGCCCGACGGCCACTGGGGCTTCGCGCACACCGAGGAGGAGGCCGCGGACATGGGCTTCTGGTCCGTCCATGTCGACACCATGGCCATTTCCGTCATTCTTGGCTTGTTTTTCCTCGGTCTTTTCCTGAGCGTAAGTCGTAAAGTCACCTCCGGCGTACCCGGCGGACTGCAGAACTTCGTCGAACTGCTGGTGGAGTTCGTGCAGAGCAACGTGAACACCACCTTCCATGGCAAGAACGACTTCATCGCCCCGCTGGCGCTGACCATCTTCTGCTGGATCTTCCTCATGAATCTGCTCGATCTCGTGCCGGTCGACCTGATCCCGCTGGCCGTGCAGGCGGCAGCGCAGGATCCCCATATCTTCTTCAAGGCCGTGCCCACCACCGATGTCAACATCACGGCCGGGCTGTCCATCAGCGTGTTTCTGCTCATCCTTTATTACAGCGTCAAGGTAAAGGGCCTCGGTGGATTCCTTGGCGAGCTGGCCTTCCAACCTTTCGGCAAATGGGCACTGCCGCTCAACCTCGTCATGGAACTGCCCGCCTTCCTTGCCAAGCCGGTATCGCTGGCGCTGCGACTGTTCGGCAACCTGTTCGCCGGCGAGGTCATCTTCCTGATCATCGCCCTGCTCGGGTACTGGCAGGCCTTCCTGCACGTGCCGTGGGCGATATTCCACCTGCTCGTCATCCCGCTGCAGGCGTACCTGTTCATGATGCTGACCATCGTGTACCTCAACCAGGCACATCAGCATCACTGAAAACCCGACACCCCTAAACCCTCTTTTGCGGTAACCCCTGGCAACAACCCACGACAACCTTCACAACCCTGGAGACAACAATGGAACCCACCATCGCAGCAGCAACCCTCATCGCAGCGGCCCTCATCTTCGGCATCTGCGGCGCCGGCACCGCCGTAGCGTTCGGTAACCTTGGCGGCAAGCTGATCGAAAGCTCTGCCCGTCAGCCGGAACTGGCCCCGCGGCTGCAGACCCAGTTCTTCCTGGTTGCCGGTTTCGTGGACGTAATCTCGATCATCGGTGTTGGTATGGCGATGCTGTTCATCTTCGCCAACCCGTTCGCCTGAGCATGGCAAGAACTGTCGCGGGCCCCGGCGGGCTTGCGAGCAACAGCTGTCTGACGTTGCAGCAGCGGTAGCGCCTGCTGCAGCCCTGAGGTGGAATAGACATGAATCTGAATGCAACCATCATTGGTCAAATCATCGCATTCTTCCTGTTTGCGTGGTTCTGCAGCGCCTTCGTCTGGCCGCCGATCGTGAAAGCGTTGGCTGATCGCCAGAAGAAGATCGCCGATGGCCTCGAAGCAGCCTCGCGCGCCGGCAAGGACCTCGAGTTGGCGCAGGAGCGGGCAACCGAATTGCTGCGAGATGCCAAGACCAACGCAGCCGGCATCATCGACCAGGCCAACAAGCGGGCCAACCAGATCATCGACGAGGCCAAGGAAAAGGCTCGTGACGAAGGTCAGCGGATCAAGGCCGGCGCGCAGGCAGAAATCGAGCAGCAGGTAAGTCAGGCGCGCGAACAGCTGCGCCAGCAGGTCGCGTCGCTGGCCGTTGCCGGCGCGGAAAAGATTCTGCAGAGCTCGGTGGACGCCAAGGCGCACAGCGACCTGCTGAACAAGCTGGCTGCCAGCCTCTAGGTCGCGAGGATCCAACCGATGGCGCAGATCACCACTCTGGCACGACCCTACGCGAAGGCGGCGTTCAGCGCAGCCGAAAGCAGCTCCCGGCTCTCTGCCTGGTCGAAAGATCTGGGTCTCGTCGCGTCGGTTGCCCGGCAGCCGCGCATGGCCTCATTCCTCGCCGACCCCTCACGCAATGCAACTCAGCAGGCCCGGGCCTTGCTCGACGTGTGTGGCGAGGAGCTCGACGCCAAGGTGCAGAACTTCGTGCTGGTGCTTGCGGCCAACAAGCGGCTCGGGTTGCTGGCGGAAATCGTCGCGCTTTTCGAGCAGTTCAAGGCCGAGCGCGAGCGCAGTGTCGACGTCGACGTGTTGTCGGCCTTCCCGCTTGATACCGCGGCCGAGCAGCAGCTCGCCACGGTGCTGAAGCAGAAACTGCAGCGAGATGTAAAACTCACAACCCGTGTGGACAGCAGCCTGATTGGCGGTGTCGTGGTTCGCGCTGGTGATACCGTGATCGACAGCTCGGTGCGAGGCCGCCTGAAAAAGCTCGCCGAAGCGATGACGGCCTGACCACCCCCCATTTCATTGAAAAGAATCCAGGAATAAGTTGAGGACTCCAGCATGCAGCAACTGAATCCATCCGAAATCAGCGACATCATCAAACAGCGCATCGAGAAGCTGGACGTCAAGGCGCAGGCCCAGAATGAGGGCACCATCGTCAGCGTGTCCGACGGTATCGTGCGAATCCACGGTCTGGCCGACGTGATGTATGGCGAAATGATCGAGTTCGAAGGTGGCCTTTACGGCATGGCACTCAACCTCGAACGGGATTCGGTTGGTGCAGTCGTCCTTGGTGATTACAACAAGCTCGCGGAAGGCCAGACCTGCCGCTGCACCCAGCGCATTCTCGAAGTACCGATTGGCCCGGAGCTGGAAGGTCGCGTGGTCGACGCCCTCGGCAACCCCATTGATGGCAAAGGTCCGATCAACACCCAACTTACCGATGCAGTGGAGAAAGTGGCGCCCGGCGTAATCGCCCGTCAATCCGTGTCGCAGCCAGTGCAAACGGGTCTCAAGGCCCTCGACGCCATGGTGCCGATCGGCCGCGGCCAACGCGAGCTGATCATCGGAGACCGCCAAGTGGGCAAGACCGCCATCGCGGTGGATACGATCATCAACCAGAAAGGCACGGGCATTAAGTGCATCTACGTGGCGATCGGCCAAAAGCAAAGCTCCATCGCCTCCGTCGTGCGCAAACTCGAAGAACACGGTGCCATGGAACATACCATCGTGGTGGCCGCAGGCGCTTCCGACCCAGCCTCCATGCAGTTTCTCGCCCCCTATACAGGCTGCACCATGGGCGAGTACTACCGTGACCGTGGCCAGGACGCCCTCATCATCTATGACGATTTGACCAAGCAGGCGTGGGCCTACCGTCAGATTTCACTGCTGCTGCGCCGTCCTCCAGGCCGTGAAGCCTACCCCGGCGACGTGTTCTACCTGCACAGCCGCCTGCTGGAGCGCGCTGCCCGTGTCAACGCCGACTATGTCGAAAAATTCACGGGTGGCGCCGTCAAGGGCCAAACCGGCTCCTTGACTGCTTTGCCGGTGATCGAAACTCAGGCGGGTGACGTGTCGGCCTTCGTACCGACCAACGTGATTTCCATTACCGACGGGCAGATCTTTCTGGAAACGAGCCTTTTCAACTCCGGTATCCGCCCGGCCATGAACGCCGGCCTTTCGGTGTCGCGTGTGGGCGGTGCCGCCCAGACCAAGATCATCCGCAAGCTCGGTGGCGGGATTCGTCTGGCGCTCGCGCAGTACCGCGAACTGGCCGCCTTCGCCCAATTCGCATCCGACCTCGACGATGCGACGCGTGCCCAGCTCGAACATGGTCAACGCGTCACTGAACTCATGAAGCAGAAGCAGTACTCACCGATGTCGGTGGCTGACATGGCCGTGGTGATCTTTGCTGCCAACGAGGGCTACCTGAAGAAGGTGCCGGTGAACAAGATTGCCGACTTCGAAGCGGCGCTGCTGTCATTCATGAATGGCAGCCACGCGGCTCTCATGAAGGACATCAACAAGACCGGTGACTATTCCGACGCCATCGCCGCGTCCTTCAAGTCCGCACTCGACAACTTCGTCTCCACCCAGACTTGGTAAAGGACCATGGCGGTCGGCAAAGAAATCCGTAACCAGATCAAGAGTATCAAGAATACTCAGAAGATCACGAGCGCGATGGAAATGGTCGCTGCGAGCAAGATGCGCAAGGCGCAGGATGCCATGCAGCTCGGCAAACCGTATGCGACCAACATACGCAACGTCGTCAGCCACATCGCCAACGCCAACCCCGAGTACAAGCACGAGTACATGGGTGAGCGTCCGGCCAAGCGCGTCGGCTTTATCGTGATTTCCACCGACCGCGGACTGTGCGGCGGCCTCAACATCAACTTGTTCAAGGCCACGGTTGGCGCCATGAAGTCATGGCACGAGCAGGGCGTCGGTGCCGATCTTTGCACCATCGGCGCAAAGGGGGGGTCGTTCTTCAACAACCTCGGCGGTACCGTCGTTGCCTCGGTTCGCAATATAGGCGAGCGCCCGACGGTGGCGGATGTGATTGGCGCAGTGAAAGTCATGCTGGATGCCTACCAGGCCCAGAAGATCGACCGCCTCTTCCTCGTCGGTAACGAATTCGTGAATACCATGACGCAGAAGCCGACCGTACAGCAGTTGCTGCCCCTGCAGCCTTCCGACGAGGCGGAATTCAAGCACCACTGGGACTACCTCTATGAGCCGGCGCCCAAGGAACTGCTCGATGGTCTGCTGACACGTTACATCGAATCCCTCGTCTACCAGGCCGTGGTCGAAAACCATGCCTGTGAGCAGGCGGCGCGCATGATTGCCATGAAGAATGCCACCGACAACGCCGGCGAACTGATCGGCGAATTGCAGCTGGTCTACAACAAGGCACGCCAGGCAGCCATCACCCAGGAATTGTCGGAAATCGTCGGTGGTGCAGCAGCGGTGTAGCCGCGCGCGCCGGATCCAGACACAACGCAGTTGACCCATTAGCGAAGGCTGGCGAAGGCCAGCGAAACAGAGGAACCGAACATGAGCAGCGGTCGCATCGTCCAGATCATCGGCGCAGTCATCGACGTGGAATTCCCGCGTGACTCCGTGCCCAAGGTGTATGACGCCCTGAAAGTCGCCGACAAGAACATCACCCTGGAAGTACAGCAGCAGCTCGGCGACGGCGTGGTGCGCACCATTGCCATGGGTTCCACCGAAGGGTTGAGCCGAGGTCTTAGCGTCAATGGCACCGGGGCTCCCGTATCCGTGCCGGTTGGTGCCGAGACACTGGGCCGCATCATGGACGTGCTGGGCAACCCGATCGACGAATGCGGTCCGATCGGAGAAACCGAGCGCATGCCGATCCACCGTAAAGCCCCGACCTATGCAGAGCAGGCGGCCTCCGAGGAACTGCTGGAAACCGGCATCAAGGTCATCGATCTCGTCTGCCCCTTCGCCAAGGGCGGCAAGGTGGGCTTGTTCGGTGGCGCCGGCGTGGGCAAGACCGTGAACATGATGGAGCTGATCAACAACATCGCCAC
>DAIRDB010000077.1:0-10754 GCA_036796405.1 Gammaproteobacteria bacterium | reverse complement strand
GAAATCAGGCAGACCTTCACGGGTCTCTAGGGTTCAAATCCCTACCTCTCCGCCATTTTCCAAATGCGTTAACTGCTCCTCCCTGCCGCGTCCCTGCAAGGTTCGGCCGCAGATATGCGCGTACCCCTCAGGGAACGCCAAAAAGAAAAGGCCGCAGAGCGGCCTTTTCCATCAAGCGCGTGACACTCACGCTTTTCCAGTGGTGTCCTCGTTGGCGGCATACCAGACGAAGAGACCGAAGGCGATCTTGTTAAGCACGTCAGCCAAGTTGTACACGACATTGAGCGTGCCTTCATCGGTACCCCCGGCCATGTAGCCCAGGAAGTAACCGATCGGATAGACCGCCCAGCCGATGGTGACAGTCCACTTCATCAGACCGTAGGCCTTCTGCACGGCGGCACTAGCCTGACCAGCAGCGACCTTGCTCGCCTCGCCGGCGAAGATTTCGTACAGGATCCATGCCCAGCCGATCATGCCGATGATGAATCCCACGGTCACGTTCATGTAGCCGGCTTCGCCCAGGTAGCCGGGGATCAGCATGATCAAGGTGCCCAGAATCAGCCTGAAGAAGATGCCACCCGACACGCGGGTGATGGCCGACAGTATGAGGTAGAACTCGGTGATCAGCAGCGGCACGGTGAGCAGCCAGTCGATATAGCGGAAGTCCGTGGGGGAGCTGCCAGTGGTCACCCAGACTTCCCGCATGTACATGTAGTGGAAGGCCGCGATGAACGTCACCAGCGCCGATACCGTGAGGCTGGTGGCCCACTTGCCACCCATGCGCAGGGCTTCCATCAGGAAGAAAATCGTCGAGGCGGAAAGCGCCATTGAGATGAGCCAGAACGAGTATCCGACGAAGTCGCCGGATTGCAGCATTTCTGCTGCCATTACCGATCCAGAACCCAGTCCCAGCAGCGCAAACAGCCCCCCTCCTTGCCACTTACCAATAGCTTTTAAAGTCATAAAAGGTCTCTCCGAAGTGTTGATCAGTTTGTAATTAGTGAGAGTTCGCGTGAACTGCGTGCCAAAAGACACAAGCCCTCATCCGCAGGATATGACCGAATGGATCACTTTTTTCCATTCAAATTGCAAATTGTCTTTGCCAGTTCGATACCAAAAAGAATATACCTTGGCGCGTTTCGACATCGGACCCTCAGGATCATTGGCGGCATGGCAAAGAAAAAAACAGCGGAATTTTTGATCCCAACAGGCCCGCGGAGCCGTAGCTTGTCTCACGTAGATAATTACAAGAATAGTGCCTATGTCGCTGCCACTGACCGCTGGAAAAAAATCCGAGTCACGCTCGGGCCGTCGGGATTTGAGGGGACTCACGCGCGAGACCAACCGGTTCGCCGCCATACCTGCGTCCTCATCGAGACTGGTGGCGGACGCTCTCGCGGACAGCCTGGCTGCGCTGCCTCCGTCCTTGCACGAACCTGCCCGCTTTCACTTTGCCAAGCCGGGCAAGTTGCTACGAGGGCAGCTTGCAGTGACGTCGGCGCTCGCCCTCGGCTGGCACGAATCGCAGGCGCTGGCATGGGCCACCAGTGTCGAACTGCTGCACAACGCCTCTCTCATTCATGACGACATTTGCGACCGCGATCTCAACCGGCGTGGACAGGAAAGCGTGCTGCGCCGCTACGGCGAGGCCGTCGCGCTCTGCCTCGGTGACTACCTCATCGCCCGCGCCTTCGCCAAGGCTGCCGAGGCGCACCCACAGCTGACCGTGCTGGTGAGCCAGGCGATGGGCACGCTGGCCGGTGGACAAGCGGCCGAGTTCACCACCGTGGGCTACCCCGGTCTGCAGGCCTACACTCGCATCGCCATCGCCAAGACCGCGCCACTGCTCAGTCTGGCCGTCACGGGCAGCCTCGCGCTGGCTGGACAGCAGGAGAGTTGCAGGGCGGTCGACCACTATTTCGGGCAAGCGGCGCTGTGTTTCCAGATCATCAACGATCTCAATAACTTCAGTGGTGACGATGGAGCCAACAATCCCTGCTCGGATCTGGCCAATTGCCGACCAAACGCCGTGATTTCCTGTTTTCGAGACTCGCTGCCGGAGCAGCAGTGCTGTCTTTTCGAGTTATGGGCGGAGAGGATTCGCAGCGGGTCCCTGATCGCTGATACCGTCGAAACCCGCGCCTGGTGGCACAGCATCCGTGAGTCCGGCGCCTTCACCGCGACGGCGGACTTCCTGCAGGACTGTCATGCGGAAGCCGGCGTCGCCCTGCTGGCGCTTGACGAAACCCTGCAGTCGACCTTGCAGCCCATGCATGCGTGGTTGCAGCAGCAACTGTCGCGGCAAAACGCCGTTCGCCGTCAGCCGGAGTAAGGTGCGCGTGCATACCTGTGTCATTGGAGCGGGCTTCGGCGGTCTGGCCGCAGCCCTGCGGGCGCGGGCGCTCGGACACGATGTCACCCTGCTCGACCGTTTGCCTGCCGCTGGGGGACGTGCACAGGTCTTCACGCAGGGCGGTTTCCGGCACGACGCTGGGCCCACAGTGATCACGGCCCCCTTTCTGTTCGAGGAGCTCTTCGCGCTGTTCGGCAAGCGGCTCGACGACTACGTCGAGCTGCGGCCCCTGAACACCTGGTACGAGTTCTGCTTCCAGGATGGCCGCCGCTTTACGTACACAGGCGACCTCGACCATACCCTGCAGGAAATCGCCCGTTTCGAACCCGCCGATGTGGAAGGCTACCGGCAGTTGCTCACCCTCTCCGAGGCCATTTTCAATGTGGGCTTCGGTGAACTGGCGCACAGGCCCTTCCTCGACCTGCGCAGCATGCTTGCGCAAGTTCCAGCCCTGCTCAAGCTGCAGAGCTACCGCACCGTCTACGGGCTGGTCAGTCGCTACATCCGCAATGAAGAGCTGCGCAAGGTCTTCTCGGTGCACCCCTTGCTGGTGGGCGGCAATCCTTACACGACGACATCGATCTACACGCTCATCCACTTTCTGGAGCGCAAGTGGGGCGTGCATTTCTGCATGGGAGGCACTGGCCGTCTGGTGGCTGCGCTGCAAAGACTTGCGAGCGAGCAAGGCATACAGGTTCGCCTCGGCGCCGATGTGGAGGAACTGCACTGCAGCGGCAATCGGGTGACGACTGCCGAGACACGCAGCGGTGAACGTTTTGCGGCAGATACGTTCATCTTCAACGGCGATCCACCCTACGCCTACCAGCACCTGCTGCCATCACGCAGTGCTGTGCCGCTGATGACGGGACTGCCTCGTCCGGAGCGATTCCTCAAGTACTCCATGGGCCTTTTCGTGCTTTATTTCGGCACCCGGCGTACCTACCCCGACGTGGCGCATCACACGATCTGGTTCGGGCCCCGACACCGGGAACTGCTGTGCGACATCTTCGATCGGCATGTGGTCCCCGACGATTTCTCGCTGTACGTGCACCGGCCGACTGCCACCGATCCTGACTTCGCACCACCCGACTGCGACAGCTTTTACGTGCTGTGTCCGGTAAGCAATCTCAAGTCTGGCACCGACTGGTCAGTCCGTGGTCCATCGTTACGCGATGCCATCGTAAAAGCCCTCGACCGAAGCCTGCTACCCGGTTTGCAAGACTGCCTATGCGAGGACTTTTTCATGACGCCGCAGGATTTCAAGGAACGCTACCGATCGGTGCATGGTGCCGGCTTTTCCATAGCGCCCGTGTTCTCCCAGTCGGCCGGTTTTCGCTTTCCGAACCGCGACCCTCGCTACCAAAACCTCTTGTTTGCCGGCGCCGGCACGCACCCCGGGGCCGGATTGCCCGGCGTCCTGTCGTCGGCCAAGGTTGTCGAAAGCCTGTTGCGTGTTGCGGGGGGCTAGATCGTGGACCTGACCGTGCTGAACGGCGATCCCGTGGCCATCCTCGCCCGACATGGCAAGACCTTTCGCTGGGCCGGTCGCTTCCTGCCCGCCAGTGGTCTGCAGCGCGCCGCCCGCCTGTACCGCTTGCTGCGCTTCCTCGACGACCTCGCCGATGAAGAACCCGCCCGCGGTGACGGAGCCGCGCTGCTGCGAGCCATCTACCACTCGCTGCATGCCGGATCCGGTACAGAGACGCTGCCGGTTCAGGTGCGCGCGGAACTGGAGTTCCTGCTCAGCGAACTCGCCGTCGAGCCGGCAGTGCTGGCAGCGCTGCTCAGTGGTTTGCTCCAGGACCTGCAGGGCGTAGAGATCGCCTCGACCGAGGAACTCCTGCGCTATAGCTACCGCGTGGCTGGCACGGTGGGGTTGATGATGTGCGCCGTCTTCGACGTTCGGGACCCCGCCGCTGCCGCTTTTGCCATCGATCTAGGCATTGCCATGCAACTCACCAACATCTGTCGGGATGTGAAAGAGGACGCCGCTCGTGGCCGGCGCTATCTGCCGCTCCGCGCGGGTACAGAGACTCTGGAAGAACCAGGCAGACTCGAAGAAGAAGCCGTGCGCGAGGCCCTCGCAGACACGCTTGCCTTGGCAGAACGCTATTACCGCTCGGGCCTGTCCGGTCTTGGCTACCTGCCCTGGCAGGCGCGCTGGACGATAGCCTGTGCCGCCGTCCTGTATCGCGCCATCGGCCGCAAACTGCAACGGCGCGGACTGGCCTGGCGTAGCGGCCGCGTGGTGCTGCACAGCGCGGAGAAAACACTGACGATCCTGTGGCAGCTACCGGTCCTGCTGAGACTGTTGTGGCGGGCGCCGGAGTTGGCACACGAGGCTGCCCTGCACGCAGGGCTGGAAGGATTGCCGCATGTCGCCCCCTGACCGCGCGGATATCGCCATCGTGGGCGCCGGGCTCGCCGGCCTGCGACTGGCCTCCGCTCTGCGACAACGGTTCCCTGCGCTCAAGGTGCTGCTGCAAGGTCCGGATGACCGCCGGCAACAGCGGCTGTCGTTCTGGCAGCCTCGCGGGGAATCCTCGGCAGAGGACGACGTCATCGATGCCCGCTGGCGGCACTGGCGGGTGGTGCACCGCAACCGGCAGATACGGCACACGGGCGAACGCTACGACTATGTCAGCCTCGACGCGCTGCAACTGAAGCAACGTCTCGGAGCACAACTGGCGACGATGGGCTGTGTGCGCCGCCAGAGCCCGCTGCTTGCGCTGCAGCCTGTCGCAGACCGGGTACTGCTGCACACGGGCGATGGCACGGTCGAGGCGGCCTGTGTCATCGACACGCGTCCGCCGACTCCGACGGCGGCAGCCCTACTCCAGCAGTTCCTCGGGCAGACGCTGGTCAGCCAGCACGACCATGGTCTGCAGGAACCGGTGCTGATGAATTTCGATGTGCCGGCTGTGGAACCGTCAGGCGTGTATTTCCTGTACGTGCTGCCGCTGTCCAGTCGCAGGCTGCTGCTGGAATACACCGGTTTCGTGCGGTCCCCGCAGGACACGGACGCGCTGCGCGACGGCCTGCAGCAGGCAATCCGGCAGCACTACCCCGACCTGTACACAGCTGCCGTGGAGAGCGAGGAATGTGGCCTGATTCCGATGGGTCCCGTGGTACCGCAGGCACAGGGCAAGCGCATCCTGCCTTTTGGCGTGGCTGGCGGGGCGGCTCGGACCGCCACCGGGTACGCGTTCTGTGGCATCAGTCGGCAGATCGACGGACTGCTGCGGCAACTGGCGGTGACCGGACCCGGTCCAGGTCTGCTCTGCCCCGCCGCCTACAGCTGGCGGACGCGGGCACTCGACCGGGTCTTCTTGCAGGTACTGCGGGCAGAGCCCGCGCGCATGGCCGACATCATCGGCAGCATGGCCAGCGGTTTGCGCGGTGATGATTTCGCCGCCTTCCTGAGTGACAGCGATGGATGGTGGCCCGCCTTGCGCACCATCTGGCAGGTGCCCAAGCGGCCCTTCCTGCGGGCGGTTGCGGAACAGGCTACGCTGGGGCGGCGGCATGGTTGAGTCGGCATGGTCTCTGCTGCCCCTGTTGCTGATGCTGCTGTTGGGTGTTCCACACGGTGCCTACGACGGTCCCCTGCTCTGGCGCTTCAGTCCGACATCGGCGCAGCGCCTGCTGTGGCTGACAGCCTATCTGCTGCTGGTACTGGGCGCTTTCATGTTCTGGCGGCTGCAACCCGAAGCAGCCTTCGTGCTGTTCCTGGCACTGTCGCTCATCCACTTCGGACGCTCGGACCTGCCGGCGACCGCTTTGCCGGGGGGCAGCGCAATGACCATCGGTTTTGGCGGCGTATTCACGCTGCTGCTGCCCTGGTGGCACCGCGAGGCAGTCAGCGGTTTGCTGGATCTGCTGCAGGTTTCGCATCAACGCTTCTTCGAGGCGCTAAGGCTATTCCTCCTGCCGCTCTGGCTGCTGGCAGCTGGCTGGACCTGTGGCGTGCTGCTGCGCCGCCGGCAGCAGGTCGGCCTGTTGACGTTTGCCGGCCAGGTCGCGCTGGTGCTGGTGCTGCCACCGCTCTGGGCGCTGTGTGGCTATTTCTGCGGTCTGCACGCCAGACGGCACACGCGCTGGGTGCTGGTAGTGCTGCAGGACAGCACGGCCGTACGGCGGCAGATGCTGGCAATCATGGCTGTCACTCTGCTGCTGGCCCTGGGCTGCCTGTGGTGGCTGAGTGGTCAGGCCACGCTGGTGCGTGCCCTCGCGCAGACTTTTTTCGCCGGGCTGTTCGCCCTGACGCTGCCGCACATGCTGTTGACCGACTGGCTTCTGCCACGGCTGCTCGGCAGCGGCACAGCGGCCACTGGTGCATACCGAGGAGCCATTCCGCATGAGCACTGATGGCGACATCGCCAGCCGCAAGGCAGATCACCTGCGACTCGCCGCGAGCCCGGCGGCGCAGATGCAGCGTAGCAACGGTCTGGAGGCGATTCAGCTGGAGCCCGTCGCGCTGCCCGAACTGTCCCTCGACGAGATCGATACCTCCTGCCACTTTCTGCAGAAGCCACTGCGACAGCCCCTGCTGATTGCCTCGATGTCGGGCGGTGTGGCGGCTGCAGAACGCCTGAACAGCATGCTCGCCTCGGCGGCCGAGGCCGCAGGCGTGGCGCTGGGTCTCGGCTCAATGCGCATCGCACTCGACTCGCCGCAGGCGGCGGCAACGTTCAACCTGCGCCGTCAGGCGCCGAGCATCCCCCTCCTCGCGAATCTTGGTGCCACGCAGCTGCTCGAGCACGGCGGCGTAGCGCGGGCCCTGCGCTGTGTGGATATCGCGGCGGCGGATGCGTTGATCATCCACCTGAATCCCCTGCAGGAAGCGATACAGCCGGGTGGCAACACCGACTGGCGCGGAGTAGCAGCGGCTCTGGCGCAACTGGTGAACGCGAGTGCCGTACCCGTGATCGTCAAGGAAGTCGGGCACGGCATAGGGCCCGCTACCGCGAGGCGCCTGCTGGAACTCGGCATCGTTTGGGTGGATGTGGCTGGCGCCGGAGGCACGTCATGGGCCGGTATCGAGCAGCAGCGCAGCGAAGGGAGCCGCCCTACGCCCTTCCATGACTTCGGCATCTCGCTGACGCAATCCCTGCAGGCCATCGAGGCTGATCCCGTCCTCAGCGGCCGCCTCAGGCTGATCGCCTCCGGTGGCATCCGCTCGGGTCTGGATGTCGCCAAATGCCTGCGACTCGGAGCCACACTGGCGTCGGCTGCCCAGCCGTTCCTGCTGGCTGCCCAGACCGGGGAGCAGGCCTTGCACGATCTGCTGGCCACCTGGCAACGCGAACTGGCAATCACCTGCCTGTGCACGGGTTCAGCGTCGCTGGCCGGGCTGAGGACGGCCGCGCTGCTGCGCTGAAAACCAACAGCCGCG
Organism: Gammaproteobacteria bacterium; assembly: GCA_036796405.1. Taxonomy (GTDB): domain Bacteria; phylum Pseudomonadota; class Gammaproteobacteria; order Pseudomonadales; family Pseudohongiellaceae; genus CAILUG01. Next base: position 3,006 of record DAIRDB010000077.1, on the reverse strand, counting down.
TGAACTACCGGGGTCACACTCCCGGGGCAGGACGATTGCGCAACCCCACGGCCAGCACATCATGCAGCAGGTAACGGGAGACCGGCACGCCGAGCAGCATGCCCCACAGTCCAAAGCCGTGATACCCGACGTAGAGGATCACCAGCGTCAGTACCGGATTCAGCCGCAGATGCTTGCCATAGATCAGCGGGTTGAGGAGGTAGGCCTCGACCACGTGGATCAGGGTAATCAGTGCGACCACCCAGAGCGAGAGTCCGATGCCCCCGGCGTTGAGCGCCACCAGCACCACCGGCGTGGTCGAAATGAAAACACCCAGCACCGGAATGAAACTGCAGACGAAGACGATGAAGCCGAGCACCATCAGCAGCGGGATCTTCAGCAGCAGCAGGCCGATCAGCGTCAGCACGGTGTTCACCACGGCGATCATGCCCTGCGCCTCGATCGCCCGCCCCACCAGCACGCCGAACCTCACCACCGGTGTGGCCGCCACCTCGTAGAAATCCGCGATTCGTGACTGCCGGAGTCGCTGCACGCCTTCGACGATGCGTTTCAGATCCAGCAGCAACAGGAAACTGAACAGCAGTGCCAGCAGCATCGTGGCCGTGGCCCGGTACAACCAGGTGACGATGCCCAGCGCCAGGGTGCGACCGTTGGACATTTGCTCGGCCAGCAAGGCATTCAGATGCAGCATGTCCTGGCGGTCCAGATAGGTGGCGTAGACGCCCTGTGGCGGCTGGTCGAGCGCCAACTGCTCGTTGAGCGTGTCTTCGGCTATCCCCAGACGGCTGCGCTCGGTCGCCAGCTCGCGGTCGATGTTTGCAATCGTTTCATCGGGCAACGCGCTGCGCAGGAAGCCGTTGATGGGTTCCCGAAGGTCCGGGTAGCGCTGCACCAGCGCGTTCTTGGTATCGATGAGCCGTTGCTCGATCTGGGGGAGGTTGCCGATCAGGCGATTCACCTCGTCGGCCACACTCGGTGCCACGAAACTAATGAAGCCGATCAGCGTGCCGAGATACAGCAGGTACACGAGACTGAGGGAAAAGCGCGGGGCCAGCCGGAGCCGGCGCGTGCCGAACTCGGCCAGCGGCGCCGCCACAAAAGCCAGCACGAAGGTCATGAACACCAGACCGAAGAAATCACGCAGCAGCCACAGGAGGCCGAAGAGGACGACCCAGATCAGGACGCGGCGGTTTTGCTGGTAAAACTCGACAAAGCTGAAGGACGACATGGGGCGCGATGATGCATCAATCCCTGCCTGGGAACCACCGCCGCGCGCTTGCGGGCATGGTGAATTGGCCACTGCTTGCAAGGTCGAGTGACAGTTCCCCCGCTCTGCTGGCGGTGCGCAGGACCAGGAGGGAATGCGTGACAGACGCCGGGGCCGGACCTATCCTGCCGGGGTCCGCCGACGCGTCGTTCTGCGCGCGGCCCTCGCAGTCGAGCAGGTTCATGGTCGAAGTCCACCACACCGACGCCGAAACGGTCATTACGCTGCGGCCCAACCAGTCGGCCACCTGGGAGGAGACGCGCGTTTTCGTGCTGGCGATCTGCGCGGTGACCCTCGTGATCGGCGTGTTCTGGACACTGGTTGGTGCCTGGGTGGTGCTGCCCTTTTCGGGCTTGGAGGCGGCGCTGGTCGCGTACCTTTTTTACCGCGTCTGTCAGTCGACCTACCAGCGGCAGGTCATCACCTGCAGCAAGGAGGCGGTGAAAGTGCAGTTCGGCATGCGCTTTCCCAAGCGCAGTTGGCTGCTGCAGCGCGATCGCACCCGCCTGGCGGTCGGTGAGCCTCGCCACGCGCTCGATGCGCCATCGCTGGTCATCGCCGACACCGAACAGAGCCTGCAACTCGGCAAATTCCTCAACCGCGACGACATGCAGATAGCAATCAAGGCCTTCCGGCAGACCGGGCTGCCGGTGCGCTCCCGCGGGGAAAGCGGCGACGCCCACTTCTGACCTGCGAGCAGGCGGCTGCAGGGTGCGAGCGGCCGCGCTAGGGCCCCGTGGCCACCGGACGCGCCGGGTCGGTGATCCACTCGCTCCAGGAGCCGGCGTACAGCGCCGGTGCTGGCAGTCCGGCCGCCATCATGGCCAGTACATTGTGGCAAGCGGTGATGCCGGAACCACAGTAGCAGACCACTGGCTTGCTGCTTTCGGTTGCCACCGCGAACTTCTCACGCAGGGCAGCGGCCGTCTTGAAACGTCCATCTGCCGCCAGATTTGCCGCGAACGGCGAACAGAGCGCACCGGGGATGTGCCCCGCCACTGGATCGATGGGCTCCACCTCGCCGCGGAAGCGCGCCGGGTCACGCGCGTCGAGCAGGAGTTGCTGCTCGCCATTCACCGCAGCGGCTTCGATCAGTTGCAGCAGCGGAACCCGTGTGCTGTAGCCATCGGCAGCAGGCGGCAGTGCCGCTGGCGTGCTGTCGGTCAGCGGCAGCGCGCTGTCTCGCCAGCGCTGCCAGCCCCCGTCCAGCACGGCGACCCGCGCGTGACCGATCCATTTCAGCATCCACCAGAGGCGGGCCGCGCTGCTGCCGCCGCTGTCGTCATAGACCACGACCTGATGGGACGGCGTGATGCCGAGCGCTGCCACGCTGGCGATCCACTCGGCGCGCGTCGGTAGGGGATGACGTCCGGTCCTGCCTGCAACGGGCGGCGCACTGAGTTGGCGATTGAGATCGATGAAGCGAGCGCCCGGCAGATGGGAGCGCGTATAGGCCCGAGTGCCGTGGTCGGGATCCGTCAGCGCGTAGCGGCAATCAAACAGCAGCAGGTCGGGCACTGCCAGCAGCGCGTGCAGGCTGTCGGTGTCGATGAGGCAATCGTGCATCGGGTATCGTCTCCGTAGCAAAAGAACGCCGGGCAGTTTCCGGCAAGCAGGGTGCTACTGCATAGGCCAAGCCCGGCATGGCCCTGCGAAAGCAGCACGATACGCTGCTCGCAATTCCTATTACTGCGCCACCTTGAGCAGCGCAGTGGTGTCGTAGCCCTTGGCGGCCGCCG
>DAIRDB010000076.1:9497-12371 GCA_036796405.1 Gammaproteobacteria bacterium | reverse complement strand
CGTGTTTGTTTACCGGATCTTCAGCGGTCCACAACCGCACGCTCGATACGAATCCTGATGGAGGGAAAGCACCATGACCAACACCACACTCAAACCGGATGTCTTCGCCTTCTTCGACAAGGACACCGCCACGTTCTCCTACGTGGTCAAGGACCCGACGTCGAAGGCCTGCGCCGTGGTGGACTCGGTGATGAACATCGACTACCCGTCTGGCACGATCACCTGCACAGGCGCCGACAAGATCATCGCGTTCATCCGTGAACAACAGCTGCAGGTGGAGTGGTTGCTCGAGACCCACGTGCATGCCGACCATCTGTCGGCTGCGCCCTATATCCAGCAGCACACCGGCGGCAAGATAGGTATCGGCGAGAAGATCACTGTCGTCCAGGAGGTGTTCGGCAAGATCTTCAATGCAGGCACCGAGTTTCAGCGCGATGGCTCGCAGTTCGACAAACTGTTCAAGGACGACGAGGAATTCATGGTGGGCAACATGAAAGCGGTGGCGCTGCACACGCCCGGCCATACGCCAGCCTGCATGGTCCACGTCATGGGTGACGCAGCATTTGTTGGCGACACCATTTTCATGCCAGATCAGGGCACGGCACGGGCAGACTTCCCGGGAGGCAATGCACGCACCTTGTACCGCTCCATCCAGCGTGTACTGAGTTTGCCACCGGCAACGCGGCTCTTCATGTGCCACGACTACCCCGAGCAGCGGCAGGTCGAGTACATGAGCACGGTCGCCGAGGAAAAGGCCAGCAACATTCATGTGAAGGAAGGAATAAGCGAGGACGCGTTTGTACAGCGTCGCGAGGCCCGGGATGCCACGCTGGCGATGCCGCGGCTGATTTTGCCGTCGTTGCAGGTGAACATGCGCGCCGGGCATCTACCGCCGGCCGAGGACAACGACATGGTGTATCTGAAACTGCCCATCAACGCATTCAAACATTGAGCGGGCCCGCGAGGCTCGTCAATGACAGGAGGGGGTATGGAAATCAAACGCGTCAACGACAGCTTCTCGGTGTCCGGGCAGCTCACGCTAGCTGACCTGCCTGCACTGCAGACCGCTGGCGTCAAGACCTTGATCGGCAACCGACCCGACGGCGAAGTGGCGGGGCAGCCCGCGCATGCGGAACTCGCCGCTGCGGCGGCCGCGCACGGCATGGCCGTCTACTACCTGCCAGTCGTCCACGACACCATCAACAGTGTCGATGTCGAACAGTTCGCGGCCTTGCTGGCCAGCAGTAACGGTGCGGTGCACGCCTGGTGCCGCAGTGGGCTGCGCTCGGTGACACTATGGAGCCTTGCCCAGGTCAAGCAGGGAGCCGACCCGGCTGCCCTGGCCGCGCAGGCCAGCGCACTCGGTTTCGATTTCACGAGCTTTGCCACGCGCTTTGCCGGCGTGATGGCGGAACTGCGCGACGTCTTTGCCACGGCGCCGCTGCGCGCGCATTGCCCGTTGTTGATCGTGGGCGGTGGCGCCGGCGGGATCTCGGTGGCTGCCAGTCTGCTTAGGCGTCAACCCGGGCTCGCCATCACCATCGTAGAGCCCGCGGAACAGCACTACTACCAGCCGGGCTTCACGATGATCGGCGGCGGCACGTTCACCGATCGGCAGGTGGTGCGGCCAATGGCCTCGGTGATCCCCAAAGGCGTGCAATGGATCAAGGCCGCCGTGGTGCATTTCCTGCCGCAGCGCAACCAGGTGGTCCTCACCAGCGGCGAGTGCCTGAGCTACGAACGACTCATCGTCAGCGCCGGGCTCAAGCTGAACTGGGGCGCCGTCGAAGGGCTGCAGGAAACCTTGGGCCGCAACGGCGTCACCTCGAACTACCAGCCCGGTCTTGCGCGCTACACCTGGGAACTCGTGCAGGGCCTGCGCAAGGGGCGCGCGGTGTTCACCCAGCCACCCATGCCCATCAAGTGTGCCGGTGCGCCACAGAAGGCTCTGTATCTGTCGGGCTCGCATTGGCTGCGCAGCGGTTGCTTGGGTGACATCGACATCGACTTCTACAACGCCGGCGCCGTGTTGTTCGGGGTTGGTGCCTACGTACCCGCGCTGCAGCGCTACATCGAGCGTTACCGGGCCAACCTGCACTTCGGTCACAATCTCGTCAAGGTCGATGGGCCGAATCGGCTTGCCACCTTTGCCTACACGGATGCGGCAGGCGCCATTGCCAGAACCGAGGTGCGCTTCGACATGTTGCACGTGTGCCCACCGCAATGCGCACCGGACTTCCTGCGCAACAGCCCGCTCGCCGATCGCGCTGGCTGGATGGATGTCGACCAGCACAGTCTGCGCCACAAGCGCTATGCCAACATCTGGGGGCTCGGCGACTGCACCAATACGCCCAATGCCAAGACGGCGGCCGCCGTCCGCAAGCAGGTGCCCGTGGTGGCCGACAACCTCAGTGCCGATCTCCGCCAGCGGACTGGCAGCAGCCGCTACGATGGCTACGGGTCGTGCCCGCTCACGGTGGAGCATGGCCGCATCGTACTGGCCGAATTCCTGTATGGCGGCAAGGTGGCGCCCACCTTTCCGACCTGGTTGCTGGAGGGCTCGCGGCCCAGTTGGCTGGCGTGGGCCATGAAGTGCTACCTGCTGCCGTGGGTGTACTGGCACTTGATGCTGAAAGGCAACGAAACCTTGACGGCCCCAGAGGCCTGAGTGACCGAGCCAGTACCTATGTCAGACGCTCCTTCCGTTCTCGCACGCTGGCTGCCAGCCTGGCAGTGGCTCAGGCACTACGATCGGCAACTGCTGGCCAGTGACCTCGTGGCTGCCGTCATCGTCACGGTGCTGCTGATTCCGCAGTCGCTGGCGTACGCGCTGTTGGCCGGCCTGCCAGCCGAGGCGGGTCTTTACGCCAGCGT
>DAIRDB010000076.1:6141-9487 GCA_036796405.1 Gammaproteobacteria bacterium | reverse complement strand
AGCGTGCTGCCGCTGGCAGCCTATGCGCTGTTCGGCAGCAGTCGTACGCTGTCCGTGGGGCCGGTGGCAGTCGCCTCGTTGATGACGGCGGCGGCAATCGGCGACGCGGCTGCGCTGGGCCTGCCGCCCATCGGGGTCGCCATGCTGCTGGCGCTGCTGTCGGGGTTGATGCTGGTGGTGCTGGGGCTGCTGCGCGTTGGCTGGGTGGCCAATTTCCTTTCGCATCCCGTGGTGGCCGGTTTCATCTCGGCGTCGGGTGTGCTGATAGCGCTGAGTCAGGTGAAGCACCTGCTTGGCATTCAGGCTGACGGCGACAACGTCATCGAGTTGCTGGAAACGTTGGCGACCCATCTGGCCTCGGCGCGGCCGCTGACCACGCTGCTCGGCATCGGTACGCTGCTGTTCCTGGCCTGGGCACGCCAAGGGCTGCCGCGCCTGCTCAGCCGGCTGCTCGGTGCGTCGGCACTGACCAGCCTGCTCGGCAAGGCTGCCCCCATGCTGGCGGTGGGCGTTACGCTGCTCTTGGCCTATGGGTTTGATCTCGGCGCGCGTGGCGTAGCGCTGGTCGGCCACATCCCAGCGGGATTGCCGCACTTGCAACTGCCTACGTGGCAATGGACGGTTGTCGAAAGTCTGTTGTTGCCGGCCGGGCTCATCTCGCTGATTGGTTACGTGGAGTCGGTCGCGGTGGGCAAGACGCTCGCGGCGCGACGCGGCCAGAAGATCGACCCCGACCAGGAACTCGTTGGGCTGGGCATGGCCAACCTGGCGTCAGCTGTCAGCGGAGGGCTGCCCGTGACGGGTGGCTTCTCGCGCTCCGTCGTCAATTTCGATGCGGGTGCGCAGACGCCAGCCGCCAGTCTGTTCACCGCGTTGGGCATCGCGTTGGCCGCGCTGCTGCTGACGCCCTACCTCGCCTATCTGCCGAATGCCACGCTGGCCGCCGCCATCGTGGTGGCCGTGCTGGGCCTCGTCGACCTCGGCATCCTGCGCAAGACGTGGGATTACTCGCGCTCCGACTTCGCGGCTGTGAGCGTGACGATGGCGGTGACCTTGCTCGCGGGCGTTGAAGTCGGCGTCAGTTGCGGCGTGCTGGCGTCGCTGCTGTTGCACTTGTACAAGACCTCACGCCCACACATTGCCGAGGTCGGTGAGGTGCCGGGCACCGGCCACTACCGCAACGTGAAACGCCATGACGTCATCACACATCCCACCATTCTGGCGCTGCGCATCGACGAGAGTCTATTCTTCGCCAACGCGTCGTTCATCGAGGACACCATCATCGCCGCCACGCAGCAGCGCCCCGGGCTGCAGCACGTGGTGCTCATGTGCAGTGCCGTGAACAACGTCGACATCAGCGCGCTCGACGTGCTTGAAAATCTCAACGAGCGCCTGCGGGCGCTTGGCATCGGCTTTCATTTCTCGGAAGTGAAGGGACCTGTCATGGACCGCTTGCAGCGCACCGCGTTGCTAGCACACCTCAATGGCCAGGTGTTCCTTTCGCAGCAGCAGGCCATGCACGCCTTGGCCGCGGGTGAATTGCACAAGGAGGCGGTCAAGCCGGCGTTCAGGGACTTTCAGATTTGATGCGGTGCGCTTGCTGTCACGCAAGACGCACGGCAATGCCGTCCAGCGCCGTTGAGGCCGCCGGAAACTGGCGCATGACCTCGGGGTCATGACCGGGAATGATGCGCGAGGCGTCGTCGACCAGCGTGCGCAGCGTGTCCCAGCCGTCCGCCATGGCGCAGACGTCGGCGACGATGGGGAACGGCCGACCTTCCTGCATGTTGGCCAGGTAGTGGCTGGCATCGGAGGCCAGCACCAGCCAGCCGCTTTCCGTCCACAGGCGCACGGCCTGCAAGCCCTTCGTGTGGCCGCCGATAAGGTGCAGGGAAATATTGGGAGCAAGCTGGGCGTCACCATCGTGGAACTGCACACGGCCGGCATAGACGTTGCGCACCATCGCCACCACTTCCTCGACTTCGTAGGCGGCGCTGAAGAACTGGCGCCCCATGTGGCGGCCGGTCGCATAGGCGAGTTCGGCATCCTGCAGGTGGAAGCGCGCCCGCGGAAACAGGTCGAAATTACCGATATGGTCGTAGTGCAGGTGCGTGACGATTACATCCTCCACCGCAGCGCAGTCGACGCCCAGTGCCGCCAGCCCCTCGCTCGGGCAGCGCAGGAAACGGCGCTTGCGCCGCACCGCCGCCGCGGCGTTGAAGCCGGTGTCGATGACCCAGGTTTTCGTGCTGTTTATGGCCACCCACACGAAGTAGTCCATGTCCATGCCATGGTCGTGGGGATCGCCACCGATGAAGTTTTCCGCACTGTGCCGCGCAACCGTGGCGTAGCGGATCGCATACACCTGGAACGGCAGCAATCCGCTCATGCCTGCTCCTGCTGCTGGCCGAGCAGTTCCAGGTAGCGATGGATCTCGATGTTGTCAGCCTGCGGACCCAGCGCCCGCTCGGCATCGTCATAGAGGCGGGAAATCACGTCGATGAAGACAGTGGGCGCGTGTACGGCATCGCTCAGTGCCTTGGCGAAGCGCAGGTCCTTAGCCATCAGGCCCAGATAGAAGCCGGACGTGAATTTGCGCGGTAGCACGAATGCCGGGAACTTGTGCTCGCTGCTGTTGCTGCGGCCGGTAGAGGCATTGATGATGTCGACCATGGTGGCGGGATCGAGGCCGAACTTGCTGCCGGCGATCAGCGCCTCGGAAGTGATGGCAAGCGTGGTGGCGGACAGAAAGTTGTTGATGGCTTTCATGGCGTGCCCGGAACCGGAGGCGCCGGTGAGAAACACCTTGCCCAGCACGGCAAACACTTCCTCGACCGCCGTGATCGCGGCTGCCTCGCCGCCCGCCATGATGGCAAGACTGCCCGCCACGGCCTTGACCACGCCGCCGGAAACCGGTGCATCCACCAACGAAAAGCCGAGCTCACCGAGTTGCCCTGCCAGCGCGCGCGTATCGACAGGTGACGAAGAACTCATGTCGATCAGCAAACCACCGGGCTGCAGTCCGGCCACCACGCCCTCGGGCCCCAGCAGCACCTGCCGCACGGCCTTGCCGTCGGGCAGCATCGTGATGACCACAGAGGCCTGTTGCCCCAGTTCCCGTAGCGAGGCCGGTGCGCTGGCACCCGTTTCGCTACAGAAGCGCTGCACCGTACCCTGATCGAGATCGGCTACCAGCAGGCGAAATCCAGCGGCCGCCAGGCGCCGTGCCATCGGATAGCCCATGTTGCCGAGGCCGACGAAGCCGATGCGGGCCGGTGGAACGATGCGTGAATACATGGTGGCTTACTTCCCGTCTTTTTTTCCGGCCTTTTTGCCGGCTTTCTTG
>DAIRDB010000076.1:0-6041 GCA_036796405.1 Gammaproteobacteria bacterium | reverse complement strand
CTTTCTTGCCGGCTTTGCGGGCGGCAGGGGTGGCGGCCGCCTGCTCGGCCTCCCAGTTGGCGAGCACGGGACCGGCCGCGCGGAAGCTGTCTACCGCGGCAGGCACGCCGCAGTAGATGGCGGTCTGCAAAAAGATCGCTGCGATCTCCTCGTTGCTGAGGCCGTTGTTCTTGGCACCGCGCACGTGGGTGGCAACTTCGTGCGTGCGTCCCAGCGCCGTGAGCATCGCCAGATTGATCATGCTGCGTTCGCGCCGGCTCAGGCCGGGACCGTTCCAGCCTGCTCCCCAGCAGTATTCGTTCAGCAGGTCCTGCAGTCCGCTGTTGAAGTCGGTGCGATTGTTCATCGCCGCCTCTACATACTGCGCACCCAGCACCTCCGTGCGGGTCTTGAGACCGAGTTCGCGCAGCGCTTTCCGGGAATCGTTGGACATGGCATCTCCTGTGGGTGTCGACCGGGCGGGAAGTGCCGGCATCATACAACAGGAGACCTGAGCCCGCGTGCGGGCACCACAGGCCTGCTTTGACTTTGCCCGAGGGCGGCCGCAGAGTAACGCGCTGTCGCAGCAGGGGCCGTCCCCGGAGGCTTTGCCATGAAACCCGATCTCACCCGGCACTACGTGCTCATTACCGGCGCCGGCCGCGGTCTCGGCAAACATCTGGCCGGACATCTGGCGGCCTGCGGAGCAGTGATCGGCGTGGCCGACCTCGATGCAGGAACCACGGCAGCAACGGTCAACGAGCTGCGCGCCGGTGGCTTCGAGGCGTACGGGTATCCTGGCGACATGGCTGACCAGACCACGTTTCTGCGTGTGGCGGCCGAGTTTGCAGCGCTCGGCGGCCGCATCGATGCCATCGTCAACAATGCCATGCTGTTGCACTATTGCCCGGTGGAGCAAGTGGAGCCGGCCCGGCTCGGTACTATGCTCGACATCGGTATCAAGGCGGTTTTCTGGTCGGCACAGGCGCTGCTCAAGCACTACGATCCGCAGCGTGGAGCCAGCCTCATCAACATGTCGTCGCCGGTGGCGCACCGGGGTTATCCGAACACCTCGGCCTACAGCGCAGTGAAGGGCGCGGTTACCACGCTCACCAAGGTGCTCGGTGCCGAACTCGGTCCGCGCAACATCCGCGTCAATGCCGTGTCGCCCGCTTCCGTACCCACGCCAGGTGCGCTCGGACTCAACAGCAAGGAAGTCTACGAGCGGCGCGCCGCCACCATTCCGCTGCGCCGCATCGGTACCGAGGCAGACAATTCCCAGGCGGTAGCCTTTCTCCTGAGTCGCGAGGCGAGTTTCGTGAATGGAGAAATCTTCAATGTGGACGGCGGAGCGTCGTCGGCGGGTTGAGCGCCGCGACTGGCCGGCTCAGCCACTGCGCCGCCAGTAGCGATACAGGTCCCTCACGTTCAGGAGAATGCTGTCGCGCAGAGCGTCTGCCTCCCTGCCCGGCAGTTCATGTCCCTGCCACTCCGTCTCCGTGCTGAAGGCGCGCAGCGGGACCAGGAGCGCGCTGACCTCGGGATGCCCATCTTCCCAGCGATTGCCCAGCACCCGGACACCGCGCAGATAGCCTTCGCACCAGTCGTCGACGATGTCGAAGGCTTCTCCGTCCATTTCATAGTAGGAAAAGTACGGCTCGAAGTGGTCGAGATCCTGCTGCAGGCTCTGGGCAATTTCGTGCTGGTAGCGCCGCAGCAGACCCATGGCGTAGCTGGCTTCCTCCGGTGTCTGCCAGCGTGGCGGGTAGTCTCCCCACAGCAGTGGCAGCCACACGGCGGGCAGCACGGCCACCGGTCCGCTCACCAGCGCTGTGAAAAAGCCGTCCAGTTCATCGAGCAGGCACACACCTTCGTCGGTACCGGTCGTGTCGAGATCCTCGTCGATGCGGTCCAGCAGCAGGTCCTGCAGGTCGTCGAGTTCGTCCTCGCTGAGAGGAGGGTTGGGCTTCTTCATTGGCCAGGTGCGCTCTGCTCAGCAGCAGGCGTAGAGCGCGTCGATGAGACGCCGCGCGCGGGGGCCATTGGTGCCGACGGCATGCATCTTGTTGCAGCAGTAGGCAAAGCCGATGCCGGCATCCGGGTCGCAGAATCCGATGGAACCCCCGAGTCCGTGGTGGCCGAAGCTGCGCGGGTTGGGGCCCATGTAGACCGCTTCCGGCGTGTTGAGCAACAGCCCCAGCGCTTGGTGATAAGGCCGGTCCTGCAGTAGTTCGGTCTGGTTGTGCTGCTCCCGGATCATGACCTCGATACCGGCGCGGCTCAGCAGATCTACTCCGTCGAGGCTGCCGCCATTGCCGAGCGCCCCATAGATCTTTGCAACACCGCGGGCGTTGCCGTGGCCGCTACCGCTGGCAATTTCGCAGGTCCTCCAGATGGCACTGTTCATGGTGGTGGCCCAGGGTTCGAGCGGATTCTGCCGGAAGGCGAGGGCACGCAGGCTGCTCTGGTCGGCCTGGTCCTTGGCAGCGAACAGCCGAGCGTTCATGTTGGGCATCACTTCGCTGACCGTGGCCTGCTCGGCAGCACTCATGCGGCCAATCCAGTATTCCGCCTGCAAGGGTTCGCTGATTTCGCGGCGCAGGAACGGTCCAACGGTCAGGCCAGTCAGACGACGCATGATCTCACCGAGCAGGAAGCCCTGATGATGGACGTGGTAGGCCGCGCGCGTGCCGATTTCCCACAAGGGCTCCTGCCGCTCGAGAGCCTGCACCATGGCTTCGCGATCGAACATGGCGCCCGGCCAGAGGGGGTCGGTGGTCAGCACGGGCACGGCTGCCGTGTGGTCGAGAAAGTGGCGGATGAGGGTGTGCTGCTTGCCGTTCTGCCCGTACTCCGGCCAGTACTTGACGACGGCATCGTCGGGGCTCAGCAGGCCGCGGTCGATGAGCATGTTGAAGCAGATCGCCGTGATGCCCTTGGCGACCGACATCATGCATACCGTGGTGTGTGCTTCCCAAGGCAGGGTCTGGGCGCTGTTGCGCCAGCCGCCCCACAGGTCGACCACGGTCTGGCCGTTCACCATGACGCTGCAGGCAGCGCCCACTTCGTCTTCGTGTTGGAAGTTTTCCGTGAAGGCCTCTACCACGCGGGCAAAGGCCGGATCGACGCGACCCTGCAACAGAAAATCGCTGTTGCGGGCCTGCAGAGTGTGCTGGACGTGCATGAAGGGTGCCCTGTGCGCTCGGTACAGCGGGTGATGGCCGTGCTGCCTACTACCCGCAAGCTAAAGAGTCAGGCAAAAAAAAAGCAAGCGTCGCCGCTTGCTTTTCGGGTTCTGGGCTGGGCTCAGACAGCGACGATGTTTTCGGCCTGCGGACCTTTCTTGCCGGCAGTGACCGTGAACTCGACTTTCTGGCCTTCCGTCAGGGTCTTGAAGCCCGGCGACGAGATTGCGCTGTAGTGCGCAAATACATCAGGGCCGGATTCGCGGGCGATGAAGCCGAAGCCTTTCTCTTCGTTGAACCATTTGACGGTGCCGGTGACTCGTGTGGACATGCGTATTTCCTCTTGGAAAGTTGGATGTTGTGGGCACACTGTGCCCGGGGCGCAAGAAACTGTGCTGACTGGAACCTGGACTTGCGACTTCAGACGGAGATTTCAAAAACGATCAAGAAAGGGCTACGGCGGGAAGTATGGAGTGGTAAGGTTACGACTAGGCGCTATTTCAAGCTGCCCGGCACCTTACAGTCCCGCAGGCGCCGAGTCAATCGCGCAGCGGGGCAGCGGCACTCGCGTTCAGCCTGCATTCGCTATACTCGCGGCGAACCGGACAGGCAGGCGTTGCCATCATGCAGGTCTCCGCAGACACAGCCACAGAGTTCGACTACATCGTCGTCGGTGCCGGCACCGCGGGCTGCGTGCTGGCCGCGCGGCTGTCGGAGAATCCCTCGCACCGCGTCTGCCTCATCGAGGCGGGCGGCTCGGAGCAGCATCCGTTCATCCGCATTCCGGCAGCGGTCGGTGCCGCGATCATGAGCCGACGTTTCGGCTGGAATCTCTGCACTACACCGCAGTCGGCGCTGTTCGATCGGGTGATCCCGCTGCCGCGTGGTCGCGTGCTCGGGGGCAGTGGCTCGATCAATGGCATGGCCTACTATCGTGGCTCGGCGCGCGATTACGATGACTGGGCCGCGGCCGGCAATCGGGGCTGGAGTTACGCCGAATTGCTGCCCTACTTCCGCCGCTCCGAAGACAATCCCCACTATGCCGGCTCGCCGTTCCATGGTGTCGGCGGCCCGCTGCGGGTGAGCTTCGTGGAGCGGCCCAACCCGCTGTGCGAGGCCTTCAACACCGCGATGCAGGCGGCCGGCTTTCCGGCCTGTGCCGACTTCAATGTGGCTGAACCGGAGGGCTACGGTTACCGGCAGGGCACGCTGCGGGATGGGCAGCGGGACTCCACGGCCCGCGCCTACCTGCGTCCGGCGCTGACGCGCCCCGGGCTGCAGGTGCTTACGCACTGCCAGGCCCGGCGCTTGTTGCTGGACGGCACGCGCGTGACAGGCGTGGAGGTCCAGCTGGGCGCGGAGCGCCGGGTCTTGCGAGCCACCGCCGAGGTGCTGCTCTGCGCAGGGGCCTTCCACTCCCCCCACCTGTTGCTGCATTCCGGCATCGGCGACAGCGATCCGCTGCGTCGCACTGGCATTGCTCCTCGGCATCATCTGCCCGGCGTCGGCCGTGAGCTCACCGACCACCCAGCCTGCGTGGTCGCGATGGATACCCGTGACAGTACGTCCTACGGTCTGTCGTGGCGCGCAGCGCTGCGCAATCTCGGGGCCGGGCTGGACTACCTCGTGGCGCGTCGCGGGCCCTTGGCCAGCAACCTGTTCGAGACCAATGCCTACGTCAAATCCCTGCCCGGTCTGGACAGGCCCGACCTGCAGGTTGTGTTTCAGCCAGCGCGCCGCAATCCGCAGCCGTTTCCGCTGCCGCTTGGCCATGGCTACGCCATCAGCGTGGTCTGCCTCTACCCCGAGAGCCGCGGCAACGTGTGGGTGAGCAGCAGCGATCCGCTGTCATTGCCACGCATCGATCCGGCGCTCGGCAGCGCGCGTTCCGACATCGACACCTTGCGACGCGGCCTCATGCTGGCCCGCCGTGTGCTCAGTCATCCCGCTTTTGCTCGCTATGCTGCACACGAGCGCCTGCCTGGGACCGGCATCCACAGCGAAGGCGATCTCGAGCACTACGTGCGGCGCAGTCTGGCCACCGTGCATCATCCGGGCAGCACGTGCCGGATGGGTGTCGATGACGCCGCCGTTGTCGATCCTGCACTGCGGGTCCGCGGGCTCGAGGGACTGCGGATCGCCGATGCATCGATTTATCCACGGCTGGTCGGTGGCAACACCAACGCCAGTGTGGTGGCGATAGCGGAAAAAGCCGCCGATCTCGTGCTCGGTCGGTCACCGCCGCCCCCTGAAAATCCACCGCGTTGACCACACAAGGAGAGCTGAATGGCCATCGAACATCTGCGTACCTGGAAGATCGGCGACGTCGAAGTGACGCGTCTCGTCGAGGTACATGCCTGGGAAGACGACATCAGCATGTTGCTGCCCGAGGCCACGCCGGCCACCGTCCAAGCCTACCCGTGGCTGCTGCCGCACCACGCCACGCCCGATGGCCGCATGATCATTTCCTTTCAGTGCTTCGTGATGCGCACCGCGACCCGGCGCATCATGCTTGATACCTGTATCGGCAACGATCGCCAGCGTGAATTCCCCGTGTTTACCAACATGCAGACCTCCTTCCTCGGTGACCTCGCCGCGGCCGGTTTCCGTCCAGAGGATATCGACACGGTGCTCTGCACCCACCTGCACTTCGACCATGTCGGCTGGAACACGCAGCGCGTGGACGGTCGCTGGGTACCGACCTTTCCCAATGCCCGCTACCTGTTCGGACGTCGGGAATTCGAGCACTGGCAGATGCTGGAGGCGACGCATGGCTACCACGATCTAGCGCACATGAGCGACTCGATACGCCCGGTGGTGGAGGCGGGGCTGGTGGATCTGATCGAGCCCGAGCACCGAATCTGCCCCGAGCTCAGC
>DAIRDB010000075.1:0-12556 GCA_036796405.1 Gammaproteobacteria bacterium | reverse complement strand
ACGAGAGGAAATGAAATGAGTGATACGAAATACAACGGCTGGACTAACTACGCCACATGGCGTGTGAACCTTGAGATATTCGATGGGAATGAGTTGGATGAACTGTTCGACTTGACTCTGCCCGTTGAACAACTGCGCCATGTGTTGCAGGACTACGTACAGGGGCACATCTACGAGGCGGGTGGCGGCGATGGCAACATCGCTGTGGACTATGCGCTTGCGTTCATATCCGATGTGAACTGGTATGAGATAGCCGAGCACATGATTGAAGATTACAAAGAGGAGATAGCAGAATGAGAATAACGCGAGAACAAATGTTGGCGTGGTTGGGTAGTGATGTGACTATGGATATGTTGGTGTCCATGCTGGTAGACATCGCCAATGGTGAGTATGAACCAGATGCTTTGCAGATGGATGTTAATTGTTACGAAGGAGAAGCAAAATGACTTTATATTTCTGGAGAAGAAGCCAATACTCAACCTACCTTGAAGCAAAGAAGATGGGTGGGCTGTACCAGATCGGCGGGTTGACCACTGAGTATCGTTCGCTGTATGAGGTGGGCGGTGACGTAGCAGACACGCTTGAAGCCATCCACACCACGACAAAGATGATGGACAGTAGCGAACAGCTTGGCATGGTACTGCTCGATGACAATGGCACGCTCTTGGACGCTTATTAACGGAGGGAACATTCATGTTCTTCAACCTGACCTACATCGCGGCGATCATCGCCATCACACTCGACCTTTTTATATGGAGACCAGACACAAGTGAAAACACTGAACTACGACATAACAACACCAGAGGGTATGCAGAACTCAAAGCGCTGGCTCTCCAGCGTTCTGATGACGCTTGGAGACAACGGCATCTGGGGCATCCCTCGATCAGGCACCGTCGTGCGTATCGACAAGCAGAGCAAGACTGCGACAGTCACACACCAAGACTCACCCGACATCAGTATCGAGCTTGTCTTCGAAGCGCTGGGCTGGACAGTGGTCTACGCCGATAGCACCCACTAACTTGTCAAACCATTGACAACCTCGGGAAACCGAGGTACATTTTTTAACTCAAGGAGGAGCATCATGCCAGACTTAAAGAGTGAGATGAGTAAGGTTCTCGAAGCATGGGAACAAGACACACAACAACCACAGGAGAAGCAAGTGCAAAAGACATCACCACACATATTCAAACCAACCAACAACGTAACGCTTGAGACATTCAACTACGTGCGAGACAACCCAAACAAAAACAGCAGCGAGATACGAAACGCCCTGCGACAGCGAGGGTTCAACGTGGGGTCAGTGGGTTCGCTTATCACGCAGTTCACAAAGCAAGGACAGTTTGCAAAAGATCACAACGGTAGATACGCCACCACCGTGCGTGAGTACACGCCGTTGAAGTCAACGAAGAAGTTCAGGTCAGAAGGCAAGCGTGTCAACAAGATAGTCAGCAGCAAGAGCAAGCCAAAGAGTGCAGGCATTGCCGCTTTGCAGGTCGATGCTACGACACCAAAACCCTTCTCAGTAACACCGTGGACTACAGCGGGCATCATCAGCAAACTGAGCGTCATACAAGCGCGTGCCTTGTATGACGAGCTTAAGAAAATCTTTGGAGGTTGATATGTTGTACTCACTTATTCCATTGACGTGCTTTGTTGCATGGCTTACACACGTCTTCACTTGCTTTGCACAAGGCTTGTGGGGGTTCTTGATTGCTGGCGCGATTGTGTTCCCGATAGGAATACTGCACGGCTTTTATCTTTGGTTCACTTGAGGAGGTTGACATGTGGGACGTACTTATTGCCGTGACGCTGATGGCGTTCGGTGCATTAGTGTTGATCGTTGTCTGCGCCTTGATTGGCTGGGCGATATTTTTTATGCAGAACGGAGGGCGAGATGACTGACTTCAACAAACCCAGACCAACACCAGAAGACGAAGCGTTCAACGACATTGAGCGCCAAGCACAGCAGCGCAAGGAGTCAGTGAAGGCGGCGATTGCCCAAACAGATTACGGATTGCTTGAACACAAGCTGGCCGTATACGAAGCGCAAAAACGAAACCAAACCATCGAAGAAGTGGCGCTGCATGTTGAGAAGCTCAAAGGCTTTGGGCAGGACACCATCAGTTCGTTGGCAATCTATATCAGGGAGATGAAGAAATGAAAACAGAAAAAGAATGGACAACACAAGCAGGGCTGAAAGCTCAGGTAATTGCAACACCAATGGGGCATCGCTGTGGGTATGTAAGTGTGCCAGCAGAACATCCGATGTTTGGCAAGCACTATGACGATGTTGAAGTTACTGTGCATGGTGGACTGACATACGCAGAAGCAGAAGACGGGGCATGGTGTTTTGGTTATGACTGCGCTCATTGGGATGACGCGAAAGACCCTGCGTTGATGAGCGAAGAGTACAAGAAGGCGTTTAGGAATTGGCCCGGCTCTGGCGGCACCATCAAGACGCTGGACTTCTGCGTGGATGAGTGCGAGTCGTTGGCTAAACAACTGGGAGAAATGAAATGAACATTGACGAAGAAAAGTTTTTGCTTGAGGTGCGTAGCCGTGCGGCAAATAATCCAACGATGGCTAGAGCCATCATCAACTCCGCCATCACTGGTATGCACAACAAAGCAGTAGAGAACCGTGAACATGCAGTGGAGATGGAAGTCGTAGCAAACATGGCTATGAACACACGCCTGTTCAAAGGCAACGAACGGTTCATAGCTGACAAGCTGGAGCGTTGGAAACATTTGAACGGCCTACGTTGGGACGATCACATAAAGAAACTGCGGGAAAAAGCAAAATGATTCTTGACCAAGGCAAACTGGCAAACGCGTTGGTTGACGAACTGCTTGCAGTCATTCACCAGTATGACGAGTCCATGTACATGTCCACAGTCATTGGCGTGTTGGAGTTGGTCAAGCAGCAACTGATAACGGAAAGTTTAAACATGGAGGATGACAAATGAGGCTCGCCGCACAAAACAAAGATTCCTTGGAGTTGCACGGTCAGTTAACGTGCGCGGTGTGCGATAGGCCGGTCGATAGGATTGAGTATAGAAAAGACCCATACTTGAACAACGGCGTAAATTTTCGGGCGTATTGCCACGGCGAAACAGAAACAGTGTTTCTTCCAGAAGAACTTTTTTGGCAGAGCGATATCTGTTTCGGCAAAGCCTTTATGTCACAACCACAACTGGAGAACAAATGAGAGAAGCAGTAAGTAAATTCATCCGTGAGATTCTGCGCTCGCGTACCTTGCGGGAGATCATTGCCAAGGAGTTGCGTGAAGCACACCAGAAGAAACTGGAAGCCGAGTCTGCCGTGGAGTATGCGGTATCCATCGTGCAGTACAACGAGAAACGAATCAAGCGCCTTGAAGCACGGCTGCTTGAGCACACAACAGAAGGAGACTACGCATGACACCAGATGAAATTATTCAAATGGCTTTTGACGCTGGCTTTGATTGGTCTGGCGAAGAGTTGACTTGGGAAGGTGTTATTTGTACCGAGGAGCTTATGGCCTTTGCCAAACTGGTAGCCGCCAAAGTAAACAAATTGGAGAAGCATGATGAATAAACCATACGGATACGTTCGTGCTGATGGCAAGGGGCTATTTATTTATGGCGACCATCAGTTCACAAACAATCAAGACCACGACCTTGTGCCTGTGTACACACATCCAAAAGAATGGGTTGATCTGACGGATGAGGATGACATTGACTGGGAAGAAGGCGGCAACCTGAAAGATTTAGTCAAAGCCATTGAAGCCAAACTCAAGCAAAAGAACGGCTTTGCCGAGGAGAAGAACACATGACACCAGCAGAACTATTGCACTTAGATGCCGCAAGATATGCAACCAACCGAAAGAATGCTTACATTGAAAAAATGAAACTAAAAGATGTTGACCATATGAGTGAAGATGCCATCAATGGAATATGGCTTGCTCATTACGAAGGCTATCGGGAGGGCTATTGGGTTGCCACTGGTGACGCTAAGTTTTCAACTGACCCTGCCAAACTCAAGGAGAAGAACAGTGCTTGAAGCAATCAGAACATTCTGGGGTAAGGTGCGTGGCGAACATGGTGCACGCAAAACAATCGTAGAGCAGGGGCTGGTGTACAGGTGTACGCAGTGCCAGCTTCTTTTCTTAACCAAATCAGCGGGGGAGCAACACAAATGCCAAGACCAAAAACTGAACTAACCAAATCAGGTAGAACAGTAGGTATCCGATTAACAGCAGGGGAGTACCAAGAATGGCTCAGGCTCGGAAAGACAAAGTGGTTAAGAGAATTTCTAAGAGAAAGCAAGCACAACAACGACCTGTCTACGAAAACATGCGGGAGTACAACGACTGGAATCCGTTCGAGCGCGTAGATCCCGCAGTCATTGAAGACATTCACAAACGCCACGATCACAACAAGATCGTACATGTACTGGTAGACACAGAGGAGGAAGAAGATGGAAATGGACAAACACTTTAACGGCACACGGGCTGATGACTTGCAGGTCAGCGGCAATCACTACAAGGACATGCCCGTTCAGCCTTGGGAACTGATGGAAGCTGTGCTGACGCACGAAGAGTTCGTTGGTTTCCTCAAGGGCAACGCCATCAAGTACGCAATGCGTGCTGGGCGCAAGGAAGGCAGCGATGACTTGGGTAAGTGCAGACATTACATGATGAAACTAGCGGAGGTGCAAGATGGCGTTAACAGCGGAAGCGAAAGTTAAAAAGAAGGTCAAGGAGATACTTGACCAGATGGGGGTGTACCATTTCTCACCCATGCAAAACGGCATGGGACGGGCTGGCATACCTGACATCATCGGATGCCTTGACGGGCAGTTCCTTGGTATTGAATGCAAGGCAGGAAAGGGGACGACAACAGCTTTGCAAGAACGTGAGTTGACCAGAATACAAAACGCCGGTGGCTACGCCCTCGTCGTGAACGAAACAAACATTAACCAACTGTGGGAGATCAAAGAATGGATACAGAACAAGCACTAGAGAAGCGACTGGCGCTGATGTCAGACGAGGAGAAGCAACACTTCAAAGTCGTGGTCATGGAACTCATCAAGTGCTACGGCCCTGATGCAGATCAAGCGTTGATCTTGTTCAACGGCAGCGATACGTTGAGTGGCGTAGTGTCCCTCAACTGCAACGAGATGGATGCAGCAGCTTTGCTGTTGGAAGCCAATGAGTTTTTTGGCTATTTGAATACTGTAGGCGCACCGCCCAAGGAGGCATTTAATTGACTGCACCATTTGACCGCATCATCACTACCGACTTTGAAACTCGGTGGGACAGCAAAAACTACACGTTATCAAAGATGACGACAGAGGAGTACATACGTGACAAGAGATTCGAAGCATTTGGAGCATGTGTACATGAGTTCGGAACTGATGATCCAATTGAATGGATTGGAGGAGAAGGACTACGTGAATACTTTTCTGGAGTTGATTGGAGACGAACCGCAGTGCTTGCACACAACGCACAGTTCGATGTATCCATTATGGAGTGGGTATACAACGCCAGACCCGCATTCATCTTCGACACCCTATCAATGGGCCGCGCTTTACGCGGCGTGGAGGTTGGTAATTCCCTCGCCAAACTTGCAGCGGATTTTGGACTCCCTGCTAAAGGCACAGCTGTCAACAGCACCAACGGTTTGATCGACATCACCCCTGAGATTGAACAAGAACTTGCCGAGTACTGTGCGCATGACGTGTACCTGTGCGAAGAAATCTTCAAGCGGCTCGGAGCCGGTTATCCCAAATCCGAATTGCGTCTGATCGACATGACGCTCAAGATGTACACACGACCACGGCTTGAGCTTGACAGCAAGATGCTCATCAAAGCATTAACAGAAGAAGGAGAACTACGTGCTGAATTACTTCAAAGACTCGGTATACAGGAGAGTGAGCTTGCATCGAACCCGAAGTTTGCTAACGTACTTCAAAGCCTCGGGGTTACTCCCCCGACTAAGGTCAGTAAAACTACCGGCAAAGAAGCGTTCGCGTTTGCGAAGAGTGATGCCATGTTCCAAGCGATGCTCAACGGTGAACGTGAAGACATTGCCCTCCTTTGTGAAGCACGCCTTAAAGTTAAGTCCACAACTGAGCGCACACGCGCACAACGATTCCTTGACATCAGTCAGCGCGGCAAACTACCAGTTCCGCTATCGTATTACGGTACTACGACGGGTCGTTGGTCGGCAGCAAAAGGTTCAGCAATCAACATGCAAAACCTCAAGCGCGGAAGTTTCTTACGCAAAGCAATTATGGCTCCCGAAGGCTACCAACTGGTCGTCGGCGACTTATCGCAGATTGAACCGCGAGTACTTGCATGGCTTTCAGATTACCATGAGATGCTTGACATCTTCAGGTCAGGTGGTGACCCTTACGCGGCGTTCGGGGCGCAAATGTTTAACATACCCGGACTTAGTAAAGAGTCGCATCCCGATCTTCGGCAGTCTGCGAAAAGTGCGCTTTTGGGCTGCGGGTATGGCCTCGGTTGGGCTTCCTTTGCGTCCCAGCTTCTTGTGGGATTCTTGGGTGCTCCGCCAGTCAGGTATGAAAAAGCCTTTGCCAAGAAGCTGGGGGTAGATCAGGCGTATGCCAACCGCTTCCTTGAGTGGGACGACAACGTGACCAACATGCTGGCCATACCGCACACCTGCACCGATGAGGAGTTGTTGGTTCACTGCCTTGCCGCCAAGAAGATCATCGACATCTACCGCGCCACTGCCCACCCCGTTACTACCTTCTGGGACATGTGCTCACAGCTTATTGAGGACAGCTTGTATGGGGGTAGGGTATACGAGCACAAGTGTTTGACATTCAGCAAAGAGCGTATAGAATTGCCGAACGGTATGAGCTTGCTCTACCCAGATTTACGACGCGAGAAAGATGACAAAGGTAGGAGCCAGTGGGTGTACGGGCCAAACGCTACCAAGCTGTATGCAGGGAAGGTTACCAATAACGTTACGCAGGCCGTAGCGCGTATTGTCATGACCGATGGAATGCTGCGGGTATCGAAGAAGTACCCCGTGGTTGGCACTGTGCACGATGAACAGATCGTGTTGGTGCCAGATGATGAAGTCTCTGAAGCCAAGCCTTGGGTCTTGGGCCAGATGACGTTGGAGCCGAAGTACTTGCCGGGGATACCTCTGGCCGCTGACGGTGGTGCACACCGTAGATATGGAGAAGCAAAACAATGACAGAGTTAACACTGCCAAAGAAAATACGCATCGGGGAGAAGTGGTACTCAGTCGAGGTGGTTGAAGCTATGCAAGACAAACTCGACATGGGGCGTGTGATGTACCTTGAACAGAAGATCAAGCTGGGCTTACGCAACGGTGTGACCGGACGCAAGTTCAACCTTGATGATGTCAAGGAAACGTTCTGGCACGAACTGGTGCACGCCATCCTGCGTGACATGGAAGAGCACAAGCTCAACAAGCGTGAGGACTTCGTTGAAGGCTTTGCCAAACGCTTGAACATTGCAATCAACTCAGCGAGGTTCTGATGAAAACAGTAACGTGGAGCCACAGCGCCCTGAAAGACTTCGAAGGATGCCCCCGCCGGTATCACGAAGTCAAGGTTCTCAACAAGTATCCGTTTCAGGAAACTGAGGCTACGCATTACGGCAAGGAGTTTCACACTGCTGCTGAACTGTACATACGTGACGGCACGCCGTTGCCAAAGCAGTTCTCCTACGCACAGGAAGTCCTTGATGCGTTGCTGGCCAAGCCGGGTAGGAAGCTGTGCGAGTACGAGATGGGCATCACGCCTGACTTGCAGCCGTGCAGCTTCAACGAAAAGAAACGCTGGGTGCGGGGCATCGCAGACTTGCTCATCATTGATGACGACAACCTGACCGCCACGGTCGTGGACTACAAGACAGGCAACAACCGCTACCCTGACCTTGACCAGTTAAAGCTGATGTCGCTGATGGTGTTCAAGCACTTCCCACACATCCGCAGGGTCAAGTCAGCGTTGCTGTTTGTGGTCAAGAATGATATGGTTAAGTCCAGCATGGCGCTGGACGATGCCGATGCTGAGTGGTGGAAGTACCGCGAGCGCGTGGCCAAGCTAGAGCAGTGCTTCGATACAGGCGTGTGGAACCCCAAGTCCTCCGCGCTGTGTCCGTGGTGCCCAGTTAAATCATGTGAGTACAACCCGAAACATTAAAGGAACATTCATGCCTTACAAAAATCCCAAAGACCGTGACACGTATCCCGCATACGCGCAAAAACCAGACGTTATAAAAAAGCGTGCTGAACGAAACAAAGCCAGAGCCATGCTCATGAAAGAAGGGCTGGTTCACAAAGGGGACGGCAAAGATGTAGACCACATCAAGCCAATCAGCAAGGGCGGCTCAACAAGCAGAAGCAACCTGCGCGTGAAGCCAGCGGGTGCGAACAGAGCAACAAAACGTAACCACGACCACTCGCTTAAATAAAACAATGGAGAAGCATCTTGGAAATCCTTGAAAACAAGGCACTCGTATTCAGAACCAGAAACCCAGATAAGTACAGCATCATCCCGAAGCACAAAGTCATGGAACGCGATGACGGTGGGTACGATGTCGCTGTCTACTGGGGACTTGACGAATGCAGAGTGCTGCGCAACCTCGGGGTGAAGAACGTACCCTCACCTATCACACGCCGCTACAAGTGGCCGGGGCGCTACAAGCCCATGCAACATCAGATCGAGACGGCCGCGTTCTTGACTATGCACCGCAAAGCTTTTTGTTTCAACGACCCCGGCACAGGTAAGACGCTTGCTGCACTGTGGGCGGCTGACTACTTGATGAGCATCGGGCATGTGCGGCGTGTGTTGATCCTGTGCCCTCTGTCCATCATGCAGTCTGCATGGCTGGCTGACCTGAGCAACAGCATCATCCATCGCTCGGCCATCGTCGCGCACCACCCCCAAGCTAGTCGGCGTATTGAGATGATTCAACAGGACTATGAGTTCGTCATCACAAACTACGAAGGACTGAACCTGATCGCTGACGAGATCAACGCTGATGGGCGCTTTGATCTGGTGATCGTGGATGAAGCCAACGCATACAAGACGGTGACCACACGCAGATGGAAGTCGTTGAAGTCCATCATCAAACCAAGCACGCACGTGTGGATGATGACCGGTACTCCCGCATCGCAGTCGCCAGTAGATGCGTACGGCTTGGCCAAGATCGTGAACCCGGATGGTGTGCCGACTTTCTTCACATCATGGCGCGACAAAGTGATGAACAAGATCACGCTGTACAAGTGGGCAGCAAAAGCCAATGCAGTTGATCTGGTACACGAAGCACTGCAACCGGCAATCAGGTTCAGTAAAGCGCAGTGCCTTGACTTGCCGCCAGTCGTGACCACGACACGCGAAGTACCGCTGACACCGCAACAGGCCAAGTACTACAACCTCTTGAAAGACCGCATGCTGGTGCAGGCCGCAGGCGAGACGATCAGCGCAGTCAACGCGGCCGCTGGTGTGTCCAAGTTGTTGCAAATCAGTTGCGGCGCTGTGTACACGGACGACAAAGAGGTTGTCGAGTTCGATGCTGGCCCACGGCTCAGTGTGCTGGAAGAAATACTGGACGAGACAGATCGCAAGGTCATCATCTTCGCGTTGTTCCGTTCCAGCATCGACACCATACAAGCGCACCTGACCAAGAAGAACATCGCCAACGAGTGCATACACGGCGGTGTCACACCGAACAAACGCTCAGACATCATCCACAGGTTTCAGCACGAGCCAGAGCCGCGTGTGCTGGTCATGCAGCCACAAGCTACGGCACACGGGATTACCCTGACTGCGGCCGACACGGTGGTGTTCTTTGGGCCGCTGATGAGCGTGGAGCAGTACACACAGTGCATTGCGCGGTCAGATCGCAAGGGCCAGACTTCAGACAAAGTTACTGTTATTCACATCCAAGGCTCGCCGATTGAAAAGAAAATGTTCAAAGCATTGGAGGCTAAGGTAAGTGATAACTCACTTCTTACTCAAATGTTTGAGATCGAAATAAATTCTTGAAAGGAGTTGCAAACCGAAATTTATTGTGTACACTGTCCAACCTTAGACAAACAAAACAGGAGAAGCAAATGGACGAACAACAAGTCCCGTTCGATAAATTGGTGAAGGTCTACCGCAAGATGAAAGCGGAGATTGACGCACTGACACAAGAGTA
This sequence comes from Gammaproteobacteria bacterium, assembly GCA_036796405.1. GTDB lineage: Bacteria > Pseudomonadota > Gammaproteobacteria > Pseudomonadales > Pseudohongiellaceae > CAILUG01. The sequence goes on along the minus strand of DAIRDB010000075.1, from coordinate 2,369 downwards.
CGACACCAAGGTGGAGCTACTCAAAGCGCAACAAGATGAAATCAAGTTCGCTATCAAAGACCAGATGAAGGCGCTCGGTGTCTCATCCGTAAAGAGTCCCTTCGGGACTGTATCCATGATGACGAAGACGCGTTACAACACGCAGGACTGGTCGTCGTTCAAGGAGTTCATCCTTGAGCACGCGGCTGTTGATCTGCTGGAGAAGCGCATCGCTCAAACCAACATGGCGCAGTTCCTTGAAGAGAACCCGGGGGTTGTACCTCCGGGATTGAACTCAAACACTGAGTTCGAAATTCGTATCAGCAAACCAACCAAGTGAGTTTTATATGTCAAACATAACGCTTTTTTCCCCGTCAAACGTCCCCGCATTCGCTCGTAATAACGAACTGTCCGACACCGCCAAAGCCCTCACAGGTGGCGGCGTATCCAACACCAAGCGCATCTCTATCAAAGGCGGCGTGTTCCGTCTGGTAGCTGGTGGCAAGGAAGTTGCCGCGATTGATGATCGCCATCTGGAAGTCATCATTGTGAAAGCTGCCCCCAAGGTCAGCCGCATCTTCTACGCTGCCCAGTACGATGCCGACAACATCACCGGCCCTGACTGCTGGAGCAACGATGGCGAACGCCCTGATGCTTCCGCACAGAACAAGCAAGCCGATACCTGTATGACCTGCCCGAAGAACATCGCGGGTTCTGGCCAAGGTAATAGCCGCGCTTGCCGTTACCAACAGCGTCTTGCTGTGGTGCTGGCCGACAACCCCTCTGGGGATGTGATGCAGTTGACCCTGCCAGCCACTTCGGTGTTTGGTAAGGAGGAAGGCGACAAGCGTCCGTTGCAAGCGTATGCACGCTATCTGGCTGTGCAGAACCCGCCTGTGAATCCTGAGCAGATCGTCACCGAGATGCGCTTCGATACTAAGGCCGAGTCCCCCAAGCTGTTCTTCAAGCCCGTGCGTTGGTTGACTGACGACGAGTACGAGACCATCAAGGAGCAAGCTGAAAGCGTTGACGCACAACGTGCTGTGGTCATGACCGTGGCGCAGAGTGATGGTGTCAAGCCCAACGCCCCCAAGATGGATATTCCCGGCAAGCCTGTTGCTACACCTGCCGCAGAAGACGAAGCACCGCCTGCTAAAACGACCAAGAAGCCCAAGGCCGCGCCGGTAGCCGATGCTGACGATGAACCCGAAGTCCGCAAGGAAACCGCCAAGCCTTCCGCTGTGCCTGCCCAAAAGAGCAAGCTGGCTGATCTGGTGGCTGACTGGGAAGACGAGTAAATAAACCGGGGGCTTCGGCCCCCATCTAAAACAAACAGGAGAAGTAAATGGGAATAATTATTTTGTCAGTGTTGGTGGCGGCAGGTGTGTTTGCAGCGTTCTATGCGTGGTATCACACTGAGCATGAATCATGGGAGCGCAAAAAAGAATACAGCGTAGGCTACAACCGGACGTTCAGCGAACCGGAGCCTGTGTTCAACAAGACCGTACCTTCCGCAGTTGCGTTGGGGCTGGTGCTGTCAACCGTGGCTTTTGAGTCATTCACAGTGATTTCTGCTGGTCACATTGGTGTGCAGGTAACACTGGGCGAAGTCAATCAGCAAACCCTTGCTGAGGGCGCGCACTTTGTGAACCCGATTTCTCGCATCAAAGAGGTTGAAGTGCGTCTGGTGACAGCGCAACTCAAACAAGCCAGCGCGGGCACCAAAGACTTGCAGCAGATTCACACCGACATCGTGCTGAACTACCGCATTGACGGCTCTAAGGCTGCGCATATCTATAAGGAGTTTGGTTTTGATCTGCAAGATCGAGTCATCCTGCCAGCATTGAGCGAGTCTTTGAAAGCCGTCACAGCGCACTACAACAGTGAGGAACTGGTTACCAAGCGCGACTTAGTATCTGCTCAGGTCAAGGATGAAGTTGCGGGAAAGTTGGCGAAGTACGGCGTGTCGGTTGGCGACATCAGTTTGGTGAACTTCGGATTCTCCGCAGAGTACCAGAAGGCAATCGAAGCCAAGGTCATCGCCACGCAGAGCAAACTCAAGGCAGAGCAAGACCTCCAGCGCATCGAAGTAGAAGCAAAGCAAGAAATTGCCAAAGCCGAAGGACGCGCCAAAGCAATCCAGATCGAGACACAGGCGATCAACAGTCAAGGCGGTGCGAACTACGTACAGCTTAAGGCCATTGAAAAGTGGGACGGTAATCTGCCATCAACGATGGCCGGTGTAGTTCCGTTCATCAACGTAAAGTAAGGAAATTAAAAATGGAACGTGAATTAACTTTTGGTGAAAAAGCTTGCGGCGTGAGTTTTAATCCAAGCAATGACAAGATAGTAGATGAATTGAAAAAAGAATTTGCTGCTCTTGTTGACGC
>DAIRDB010000074.1:0-13698 GCA_036796405.1 Gammaproteobacteria bacterium | reverse complement strand
TCGGTATAGGTGCTCGCCGTGAATGCGCTGCATGGTCATCGGCGACTTGTTTAGCAGTCTTGGGATCCTTCGAAAACCAAGTCCTTGCACCTCCTCGTACCACCTCAGCTCGTTTTCGATCAGGTGAGTGTAGGCAGGGTCGATTGCCACTTTCTCCACCGTGTCCTCGCCAACAGTGACTCGGTTGAAAAATCTGGAAAAACCAGCGGCATCGTTCTCCGTCTCGATAGTCGTGAAGTCGCCCAGCTCGGTCATAGAGGGACACATGAGGGTCTCATGTTTTCCTAGGTTCGTTGACAACCACCGAACGAATTCGCCCGATGAGGGGGGAGTGGGTAGCAGGGATTTGCGGGGGAAGTAGAAGAGGCCGGGTACACCGCGGGTTGAGGATGGCGTGTCAACAAGCCTGCCATCTTCAGCGGCAGACCAACGGCATGTGAAAGCGTTGGTGATACCAATGACGGGGTCGTCAGTCACGGGCCACTGGGGCAACTCTCCGATGATGAGGTCACTCCACACAAGCATAAGGGGGCATTCGTCGGAGATCCCTGTCAGGGCCTGCGCTATCCCGGAGGCGGTCCCGGCCCCGGACGCCTTCACCAGCGTGTAGGTCACCCCGGGCGGGTTCACGACCATATAACGCTCGAGCTGGTCGTAGCAGTAGTCGCCGATCACTGTGAAACGGGCGCCCTTGAATCGGTCGAACAGGTGGTAGAGCAAAGGCTTTCCCCGGACCGATACAAGGCACTTGGGCTTGTTCCAGGTGTGGTGCCTGAGGCGGCTGCCACGGCCACCGGCCTGGACAACAACGTGCAGATCAGTCAAATTCATACCAGGTCCCTGCCAAGAATGTCGTGGATGTGGACGATGCCTACGGGCACCTGGGAGTCGGTTACAAAGACTGATGGAATCCTCTTGCTCCTTAGCACGCGAACAACGTCCGCTACCAGGTCATCTGGTGATATGGTCCTAGGTTGTGGGGTCATGACTGTCTCGATTGACAGGGTCAGCAGCTCGGGAGACAGTCTTCTCCTGAGATCCCCGTCGGTGAATATCCCGACCAACCTGCCTTGACTGTCCAGAACGCCGGCGCAGCCGAATCTGCATCGGGTCATCTCCAGGATCGCATCTCCAACGCTGGTGCCTGCAGGCACTGTTGGCATCTGGCTACCGGTGGACATGATCTGGTCGACCCGAGTTAGGGCCTGACCAAGCTTGCCCCCCGGGTGCAGCTCGTGAAATGTACTGATGGCAAAGCCTCTGGCTTCGAGGGTCGCAAGGGCAAGTGCGTCACCCAGCGCGAGCATGCAGCTGGTTGAGGTTGTAGGTGCTACCGAAAGGGGTCCGGCCTCGGGAAGGTCTGGGATTAACAAGACGTGGTCGGAGGCACGCGCCAGCGTGCTATTAGCCTTTGCGGTGATCGCTACTAGACCTACACCGCGTCGGTGGCAGTGACTGACAATGTCGGCGAGCTCTTTGGACTCCCCGGACTTGGATATGCAGACCACGAGATCCTCGCTCGAGATCATCCCAAGGTCACCGTGGCTTGCCTCAGACGGGTGCAGGAAAAGAGAGGGTGTGCCGGTCGAGGAAAGTGTTGAGGATATCTTTCTAGAAATGTGACCAGACTTACCAATGCCACTTAGGATGACCCGACCTTTGCAGCTGCTCAAAAGAGATACCACCCCCTCAAATTCGCTGCCAAGCTCTCTCGCGAGTACGCTAAGAGCCTCGGAAGCAGCCTTCACGACTTGGCGGCCGGTCTTGATACTCTGAAGCACTGGCACTCTATGGGGAGATGGACGCCGGTTGACTACTTGTTTCATGCTACCTTCGCCTTCGATAGTTCGGGTGTGGGTGGCCCCCCTTCAGGGAGTTTAGAGAAAATTCTCTCCCAAAGGTTGCGGTCGTATTTGCCCCAAGCGTGCACTCCGAGGGGCAGGGCTCCTCCGATTAGCTGCTGCAGGTAGCCGGGGTCTATGTCGTGGGAGAAGTGTGCAGCCGTCACGATGTTTGGCATAACGAATCGTCTCGACAGGTTGCCTAGGAACCCAAAATAAAGGTCCTCCGCATGGCCGCGGCTGGCCCACTCGCTGCTAACACTCTTGAACTCTCTGATGAGGCTAATGCAGGACTCAACACGTCTGAGGCTAAGTCCGCCGTTACCTACAAAGGCAGTGCTCCTGATGGAGCCCTGCACCTGTATCTCTGGCACCTGGAGTTGCAGTGAGTAGCCGCTAGGCCATGGTGCTCCCACGTAGTCGTACGGCCCATCCAACCACTCCCTCAGTCCAGGCTTAAGCACCACTGCATCCGTCTGGCAGATGAGGACGTGACCGTAGGTCGAGAAATCTTCGTAGAAACTCTCTTGCACCAGCAAACTGCTGTAGCCTTCGACGCTTGAGAAGTACCTGTCTTCATAACGCTTGATCAGGCGTACGGGAAAGTTTTGCTCGTAGTAGGAAGTGTCCAACGACTGCGGGCCTATCCAGAACACGTCGTGACCTGCTAGATTAGTGAGGGACACCCGGACTGAGTACGCCTCATCAGGGGAGAGGCGTTCCCTATAAATCGGTATGACGACGGCACAACTGGTCATGGGTTGCTTATTGGATATCCAGTTCACGAACCGAGTGTCACATGCGCCAACCGTCCCCAGTGGCGTCACTCGATCTCAAGCCCGTCCCTAGTAGCTAGGGTCAAGACTTTGACAGTCATAAGCATAAACTGAGCCAGGATGCCTTGCGAGAAGCTCCTGGAAGATGCGAAATCGTGTTCCCCCACAGCAAGTTCGACCCCTAGACGCTGGAACTAGGCCGTCGCATTCGCTGATTGGATGGATTTTCACTGGTGGCCTCTGTGGCCTATGTCTTGGTCGCGGTAGGCCTTGGTCGTGGGGAAGTCCTTAGGCTTGAAGCAGCTCCATCAACCCCTCAGCCTGCTTCTCCGCCTTAACCGGCCAGTTCTCCGCCTGCACGTTGTAGTTCAGGTACTCGCGCACGTTGTCCCTCAGGAAGGCGTCCTGCGCAAAGGCGAGCGCCTTCTCGAAGTAGTCCCCGTAGGAGGTGGCTACTCCCGTGGTGAGGCTCAGGTCGTTGAAGAGACTCAGCGCCACGCGGGACGCAAAGCTCGAGCCGGCCATGGTGACCGTCGGTGTGCCGGCCAGTAGCGCGTCGCCCGCCGTGGTGTGGCCGGTGTACGGGTACGTGTCCAGAAAGACGTCCGCTAGTCGGTAGCGTGCCAGATGGTCCTCGACGGCGGGGACCCGTGTGGCGAAGTGAATCCTCGACGGCTCCACGCCGTGCTCCAGGGCCGACTTCGACACATTCGCGTGCGCCGTCTCGTTGAGCTTCATCAGCCACAGCACACTGCCCGGCACTGCCTTCAACAAATCCATCCACACCTTGAACATCGTCGGGTTGATCTTGTAGTCGTGGTTGAAGCTGCAGAACACGATGCCCTCGTCGGGCAGCCCGAAGTCTGAACGACGCGGCGTGACAGGCGAGGGCACGACCGAGGTGTCGCGCGGCAGGTAGCAGTGCGGCAGGTACAGCACCTTCTCGCGGTAGAACTGCTGGTACTCGGGCGGCACCGTCACGCGGTCGGCGATCAGGTAGTCGATGAACGGCAGCCCCGACGTGCCCGGGAATCCCAGGTAGGTCATCTGCACCGGGGCCGGGCGGTGCGCCAGCACGTCCAGGCGCGAGCCCTCGGTGTGGCCGGAGAGGTCGATCGCGATGTCGATTTCCATCGCACGCATGAGCTGTGCAATCTCGAGACTCGGCTTGCCCTGCACGTCCAGGTAGTGGTCAAACGCGCAGCGGTAGCGCTTCCATAGGTCGCTGCCATCCGGCGCACCCGTGGAGACGCCAGTGATCTCGAACCGCCGCTTGTCCATGCGCTCGATCATCCCGATCAGCAGGTAGCCCACCGGGTGGGTGCGGAAGTCGCCGGAGATAAACGCCACGCGCTTCCTGCGGTGGCGGTAGGTCTCGCCGTTCCACAGCGTGTACATCGAGGGGCCGTGCTTGTCGGCGGCGTAGATCTCAATGCACCTCTGGGCCAGCTCGGCGTCGTCGGTCAGCGACATGATGGTGTGCGGGCTGCACACGCGCTTGCCGGCGCGAACGCCCTCGAAGATGTGCTCGCGCGCTGCCTCGAAGTCGGTCCAGTCGCAGTTGTGCAGGCGCGCGCTCATGAGGTTGCCCTCGATGTACGGGTACTCGGGGTCGACGGCGTAGGCGTGCTTGAACGCGTTGGTGGCCCACTCGTACTGCTTGAACTGGGTCAGCAGAAGGCCCTGGCCCTCGAGCGAGCGAACGTGGTGGGGGTTGATCTCGGTGGCCTTCACCAGTGCCATCAGGGCGTCGTGGTGGCGGTTGACGGCCTGCAGCAGGGCGGCCTTGTTGGTGTAGGCCTCCATGTACTGGGGGTCGGTCTCGATCGCCTTGTCGTAGGCGGCCACGGACGCCTCGGCCAGCCCCAGGTCCTGCAGGGCCTTGCCCACCGCAAAGTGGCCGATGGCCATGTGAGGGGAGCCGGCGACGGCGCGGTTGAAGCTCTCCAGGGCCTCGTGGGATCGGCCCATGTTTGAAAGCGACAGCCCCATGGAGTAGAGGGCGGTGAAGTTGTCGGGCTCTAAGGCGAGGGCCTGCTGGAAGAGGGCGATGGCCTGCTCGTGCTGGCCCTGCACCTGTGCGCTCAGGCCCTGGCTGGCCAGGACACCGGCCTGGCTCACCTGGGCCGGCGCCGGGTTGCCGCCGGCAGCCTGTTGCCGCCCCTGCAGCGCCGCGTTCACGGTTTGCAGGTGCTCACGTGCGTTGGCCAGCTCGGGCTCCAGCGCCACGGCCGACTCGGCGGCGAGCTGGGCCTTCTCGAGCTCGCCCAGGTGGAACATCACGATGGACAGCGCCAGGTGGGCGAGGGCGAACTTGGGGTGCCCGACCAGTACCTGCTTGATGTGCTTCAGTGCCTGTAGGTAGTTGCCCGCTCCCGACTCGATGGCGCCCAGCGAGTAGTGGGCGGCAGCGTTGCGAGGCTCGCGCTCGATGACGCGCTGGAAGATCTCACGGGCGTTGTCCACAGCGCCGGCGGCCTGCAAGGCCACCCCCTGATCAATCAGTTGCTGGGTCGTGAGTTGTTTCACCTTGGTATCCATGTTGCGTGGGTCCGTTGATGTAGTGGACGAGCCCTTGCAAGTCTTATGCCTCTGCCAAGTGTTGACTTTTCGGCATTCTAAGTAGGCGTTCGACAGGAAGCAAGCCTTGGCACACCGATTGCTTAACCCCTGCACCCAGGCCGTCAAGGCGGCCACAGTCAACAAATCGACAACCTAGGAGTGACCATGTCGTTGTTACAAGAGCTGATGAACCAGGCGGCACGTGGCGAGTTGATTCAACCCGCTGTTTTTAGCCGCTTCACGCCCAAAGACATTCGCGAAGCCATCCAGCAACTGGTGGCCACCGAGCAGCTGGAGCTGGCCTACGCGCTGGGCGACGCTGGTATCAGTCTGTACCCCGGCACCGAGGACATGCTGGCGATCAATGGACTGCTGTCCATCATCCGTCAGGAGTGGGCCCAGGCGGTCGAACTGCTGAGCGAACTCACCCAGGTGCAGGGCGAGCAGACCCAGCCCTTTACCTACGTCATGCTGGTTCGCGCGCTGCGCTGCAACCTCGAGCCGGCTCGCGCCCTCGAAGTCGTCAAGCAGGGCCTGCAGGCCTATCCCAACCAGGTGGAGCTCCTGGCCGAGAGCCTGGTGCTCAACGACTACGTCGACGCCATGCAGGCGCCGGAGCAGGCGCACTGAGCGGCAAGGCTTTGCCTGCAGCGGCAAGCGGCAACCGATTGCCTCGCCCTTAAGGCTCACTTAAGTAATGGACCACATCCCAAGGCATCAATCATCGCTGGCACGCTGTTTGCTCAGCAAGCTCAACTAAACGTTTGACCTAAGAGGTCAGGAGTTATCAAAATGGCAGTTATCAATACCAACGTCAAGGCACTGTTCTCGCAGGCTGCGCTTTCTTCGACCCAGCGCGCCCAGACGGTTGCGATGCAGCAGTTGTCGACGGGTAAGCGGATCAATACCTCACGCGACGACGCGGCGGGCATGGCCATCGCCACCCGCATGACGCACCAGATCCGCAGCATGAACCAGGCGATTCGCAACGCCAACGACGCGCTGTCCATGATCCAGACCGCTGAATCGGCCACGACCACCATCAACGACATGCTCACCCGCATGCGTGAACTGGCGATCCAGGCAGCCAACGATTCGAACTCGAACGACCAGCGTAGCTTCTTGGACCTCGAGTTCCAGCAGCTCAAGAAGGAAATCGTGTCCGTCTCCGAGAAGGTGGAGTGGAACGGCTTCCCGCTGCTCAATGGCAAGGCCGGCACGCCGGTCGGCGAGATGCCGGTGTTGAAGGTTACTTCAGATGGGCTGTATGACGACACGCTTTCCCATGCGGTTAGCGAGGCAAAGACGACAAGTGCCTCTACTATCACGACCACAGGTACTGGGGTCTTATCCAAGAGCGGTACTTTGAGTGTAGTGATTGATTCTTCCCCCGCGCTAAGCAGTGTCAAGTTGACACTCGAGGACGGAACTGTGTTGGACTTGACGGATAACGCTGAAATTCTGGCTGACGGATCTACTATCAGGCTGACCAACAGTGCTTTGACCGACAACGCAGGCACATTTGACATCGCTGCAACGGTCGACTACGACGATGAGACGGTGACCGTCAAGGTCGGAAGAGATTTCGCCCAGCTGAGTTCTATGCGAACCGGCGACCTGATCATCAATGGTGAGGCTGTGCCCTCCTCGACGGCGGTCGACACTGTCTCGCCCGCCAACGGCGACATGCGCAACAACCTGGCGAGCTCGATTGCACGCGCGGCAGCGATCAATGAGGTCGCTGGCAAGACCGGTGTGACCGCAGTCGTTCAGAAGAACGTCATGACGGGTGCAGCGATGGACCCTGCCATCAACAGCCAGGTTCAAGGTCGTGGCACCGTCACCATCAACGGCTACATCACCGGCGAGATCGTCACCACGCAAAACAACGTCCGCGCTTCACGCGAGGAGGCTGTACGGCAGGTTAACAAGATCTCACATCTCACAGGTGTCGTGGCGGTGGACACGGGCGTGGACTCCCAGGGCATCACGCTCACCGCTGCGGACGGTCGCAATATCGAGGTGGCCTTCAACACCTCCAACACGGCAGCGCAGTTCTCCACGCTCACGGGCCTCAAGCAGGGCGTCAACGTGGGCTCTTATGCCCTCGAGTCGAAGGTTGAGCAGCGCGTGGACATTGCCTCCGCACCTGCTGGTGACATTACCGTGAGCGGCCTGCGGGTTGGGGACTACACCCGCAACATCTCGCGAGAAATCACAACCGACCGAGCTGCTGCCTACTCGCCTGTCGCCAAGGTGGTAGAGGTTGGTGGAATCACCGGGACCAATCAGATGACGCTTAACGGCATCAACGTCTCAGGAGGCAATGCGGCTGCGCTAGCTGCTGATATCAACACAAAATTAGACGGCACCCTAACTGCCAGCGTGGTGGGAAGCAAGGTCTACATCACGGCCGATCAACCGGGTGTTGACTTCACCTACGTCACCAAGACTGCTGCGTTGGAAGCTCAAACCGTCGTAGAAAATACGGTCGGTTCTAACCGAGCCCTGCGCCCCGGAGACCTCGTGATCAATGGTGTTTCCATTCCGGGTAGCATGGATACTAGCGATATATTGACCAACGAAGATGCTCGAAGCAGCGACAACGGTGGCAGCGCCATCGCAATCGCGGCGGCCATCAACGCCAAGTCTGAAGAGACCGGTGTCAAGGCAACGGCCAACGCCGCGGTGATGACCGCGACGAGTGCTATTGAGAGCAAGCTTCCGCAATCGGGTTACTACGCGATCTACGTCAACGGTACCCAGGTGGTGGTGCAGTTGAACCCCGATGATTCTCCGTCCGTTCGCATGAACCGCATCATCGCTGAGTTGAAGAAGCACGAGGGTCAGACAGGTGTCGAGGGGGTGATCAACGACAAGTCTGGCGGCATTGACCTGCGCACGGTGGACGGTCGCAATCTTTCGGTCTGGTTCGACCCGACCCAGAAGGCTTCGGACGGCACTGACCAGGTAATCCGAGCCTCGATGTTCGGCATCGGAACCGGATCACCGTCTGACAAGTCCCAAACGACTCGCATCAGTTTGCCGACTGGCACGAGCGTCGACGGTACGATCTCCATCAAGATCAACAACACGACCATCAACGCCAACGTCGCTGCTGGCGATGACGAGGATGACGTTGCAACGGCGCTGTACAACGCCATCCAGACAGCCATTGATTCAACAGACTCCAATTTGTATGGACTCCAAGCTAGCTTTACTGCAGGGGACGGCTACATTGAGCTGACCAATGCCTCTGCCGCTGACGACAACTGGTTCCAACAGCCTTTTGAGGTGAGCATTCTGGCCACGCCTGAAAGCGAGTTTGAGTCCAGCGTGAAGTCGCAAGCTGTCGCTGCCGACGATTGGGACACAAGTGGTGATGCGGTCTTTATTACCCCCATCGCCAGCGATGTCCTGGCCGTTGAAGATGCGGACGACCTCGCTGCGGCCGGCACCCCCGTCAACGCCAAGACCATCTACGGCACGGTCACCCTGACCTCCGACAAGGCCTACACCCTGGCCCCCGGCGCCAATGGTCTGGGCGCCGACTCCAGCTTCACCCAACTCGGCTTCGTCGCCGGCACCTTCGGCGGCGCCTCCAGCGTCGACATGTCCCCCCCGCGTGTGGGCCGCATGACCTTCCAGGTCGGCCCGAGCGCTGGCAATGACATCAGCTTCGACCTGGCCGACTTCGGCAAGAACGGCCCCATCACCCAGCTCATTACCTGGGACGTGGATTTGCCGAACCTTGCCCCTGGCGAGTCGATCCCGACACCGGGTCAGGACAACCCGATCTTCAACGGCGTGAAACTCACCCGCAGCTTCATCGGCTCCAAGGACGGTGCCCTGGAGGTGTTGAGCAAGCTCGACGCCACCATGGATAAGGTGAACGCCCAGCGCGCCACCATGGGCTCGATCATGAACCGTCTGGACCAGGTGGTGACCAACCTGACCAACGTGTCCATGAACATGTCGGCCTCGCGCAGCCAGATCGAGGACGCGGACTACGCCGCGGCCAGTACCGAGCTGGCCAAGACGCAGATCATGCAGCAGGCGGCTACGGCGGTGCTGGCGCAGGCCAACACCAGCCAGCAGTCGGTGCTGAAGTTGCTCGGCGGCTAAGAGGGCGCTATCCTCGGGTTCTGACCTGCCATGATGACGAACCAGACATCACCACCGGCTGACGAGCCCGAGGGAAAACTTCCCCCGATGGAGAAGGGCCCCAATTGCTGGGACTGCCGCTTCCTGGGCATCACCTGGAACCCCAGGACGCCCTACAGCTGCAAGCTCATGGGGTTTCGCAGCCGCATGATCCCCTCCCTGGAGGTCTTGCGTGCGGACGGCATGTTCTGCATGGGCTTCATGCCCAAGGTCATCCCGATTGCCCAGGCACCGGCCACGCCGGTCACGCAAACGCCCGCGGTGATTCCGCGGCGCAAGAAGTTGACACGCTTCCTCTGGGAGGCCTGAGAATAGGTTGTCGAGTTTTCGACAAACTTCACTAAAGTGTTCGTATTCTCAGTATTTCAGTCAATAAATTAATACTTTAAAAATAAAAATAGCTTTGGCATAAGGATTGCTTTTAACCCTCACCTGTTTATTGGGTTGAATTGCAATGGCTTCTACCGTCAATGTTCTACGTGCCATCTGGCTGGATCCGTTCAGTCCTCTCGAGGAGAGCGACAAGGCGCACTTGCGTCTGGCAGGCATCGATGCAGCCTGTGTCAACACACTGGGTGAGTTGAATCTCGCGCTGTCGCGTGCTCACGTGGTGGTGGTTCGGCTGGCGCAAAGCGCCGAGTTGATGCACGAGGTGCAAACCCTGATCGCGCAGCTTGGTTCACTCGTTCCCGTGGTGTGTCGAGTCGATCGTCAAGACTTGGATGTGGTGGTGGACGCCATGCGCAGCGGTGCCTTGCATGTGGTGCCCTGCGATGAGTGGAATGTGTCGTCCTGGCAACAAGTGGTGGGCATGCTGCGTTCCGCGTCGCCCGCCAGCAAAAACAAAAGCTATGTGTTTGTCGATCCGGTGAGCCAGCATCTGCTCGCCTTGGCACAGCGCGTGGCGCAAGCCAACGTGAGCACCTTGCTCGTGGGCCCCACGGGCGCGGGCAAGGAAGTCATTGCGCGCGTTTTGCATGAATCGTCGGGCCGCGCCAAGGGTCCCTTTGTGGCGATGAACTGTGCGGCCATGCCCGAGCATTTGATCGAGGACATGCTGTTTGGCCATGAGAAGGGCGCTTTCACCGGTGCCGTCAAGGATTACAAAGGCATTTTTGAGCAAGCCCAGGGCGGTACCGTGTTTCTGGATGAAATTGGCGAGATGCCCATGCATTTGCAAGCCAAGCTGCTGCGTGTGTTGCAAGAGCGCAAGATCACCCGCCTGGGCGGTGAATCTCCCGTGTCGGTGGATATTCGGGTCGTGGCCGCCACCAACAAGGATTTGCGCCAGGCCATCGACGCCCGTGAATTCCGCGAAGATTTGTATTTCCGCATCAGCACGTTCCGTCTGCGTATCCAGCCGCTGCGCGAGCGTCCGCTAGACATCATGCCGCTGGTGATGCAGTCGCTGGCTCGGCATGGCGACAGCGGGCTGCCTTACAGCGTGACCGCTGAGGCGCAACAACTGCTGCAGGCGTACCCGTGGCCCGGCAATGTCCGTGAACTCGAAAACGTGGTGCAGCGCGCGGTGGTGCTCTGTACCGGACAGACCATCACGCCGGCCCATTTGCTGTTTGATGAGATGAGCGCGCTGACCCCTGCCGAGAACACCTCGGCACCTGCCCCAACGGGTGCACGCGAGTTCGTTTCAGTGGTTCCGCCCGTGCAACCGATGTCTGCCGAGCTGTCGCCAACGCGGGAGCAACCCCCGCCGGTGGTTGCACAGGACGCCTCAACAGTGGAGCAGCTATCCACTTTCAGCGTGGCCGCCTTACCGCCTCAGGCGATCGATATGGAACCATCGACGGTCAATTTGCAAGACGTGATCAAGTCGAGCGAACACGCCGTCATCATGTCCGCGATCCAGAACACGGAGAGCCGCGAGGAAGCGGCCCGTTTGCTGGGCATCAGCCCCCGCACCCTGCGCTACAAGCTCGCACAACTGCGCGAGCGTGGCCTGATGCTGAACGCTGCCTGAACAGGAGTTCATCATGATTGACAAAACCTCTGCCGCCAACATCCAGTCCATGCTGGAAACCATCCGAGCCTACCAGGCCCAGGCCAGTGGGCAGTCGCAGGGCGTTGAAGCGCCGGCGACTCCTCGCACCGAGGTGCCCAGTTTCACCGATTCGGTGAAGAATGTGCTCAGCAAAGTCAACGAGACGCAACTCAAGTCGTCCCAATTGCAGGAAGCCTATCAACGGGGTGAGGACATTCCTCTCACTGACGTGGTGCTGGGCATGCAGAAATCCTCCCTCGCCTTTGAAGCCACCTTGCAGGTGCGCAACAAGGTGCTGAAGGCCTACGAAGAAATTTTGAACATGCCGGTCTAATCGGAGTCTGAACCATGGCAACCGCAATTGCAAATCCCTCCATGACCGCTGGTGGCGCAGACAAAGCGCCCGGGGGCGCCGTCAGTGCTGGCAACACGTCCACGGTGGTCAAGGCCTCCGATTTGGTGAAGTCGCCGAGCAGTCAACTCCTGAGCGATCCGATGGGTTTCGTGCGCGATCTGGTGCGCCAGCCCACGGTCAAGAAGATGCTGCCGATCATCATCATCCTGATGGTGGTGGCCGCGTTTGCCCTGGCCTCGCTTTCGATGAAGACGCCCAGCTACCGACCGCTGTCGATGATGCTGTCCGACCCGGACAAGCAAGTGGCCCTGGAGGCCCTGCGCAGCGCCGACTTCAAACCCGAGATTGATCCGGTCACCGGCCAGATCACGGTGCCATCCAACAAATACCACGAGGCCCGCATGCTGGTCTCGTCCAAAGGCTTGCCGCGTACCGAGGCACAGGGCATGGATGGGCTGAAGGACATGCCCGCCATGACCACCAGCCAGTTCATGGAGCAGGTGCGCTACAACAACGCGATGGAGCAGGAGCTTGCGCGCAGCATCACGCAAATTGCCGGTATCAAGAGCGCCCGTGTGCACCTGGCCGCCCCTAAGCAAAGCGTGTTTGTGCGCGACCGTGTGCCAACCAAAGCCTCGGTGGTCATCACCCGCGCGCCAGGTCGTGCGATTTCTGCTGCCAACATCACCGCGATTGTTCAATTGGTGTCAGCTAGCGTGCCTTACCTGGCCCCTGAAAACGTCTCAGTGGTGGACAACTTTGGCACCTTGATGAACGAGATGCTGGGCGAGCAGCCGCTGGGCATGACCTCGGCCCAACTGCAGCAAAAGCAGCAGATGGAAGACCTCTACCGCACGCGCTTGATTCAGTTGTTGGCCCCCATCGTGGGAGAAGCCAATGTGAGCGCGCAGGTGAGCATGTCGCTGGACTTCACCCAGCAGGAAATTACCACGGAAGATTACGACGCCCGCGACAAAGGGCCCAAGACCCGTTCGGAACTCTTTGTGGAAGACCGCAACACCTTCAAGGATGCGATTGGTATTCCAGGCTCGTTGTCCAACACGCCGCCCACACCAGCCAACCCCGCGGCCACACCGGCGACCAACGCTGACCCGACCAAGGGTTTGTCGGAAAAGGGTGTGCAAGTGTCGGCTCGTAGCACCAAGAACTTCGAACTCGATCGCTCTGTGCGCCACACCAAGTCGGCCATGGGCACCATCCAGAAAATTGGCGTGGGCGTGCTCATCAACGAGCGTCCTATTCCGCCGGGCATGAAGGTGGAAAAACCCGCCGATGGTGGGCCGGTGCCGACCACCATTCCCTATACCCAGGAAGAACTCGACCGCTTGAACCAACTGGTGCGTGGCGCCGTGGGTTTCAGCGAAGACCGTGGCGATGTGGTGACCGTGGTGGCCACCCGCTTTGAACCGCAGATCGATCCGGATGCCATTCCCTGGTACAAGGATGAAACCCTGTCCTCCATTGCCAACAGCGCTGTGGTGGCATTGTTGTTCCTGCTGTTCCTGCTGATGGTGGTGCGCCCCATGATTCGTAAGATGGTGCGCCCCGAGGTGGATCCGACCGCCATTGCCGCCGCTGCCGCTGATGCGGCGGCCCGCGAAGCCGCTGCCGCCGAACGGATCAAGACTGAGCGTATTGCCGAGGCAGTGGCCGAGGCTGCTGCCAAAATGGCTTCCGAAAAGGCAGCGGCTGAAGCTGCAGTTGCTGCAACAGACTCTGCCCAGACTGCATCCGCTGGCGGAGAAGGTGGCGAGGCCGAAGAAGAAATCGAAATCCAGGAAGGCGAAACCCTGGAAGAAATCAAGGCCCGTATGTCCAGCCTCAAGCCCAAGAAGCCGACTATTTCTGCCGACATGCTGAATACGGCCAACACCTACGACGACAAGGTAGCCCTGATCCGCATGATCGTCTCTGAGGAGGCGGCTCGTGCCCGGGTTGCCGGCGTGCTGAAAAACATGATTCAATTGTCGTGATGAGCGC
>DAIRDB010000073.1:0-13884 GCA_036796405.1 Gammaproteobacteria bacterium | reverse complement strand
GGCAATCTGCTCCGCCTCCACCGGTGGCGGCGCGGCGGCGGCCCACAGGGCAGAGCAGGCGAGCGAAAGCGACGAGGCGAGCAACAGAGGCAAGGTCTTCATGGGGTTTCCCGTTGATTGGCTGCGGCGGCGATTTCGCGGCCGCAAAAAAGGCTCGGCGGTCCGGCGTCAGGGCACCACGATACTGCTGCGCCCGATGGCGTCGATGTTGTCGCCCACCATCAGCTCCGGCGCGTAGTTCGACTGCTGGCAGACGTATTCGAACAGCTCTTCCTGGCGCCAGTTCATTTTCAGGCGGCCTTCCACCGGCGCGTCGTAGGTGAGCGGATCATCCAACACGAAGCGGTAGTCCAGCGTGCGCGCGTCGCGCCGCGTGAAGTACTCGGTGGTCTTGGCGGACTCCGTGTGTGGCAGGCCGGCCCGCTCGAACCAGAACGCCGTGTTGTAGCCCACTGTCTCCACCACCAGCGTGTCGCCTTCCCAGTGGCCGATCGAGTGGCCGTAGTTGGACGGGTCGAGATCGGCCGGGTGACCGCGGCCGTCGAGATAGATGGTGCGCCAGCTGTGCGGCCCGCCGAGGTCGAAGATGTAGATCTGCTGCAGTTCGGGGAACTCGACGATTTCGACGCCATAGGGTGTGAGGAACTGGCGGATGGCGCCGGAGGCCTTGCAGCGCGCGTGCGGCTCGAGGTCGTGCGCCTGGCGGGCGTCATACAGGCCCTTGGCCCATGGCTTGAAACGGATCTGCTCCACCATGAAGAAGGGCAGCCGGGTACTGTAGTCGGTCACCCACAAGCCGATCGGTTCACCAGGGGCGTTGGCGATCAGCACCCGGCCGCTGGCATCGCGCGGAGCGGGTGCCGGGGCCGGCGCATCGGCCGCGTGCAGTGGCAGGACCAACGTACCTAGCGCGAGCAGCGCGGTGGCCACCGCGCGGCGAACGAGTGCCGGATGTGCCAGCAGCATGGAAATTCCCCCCGAGTTTCTTGTGTTTTTGGCAGTATGGGGAAGAATAGTTCACGGATTGTGGCCGGGCAAAGTGCGCGGCCACCGCAGGGAAAGCCACGAGCGCGCCGCCATGCTGATCGAATTTGCCACCGTTCTCGCGTGCCTGCTGCTGGGCAGCCGCTATGGCGGCATGGGGCTCGGGCTGGTGAGCGGCGTGGGACTGTTTCTGCTGCTGTTCGTGTTCGGGTTGGCGCCAGGTGAACCGCCGGTGCGGGTGATGCTCACCATTCTCGCGGTGATCGGCTGCGCGGCCACCTTGCAGGCGGCGGGCGGGCTCAACGTGATGATGCAGTTCGCCGAGCGGCTGCTGCGCAAGCACCCGGACCACATCACCCTGCTGGCGCCGCTGTCCACCTGGACCATCACTTTCCTGTGCGGCAGCGGCCACATGGTCTACACGCTGTTTCCCATCATCGCCGACATCGCGCTGCACAAGGGCATCCGGCCCGAGCGGCCGCTGGCGGTGGCGGCCATCGCCGGGCAGATGTCGATCTGCGCCTCGCCGGTGTCGGTGGCGCTGGTGTCGCTGGTGAGCATCCTCGCGGCGGAGCAGGACGCCGGCCAGGCCTACGGCATGCTCGACATCATGCTGGTGACGCTGCCCGCTTCCTTGCTTGGCACCCTGGTGGCGGCGCTGTGGAGCCTGCGGCGCGGCCTCGATCTGAAGGACGACCCGGTGTTTCAGGCCCGGCTCGCCGACCCCGCGCAGCGCGAGGCCATGTACGCCGAGAGCGCCACGCTGCTCAACACGCGCTACCCTCCGAGCGCCTACCGCAGCGTGCTGCTGTTTTTTGCTGCCATTGCCGCCGTGGTGCTGCTTGGGGCCTTGCCGCAACTGCGCCCGGCGTTCACGGTGGACGGCGCCAGCGTGCTGCTCGACATGAATCTGGTGATCCAGATGATGATGCTGATCGCCGGTGCCTGCATGCTGTTCTTCTGCACGGTGGTGCCGTCCGACATCACCAACGGCTCGCTGTTCCGCGCCGGCATGACCGGCATCTTTTCGGTGTTTGGCGTGGCGTGGATGACCGACACGTTCTTTGCCGCCCACATGGGCACCTTGCAAGCCAGCCTCGCGCAGGGAGTGCAAAGCCAGCCCTGGCTCTACGCCGTGGTGCTGTTCCTCACCACCAAGCTCATCAACAGCCAGGCGGCGGCCATCGTGGCCATCGCGCCCATGGGCCTCGCCCTCGGCATCGACCCGGCGCTCATCATCGCGTTTTTCCCAGCGGCCAACGGCTATTTCCTCATCCCCACTTACCCCACCGACCTCGCCTGCATCGGCTTCGACCGCTCCGGCACCACGCGCCTCGGCAACTACCTGGTGGACCACAGCTTCATGGTGCCCGGTCTGATCGCGGTGACAGCCGGCAGCGCCTTTGGCTGGCTGCTGGCACGGCTGCTGCTGGGGGCGTAGCGCGAGGCCCCGCCGCTGGCGAAGGCGGTGCGCCTCCCGGTACGCTGCCCGCTGCCGGCCGCTGGCCGGACCCGCAAAACATCACAGGGCTCCCCGCATGGAACTGCTCGACCTCTTTCCCAAGACGATCGCCGTAGCGGACCTGAAAACGCTCACGCCCGACCTCATCGCCCGCGCCATCGACCACATTGCCCTGACCAGTGCCAACCCCGTGGCCGGTGACGGGGGCTTCACCAGCGACCAGCAGTTGCTGGAGCGTGTGCTGTTTCGCGAGGTGAAGCAGGAGATCCTCGCACTCTGCCGCGAGTTTGCGGCGGCCTGGTCGCACCGCGTGGAGGACCTGCACATCTGCAATTCCTGGGGCAATCAGGTACGCCACGGTGACACCATCCGCCTGCACCGGCACAGCAATGCCTACATCAGCGGCAGCTTCTACCTTACGGAGGGCTCCGCCTTCAGCATCGTCGACATTGACCGTACCAGTCTCTTTGGGGGCTTCCTGCCCGAGTGCCGGCCGGACGGCCACTTCCGCTCGCGCGAGAGTCTGAGCATCAATCCCAAGCCCGGGCGTGTGATCCTGTTTCCAGCCAGTCTCATGCACTGCGTGCTGGCGTCGCAGAGCCCCGAGCCGCGTTATTCGATCGCTTTCAATGTCATCCCGCTGGGCCGCTTCGGGCCGCCGACCGGGCGCCTCGAGATTCCGCGACCGGCGTGATGCAGAAAGCGCGTACCGGTGAAGAGGCGCGTCAGAGCATGAACACGGCCAGTTCGGGTTGGGCGCCGAGGCGCAGCGGAGCAATCGAGGTGCCGACGCCGCGAGACACATACAGCGGGCACAGACTGACCTCATAGCGGCCAGCCAGAAAGCCGCCACTGCCGGGCGGCTTCCAGAGGGCGATGCCAAAGGGTGCCACTTGCCCGCCGTGCGTGTGACCCGCCAGGCAGAGCGTGAACCGGGCGCCGTGAGCCTGCGCCGCGGCCGTTTCGAACCAGCCGGGGGAGTGCTGCACCAGCAGGTGGGTCTCGCCCGCGCGCTGCGGGGTGTTGAGGATGGCGGCGTCCGGGTATCCGCCCGTGTAGTCGTCCAGCCCCGTGATGACCAGCGTCCGGTCACCGACCGGATAGCGGATCTGCTCGTTGACCAGCAAGGCAGTTGCCTGACGGGCATACAGTGCACGTAGTTCCGCCAGTTCCACGCCGGCCCAGTGCTCCCAGTTGCCCGGCACCGCCACTTTGTTGGTCGCTGCCAGCCGCGAGAGAAAGTGCTCGAGCGTCGGCAGTGACGCAGCGTCATCGATCACATCGCCGGAAAGAACCAGCAGATCCGGCTGCAGCAGAGTGACCTGCTCGATGACAGCCTGCTCCCGCCGTCCGATGGAGTGCAGGTGCAGGTCGGAAATCTGGACAACGATCACCGCACGGGCGTAGGCAGTCTCTGTCCGCAGGTCGTGGTGGGTCACATCGAGCTGCGTGGCCTCGCGGTACAGACCGGCGCCGACCAGTAGCAGTCCCGCACTCGCCAGGGCGTTCTTCAGCCAGCCCTTCATGCGCTCAGTCCTCGGTGCGCCGCCCTTCGGTCATCTTGCGGCGCAGGAACGCAGGCCCCTCGGCAGCGAGCGCCCTGCTGAAGACGGGCTCATCGGTGCTGGACAACCGTGTGTGCATACGGCTCGATTTGTAGAGCATTTCCTTCGACATGCGCTGCTCGTCGCGTTCACGCAACAGCTGCCGGGCGAATTCGATCGACTCCGCCACCCAGGGCTCGCGATGGCCAATGGCCTCGAGGCGGGTCAGCAGCTGCTCGGCAGCGGCCCAGTTGCCACGCTGGACGGCGAGATGGATCTGCAGCTGCAGGTCTGCCGCAGCAAGTTCGTTGATGCGGCGCTGGACGAGTTCATGCACCGGCTGCAAGTCGTAGTCACGCGGCGACAGTTCGGCAAGCGGTGGCAGGCTGGCGCTGAAGCTGCAGCGCAGGCCACTGGTATTGGTGGCCTGCACTTCGACATGCAGCACGCTGCCGTGCACGCGCTGGGCCTGCAAGGCCTCCCCGAGCGGCATGCGCAGCAAGGCCCAGCACTCCGACCCCAGCGCTACCGACGGCAGGCGCCATGTGCTGCCTTCCCGCTGATAGTTGTTGAGCAGCTGCATGCCCGGTGCACCGCTCTTGAGCTGCAACTCCACGCCGCGCCACTGCAGTTGTGAAAGCAGCCCGATCTCGGCTTCGAAGGTTTCCGCCAGGTCGATGGCGCGCTCACCGTAGTGGGCAGAGCCCCGCCCGGCCTTGGCCATGGCTGTCATCAAGACTTCGTTGAAGTCGGTGCCGAGCCCCACGGTGGTGGTGGTCACGCCGGCGCCTGCCAGCGCGGCGACCTGTTCGCAGATGCGCGCCGGCTGGGTGAGGCCTTGGTTGGCATTGCCGTCGGAAAGCAGGACCACATGGCAGGCGGCTTCCCGACCAGCGTGCGGTGCCAGCATCTCCCCGGCCCGCAGCCAGCCCTGGTGCAGGTCGGTGCTGCCGCCCACGCGGATGCCCTGTATCAGGGGCTGCAGCGTGCTGCCGGCGTTGGCCACGGTAGTCAGCGTCAGCAGCGTGTTGGCCGTGTCGTCGTACTGCACCAGGCCCACGCGGTCTGCCGGGTGCATGCGCGCCACGAGATCCATCACGCAGCGCTTGGCTTCGTTCAGCTTGCTGCCCTGCATGGAGCCGGAGCGGTCGATCACCAGCACCAGATCCAGGGGAGTGCGTTCGAGGCCGGCCTGCGGCTCGGACTGCAGCCGCACCAGCAGGTGAAAGTCCTGGTCTGCGTCGCAGAGCCCGGGCCGGATGGGATTCATCACGATCTTCATGCGATAGCTTCCTCGTAAGGGGGAGTGGAGGGGCGGGGCCTACTGGTCCCCGGTGTGGCTTTTCGTGGCTGCCAGATGGGCTGCGATGGACGCGTCGATGGCAGCGAGCTGCTCACGCAGGGCGTGCTGGAGTTGCTTCTGCTGGTCGAGAACGTCCAGCAGGCGCTGATTCTGCTGGTCGAAGAATGTCTGTAGTTCGCGGCGCTGCTGGTCGAACACGCGGCCGAAGATCTGCTCGAGGAAGTCCTTCTGCTTGTGCGCCTCCTCGAAAAGATAGCGCTGCTGGTCCATCTGCTTCTCGATCAGCTGCAGTGGTTTTTGCAGCATGTGGTCGAAGCGTCGCGTGGCGTCGTCCATGAGGTCGGCCAGCTGGCTGACGGCGTGCTTCAGTTCGAGGGGATCGCTGTGCGGCGACTGCAGCCGTGAGCCCATGTCGCGCAGTGCCGAGTCCACCAGGGTCTGGAATCGCGACTGCAGGTCCTGCAGTTGCCCATGCACGCGCTTCTCCATTTCGCGCATCTCGTGCATCACGTCCACCATGCCCATGCCGGTGGCCATGGCAGCGAGCGGTCTGGTCGCCGGGGCGCTACGGGACATGCGGGGAGCGGGCGCGGCAGCCGCGGATTCGCTGCGGAAAGCGGCAACCAGCAGTTCGGCTTCGCTGGTGCGGCCTGGTTTCTCGAGGTAAGCGACCAGAGCGTCGGTGGTGACGGCCGAGGTGTATCCGGCAATCTTGGCGAGCGGATAGCCCTCGGCCAGCAGACGCCGCGCCGCCACGAACTGTACCAGGTGCCTGAACCCGTACAGCGCATCGCGCCCCTCACGAGAGGGCTTGTCGACCACGCCCACCGACACGTAGTGGCGCAGCAGCCGCTCATTGCCCTCGCTCGCCTCTTGCTCCAGCCGCAGGCTCCTGGCGAGTTCCTGCGCCTTGAGAATCAGCTCATCGGCAGAGCCCTGGAAGTCATTGCGCAGGTGGTCCAGCAGGTTGATCATGCAGCAGCCTCATCCGGGTCACGGCCCGCTCGTCTTTCCCTCGATGATTGGCATGATGACAGCGCTTGTTGTCATTGTCAATATGACAACTATGATTGGCTTTTTCCTCGGCGAGGCTTGTGCCCATGACCGACACCTATGACAAGGCCGGGTTGATTGCGCTGCTGCGCAGCGAATTCCGGCTGGACTGGCACGGCGTGCACGGCGCGCCGCACTGGGCGCGGGTGCGACACCACGGCCGCTACCTGGCGCGGCTGCGCGCTGCAGATACGCTGGTGGTGGACTTGTTCGCCCTGCTGCACGACAGCCAGCGGCAGAACGACTTTCGCGACCCACTGCACGGCCACCGCGCCGCCGAGTTTGCGGCGGCGCTGAATGGCCGCTGCTTCGACCTCGCGCCGCGCCAACTTGACTGGCTCACACTGGCCATGACCCAGCACAGCGATGGCCATCTCTCCACCAACGCCACCGTGCAGTCCTGCTGGGACGCCGACCGCCTCGATCTCGGGCGCGTGGGCATCATGCCGCACCCCCGGCTGCTGTCCGTGCCCGCCGCCGCCCGCATCGACTACGGTCATGCCCTCAGCGTGCAGGCCACTGCCGCCCGCCACTACCGGATGTCGAGGTAGCGCTGCGCGCTGTCGGCGTCGCAGGGCATTTCGATCATGGCGAAGTCCGGGGAGTAGACCCAGTCCATCTCGTAGCGCACCGGCTCGGCCAGGATGTCGGGGTCGGTCAGCTCGAAGCTGTAGTGCAGTTGCTTGCCGTCGTCGCTCAGCGCAAAGCGCTCGGTGAGCTGCTTGTTGGGCCCGGAGCGTAGCTTCTGCGCGTTGCCCATGCCGTGCTCGGCGAAGCGCGCCGTGTGCACCACCAGCACGCCGCCTTCCCAGTGCCCGATCGAATGCCCCTGCACCGAAGGGGCCACGCCGTCGTGCGTACTGACGTCCATGTGGATCTCGCGTTCCACGTTTTCGAGCTCGGTGCGCAGGCGGACGGTCTGCTCACCCAGTGTGATCACCTTGGCGTCGCCGATGATCATCAGGAACGGCGACGCGTAGGGCGTGCAGTTCTTGCCCGGGTTGTCGCCGTCGGCAAAGTTTTCGAACGCGCGCTTGCCGTTGGCAGTGAGCGGCCAGTAGCTCGGCTCGAAGAAAAAGAAATGCTCGCGCACGGTGGGCGGCGTGACCGTACGCCAGAGGCCGGCCAGGCTGCTGGCGCCCGTGGCGGGCGCTACCGCCGCCGGCGCAGTGGCGTTGGCCTGGCGCATCTCCCACTCCATGCCGCTCTGCGTGCGCAGCCGCGCCCCCAGCGCCTTGGTCTTGCCTGCGCTCACCGACGGGTTGGCGAACACCGTCACACGGTCACCCACCTGCAGCGTGCTCCGCGACCAGCCGCGGTTGCGCATCACCACGGCCGACGATGCCTCGATCTCCCACACCTCGATGGCACCGCCCGCGCCTGTGGTCTGCAACTGCACGTAGGTGTGCGGATTCGCCCACTTGTATTCCAATACCACGCCCTCGAGCCGAACCTCTTGTTTGAGGTCGTACGGGGCCCAGCTGTGATGCGCGAGTGCGGCGGGGGCGATGAGCAGGGCGAGCAGGAGCGGGCGAGGCAGCGGCGTGGACATGGGTTGTCCCTCTTCTAGGGTTGAACCCTGTTGTAGCGCCAATTCGACGCAATGGCCAGTGCGCGGGGCGCACGCCGGACTGTCCCCGCGCTGCAGCCGGTGGCGGTGAGATTGGTAGCGAGCGTCTGCTGCGCCAACCCCGTCAGCGCACGCGCTCCACCACCGGAAAGGCGGCGGGCGGCCACTCGGCGCGGGGGTTGTCCATCATCAGCCTGATCACCAGCGGCACCAGTTCGGACATCAGCGCCGTGCAGTCGCTCACCTGCGTACGGTTGGCTGAGCTCTGCCAGGTGGCCCCGCCGTGCACTAGCTGGTTGCGCAGCATGTAGATGCGCGGCAGCAGAATGCCGAGCAGCGTCAGCGTAGCTTGCTGAGCCAGCGCCTGCTGGGCCTTGCGGCGTGCCCGCCGGAACTGCTGCTTCCATTCTTCGTCACTCAGCTCGCCGCTCTGTGCCTTCCAGAATGCCGGGAACACGAAGGGATTTTCCAGCAGCAGACGGATGGGTCCGGAGTACTTCTGCCAGAGCATGTTCTCCACCAATCGCTCGGTATCGAACTGCAGCAGGCGGGCAAGAAAGCGGTTGAATTCGCGGTTCTCCGACGCCGAGCCGTCGGCGCTCAGCCGCGAGGCGTAGGTGGCGTTGAAGGCGATCCACAGAAAAATGAACCGCGCATCCAGATCGTCACCGCACTGCTCCGCGCGGCCCAGCCAGCTCAGCGCCCGGTGCACCCGCAGGTTGAGCGAGGCGTGGTAGCTCTCGCGTTCGCGGCGATGGCGGTCTTTCAGTTCACGATGCGTCATGGGAAGACCATGGACAGGGATTCTCTGGCTATGTTCCAACGGAGCACCGGCATCGATAAAGGGGCGAGCGCCGCTATACTCGTCCCGCTTCAACTCTGCACCTGAGGTCCTGTCATGTACGTACCGCCGCTGTTTGCCGAAACCGATCCCCAGGCGATCGCTTCGCTGATCGATCGCCATCCGCTGGCGACGCTCGTACTGGTGAAGGACGGTGTGGCGCAGGCCGACCACATTCCGTTCGTGCGGCTCGCCGGCGTCGCCACCGGCGAACGTCTGGTGGCCCATGTGTCGAAGTCGAACGACACCTGGCGCTCGATAGGGGCGGGTTGCGAGGCGCTCCTGGTGTTCGCAGGTGGGTCGGCGTACATCTCGCCCTCACTGTACCCAAGCAAAAAGACCACGCACGAAGTCGTGCCGACGTGGAACTACGCGTCGGTCCACTTGCGCGGCCGCATTACCTGCTGCCACGACAGTGCCGAAAAGCGGCACATCGTCGAACAGCTGACTCGCAAGATGGAGTCAGGACGCAGCGAACCCTGGGCGGTGAGCGATGCGCCAGCAGCGTACATCGACAGGATGTTGGCTGGCATCGTTGCTCTGCGCTTTGACATCGAAGCGATGACGTCCAAGTTCAAGGCCAGTCAGAACCGCAGTGTGGAGGATCGCGAAGGCGTGGTTGCCGGGCTCGCGAAAGACCCGGCGACCCAAGAAGGTGCACAGCTGGCCGCGGGTATGAGGGAATTAACTGCGCTGGCTCCGATAAAAAGCTGAGCACCCCAGCGATCTAAGGGTTAAGGTCGCCCCGTACCTCCGCACCGTATCGACGCAGATGCCGCGTCGAACGCCCACAGCAATCACCCGCACCCAAAACAATGAGAGGTTATCCGTGGTCAATTTCATGCGTAAACGCCTGACCGTATCGGTCAGTGCCCTCGTGGCACTCTCCGTCACCGCGCTGGGTTCTTCTGCAGCGCTTGCCCAACAAGCCGCCGCGCCGGCCACTTCGAACGCGGCCCCCGCTGTCGACGAAACCATCATGATCATCGGTACCCGACGCCCCGGTCGTTCGGTGACCGACTCAGCGTCGCCCATCGACATCATCGGTGGTTCCGATCTGGCGGAACAACCCGCCATCAACCTGCTCGAAGCGATCAGGAACCTGGTTCCCTCGTTTTATGTGTCACAGGCAACCATCGCCGATGCCTCCACCTTCGTGCGCGCGCCCTCGCTGCGCGGCTTGGGCTCCGATCAGGTGCTGGTCATGATCAACGGCAAGCGCTACAACCGCTCGGCTCTGGTGCAGGTTTTCATCGGTGCTGATTCGGCACTCTCGTTCGGTGCGCAGTCGGCGGACATCGGCAACATCCCGGCCATCGCCATCGACAACCTGCAGATCCTGCGCGACGGCGCTACCGCACAATACGGCTCCGACGCCATCGGCGGCGTGCTCAACTACCAGATCCGCCGGGATGCGGGCTTCGAAGGTCAGGCCATCTATGGCCAGACGGGCGAAGGCGACGGGACGAACAAGCAGGTCGCGGCGAAGTGGGGTGCCGATCTCAACGGCCGGGGTTTCATCACGGTGGCGGGCGAATGGTTTGACGGCGAGGGCACGAGCCGCGGTGCGACGCGCCCGGCTGCCGCGGAAATCGTCCGACTCAACCCGGGGCTTGCCAACCGCATCCCCAACGCGCCCGGCGGTCCGGCGCAGATTTGGGGTTCATCGCCCTCCGACGGCTGGAAGACCTTCCTGAATGCGGGTTACGACCTCAGCGAGCAGAGCAGCCTCTATCTCACGGCCAACGTCGCGAACAGCCAAGGCGATCAAAGCTTCAACTACCGTCCACCGATCACGGTCACGGGACTGCAGGCCAACAATGGGTCGGCTACTCCTGTCAGCCTCACCAATTCGCGGAACAGCGCCTTCAACCCGATCTACCTGACGCCGTGCCCCGCCGGGAATGCCACCTGCCCAGCCGGTGGCTTCGTCAACGACACGAATACCTACAGCTTCAGCAGTCTTTATCCGGGCGGGTTCACCCCGCGCTTCCTGGGCGAAGTGGACCAGGCGCTGGTGCTTGGTGGCATCAAGGGTGAGCTGGCGAGCGGGTTGACCTATGACCTGTCGGCCAATATGTCCAAGAACTCCCTGGACCTCGGGATGAGCGAGTCACTCAGCCCCTCGTTCGGTCCCCAGTCCCAGACCAATTTCAACTTCGGCAAACTCATCCAGCGGGAGCAGGTGTTCAATGCCGACTTCACCTATCCGGTAGAGGCCGGCCTGGCGAGCCCGGTCACCCTGTCGTTTGGTGCCGAATACCGCGAGGAGGAGTATGAAAAGACGGTCGGCGACCTGCAGTCCTATGGGGCAGGTCCCTATGCGCGCCAACCGCTCTATAACCTGGTAGAGCCGGGCGTTTATGCCGCTGCCAACGTGGTGACCCAGAGCCCCGCCGCCAGCGGCTACGGTGGCGTGAGCCCGAACTTTGCCGGTACGCGTTCGCAGGACAACTACGGCATCTACGCGGGTGCCGAAACGGACCTCACCGAAAAACTCAGCGCCGGTGTCGCCGTGCGGTTTGAGGACTACTCCACCTTCGGTTCGACCGTCGTCGGCAAAATCAATGCGCTCTACCGGGCAACGGACACCCTCTCGCTCCGCGCGACGATGGGAACGGGTTTCCATGCCCCGTCCCCCGGTCAAAACAACACGCAGATCGTGACGACCAACTTCCAGGCCGGTAACGCGGTACAAACCGGCACTTACCCGGTCTCCAGCGAGATTGCCAAGTTCTATGGCGCCACCTCCCTGAGTCCCGAAGAGTCGGTCAATCTCGGTATCGGCTTCGTCTACGAGCCCATCGACAACCTGACGTTGACGGTCGACGGCTATTCGATCGATGTCGAAGACCGCATCGGCATCTCCCAGAGCTTCACGGTGACCGCAGCCAATCTCGCCAGCCTGCCAGCCCTCGCGACGGTGGGCATCAACGGCGTGGTGAACTACTTCACCAACGGCTTCGACGTCCGCACCCGCGGTATCGATGCGATCGGCACCTACAACACCGGGTGGCTGGACGGAGACCTCGCGCTTTCGCTGGCTTACAACTACAACAGGAACGAGGTGACCGATTTCAATCCGGCGGTGATCAACGCGGCTCGCAGATCGCAAATCGAGAACCTGGCGCCGAAGGATCGTGTGGTGGCCTCGGGCAGCTGGAGCAAGGGCGGTTGGACGCTGAACGCGCGCGCCAACTACTTTGGTTCCTGGTCGGATCTCGTGTCGTGGCCGTCGGGCCAGCGATTTGGCGGCAAGATCCTCACGGATCTTGATGCCAGCTACACCTTCGCTGACCAGTACACGCTGACGATAGGTGCCAACAATCTGACCGATGAATATCCGGACAAGATCGCGCCGTCTGCTTCGACCCCGATCTACGCGCTGACCAACAGCCTGATCGACGGGCAGGTCTACCCACGCTCGGGCGGGCCGTTCGGCATGAATGGCCGCTTCTTCTACACGCGGCTGCGCGTCACGTTCTAGTCGCACCAGGACTGACCAAGGCAAAGCGGGATGGTTTAGACCATCCCGCTTTTTTTTGCGCCGCGAGGAGCTGGCAGTAGCGGGGTCCACTCAACAGTCGATCTCTCCGACCACCGTGCTCACGCAGCGACCACCGATCCAGATGTCACCATTCGCCTGAATCTCCACGTCGATGCGTCCGTCTCGCCCCACGCAACGACCCTGCGCTGCCACGTAGCGCGTACCGGGTGCCAGAAGACCATGCTCGCGCCGAAATTCCGCGATCGCACCGTTGCCGCTGCCACAGACGGGGTCTTCGTCGACGCCCTGCGAGGGGGCGAACGAACGCGTTTCGATATCGTGCGGCGCTGCCTCATCGTGTGCCGCGAAGACGGAGGCACCCGTCACGCCGAGTCGACGCTCGAGGGCGGCCAGCCGGCCGAAGTCGGGCTGTGCCGCGAGCAGTGCCGCACGGGAGCTGCTGCGCGCCACCAGCCATTTCGGTCCAACGTCGATGAGTCGCGGGGGCACGCTTGCATCGATCGGCAGTCGCAAGGCGGCGGCCAATTCAGCGCAGCTCGCGGGATCGATCGGGGTTGATCGCGCTGGTGGCAAGCGAAGACGCAGGCCGGACGACGCCCACTCGATCGGCACGAGTCCAGCGCCACACTCCTGAACGAGGCGGGCGCCGCTGACGATGCCGGCGGACACGACGGCATGCGCGGTACCGAGCGTCGGGTGCCCCGCGAACGGCAGTTCGCTGGCGGGCGTGAATATGCGGACGCGATGCGTTGCCGTGGCCACGCTGGGCGGCAGCACGAAGGTGGTTTCCGAAAGATTGGTCCAGCGCGCAATGCTTTGCATTGCTGCAGAGTCGAGTGCGTGCGCATCGAGGATGACGGCCACGGGATTACCGAACAACGCCCGGTCCGAAAAAACGTCGACGACACAGTAGCGGCGCTTCACGGGGACTCCTTGGAATCGTAAGCTCTTGGCAGTCCGCTTATTTGACTATGGAAGGGCCATGAATCGCCAACCTCTTCTCCAGGACGACAGCGTCATCCTGACCCCCCTTCGGCAAGACGAATTCGAAGAGCTACTGGCCGTGTCCAGCGACCCGTTGATCTGGGCGCAGCATCCCAATCCGGACCGCTGGCAGCGCGAGGTGTTCCAGAACTTTTTCGACGGTGCGCTGGCATCCGGCGGTGCCTTCATGATCCGCAGCAAGGCCCGCGGCAATGCCATCGGCAGCACGCGCTTCTATGATCACGACGCCGCAGCAAGCGAGATCAAGATCGGCTACACCTTCTTTTCCCGGGACCACTGGGGTCGCGGCACCAACCAGCGCGTCAAGCGTCTCATGCTCGACTACGCTTTCCAGCATGTGAACCAGGTGATCTTCCATGTGGGCGCCCAGAACCTGCGATCACGAATCGCGATGCAGCGCCTCGGCGCGGAGCTCATGGGAGAACAAGACGTCGCCTACGTCGGCGAGCCGCCCAAGAAAAATGTGGTGTACAGGATCAGCCGCCTTGCATGGACAGATCAGGGCGGTGTGGCCTGAGCCTACTTGTGAATTCGCCGCGGTTAGAAATGGGGGGATTACCATTATGCGGCTGACTCATGTTCTACATCCCATCCTGGAAAAACGAGTACAGCGG
>DAIRDB010000072.1:0-14139 GCA_036796405.1 Gammaproteobacteria bacterium | reverse complement strand
GATCGAGACGACCCTGCGCCAGACGGCGCACGACCACGTCGAGGTCGGCGGCGGAAACGTGCAGCTGCCGATGGCGCGCTCCCGCTGCACGCGCCACGAGCCCTGCGAGGCGCATCTCCTCTGCGCTCTCCGCGAAGTCGAAGGAGACGGCGTAGGTGCGCAAAGGCTCTCGAACCACACGCGCGGCGAACATGGTGATTGCCGAGGAGTCCACCCCGCCACTCAGAAAGACGCCCACCGGAACATCGGCCGCGAGGTGACGCCCAACCGCGGCGGCCAGCACTTCACGGAGGTCAGCGGCGTTGCCGGTGGCGCGCGTCAGCGCCACCGCATCTGGATCCCAGTATGTCGTAGTCGTCACGCGCCCCGCATGCCAGCGGAGCGCCTGCCCGGGCAGGACGCGCCGCACCGAGGACCAGCAGCTGCGCTCGCCCAACGCATTGCCAAACCAGCAGAACTCTGCCAACGCCGCGAAATCAATGTTGCGCCGACCAGGCGCGCCCGCGAGGATCGCCTTCACCTCAGAGGCCCACCGGATTTCCTCGCCTTCCTGCTCAACGTATAGCGGCTTGATGCCAAGCCGGTCGCGCACGAGCCACAGCGCCTGCTCGCGCGGGTCCCACAGTGCAAAGGCAAACATCCCCTCAAGCCGCGCAAACGACGCTGAGCCCCATGCGATGAAGGCGCGCAGCACGACCTCGGAGTCGGTGCGCGACGTGAACCTGTGGCCCAGCCCCTCAAGCTCGCTGCGTAGCGCTCGGAAGTTATAAACCTCTCCGTTGTACGAGAGGACCACCCCAGTGGCGGCATCAAGCATAGGCTGACGCCCCGCGTCGCTCAGGTCGATGATCGAGAGCCGCGCATGTCCGAGCGCGACGCAGTCTCCCGCCCAAGTGCCCACCCCGTCTGGGCCGCGGTGACGCATGGTCGCAACCATACGGGACACGCGCGATTCGAGCGTCGACGCGTCACCGGTGGTGGCGAGGCCTGCTATGCCGCACATGATTAGCCCCTAACCGGCTCTGGGTGCGGCATGCGTAGCAAAAACGCCGCGAAGACCGTGTAGGTAAGAAGGGTAGTTACCGCAGCCCCCATCATGCCCCAGCGGGGCACCAGCAGAAAGCCACCCGCCGCCGTAGCCAAGAGAGCCACTCCCTGTGCGCTGGATGCCACCATGGGCCGACCGGCACCCATCAATTGATGCAGTCGAATCATGCCGATCCCATGCAGCGCAGCAGCACCAAGAAGCACCGTGAGGGCCGGCGCCCCGCTCGCGTAGCGAGCGCCCGCGATCAATTCGAGTCCTCTGGCACCAGCGATTGCGCACGCGACCCCGATGAGCAGCGGCACCGCCGCTGCCGCGAAGTACGGCAAACGCGACCGACGCGGGTCGTAGTTGCCACCGGCGACCACCACAAGCGTCACCTGTCCCAACGCGATTGGTAACACCAAGACAGACTCAGCCAGAGTCACCACAAATCCGTACACGCCGACATCAGCGAGAGGGAGAAAGGCGCCCGTAAGGAAGAGAGTGAGCCGTAAGTTGAAAGAGCGAAACAGCGCAGCCGGCACTGTGCGCAGACCGTAGGCCAGTTGCTCGCGCAGTAGCGTGGAGTCTGCCCGAATCCCCGCAGTGCGCGCCACAGAGCTGAGGTGCCAGGCAGACGGGATGAGCGAAGCCGTCATCCAAGCAACGAGAAGTGCAGTGCCACCAGCACGCGCCGAGGGGGCGGCCAACACAAGCCACGCAAGCGCTCCAACCGATCCAGCAAGCCCGACGGACAGAGTGCGATTCAGTCCAAGCGCCATCGCTTGCGTGGACTGTTGAAGCGCCAGCACTCCGGTGGCGGCCGCCAAGAGCGTCACCCCTAAGAGATGAGATACCTCTCCAGCCACGCTCTGGGGCACGAAGTGGACAAATGTTGCTGCCCAGAGTGCACCGGCAAGCGCCGCGCCCCCGGCCACCAGCAGAGAGTGCGCGGCAATTGCAGACGCACGTTCAGACTTCATTCCAGCAAAATACATGTTCGCGTAGTCAAGCCCGAGCCCCAAGACAACCGCTCCCGTGACAACGCAGGACTGGGCCAAGGCGAAGCCCCCCTGTGTCTCGGGACCTCCCTCCCGCGCGACGACTGCGGCAGCCACAAGGCGAATACCCCCCTGCAGCACCGAGCCCGCCAGCACTCGCGCTACGTCACGGAACAGGCGAGCGCTCAAGTGGTCCCCCAGCGGTGACACGAGGGAGAGAACGCGCCAGACGTGCACCCAAGCATATGCTCGGGACTCCGAGCAGGCACTGACAAGAGAGGCTGTTCTGGATTCGTGATGCTCACTCCGGTAATATATCGCGACGCGCATGCCCATACCGCCCCCTATACACAAGGAGCCAACTCGCCTGGCGCCCGACGGTTCCGAGTTCGCTCCCCGCAGAGTACGCATCGCGTACGGCGCCGATCGTCCCGCCGATGCGACAGCGTTGGCCCTGCTTCTGGCGAGTCAGTGCCCTGGAGTGGTGGCGCATGCGTCGCCTGCCTCACCCTTGAGTCGCATCGACCTCCGCGCGCGACTCGACCAGCGGCTAGGCCTCAGGCTTGCCGGCTACGGCACCCTACCAACAGCTGCAATCACCACGGCTCCGGCTCCCCCCGGAACTCTTGCAGTGGACCTCACGGATTCTCCCGCCCAGGGCGCGCTCTCCGTGTGGTGGAGGGCATCCAACTGCCCGCCTACCGGACTCGCCTCCGGAGAGGTCCCCGTGGGCGACGGGGCGCTCGAAGTTGGTTGGTGGCGCTCCGATCGAGACGGCGCGCTGGAGGGCCTGGGGCCAACCGCTGTGATTGGCGCTCATGAATGGTCCCCAGCTGTTACACGGCGGCGCATTATCCGCGCCGCGGCGCTGGCTCTTGGAGCCTTCCTGGCTGGCGAGGCCACCCTTGTCACGTCTCCGGTTGCGTCATTTCCTCTTGGCCCTGCTTCTCTGCACCGCGGTCGTATCGGATGGCGCTGGCTACTGAGATGCGGCCGTGAGGGCCTCGATCGCGTCCTGAGACGCGCCCGATGGCAGATAGCCCTCACCGTGCACCCCACTGAGGATCCGCGGTTGCTCCCGCCCGTATCGTCTTGGACAACAGCGCGTTTCGACCAACTTGCCGCCGACCCGATGGTCGAGATTGGCCCGTCGGGGCCGGTGCTTTTTTTCGAGGTGCTGATTGGGCGAGGGCGGATGCGGCGAGGCGCAATCGCCTGCGCCGAGTTGGACCCCCGTACCGCGAGTCCCGGACGAGCCCGAGTTGTCCTTCAAGCTGATTCCCACATCAGCTTTCCTGGATTAGTGCGAGAGGGCGACCACACATGGTTGCTTCCAGAGACGCTTGCACGCCGCGAAATCCGGCTGTACGCCTGCGACCGGTGGCCCGATCGCTGGCGTCCGGCACAAGTGCTCGTCGCCGATGTTGCGGCCGTCGATCCGTGCCTGATTCGCACGGAGGATGGATGGATACTCCTGGCGGGCATCTGCGACGTAGCAGGGCCCGAAGCACTCGCGCTACATGCGTGGCACGCCCCTGATCTTGCAGGCAAGTTCACTCCGCTCCAGAATGCTCCGCTCCTTCTAGACGCTCGGCGCGTTCGCGCGGCTGGCCCCCTTCTCCCCGCACGACCGCAAGGCTGGTATCGTCCGGCTCAGGATGGTAGCGCTCGATACGGCGATGCCGTCCACCTGCTCCACACCACCCAGATAGCGCGGGGCATTCTTGACGAGACTCCGGTAGGTCGGCTCGAAACCGGAAGCCCGGCCGTTCCTGCGCACCACCTTTCCCATGCGGGTAGCCTATGGGCGAGTGACACCGGCTGGCGTGAATCTCGGCTCTGGGCACTACTAGATGGAACCCGGCGCAATCGCAGAGGATTCGGCACATGACAAAACGTACTTGGAACGTGAGGGCGGCGAATGCCTCGGACGCCCCCGGCATCGCAGAATGCTATTGCGCTGTAATGGGCTCATCGCGCCCAAACGCGCACGATACCTGGAAGTTCTGGGGTAACGCTTTTACGCCACCTTTGGTCATGGTGGCGGAAGACGGCGACCGCATCGTCGGCCAGTACGCCCTTTGGCCAACTCCCCTGGTCATCGGAGGAGTCTCTGTTCTGGGTGCGCAGTCGCTCGACACCATGACACACCCGGATTACCAAGGACAGGGAATGTTCACAACCCTCGCCCGAGCCTGCTACGCGCTCGCTGCCGACCACGGTGTGGAGTTGCTGTATGGATTTCCCAACGACAACTCTTACCCAGGCTTCATTCGAAGACTCAACTGGGACCACACCGGAGACGTGGACGCCTGGTCGCGCCCCCTGCAGCTGGCAGAGCATCCCCGGACTCCTCGTGCGCTGGGCAGCTTCGCCGGGATTGCCACGCGCTTTCTCCCGCTTGCGAGAGGTGAATGCCGCGAGGAGCGCAATGTCGATATTGCCGAATTGGCCGCGCTGGCGGAACGAACCTCGGACAACCAGTCTTGCCGTGTTGCAAGAAGCGCCGAATGGCTCGCATATAGGCTCGCTCCCGAATCCGGACATGCGTACCGAGCCGTGACCGTGAGGCGCGGCGGCGATCTCATCGCAGCTGCCCTCTGGGGTGAAGACGTCCTAATGCCCTACCGGAAGGCCCTTCTCGCAGACGTGATTGGTGAGGAAGCTGGGCGTGCGGTGGCAATCGGGGGCGCCGTCAGTGCCGCCCGCGCGTGGGGCGCAGCAACGATGAGTGCCATCTCCAGCCACCACACTGACCGCGCAGCCCTAAAGGCCAACGGCTTCTTCCGGCACGCGGCGGCCCGACTTATCGTCAAGCCTCTCGTGATCAGGGACTGGAAGGCCAACATCCACGATCACGCTTCTTGGCGCGTCACGGGGCTGGACCTGGACACGTACTAGTTGACTCAAGTCAGACTGCAGAGCGATGGCGCGCAGAGTGAACAGCGAGCAGGCGCCCTGCCGCGAACGCCGCCAACAGCACTGCGACGACGTTCACACCGATGCTCTTTAGCATCGTGGCGGAATCTAGACGCGCGAAGACAAAGAGCCACGGAAGCAGCGCCGCCACCAGGCAGGCCGCCCACGGGGGCATAGGCGCCGTGAGACGGCACTCAGCGGCTCTGAGCAAGGCACCGATTGCCAGGAAGCTCATGACAACGCCTGCCATGCCGAAGTTGAGCCAAGCTTCAGCCACCGGAGAGAAAGCGTATCCGCCGCCAATTTCCGCGACGTTGGGATAGAACCTGCGGACGTACCACTCGGGAAGTGACTCGGGCCGCTCCGGCCAAAGTGCACGCGGGACAAGTACCCCGAGGGAGCGCGGGATAGTTGCTCCGAGATGATAGGGCTCGGCCGCGGGCACGGCAGACGCGATGTCACCAGTTGTCGCAACCGCGGTGCCAAACTCCTGATTGGAGGGGTTTAGACGCATGGCGATGCTAGCCGGATCGCCCAAGATCGAGCCCAACTCAGCGCCGCCGCGTACCGCTCCGAAAAAGAAACCGGCCACCATCGCCACCACGCCTACCAACAGAAGGACCGGCGCGCGAATGCGCCGTCCGGACGCCTGCAACAGCCCGAGAAGGCCCACCGACAACTGGAAAGTACTGGTGCGCGAGCCACTGATCGCCGTCCACCAACCGAGGACCAACAGTCCAATCAGTGAGGCCACGAGAGCCGCACGAACACGATTGTGATGAAGGAGGGTCGCTACCGTTACGAGCGTTCCCACTATGAGTACTTGGAACCCGACCACGAGGGGCCCCAGTCCATCCAGCAGCAGGTATCGCTCGCCGTAGTTCACCGCGGCTAGCGCGCCGGCCCCCCCCACAGCCGACAGAAGAAGGAGCATCGCGAGCACACCGACCGCCATAGCGCTTGTGCCGACGCTAAGGTCGGCTCGCATTGCGCTCGCTCTCAGCCATAAGGGCAGGTTGCGCCGACGGCCAGGCGCAAGCCCCGCGCCGACTAGTGCCGCCCCGTACGCGACAAATACAATCATTGTGCCACGACCGATTACCGAGTCGCCGAGGGCCCGCTCGTCGTAGAGTTCGCCCGCGGTAGCGATCGCAATCCCGCTCGGGAGCGAGTAGAGCAAACCGCCGACAAAGAAGATCGCGGCGGGACCGAGAAGTCCCAAGGGGCTGCGCCGAGACAGCGCCGCGGTCCCAAGCACGAGCGCAGTTCCCGCAACGGCCACCGAGGTTGGCGAAAGCCGGCCATCAACTGCAGCATGGTTCGCAAGAACCACGAGGCCAGCAATCGCGGGAGCGAGCTCCACGAGCGCCCTCCCATAGCGTGTCCTAAGCCGTGCGGCCGTCACGGCGAGGGCTGGCTACCGCACGCCTGAGACGCGGCCCGGAACAACCGTGTCCGTCTCGCCGGCATCGAGTCGCAAACGCAGCGCCTTGAGGTTCGAGTAGGCGACATCCTCAAAGTTCCGCAATTCCGCCTGGGTCCCGATTGCCTCGGCCATCTCGCGGACGCCGCGCGGCAAGTCGTAGGCGGCCTGGAAACCCAATCGGTCGCGCACTTTGTCAAAGGCAACGCGGTAGTTTCGCCGGTCGTCGGTCGTCTCCATGTGCTCGACAACCACGTCATCTCCGACCTCGCGAGCAACGATGTCGGCAACCTCAGCGATCGTGAAGTTCATCGAGTTGGAGCCGACATTGAATATCTCGCCCTTGACATTTTCGGATGGCGCCTTCGCCGCGAGGAGAAATGCATTTGCGGCATCATCGCAGTGAACAAACGGGCGCCACTGGTCGCCTCCAAAGACCTGGATGCGGCGCTGCACGGACGCTCGCGCCGTCATGGCATTGACCACGAGGTCAAAGCGCATCCGCTGGGACAGACCATAAACGGTTGAAAGGCGGAGTACCACGGGTTCTACGTCGCCGCAACGGTCGAACAGGACATCTTCTGAAAGGATGCGAGTGCGTGCGTAGAGTGAAACGGGGGTAAGTACCGAGGACTCAGTAAGGAGCTCGTTGTCAGCCGCACCGTAGACTGAACAGCTCGACGCGAACACGAGGCGACGCACTCCATAAAAGTTCGCGGCTTCCACGAGAACCTTTGTGGCTTCGTAGTTGAGATTGAGAGTCTCCTCCGCATTGATACCGCATGCAGGGTCGCCGACGATGGCGGCGAGAGCGATAATGGTATCCACGTTCTTTACGGCGCCCACGACGGCGCGAATCGACGAAATGTCGCCGCGCACCACCTCCAGTCGGCCGTCCGCAAGGTAAGGTTCCAACGCTTCCCGGCCGTACGTAAAGTTGTCGAGCACGCGAACACGAGTCCCCGCCTCGAGAAGGCGGCGCACTAAATGCGACCCGATGTACCCGGCGCCGCCAGTCACGAGGACAAGCTCGTTCTCGCGCGGGCGCCGCACGCTTTCAAGCAACGTGCGCTTGACCTCGGCAGAGTCCATGAGGTGCTCAAGCGTTATCGGCAACGGAGCCGAGCGCCCGCGGTCGCCACGCAGCAGCACTTCGAGACGCGGCACGGCCTGCACCGCAGCGCCAGCAGCTTGCGCCCGGCCGATGATTCCCCTAATGACCGCTTTATCAGCGGACGGCATGGCAACGACAACCTGCTTGATTCCCTCACGTCGGATGACGTACTCGAGCTCGGTCGTTGGCCCTAGCACGGAGAGACCTCCGAGCCGGAGGCCGCGCTTCAGCGGGCTGTCGTCGAGAAGCCCCACGAAGTCCCACTTCGGACGCAAGTGCATCTCCCAGTCACGGAGAAGTGCGCTGGCGGTGTCACCGGCGCCGACGATGAGCGCTTTTTGCCGAGCGACCCCGTCCTTGCGCCGTCGCTCGCGCATCATCTGCACACGGCGCAACACGCGCAACCCGGCGAAGCTAAGCAAGAGGAGTGCCCCATGCATGAGCACCACCGTCGTGGGAACGGGTATCCTGAGGACGAGCACGATCACGAGCAGCAGGAGCGTCCCCGCCATCGTCGCCCCGGCGAGCTGGAGGTACTCGCGGAAGCTGGTGTAGCGCCAGAGTCGCCTGTGCCCGCCGAAGGCGAGCGCCGCTACAGCGTGTACTCCCCCAGCGAGAAGAAGCATTTGAGGGAGAACAGCGGCCAATTCAGGCGGCAAAGAGCTGTCGAAGCGGAGTAACAACGCGAGCGGAAGCGTGGCAACCGCTGCCAATACGTCCACCACGAACCGCCCGGCCGAGCGCACAACGCGGAGGCGACGGAAGGACACGATCTCTTGGTTTACCATAACTCTAGGAATGGGAGACGTGGGCTCAACGAGTCGCGCGGCGAAGCACGGTACGTGCGACCTCGGCCACACGAGCAACGTCTTCGTCGCTGAGCGTGGGGTGCACGAGAAACATCAAACTGGTCTCGCCCAGATCACGGGCGACCGGCAGACGCTCCGGCGGTCGAGATGGATGCCCGTCAAAAGCCTTCTCAAGGTAGATCTCAGAGCAGCTACCACTGAAGCACGGGACGCCTGAGGAAGTGATCTCGTTCATGATTCGGTCGCGAGTCCACCCTGCGGCGAGCGCCTGAGGCCGCACGTAGGCGTAAAACTTGTAGTACGCGTGCACAATCTCGGGCCCAGGTGCGGGAACGCGCACTGCATCGAGATCACCGATCGCTCCCGAAAGCGCACATGCGTGCCGGCGGCGCGTCGCCACCCAGTCATCCACCTTGCGCAAGATGACCCGCCCCTGCGCAGCCTGAACCTCAGTCATGCGCCAGTTCGTGCCGAACGATTCGTGTAGCCAACGGAAGCCCGGTGGGTGCGCGCGATCGTACACCGCTGTCCACGACTTGCCGTGGTCCTTGTACGACCACAGACGGTCCCAGAGTTCACGGTCGCTCGTGGTCACCATACCACCCTCACCGAGGGTGGTCATGATCTTGTCTTGGCAGAACGAAAAGGCCGCGATGTGCCCCAGCGCCCCAGTCATCCGCCCGCCCACGCGCGCTCCGTGGCTCTGTGCGCAGTCCTCAATGACCCAGATGCCACGCGGCTCAGCGATGGCCCTGAGGCCGTCTACATCGCACGGCCACCCCGCGAGGTGCACTGCGATGATCGCGCGCGTCCTCGGCGTGAGCACTCGCTCAATCGTCGCCGGGGTGACGTTACCTGAGTCGGGGTCGATGTCCGCAAAGACCGGCGTGGCTCCGACTGCAATCACGCATGAAGCAGATGCCAGAAATGTGCGTGGAGTTACGACGACCTCATCACCTGCCCCTACGCCCAGAGCTTTCAGCGCCCCCTCGAGCGCGACCGTGCCGTTTGTTAGGGCGATAGCGTGGGGCGTGCCGACCCAAGTCGCAAACTCTGACTCGAACGCACGCCCCTCGATGCCGGTCCAGTAGTTCACCTTCCCCGAGCGCATCACCTCGCCAACCGCGTGAATCTCATCGGCCTCAAAAACTGGCCAGTCGGGAAGAGCGATTGAGGTAGGCAGCGTCGATGCGCTCGAGGCTTTTGCCGCAGTCTGCACCATGAGAAATTTGATGAGAGGTAAAATGAAACAACAGATTCGATACTGACACCCACCCCAGGGACGCCAACGATTCGAAAATTACCCATGTTCTCTGCGGCATTGACGAGGCGTCAAGCCGTACCTAAGCACCCACATAATCAAGAAAGCAGTTCGGACGCGACGTACTCGCCGATTGCGAGGGAGGCTGTGGCTGCCGGACTAGGGGCGTTCAACACATGGAGAGCGCCGTCCTGCCGCACCAGATCGAAGTCTTCAACCAGCGTGCCGTCTAGCCTCATCGCCTGTGCGCGCACCCCCGATTCACCAGGTACCAGCATTTCCGAGGACAAAGAAGGCACGAGGCGCTGCAGCGTCGAGAGAAAAGCAGCCGGCGACAGCGAACGCCAAACCTCCAGGGCCGAGGAGCACGGATGTCGTTTCAAGAAGCGCCAGAGCCCCGGGAATCGCAAAGCTTCTGAGAGATCGCGAGCGTTCCAGTCACGCCAAGTGTACCCCTCGCGTGCCATCGCCATAACAGCGTTTGGCCCGCATTCCACGCCCCCTCCAATCATCCGTGTAAAGTGGACCCCCAAGAAGGGGAAGGCGGGGTCAGGAACAGGATACACCAGATGGCGCACAAGACCGCGGTGTGCTGGGGCGAGTTCGTAGTACTCGCCGCGAAAGGGGACGATGCGCGTCGCGACCACCGCGCCGGCCAGAGCGGCAACTCGGTCGGAGTGGAGCCCAGCGCAAGTCACGAGCAGGTCGGCCTCCACCTCCCCCGCGGCGCTGGTCACGCGCCACCTTCCTGCGCGGCGCGTCAGCGCCTGCACCGACCCTCCGAGCACGAACGATACTCCGCCCGCACGCAACTCGCTCTCGAGCGCGTTCACCACCCCACGGTAATCGACGATCCCCTCCTCCGGAACAAGGAGCGCCTCAACGGCCGAGACAGCGGGCTCCCGTTCGCGCACCGCGTCAGGCCCCAACCGTACGAGGCCGGCGAGTCCATTCGCCCGCCCACGCTCCTCTAGGGCGCGAAGTCGTGGCACCTCGTCACGATGCGTGGCCACAACGAGCTTGCCGCACGTTTCGTGCGCCACCCCTTGCGCCGAGCAGTAGGCGACCATCTGTTGAATCCCACGGACGGAAAGGCGCGCCTTGAACGACCCTGGCTTATAGTAGAGGCCTGCGTGGAGCACCCCAGAGTTGTGAGTGCTCTGGTGCGCGCCAAGGTGAGCCTCCTTCTCAAAGACCGTAATTCTGGCGTCCGGTCGCGCTTTCCAGATCGCGCGCGCCGTCCCGAGACCCACCAACCCTCCGCCGACCACCGCTACACGAAGAGTCACGGCGTCATCATCCGTAACTGCATGCCCTCCACCAAGCCTCCCATCGCAGTTATGTGGCTAACGTTGCGAACCCAGACATGTTGCCGGAACACTGAACTAGACGAGGCGCGACTGAAGCGCGTTAATGATACGCTCGCCTGCACGGCCGTCCCAACCCTCGGGACGGCGCGGATTCCTCGGTCGCTTTACCGCCGCTAGCGCGCTCACTAGCAGGGAAGGATCGGGAACGAGTCGGTTCGTGCCCTCGGTAATTGTTACCGGACGCTCTGTATTCTGCCTAACCGTGATGCAGGGGATCCCCAAAGCAGTGGTCTCCTCCTGCAGGCCGCCAGAGTCGGTAATGACACAGTGCGCGCGGGTTACGAGAGCAAGCATCTGCTCGTAGGGCAGAGGATCGATGAGCTGCACGGCCCCAGCATCAATCCCGTATTCCTGAAGGCGCGAGCGAGTGCGGGGGTGCACAGGGAACACAACACGCCGCTCCCTGGCGATGGCACGCAAGGCTGCTATGATGGCCGCAATACGCGCTGGCTCATCCACGTTCGAGGGTCGGTGAAGCGTGACGACCACCGAACCATCGTCGGACCAAACACCGTCCGCCCCCGGCGAGAGACCAAGTCGCGAGAGCGTCCAGAAGAGAGTGTCGATCATCACGTTTCCGACAAAGACAACCTCCTCCTCTGGTTCGCCTTCGGCGCGAAGCCGCGAGTCGGCATCGCGCGATGGGGTGAGCAGAAGGTCCGCCAGCCGGTCCGTGATTATGCGGTTCACTTCCTCGGGCATCGTGCGGTCTCCACTCCGGAGCCCCGCTTCAACATGCGCAGTTCGCACGCCGAGTTTGGAGGCAACGATGGCGGCGGCCATCGTCGAGTTAACGTCACCGAAGACAACCATCCAGTCAGGCCGATGGCGCTCAATCACTGGCTCAATGCGTTCCATGATGCGCGCCGTCTGCACAGCGTGCGACGCGCTGCCTACCGCAAGATTCTCATCCGGAAGTGCGATTTCGAGGGCCTCAAAAAATGAGTTTGACATAAGTTCGTCATAGTGTTGCCCCGTATGGACAATCGCTTGAGACACCCCAGCCGCTCGACCAGCGCGAAAAACCGGCGCAAGCTTTGGAAAGTTCGGTCGCGCGCCGACCACATGCAATATCTTCATTATGTGTGCGTCTTGAGCTCGGAGTTCGCCCTGACCGCAGTCGAGCAATTCGCACGGACCACAAAGCCAGAGATGTTGCAGCTAGTTTTCAATTGCGAGGAAAAGCACATGCGACAAAAAGGAAATGCAAGCTCGTTAATGCCGTTTGTCTGCCGCGACGAGTGGCCACAGGAACCAACCGAGATTCTCCGCTTCTCCGTCATTGCTTCGCGAACGCCTTGCTAACATGGGCGGCGCCAGAGCGATCGCCGTACGCCGCCATCCTGACCGTGCGTGTATGGTGGGTCGTTCACCGAAACGTTGCTCTGGGTCGTGCTGCGATTAGCGATCCTAACGCGGTGGCCGACAAAAACACTCTGTCCGAGGGAGACTCACTTGCCGCTACTGGCGCCGCCACAGACATAGACGCAATGCCCGATGCGACTCCCACTCCTGATGGTGGCTCCGTCATAAGATAATCGCCTTGCGATCGCTGGTAGTCGACATGGCCGAGTTGATGAGATCGGATTGCGGTGAATCACCATTTCGGCAATACGGCGGCAGGGTCGGTCCCATCGAGGACAGACCCAGCCTGAATTGAGCCGCGCGTGGCTCCCCGCCGACTTGCGCGTGTCCGACACCCCGGCCTCTTTAGCCAAAATGTCGATCTCCTGCTGCGACGCCTAGTACTAGACTCCATTGCTTTGGAGGAAGCGCCGCGTGAAGCACGCTTTCTCCGAGACCCGATGCGGGGTCAAATTAGACAGCCGAGTGGGATGCCATATCGACGATCTCCAGCTTGTTGAGACCCTTTTGGAGAAGAGTGAAAGCGACACAACATGGTGTTGCCCAGACTGATCCATCGGGCTTCCGCCAATGTCCGATGAATCTCGACATGCGCTGGAGCACGGCGAACCCGAGATTCCGATCGGTCGTCACGCCATCACCGCTGTCGAGCCAGCGACCTTGGTAACCGCGACATCGCCCAACGTGCACAGGAGCCCTCGACCAATGTTGGGGATCCACATGATGAGCCGCCTCGATCCGCGAACCTCGGTGACCGTGCCGCGAAACCCTGCAAGAGGCCCCTCGCAGACGAGCACATCATCTCCCGCAACGAACCGCTCATCCGAGGAGAGCGCCTCGACCGCCGTGTCAGGATGTTCGATTGCGCGGCGTAGTTCGGTGATGTATGCAGTGGAGAGCTCCACGGGCCTCAATCCTTCTTTGATGAGTGTCAGGACCCCAGGTGTCGATAAGATCGGGACGTAGCCTTCCCGGGTCGCTGTGAATAGGTATCCCGGGAAGAGCGGTGTGGTGACCATCTTCCAGCGATCAGACCACCGATGTCTCTCAGTCACCGTGGGGAGCCACACGGCGTACCCCATGCTGGCGAGCCGATCTGCGACCTTCCTCTCTGCGCGCGCCTCAGTCCACACGACGTACCAAGGGGATTCGCTGTGGTCAGGGCGCGACGGACTCGGGCTGTTCACGTCATGAACATATATCGAATTATCGAGCTCGTCTAAGCGGGCGTTAATAATGTATAGATGAGAGGTTGACTTACCCGCTCGCCAGGGGGCCCTCCCGGAACCAGCGCCTCAGCGCCACTCGCTCCACTGCACTAATTCCTAGGCCCAACCTGGTCCCCGTTAGGAACAGGAGCCCAGAGTCGGCAATCTTTCCGGCGCTCCACGAACTGCAAGACCTGATCCCCTCCACCGAATCAGCCTCAGCTCGCGATTGCCCCACCGCCTCGGCAATCACACCATCTTCATCAAGAGGGCCCTAGACCTTGTCCCGGGCGCCGGAGGAGAAGCGAGGGTCGATGACCTTGTCCGGTATCGACTGCATCTGGGGACAGGGCTCCCACACCGAGGTCGCACGCCCGAGCACCAGGAGCCCTCGGGACTATACCCACTCCGCCGTGAGACCAAGCCGGTCGTCGTGGGTGACCAGGACCACCGCATCGAACCGCCAAGACCCCACCACCGCCCAGCGGTCGACATCAATCGCCCGGACCTGCTCCTCCCCGTCGTCCCGTCCGTCCCGGGCGCTGCCGGTCTCGCATCTGACCGGTATCTTTGCGCCGTGACCACGACCCCCGTCCTCCTGGTCCACGGCTACTCCGACTCCGGCGCCGCCTTCGCGCCCTG
>DAIRDB010000071.1:0-14273 GCA_036796405.1 Gammaproteobacteria bacterium | reverse complement strand
CGTCGGCGAGTATCTTTTCAGCGGTCTGGATGCCGACCTGACGGGGAACCCCTCGGTGGCCGGCGTTGCGGAGCCGACGCCACTGGCGCTTTCTGTTGCGCACCTCGACGTAGGCCTGCCGCTCGACAACCTGCGGCTGCAGGGCCGGCTGGACCCGGCCACGCGGCAGCTGCAGCTGGAGCTGCTGAGCGCCGACCTGCTCGGCGGGCGGTTGTGGGCCAACGATCTGCTGTTCGATCCCGACCGCGACCGCAATCCGCTGCTGCTGCGCTTCAGCGGCCTGCAGCTCGAGAGACTGCTGGGTCTGGTGCAGTACGAGGGCGTTGCGGCGAGCGGCGCCGTCAGCGGAGAGCTGCCACTGGTGCTGACGGGGACCGACGTGGAACTGGAAGCCGGTACGCTAGAGGCCGACCCGCCGGGTGGCAGCATCCGCTACCTGGCCGGCAACACGGCAGAGCCGAGTCTCGCCTTGGTCAACCGTGCGCTCAGCAATTACCAGTTCGACAGTCTCGTCAGCGACATCGACTATGCGCCCAGCGGCGACCTGGTGCTGGCCATGCGTCTCAAGGGGCGCAATCCCGACATGGATGGCGGTCAGCGTATCGACCTCAACCTGACCCTGACCGATAACATCCCCGCACTGCTGCGCAGCCTGCAGTCGACGAGGGCCATCGAGGACTTTCTCCAGCAGACTCCGCGCTAGCGCCGCCGACCCGAGCGCGCACGCGGGTTCTTGACTAGCCCGACGGTCCCGGCAGCGAGCTAGCCTGAGGGTCCCGACAGCGAGCACGCCGCTTCATCTGGTATTCAGCCCGTTCGCTGGATACTCTCGCGGAAACCCTGGGGTGCTGTGCCGATGAAACCAATTTTCCTGCTGCTTGCCGTGATCGGGTCTCTCAGTGG
Organism: Gammaproteobacteria bacterium; assembly: GCA_036796405.1. Lineage (GTDB taxonomy): Bacteria > Pseudomonadota > Gammaproteobacteria > Pseudomonadales > Pseudohongiellaceae > CAILUG01. The sequence goes on along the minus strand of DAIRDB010000071.1, from coordinate 13,370 downwards.
CTGCTCGCCAACCGTGCAACTGGCGGCGCCGTCCGAGCCCATCACCATCAACCTGAATGTGAGGATCGAGCATGAAATACGCGTCAAGGTCGACAAGGAACTGGACGACGTGTTTGCGCAGAATGCCGACCTGTTTTGACGCCGAGAGGCCCCTACGAGGATGCGCCGCATGAAAATCTTTGCCGTGATGTTGAGCCTGCTGCTAGGACTTGGCCTGCCTGCACTTTCGCTCGCCCTCACCCTCGACGAAGCAAAGGCCCAGGGCCTGGTGGGCGAAAAAGCCGATGGCTTCGTGGCAGCAGTGGCGCCCGGTCCGGCGCCGGACGTACAGGCGCTGGTCGAGGCCACCAACGAAGGACGCCGCAAGGTGTACGCAGAGCTGGCCCAGCGCAATGGCATCACGCCGCAAGCGGTGGCCGCCCTGTCAGCCGAAAAACTGCGCGGCGCCGCGGCGCCCGGCGAGTACCTGCAGAATGCAGCTGGGCAGTGGCAGCGCAAGTGAGCAGGGCGGCCGTGTGCTGCCCCTACCCGGCCAGCTGTGTGCCCCGCCGGCGTGAAACGCTGACCCGCTCAGAGCTGCGGGCCGGCGTTCAGTGGGTTAGCGCATAGACCGCAAAGTTGACGCCGAGCCTGATCGATAGATTGGCTTCGAACTGCGGGTAGCCGGGATCGTCGGCGCGCTGCCAGCCATCGGCGATGTCGTTGTTGAAGGCAATCATCACCATCACCCGACCCGCATCGTCGAGCACTGCCCGCCAGTGCGGGGTTTCGCCGTCGCCACGGTAGCCGCGCGGCAGGTATTGCCAGGTCGGAATCTGGCGCTTGTCGTCGAGGTCGAAGGGGTGGTGGAAGATCGGATGATCGTCTGGCAGCTCCACCACGCTGCGGTCGGGAAACACGCGCTGCAGCGTCTGCTGGAAACCCTGCCATTCGTCGCTGCCATAAAAGCTGTCGCACAGCAGGAAGCCGCCTTTGAGCAGGTACTCCCGGAGCTGCAGCGCCTGGTAGTCGGTGAGATTCCACGCGCCGACGATGCCGGCGATCAGGAAAGGCCAGTGCCCGGCATCACCGGCGTCATCGAGGTTGACCGGCTGCTCGACCGCGCGAACGTTCAAGGTGGTCAGACGCCCGAGCAAGCGCGCGAAGGTGCGGTCACCCTCCGGATAGTCCACGCTCCAGGCCGTGCCGCCGCGCCGCCAATCGCCGCGCCCGCTGCCGAAGGGGCCGCGCGCGTACTGCGGGTACATAAGTCGACCCACCACGAATTCTGCTGGCAGCGAGGGCGGAGCGGCCACGCGGCCGCCGTAGTAGTCCTCCATGCTCGGGTATTCACGCCACGGTTGCTGGGCCTGCGACGCAGCCGCAGCCAGCAGCAAGGCGGCTGGGAGCAGAACAGGGCGGAGGCGCAGTAGGGGTCGCATGGACTGCCGGTGCTGGACTCTTCGGGCAGGACGGAGCTGCAGTGTACGGGCAGCGGGGTACCCTGCAGAAGCGTGGCGTACCGGAGCGGCGATGGTATCGTGGCGCTGCAGCGAGTCCCCGCTGCGCGATCGGCAGGAGGAGGCCGTTCAACCGCCATGTGTGGCCGCTACGTGGAACCCGATGCCGCCGACCTCGAGCCCTTCTGGCTCATCGACCGACGCAACTCTGTGCCCTTCGGGCCCACCCGCTACAACGTGGCGCCCACCATGCAGGTACCGATCGTGGTCAGACACGGCAGCGGCACCGTCGAGCTGCGCGGCGCACGCTGGGGCCTGATACCGCGCTGGTGGCAGAAGAGCACGCTGCCGACCCTGACTTTCAACGCCCGCTCCGAAGAAGCAGCAGGCAAGCCCATGTGGTCGGAAAGCCTGCAGCACTTTCGCTGCCTGCTGCCTGCGCGCGGTTGGTACGAGTGGAACGAGCACGAGCAGACTCGAACCGACAGCGGCAAGCGCAGTTTCCAGCCTTATTTTCTCTTCTGCCCTGGTGAACCCGTCGTGGCGTTTGCCGGGTTATGGTCGGTCTGGCAGCGCGCGGATGCCGAGCCGGTGGTGTCCTGCGCGCTGCTCACGCGCGATGCGGCGCCCGCCATCGCCGCGATTCACCACCGCATGCCCGTGGTGCTGCACCCGGATCTCTTTGAAGACTGGCTGGCTCCGGGCCAGGGGACCGAACAGGCGCTGGCGCTGATCCGGCAGGCCCGGCAGGACCTGCGGGGGCATCCGGTGAGCACCCGCGTGAACAGCGTGAGAAACGAGGGGCCAGAGTTGATCAACGCGCTGCTTCAACCGCAGCAACCCGCGCTGTTCTGACGGACCGCGGTGAGTCGCCTCACACGTCCAGATTGGCCACCAGCAGGGCGTTGCTTTCGATGAATTCACGGCGCGGTTCCACCGCATCGCCCATCAAGGTGCTGAACAGCTGGTCGGCGGCCATGGCGTCGTCGATGGTGACCCGCAGCATGCGGCGGAAGTTGGGGTCCATCGTGGTCTCCCACAGCTGCTCCGGGTTCATTTCGCCAAGACCCTTGTAGCGTTGCAGGTAGTGGCCCTTCATGGCGTCACTGGTCAGCCACGACAGTGCCTCGCGGAAATTCTGCACGGCGTGGCTTTTTTCGCCGCGCTTCACCACGGCACCCGGCTCGCAGAGACCTCGTAGTCTGGCACCGACGCGGGCAATTTCCCGGTATTCATGGGACTTGAAGAACTCGGTGCCGAGGGCAACCTTGCGGGTATTGCCGTGCAAGGTGGAGGTGATCTCCGGCAGGTGGAGATTTTCCTCGTCATGTTTCACAGCGATGCTGTACTCGGCGCCGCCACTGGCCCGTTCGCCGACGGCATTGGCAAGCGCTGCGGTCCAATGCTCCACCACGGCGAGATCGGCCAGTTGCTCGGGCGTCAACGGATCAAGGTTCAACAGGGCATCCAGCACGTCACTCGGGTACTGGCGCGAAAAGCGGTTTATCTGGGCCTGCACGTTGCGGTAGTCGCGTACCAGTGACTCGAGCGCTGCGCCGCTGATCGGTGGAGCGTCGGCGTTCACGTGCAGGCTGGCATCCTCCAGCGCGGCCTGGGTCTGGTACTGGGCCAGTTCGTCGTCGTCCTTGAGGTACTGTTCCTGCTTGCCCTTGCGAATCTTGTAGAGCGGCGGCTGGGCAATATAGACGTGGCCTCTTTCCACCAACTGGCGCATCTGCCGGAAAAAGAAGGTGAGCAGCAGGGTGCGGATATGCGAACCGTCCACGTCGGCGTCGGTCATGATGATGATGCTGTGGTAGCGAAGGTTGTCGGGGTTGAACTCTTCGTTGCCGATGCCGCAGCCGAGGGCCTTGATCAGCGTGCCGACTTCCGCGGAGCTCAGCATCTTGTCGAAGCGGGCTTTTTCCACGTTGAGGATCTTGCCCTTGAGCGGCAGGATCGCCTGGTTCTTGCGGTTGCGGCCCTGTTTGGCGGAGCCTCCGGCGGAGTCGCCCTCGACGATGTAGAGTTCCGACAGCGCCGGATCCTTTTCCTGGCAGTCTGCCAGCTTACCCGGCAGGCCAGCCACATCGAGCGCGCCCTTGCGGCGCGTCATCTCGCGGGCCTTGCGCGCCGCTTCCCGCGCGCGCGCCGCATCGATCATCTTGTTGACGATGCTGCGGGCCTCTGCCGGGTTTTCCAGCAGGAAATCGTTAAAAAGGCGGCCCATCTCCTGTTCGACCACCGTCTTGACCTCGCTGGAGACCAGCTTGTCCTTGGTCTGCGAACTGAACTTGGGATCCCGCACCTTGACGGCCACGATGGCCGTCAGGCCTTCGCGGGCATCGTCGCCAGAGGTCTGCACGTCCTTGCCTTTCTTCGAGTCGATTTCCTTGTCGATGTAACTCTTCAGCACGCGGGTGAGGGCGGCGCGAAAGCCCGCCAGGTGGGTGCCGCCGTCGCGCTGCGGAATGTTGTTGGTATAGCAGTAGACGTTTTCCTGGTAGCCGTCGTTCCACTGCACGGCGACTTCCATGCCGATGCCCTCGGCCTCGGTAGCGAAGTGGAAGATCTTGTTGATCGGCGTGCGATTGGTGTTCAGGTAGGCCACGAAGGCCTGCAGTCCGCCCTCGTATTGAAAGACTTCCACCTTGTCGCTGCGCTCGTCGGTGAGTTCGATACGGATTCCGGCGTTCAGGAACGCCAGCTCGCGCAGCTTCTTGGCGAGGATGTCGTAGACGAACGTGATATTGGTGAAGGTTTCCGCCGAGGGCTTGAAGTGGCAGGTGGTCCCGGTGCGTTCGCCTGCGTCACCCACCACGCGCAGCGGAGCCTGCGGCACGCCGTGGTGATAAACCTGCTCGTGGACCTTGCCGGCGCGGTAGATGGTGAGCTTCAGGTAGGAGGAGAGGGCATTGACCACGGAGGCGCCCACGCCGTGCAGGCCACCGGACACCTTGTAATTCTCACCGTCGAATTTTCCGCCGGCATGCAGGACGGTCATGATCACTTCGGCAGCGGACACGCCCTCTTCGTGCATCTCGGTGGGAATGCCGCGGCCGTTGTCCTCCACGCTGATGCTTTCGTCGCTGTGGATGGTGATCTTGACCACATCACAGTACCCAGCCAGCGCTTCGTCGATGGCGTTGTCGACGATTTCGAACACCATGTGGTGCAAACCGCTGCCGTCATCGGTGTCACCGATGTACATCCCGGGTCGCTTGCGGACCGCATCCAGGCCTTTCAGCACCTTGATGCTGGAAGAATCGTAATTGTCGTTGTCCGCCATGTTGCGCACCCCTGGCTGGTAATGTGGTTTGCCGCGGCTATTGTAGTTAACTATCTGATTTTTAAGGGGTTGCCCCAAAAACAGCGGCCGCTCTTACAGTGGCACAATCTTACCATGTTTCACGTGGAACAATGCCAGTGGCAGGCCTTTGTGGTCGGCCTGGCGCTGCGCCTGCGTCACGAGCTGTTCCCGCTCGATGCACGACACAAAAACCTGTGTGCCGAGACTGGCCAGCAGCTGGCAAACCTTGCTGCGGTGATCGGCATCCAGCTCCGCCGGCAGATCATCCACCAAAAACAGGCAGCGCTCGTTCTGCTCCTGGATGAGCAACTGGGCCTGCGCCACCTTCACCGCGCAGATCAGCAGCTTGAGCTGCCCACGCGACAGCACCTCGGCGGCCGCCTGTCCGCGGATGAGGAAACGCAGGTCAGCCTTGTGGGGGCCAACCGTGGTAAAGCCGTAGCGCCGATCCCGCTCCAGCTGCGTCGTCAAGAGCAGCGCCAACTCGGCGTCCTCATCCCAACCCCGCTGATAGTCGATGCGGAGCTCCTGTCCACCCGGTGTGCCTACCAAGGCCAACTGCTCGTCGATCAGCCGACGCAGGCGGCCCAGGTAGCGTCCACGGCTGGCATCAACCTCGGTTGCCGCTATCGCCAGCTCGCGGGACCAGGGCTCGATCTCACCGGCGCTGGCCTCAGCCCGCAGCAGCGCGTTGCGTTGATCCAGCGCCTGACGGGCCCGGCGCCAAAACCCGAGAAAGCTGTGTTCCACGTGAAACACTCCCCAGTCCAGCAGCTGGCGGCGTTCACTGGGGCTTCCCTCCAACAACTGGAAGGTATCGGCATGTATCAGCTGCAGCGGCAAGGTCCGCGACAGCTGTGCCAGACCCTCGGCCGGTTTGCCGGCCAGCTTGATGGTTTGCGGGCCGCGCAGGGGGCGCTGTAAACCCAACGTGACTCCGCTCGACAGTTCGGCAAATACCACAGCCTCGCTGTGCTCGTAGCCGATCAGTGGCTTCTGCAGGTGGCTGCGGAAGGAACGCCCGAGTCCCAGCAAATGCATGGCCTCGAGCAGGGTGGTTTTGCCACTGCCGTTGTCACCATAAATGACATTGAAGCCGGGGACGGGGAGCAGGCTGGCGCTGTCGATGTTGCGGAGACCGCTGAGCGCCAGCCGATTGAGGAAGGGCATGGAAGCCGCTTTGGCCGCCGACTACAGCCTCATCGGCATGACGACATACAGCGCCGCACTGCCTGGTGCCGCCTGTATCAACACGCTGCTGTTGGTGTCGGTCAGAGTGAATTGCACGGTCTCGGTGGCCAGCACATTCAAGACATCGATCAGGTAGCTGACGTTGAAACCGATTTCCAAGGCCGCTGCCTGGTACTCCACGCCAACCACATCCTCCGCCTCTTCCTGCTCGGGATTGTTGGCCAGAATCTTCAGCTCGTCGTTGGCGAGCATGAGGCGGATACCGCGGAACTTCTCGTTGGAAAGGATGGCCGCCCGGCCCAGCGCCTGCTTGAGGCTGCTGCGGTTGCCGACCATGACCTTGTCGCCACCCTTGGGCAGCACCCGGTCATAGTCGGGAAACTTGCCGTCCACCAGCTTGGAGGTGAAGGTGTAGTTTTCGGTGCTGGCACGGATATGGTTGCTGCCGATCACCAGCTTCACCGCCTCTTCTCCCTCCGTCAGCAACCTCGCCAGTTCCTGCACACCCTTGCGCGGAATGATCACTTGATGTTTGGACGCCACTCCCACCTGCACGCGTTCGGTGTGAAGTGCCAGGCGGTGGCCGTCGGTGGCGACCGCGCGCAGGTAGTCTGGCGTGACCTCCAGCAGCAGGCCGTTGAGGTAGTAGCGCACGTCCTGCTGGGCCATGGCAAAACCGGTGTTATCCAGCATGCTCCTCAGCGCCTGGCGATTCACGCTAATTTCGAAGGAGCCCTTCGACTCTTCCACCGAGGGAAAGTCCGTGGCGGGCAGGGTGGCCAAGCTGAAGCGGGAGCGACCAAACTTGATGACGGCCTTGCCCTCTTCGGTGGAAAACTTGATGGTGGACCCCTCCGGCAAGGACTTGCAGATGTCCATCAATTTGCGGGCCGGCACCGTAATCTCGCCATCGTCCTTGCCGCCCTCCACGCCAACCCGACCGATCAACTCGACCTCGAGATCGGTCCCGGTCAAGGACAGGCGACCGTCGGCCAGCGCCAGCAGCACGTTCGACAACACGGGCAAGGTCTGTCGCCGCTCGACCACGCCAGTGACAAGTTGTAACGGTTTGATCAAGGCTTCCCGGGAGATTTCGAATTGCATGGCTGCTCTCTTTATTCTCGTGGACGTTGGTCGTGCTTGCCGGCAAGTACCGCGGACAACTCATGCGCCATCGGCGCCGATCAGGTGGGGGCCCGAGGGCCAACGCATTGTGCCAGCCCTCACTCAGCTGGACAAGGAGCGCAGGAGATTTTGGTAGTCCTCTTCGATCCCGGAATCCGAGCGGCGCAGGTCCGCGATCGTCCGACAGGCATGCAACACCGTCGTGTGGTCCCGACCGCCATAGTGGGTGCCGATTTCAGGCAGACTATGGTTGGTAAGCTCCTTGGACAGGCACATTGCCATTTGCCGAGGTCGTGCCACCGAACGATTGCGACGCTTGGAAATCATGTCGGCCATCTTGATCTTGTAGTACTCGGCGACCGTGCGCTGGATATTGTCCACGCTGATGAGCTTGCTCTGGATGGCCAGCAAATCCTTCAGCGCCTCCTTTATCAGTGCGATGGAAATGTCGGCGCCAAGGAAGCGTGCGTGAGCAATCACTTTCTTTAGAGCCCCTTCCAACTCTCGAACATTCGAACGAAGCTTCTGCGCCATGAACATGGCGGCTTCCTCGGGCACCTGCACTTTCTCCTGCGTGGCCTTGTTCATCAGGATGGCGGCGCGGGTCTCGAGGTCGGGCGGCTCCACCGCCACCGACAGCCCCCAACCGAAGCGCGACTTCAGCCGTTCTTCCAGCCCGTTGATCTCGCTGTGGTACTTGTCGCAGGTCATGATGATCTGCCGTCCCCCCTCGAAAATGGCATTGAAGGTATGAAAGAACTCCTCCTGGGAGCGCTCCTTGTTGGCGAAGAACTGAATGTCGTCGATCAACAACGCATCCACCGAGTGGTAGTAGCGCTTGAATTCGTTGATGGCATTCAGTTGCAGCGCCGACACCATGCTGCCCACGAAGGTCTGTGAATGCAGATAAACCACCTTGGCGGCTGGGTTCTTTTGCAGCAAATGATTTCCGATGGCATGCATGAGATGGGTTTTGCCAAGTCCCACCCCCCCGTAGATGAAGAGCGGGTTGTACGCACCACCGAGATTGCTGGCGACCTGGGCGGCCGCGGCGCGGGCGATCTGATTCGACTTGCCCTGCACAAAATTGGCAAAGGTGTAATTGGGGTTCAGCTCTCCGCGAAAGCTCAGCTTGCGGGAGCCGGCGCTTGAGCGCGGCAGTGCTCGCCGCTCAGCGGACCCAGTGGCAACCGGATCGGTGCTTTCCTGCAGAGCACGCTCCAGCAGATCTTCCTCCGGCGTTGCCAGCGCTGCCGGCACTGCTTCCGACACGGTGGGTGCCGGCGCCATGGCAGGCCGCACCTCCAGCGATACCGCCGGAGCGAACGCTGTCGAGTGCTGCTTCACCAGGGTCTCGATACGCGGAAGAAAATGCTCCTTGACCCACTCCTGTACGAAACGGTTGGGCGCCAACAAGCGCACAGCAGCGGCATCCCCCTCAGCCTGGATCGGCCGGATCCAGGTGTTGAACTGCTGGGCGGGAAGTTCGGATTGCAGGGTGGCTACGCACTTCTGCCAAAGGGTCAGGCTCACGATCGGTCTAGCTCCCGCTTTTCTCTAATTTTTGGTTTTCAGGGTGGGTGGGGGCCGCCATGGTAGCGGGGCAGGGCAGAGTTATCCACAAAGAGCAGCAAAAAATAGTCTCGGCAAGAATAAGTTTTATTCTATTTATTTCAGCCACTTACTGATGAATGCCTGAATTTTGCCGAGCAAAAATCGCGCGGTGTGCTCCTGTAAAACGCCGTTCCGGGTTGTGGGCTATCTGTGGATAACTTGTGAACTAACTGCCGCAACGCTCAGCAGCGCCTTCGACAGCCCCGTCCAGCAAATAGAATTGCGTGTCCTGGCCGAACTCTTTAGAATCCGCGCTCCTTTTTAAGACCTGACCGCTGAACGGGGCCTGTCATGAAACGTACCTTCCAACCGAGCATCATCAAGCGCAAGCGCACTCACGGTTTCCGCGCTCGCATGGCCACCAAGAAAGGCCGTCAGGTGCTTGCCCGCCGTCGTGCCCGAGGCCGCGCCCGTCTCACGGCCTGAGCTTCGTCCGCCCCGGCTGGCAGCCACTGACCAGCCGGATGTCGTCCGCCAGCTCGACCACCCGAGCGGCCGAGCGCCCTCCGGGAATTTTCTGCCCGAGATGCAGTCGAGCAACGTGGGCCCACTTCAACCCTTGTCCTTGCATTTTCCGAAGGCCTCCCGACTCACGAAGGCCGCCGAATTCTCTCGGGTTTTTTCCGACAACTCGCTGAAGCTGCACTGCAAACCGTTTCTGTTGCTCGCGGCAAGAAACACCGGCAGCAACGCCAGACTCGGCCTCGTGATATCCCGCAAAAATGTCGGCTGTGCCGTGGCCCGCAACCGAATCAAGCGACTGTGCCGCGAGGCGTTTCGCCACGACTGTGCGAGTCTGCCAGCGTTTGACATCGTCTTGCTTGCCAAGCCGGGCAGCAGCGCGGTCGACAATGCCCAGATCCTGCTCTTTCTCTCGCAGTTGTTTGGTAAGCTGCGCGCTGCCTCGAAGACCCAGCCACCCGCATCAAGCCAAGCCTCTGCAGCCGCCGATGACCGCTCTGCCTGACAAGAAGTCCGACCGCGTCGTCCAGCTGCTGCTGGCACTGCTCACCGGTTACCAGAGGTGGCTGAGCCCGTGGCTCGGCAGACAATGCCGGTTTCATCCGACCTGCTCGCAGTACGCCAAAGAGGTATTGCAATACCACGGCGTGCTGCGAGGCGGTCTGCTGGTCGGCGCTCGGCTGTGCCGGTGCCAGCCCTTCTGCCAGGGAGGCCTCGACCCGGCACCGACCCGCTTCAATCTACGGTCCCTCCTGAAACCTTCCTGCAACGACCAAGACCTTCCCCATGGATCACAAACGTAATTTGCTGCTCGCCGGCCTGGCACTCGTCAGCTACCTGCTGCTGCTGGCCTGGAATAAAGACTACCCTGCCTCCGCCGGGACCGAGGCCACAGCGCCCGTGCCGGCTACCATGGCCACCGAGCCAGCCACGGTCACAGCCAGCGCCGCTGGCAGCGACCTTCCCCAGGTGCAAAGCCCCGCCAGGTCCCCGGCCCCGCCGGCTGCCGCCTCCCGGCAGCTGATCACGGTAAGCACACCGCTGCAGCAGTTCAGCATCGACCCCGTCGGCGGCGACATCGTTGCCCTGGCGCTGCCCGCCTATCCATCCTCGCTGGCAGCACCCGCCGATCCCTTCCAGCTCCTGCGCAGCAACGGCACTCTCTACATAGCCCAGAGTGGCTTGATCGGCGCCAACGGCCCGGACGCCGCCAGTGCCGGTCGCCCGCTCTACCAGTCCACACAGGCGACCTATGGTCTGGACAGCGGCGAGATGCAGATCAACCTGACACACACCACCGACAGCAACGTGTCCATCATCAAGCGCTACACGGTGTCGGCCAGCGACTACCTGATACGACTCCAGTACGTGATCACCAACAACGGCAGCTCCGCCTGGAGCACCAATCAGTTCGGACAGATCAAACGTGACGGCAGCGGTGATCCGAGCAGCGTGCAGAGCAGCGGTATGCAGCTCAATCACTTTCTGGGCGCCGCCATGACCATGCCGGACGATCCTTACGTGAAGGTCGATTTCGACGACATCGACGATGGCGAAGAGCCTGTCTTGATGCAGGGCGGCTGGATCGCCTTCTCACAGCATTACTTCCTGAGCGCCTGGATCCCGGCTGCCGCCGAACAGAACACCTTCAGCGTTCGCCGTCACAACGACGGCACCTACCTGTTGGGCTTCGTGGGGCCGGAGCAGACCATCGCGCCAGGCCAGACGCTCACCCTGGAGAGCGGCTTCTGGGCAGGGCCGAAGAACCAGGACCGTCTCGAGGAGATCGCCACCAACCTCGGCCTCACCATCGACTACGGCATGCTGTGGTTCGTGGCCAACCCGATCTTCCACCTGCTGAGCTGGTTGAACGCCGCGGTCGGCAATTACGGGGTTGCCATCATCCTGCTGACTCTCATCATCCGCACCCTGCTTTACCCGCTTTCAGCCAAACAGTTCTCGTCGCAGGCAGGCATGAAGCGCATCCAACCCAAGCTGAATCAGCTGAAGGAGCGCTACGGCGATGACAAGCAGAAATTGATGCAGGAGCAGATGGAGCTCTGGCGCAAGGAAGGAGTGAATCCATTCAGTGGCTGCCTGCCCGTACTCGTGCAGATGCCGGTTTTCCTCGGCATCTACTGGGTCCTGAGCGAAAGCGTGGAGCTGCGCCAAGCCCCCTTCCTGCTGTGGTACCGCGATCTGTCGGCTCTCGATCCCTACTTCCTGCTGCCCATCCTGCTGGGAGCCGTCTACTACGTGCAGCAGCACATGAATCCGATGCCGACCACGGATCCGATGCAGGCGAAGATCATGAAATTCATGCCACTGATCTTTTCGGTTTTCTTCCTCTGGTTCCCTGCGGGTCTGGTGCTGTACTACCTGGCCAACGCCTTGCTGGGCATCATGCAGCAGGCCTATTTCAACGCCCGGCTGAAAAAAGTCACGCCCGTGAGCTGAGCCATGACAGCAACCATCGATACCATCTGTGCGCTCGCCACCCCGGCGGGCCGCGGTGGTGTGAGTGTGGTGCGGCTGTCGGGTCCGCTGACCGAGGCTCTGGCCACCCAGTTGGCGGGTCACCTGCCTCCACCGGGTCACCAGCGCCTGGCCACCTTTCGCGACCCTGCAGGGGAGTTGATCGACCAGGGCCTGCTGCTCTACTTCGCAGCGCCGCACTCGTTCACCGGCGAGGCAGTCGCCGAATTCCACTGCCACGGCAGCCCGATCATCGTCGACTGGCTGCTGCAGACGCTGTTGGCACTCGGTGCCCGGCTGGCACGCCCCGGCGAATTCAGCCAACGCGCGTTTCTCAACGATAAAGTCGATCTCGTGCAGGCCGAGGCCATCGCCGACCTGATCGCCAGCAGCAGCAGCGTGGCGGCCCGCCACGCCCTGCGCTCCCTGCAGGGAGATTTTTCCCGCCTCATCACCGCCTTGGTAAAACAGGTGATCGAGCTGCGCGTGTACATCGAGGCGGCCCTCGACTTCCCCGAAGAAGAAATCGATTTCCTTGGCCACGGCAACATCGAGGCGCGCCTGCAGTCTTTGCGGCAGCAGTTGCTGGACACCCTTGCCAGTGCTCGCCAAGGCGCCTTGTTGCAAGAAGGCCTCAAAGTCGTCATCGCCGGTGCGCCGAATGCCGGCAAGTCGACGCTGCTCAATGCCCTGAGTGGCGACGATATCGCCATCGTCACGCCTATCGCCGGCACCACCCGCGACATGCTGCGGCAGACGATTCAGGTGGACGGCATTCCCCTGACGCTGGTCGATACGGCTGGCCTGCACGCCAGCGAAGATCCGGTGGAGCAGGAGGGCATGCGCAGGGCGCGGGCCGCTCTCGCCGATGCCGACGTGGTGCTGCTGGTGGTCGATGCACTGGACAGCGTCCCTGTCCACAGCAGCAATCTCTTTGCAGAATTGCAGCAACAGGTCGGCAGTCGTCTGACCGTCATCCTCAACAAGATCGACTTGCTCGCGGAGCAGCCACGCTCGGCCATGCACGGGGACATTCCCTGCTTGCACCTGTCAGCCCACACCGGTGCTGGGCTGGGCTTGCTCACAGAGCACCTCAAACAGCGCGCCGGCTTCAACCCGGCCGAGGACGCCGGCTTCATCGCACGCCGGCGGCACCTTGCGGCCCTGGAGCAGGCAGAGAAGGGCTTGGTCGCCGCCAGACACTGCCTGCAAGATCTGCGCGCCGGTGAACTGGTGGCCGAGGAACTCCGCAAAGTCCAGCTCGCCCTCGACGAGATCACGGGCAAGTTCAGCAGCGACGATTTGCTGGGGCAGATTTTTGGTAGTTTCTGCATCGGCAAATAGACCAGCTCCCATCACGCAACCGCTGCGTGTCGAAGTGGTGCCTCACTTCCTGTGACCTGCCTGTGGGTATCAGGTGCACAAAAGCCGGGAGCGCAACCCGGCACTTAAACGCCTCGCTGCACCATGAGCAGTTATCCCGGGTTATCCCGCGCTCATCGCCCCGTTGCCCGCAAGCCATCCACAGGGTACGACGCGGCGCAAGTGACTGATCGGGCAGCGACAGTGGGTGTAATCCACAGCCAGCCGCCTGCTAAATAACAACAACATCAAGGTATCTCTCTCTCTTTCCAGTACCTAGGTATTCAAAGTATTTGAACAACAGTCCTGCCGGGCAGAGCCGGCCGCCAGGCCTGCCTTAAGTGAGCAGCCGCAAAGCGCGTATAATGCGCGGCCCCTTATCTCCCCCCTCG
>DAIRDB010000070.1:0-14387 GCA_036796405.1 Gammaproteobacteria bacterium | reverse complement strand
CGGGTTGCAATCGCGGGGGGCAATCCAGAGAATGCGCCGCAATTCGTAGCAGGTGGCCGTGGCTGTGCCGGTCGGGTCGCCGTGCCGCAACCCAGGCGGTACTCGCCCTCACGAGCCACCCTGAACCAGGAGCGGAATCATTCGCAGTTTTCAAGGCAAGATCGCGCTCATCACGGGAGGCGCCTCGGGCATCGGCCTCGGGATGGCGCGTGCATTTGCGGAACAGGGTCTGCAGCCTGTGCTGCTCGACGTGGACGGCGCCGGTCTGGCAGCAGCCAGGTCGACGCTTGCCGAGGCGGGGCATACCGTCCTCACCCTCTGCGCCGACATCTGTGATCGCCAGGCCCTGCACGCGGCCATCGAGCAGGTGCTGACCCGCCACGGTGCCCTGCACGTGGTGTGCGCCAATGCCGGCGTACCCGGCTATCTCGGGCCCTTGCAAGAGACCAGCGATGGCGACTGGGACTGGGTCATCGACATCAATTTGAAAGGAGCAGTCAATACGGTGCAGGCCTGTCTGCCGGCCCTGCTGCAGCATCCCGCCGCCGCCCACATCGTGCTGACGAGTTCCATCAGTGGTCTGCGCGTTTATCAGCCGAGCCGCGGTCAGGGCATGTACAACACCACCAAATTCGCCCTAGTGGGCTATGGTGAGGCTCTGCAGGCGGATCTAGGCCCACTCGGCGTGGGCGTCTCCATCCTCTGCCCTGGCGTGATCAATACGGCGCTTTCCCACGCGGGCCGCCAGCGGCCACAGCGCTATGGCGGACCGCTGGAAACCAGCGACGACTTCGTGCTCGCCAAAGCGGCCCTGCAGGGGACCGACCCTCTGGAGTACGGACGCTGGGTCCTCAAGGCCATGGAGCAAAACCGACTTTATGTGATTACCCACCCACAGGACAGGAACCTGGTGGAACGGCGCCATGCCGAGATTCTGGCGGCCTTCGACCACAGTGCCGACCTGACGGGCGCAAAGTCCTGAGCGCAGCACGGCCGGGCCGGCTGCGCCGTCTGCCACCACGGGAGCATTTGTCGTGTTGAACTGGAACGATTACCTGAAAATGCTGACGGGGCTGATCGCCATTGTCGGGCCGCTCAGCACCGTGCCGCTGTTTCTCAACTTCACCGACAACCTACGGGGCCAACGGCGTCGCATCGCCCGCACCGCAGCCTTTGCCGTGGGATGCATCCTCACGGTCAGCGTGCTGGCCGGTGCACGCATTCTCGGCATCTTCAGCATCAGCATCGAGGGCTTTCGTGTGGCTGGCGGCATCCTGCTGCTGTCGATTGCTTTCGAGATGCTGCAGGCCAAGACCAGCCGCACCAAGCAGACGCCGGAAGAAAGCGAAGAGGCCATGCAATCCACCGCCATCGGCGTGGTGCCGCTCGCCCTGCCGCTGCTGGCGGGCCCCGGTGCGATCAGCACCATGATCCTTTTCTCGCAGCAGTCGGCCACTTTTGCCCACAAACTGACGCTGATCGGACTGGGATGGCTGGTGGCCGGCTCCGTCTGGATATGCTTCCACCTAGCACCCCAGATAGGTCAGCGACTGAGCCAGACCACCATGAACATCGCCTCTCGCGTGATGGGGCTCATCCTCGCAGCCATGGCGGTGGAGTTCATCATCGACGGGCTGCGCCGACTGCTGCCCGGACTTGGCTGAGCAGGCAGCGACCGGTAAGTGCGCCAATCTGAACGGCAAATGCCCGTTCAGGGCGTCGCGCCGGCGTCCAGCAAAGGTTCGTAGCGCTGGTCGGTGAGCATGGCAAGGAAAGCCACGAGGGCGTCGATGCTGCGCGCATCGAGGGCGCGACCGGCCTGCAGTTTTTCGTAGGCGATGTTGTCGGCCACTTCCGGCGCCCCCCAATCGAGCCCGGTTTCGGGATTGATCTGCGCCTTGGAACCCTTCTGCAGGAATTTGTTGTAGAACTGCACCACCGTGCGCAGGTCCCCGAAGACGCCGTTATGCATGTAGGGGGCGGTGATCGCCACATTGCGCAGCGTCGGTACGCGAAACTTGCCGGCTTGCGCCGGATCATCTGCGACCGCGCCGTCCAACAAGCCCCGATCGACGTGGTTGGCGCCCTTGCCGTTGGCACTGCGCAGCACGGCATTCACCGGTACGCCGATGTTCTGGTAGCTGTAGTTGCTGAAGGTCTCCTGCTGCGCCTCGGGGAGTGCCTGCAGTTGATGACACTTGTTGCAGTTGGTGAACTGGTTGGAAAAGAACAGCGTCATGCCGAGCGACTCCTGCTCGGTGGGCTGGTACTCCCCGCGCAGGTAGCGGTCATAGCGTGAATCGTAAGGTGAAAAAAACGGTGTGCGCTCCAGCGCGGCGATGGCCGAGGTCATGGCCTCGAAGGCGCGGTCGGCATCGCTGAAGATGTCGGCACCGAACAGGCCTTTGAACGCGTACTGGTAGTTGGGATTTTCCTGCAGACGCTGCACGACGGCGCCCTTGTCCGGCATGGCCATCTCCAGCGGATTCAGTGGCGGCCCACCTGCCTGCTGCTCCAGCGTTGCGGCCCGACCGTCCCAGAACAGCCCACCGGCAAAGTCGTGATCGGCCGTGCGGCCGAAGCGCGGTATCGCAGCAGCGTAGCTCAGTGTCGGCGCGTTGCGGTCGCCCAGACTCGCGAGATCGCTGCCCAGCGAAGCGGCTGCACCTACGCCGCTGCTGCGCCAGTCGGTGAAGGCGCGCGCCGGGTCATGGCAGGTGGCACAACTCTGATTGCGCTCGCGGGACAGATTGACATCGAAAAACAGCGCACGCCCAAGGTCTTCCAGCGCGGTCTGCCGTGCCGCGCTGCTGTCGTCGGCCACGGCAGCGACAGCCAGCAGCGAGGCCAGCACGGCGGCGGCCCAGCTCACACGGTCGGCAGATCGGCGCACAGGTGGTTGTCCCATAGCAGGTCCAGCGCTTCGGCATCAGCCAGTTCCTCGAGGGCGCCGGTGCCGAGATCGAGTTCGGCCACCTTGCCCATGCCGGTGCTGTAGAGGAAGCCCTTGGCCGTCGCGTAGACACCGCAGTTGTCGCGCGCCCGCAACTGCTGCACGACCTGTCCGCTGTCGGTGTCCCAGACCGTGAGCAGGTTGCCACGCGGACAGGTGGCAGCCACGTGCCGCCCGTCGCGCGCGAAGCGCACCGAGCCGACGTATTGCTGCAGTCGCGGCTGTAACTCGACCGACGCGAGTAACGGCCGCAGCGCTTCGCCCCGGCGGTGCGTGGCCAGCAGGGGCACAGTGAGGAAAGCTTCGCCCTCGAACTGCATCCCCAGCACCACCTCACCGGCGGCGTTGGCATCGAGATGGCGGATGCTGCTCTGGTGGAACTCGGCGGGCAGGAAGTGCTGCTCCAGCAGGCGGCCAGTGTGGCGATCGACATAAGCGAGCGAAGGCTGCATGGTGTCGAGGTTGAGAATGTCACGGTCCCGCGAGGGATGCGTACGGATGCCACCGTTGGCAATCACCAGCGTGTTACCGTCGGGCAACAGCAGCAACTCGTGGGGGCCGGTACCTCCAGTCGCAAATTCATCGACGCGAGTGAGGTCTGCACTGGCCCCGTGGCCGCTCACCCGCCAGCGCACGAGGCGGCCGCTGCTGTCTCCAGGCTCATCGAAGGCATTTTCCGTGGTGTAGAACCAATCGCCGTCGGGGGAGAACACGCCATGCCCGTAGAGGTGGCGATCGGCAGGCACGCGGAGCTCAGCGGTGATGCTGGCCGTCGTCGCATCGACAAGCACGAGGCTGGTGCCGGGGCGACGCGCCACCGATACCAACAGTGAGCGCGAGGGGGCACTCGCGACATGGTGACCACGCTCGGGCAGTGGCAGGCGGGCAAACGCCTGCAGCGCGCCATCTTGCACGGCAAAGCCGATCAGAAAATGCCTGTCCTCACGGTCGGAGGCTGCGCTCCACAGGCGCAGGGGCGCAGCGCCACCGGCTAGCAAGCGCGCGGGTGCAGCCCACCCCAGCGCGGCCAGCAGCAGCACGGAGCGACGATCGAGTCCCGCACGGGTATCGGTGGACACGTCAGTCACCGTCCAGACTGTTGAAGCCGAGGTAGAGGTCGGTCTTCTTGACCGCCGCCTCCAGCAATTCGAAGAGGACGTCGAGATCGGCGTGGACGCGCTGCAGGGCGGCGTAGCCGACGTCGTCGGCCAAGGCGGCATTCATGGAATCGGGCGCGGCGGCCAGATCCTGCTGCAGCGTGGCGAAGGCGCTGTCGATGGCAGGCAGATCGTCTGGCAGGAAGACCGAACTCAGTGCTGGCGAGCCCTCACGCAGCAGGGCCTGGAGGGCGGCGACGTTGTTGCGCAGGGCCGGTACCGACAGGTCGGAGCGCCAGGCCTCGGCACGCCGGCCACGGGCGGCCGCGCGGTTTTCCCCGAGCACTGCCTCCAGTTTTTGCTGCTGTACACGGCGCACGCTTTCGACCACCGCCTTGAGAAGGTCGATGGTGGCATCCTCCGCGCTCTCGAAAAAACCACGCTCATCGGCGTTGGCCACCGTGGTACGGAACTCGTCACGCCAGCGGGCCGCCACGGCTGTGCTGATGTCGTTCAGATTGCTGGCGATCGCCCGCACCACAGCGCAGTGGTAGGGCTGCTCCTGCAGCGTGGCGAGGCTGTCGTCCGCGAACAGCAGGCGCTCCAGCGCAGGAAACCCCTGCACCCCCACACTCTGCTGCGCGAAGGCGGCCGACTCCAGTACGGCAGGATCGGCAGCGGCCAACAGGGCATCGAGCTGGCGCAGGGCGGTCCCGTTGTCGTCGGGCCAGAACTGCAGGCGGTAGTTCCAGTTGAAGTAGGTGATGGGACCGAACTGGAGGTGCTGCACCCCCTGCCAAGCCGCGAAGGCCGCGGCGTATGCCTGCTGCGCAGCGGCAAGGTTGCCTTCCGTCACGGCCGCGCAAAGCTGCTCGCTGGCGGCCAGCAAGGGCGAGGTACTGGCCGCGAACCGGTCATAGGCCGGCAGCACCACGGCGTCGGTAACGGCCAGATTGACGACGGTCCATTCGGTGTTTTGGGCTTGTGCGGCGTGGGTGAGACCCAGCAGCAGCCAGCCACAGAGCAGGCGGTACACGGCGTATCCTAATCAAGAATGCTTCGCATTTGCGATTATAGACTACGCAGAAAGCCCAGCAACAGTTCACGCGCGGCTTCCTCCGCTTGTTCATAGTGGCGGCGACTGCCGGCGGCCTCGCCATCGTGCCAGCGGATGGCAGCATCGAGGGAGGCGGCGCGGCCGTCGTGCAGGAGGCGGCTGCGCGAGGCGACTGCCCACAGCGGTGCGGTGCGCCACTCGGCGGGACTCGCCTCGCCCACCGCGCCCGCCGCGGCGGGCAGGCGGACCAGCGAATCGGCCAGGCCGGGGCCGAGATCGTGCAGCAGGAGATCGCTGTAGACCTCCAGGGGCCGACCGGCTGCTGTCGGCAGCGACGGGACGTGGCAGGCTGCACAGCCAAAATCCTCGAACAACCCTGCGCCGGGCAGCAACTCGACTGCTGTCCCGGACGGCACCGGCAGTGACGCCAGGTAAGCAACGATCAGGTCGAGGACGAGCGAGCCGGCCTCAAAGTCGGCCTCGGCACTGGCCTCGGCCAGCGCCAGGCAGGCCGGCTGGCGCGCGGTACAGTCGCCTGCCACCGCCGGAAATTCCGGGTTACCGACGCCAATGTCGAGACTGAGGGCTTTGCCGATCTGCCGGCGCAGTCCGGGCACCTCGGCCTTCCAGCCATAGCGACCGCCGAGGCGACCGGAAACGCCGTCACGGTTGGCATCGAAGGGATCGGCCAGCGCCTGCAGGAAAGCAGTCTCCACCTGCTCGAAAGCCGCCACGCCGGCCAAGGGCGGTGCAAGGCGCAGCGAGTAGCCTTGCAGAGCGGCCGCTGGTGCGCGCAGATCAGGCGTCTGGCCCGGCAGGCTGACGACCTCGACCTGGGCTTCGACCGGCAGTCCCGCCACGGCATGGCGCTGCAACTGGCGACCGAGCACGGCATCGTCGATGACGATGGTGAGGGCTTCGGGGGCGGCGCCCTGCCCGGCGCGCGGATGGCAGCCGGCACAGGAGCGCGCGTCGTAATAGGGGCCGAGTCCATCAGAAGCGCGCGTGGATGCCGGGGGCGTCACCCAATTTTTCTCGAACAGTGCCTGGCCAGCGGCAGCATCCAGCATGGACTGCGCCCCCGCGGTGTGTGCCAGCAGCAGCGCGGTACTAGCGAACCGGCGGCAGGCTGTCCGAACCTTCGATGCTGACATTCTGCAGACCCAGCACGTTTATGACGCGCTCGATGGCCCGCGTCTCTTCCATGAGGGCCGTGACCACGGCACTCAGCAGGCGCTCACCATCGGCATTGCCGCTGGCGATCAGCACATCGTAGGGCTGGGGTTGCGCGACCAGCGCGGCCATGGCCGCCTCGGTGGCTTCCACGCGCGCATTCATTTCGGCGTGCTCGGCAGGCGCCTGCACGCGCAGCAGCGCTTCGAGGCTGGCGCCATTCACGACGTCGCCGTTGCTGCGCGTATAGCGGCCGCGGTAAACGTTGTGGATGCTCACGGCATCGTAGTAGTGGGACCACAGCGTGTTGTCGGAAAAGCAGTCCTGCTCCTCCTCCGGGTCGTGCAGCAGCAGGCCCAGTCGAATACGCTCACCGGCCAGCTCACCGTAGGCCAGCGAGCCCATACCGGTCAGCATCGTGGCCAGACCACCGGCATCGCCCTTTGCCATCAACTGCTCGTAGGCTGCCCCACCGCTCTGCCAGCTCTGGGCCATCTCTTCCAGATCGGTAATGAGCAGGGCGGTCACTGCCCTCAGGTAGTCGCGTCGGCGCTCACAGCCACCATTGCTGCAACGGCTGATGTCATAGTCGGTTGCGGGCCGCTGGCCGGCACCGGGGCGCGTCCCGTTCAGATCCTGGCCCCACAAAAGAAACTCGATGGCGTGGTAACCGGTCGCCACGTTGGCATCGACACCATCGATGGCGTGCAGGGTTTCCGCCAGCAATTGCGGCGTGATACTGCTCGCATCGACGCTGATCCCGCCGATGTCGAGCAGCGGGTTAGCGATGATGTTCGCCGTGTAGAAGTAATTGTTGTCGGATTCCGCGCCGTAAGAGGCGGCGACGTAATCGATGAGCCCCTCGTCGAGGGGCCAGGAGTTCACGCGCGGCTCCCACTCGTCGACGAAGGCATTGCCGAAGCGGTAGGCCTCCGTCTGCAGGTAAGGCACCCTCGCGGCCAGCCACGCGGCACGGGCACGCTGCAGTGTGTCCTCGCCGGGACGTTCGAGCAGGTCGTCGATGGCAGCACTCAACTGGCGTGCGCCCTGCAGCGCATCGCTGTAGCTGGCCTCGGCGATGGCGACATAAGTGGCTAGGATGGCCCGGGCACTGGGTGCGGCTGCCGGAGGCCGTGGCGCAGGCGACGAGGGCAAGGCCACCGCCGCAGGAGGCGCCGGCGTATTACTCTGGCAGGCACCGAGGACGGCGAGAGCGAGGGCAAGCAGGAGGGGGCGGGTGAACGATCGGGACGACTTCATACCGGGCCATGGATTCACGCGGTGTGCGACAAGCATGGCACAAAGCCGACCGCGTAAAAACCATGAACTTGGCGTGGAAACACCGCAGAGGGGGCACAACCTGCCGGCCTGCGCCCGGTATGCTCAGCAGCGGCTCAGCCGCGGTGGCGCATCACCTTGCCTTCCACCATGAACAGCACATCCTCGGCAATATTGGTACTGAGGTCGGCAATACGCTCCATGTGCCGCGAGCAGGACAGCAGGTTCAGCGCCACCGCGATGCGGCCGACGTCCTCCTCGATGAGCTTCTGCACTTCCACGTACATCTGCGCGTTGATCTCGTCCACGCGCTTGTCCATCTTGATGACGTTGCGGGCCAGTTCCACATCGAGGGCCACCAGCGAATCGAGCGACTTGCGCACCATGGTGCGCACCAGATTCGGCAGCTCCGTCACGAAATCCACCGACAGCGGTACCGGCTGCATGCGTGCGAGATCCATGGCGCGGCGGGCGATGTTCTTGGCGAAATCCCCCATGCGCTCGAGGTCGTTGTCCACTTTCAGCACCGCGACGATGAAGCGCAGATCCACCGCCACCGGCTGATGCAGTGCCAGCAGCTTCAGGCACTCCTCCTCGATGTAGACCTCCTTCTCGTTGATTTCGAGCTCGATCTGCAGCACGCGCTCGGCAAGACCGGGCTCGCGGTTGTGCAGGGCGAGAATGGCGTGATTGATCGCCGTTTCCACCAGATTGCCGAGTTGCAGCAGATCTTTCTTGAGGGTTTCGAGATCACGTTGGAGATGCAAGGACATAGGATTCTGCCTGAGTCACGCCAGTGGAACGATCAACCGAAGCGCCCAGTCACGTATTCTTCCGTGCGCTTCTTTTCGGGCCGCGTGAAAATCTGGTCTGTCTCGCCGAATTCGACGAGGCTGCCGGTTTCCATGAACGCCGTGTAGTCCGAGACACGCGCTGCCTGCTGCATGTTGTGCGTCACGATCACGATCGTGTAGCGAGACTGCAGTTCGAACAACAGGTCTTCGATATGGGCGGTGGAAATCGGGTCGAGGGCCGAACAGGGTTCGTCCATCAGCAAGACCTGCGGTTCCATTGCCAGCGCGCGGGCGATGCAAAGACGCTGCTGCTGCCCACCGGAAAGGTTGAGCGCCGAGTCATGCAAGCGATCCTTGACCTCTTCCCACAGCGCTGCCTGCTGCAGCGATCTCTCCACTAGTTCGTCCATGGAGCCGTCATAGCCGTTGATGCTCGGACCCCAGGAAATGTTGGCGTAGATGGACTTGGGAAACGGGTTGGGCTTCTGGAACACCATGCCGATGCGGCGCCTGACTTCCACTGGATCGACGTCACCCCCGTAGAGATTCTGGCCCGCAAAGAGGATCTTGCCCTCGATGGACACGCCATCCACGAAGTCGTTCATGCGGTTCAGTGAACGCAGCAGGGTGCTCTTGCCACAGCCGGAGGGGCCGATGATGGAGGTGATGCGGTTGCGCCAGATGGCACAGGAAACGTTGCGCACGGCCGGCTTGCCGGAATAGAGAACGCTGACGTCCTGTAGATCGAGCACCGCTTCCGTGCCCTTCTTCTTGTCGGCCGCAGCGTCGCTGTTGTCGCGAGCGTCCATCACTTCTGTCTCTTCTCGGTTTTGTTGCGGATGTAGATGGCTGTTGCGTTCATCAGCAACAGCACGATCAGGAGCACGATGATGCCGGCCGCCGCCAACTCCTGAAACTCGGCCTGTGGGCGCGAGGCCCAGTCGTAGATCTGGATCGGCAGCGCCGTGAAGGAGTCCATCGGGCCCTGTGGCAGGAAGGCCACGAAGGACATGGCACCGATCAGGATGAGCGGTGCCGTTTCACCGATGGCGCGCGACAGGGCCAGGATGACGCCGGTCATGATGCCCGGGAAGGCCGACGGCAGCACGTGCGACCAGGTGGTCTGCCAACGCGTTGCACCGAGCGACAGCGCCGCATAGCGGATGCTCATGGGAACCATGCGGATGGCCTCGCGGCTGGCGATGATGATCACGGGCAGGATCAGCAGGCTCATGGTCAGGGCGCCGGAAATCAGGCTGCGCTCCAACGCAAAGAACCGCACGAAGATCGCCAGCCCGAGGATGCCGTAGACGATGGACGGGACGCCGGCGAGGTTGGCGATGTTCACCTCGATGAGGCGCGACAGGCGACCGCGCTTGGCGAACTCTTCGAGATAGAGCGCAGCGGAAACCCCGACCGGGATGGCGATGAGCGCCACCAGAATGATCATCCACAGCGTGCCGACCAGCGCCGCCTTGATACCAGCGCGCTCGGGAATGCGGGAGGGAAAGCTGTCGATGAACTGCCAGTCCAGCCAGCCAAGCCCGTCGAGCGATACGCGGACCAGCAGCACGCCCAGCAGAAAGACGCTGGACCAGGTGACGACCGCACATAGCGTGGCAAACAGCCTCGACCTGCGATGTCGGGCGACGAGGTTGCGCTGTTCCTGCTCGCTCGAGAAGGCCATCAGTCATATACCTCGCGGAAACGGCCGAGGATCCACTGGGAGATGATGTTGATCAGCAGGGTGATGAAGAACAGCATGGTCGCGACGGCAAACAGCGTCTGGTAGGCCACACCGCCGGATGGCGCATCACCGAGGCTGATCTGCACGATGTACGCGGTCATGGTCTGGATGCTCTCCAGCATGGTGAATTCGAGGTTGGGCGTCTGCCCGGAGGCCAGCGTCACCGCCATGGTTTCACCAATGGCACGCGAGATGGCCAGCAGGAACGAGGCCATGACGCCCGAGAGCCCGGCGGGCACCACGATGCGGGTAGTGACTTCGTAGGAGGTGGCGCCCACGGCGTAGGCCGCCTGCCGCAGACTCACCGGCACGGCGCGCAGGGCGTTATCGCTGAGCGTGGCGATGGTCGGCAGGATCATGATGCCCACGACGATCGCACCGCTGAGCGCATTGAACACCTGGATGTCGGGAATGAGGGTACGCAGCACGGGTGTCACGAAGGTCAGGGCGAAGTAGCCATAGACCACGGTGGGAATGCCGGCCAACAGCTCCAGCACCGGTTTGACCCAGGCGCGCACGCGATCGCTGGCATATTCGCTGAGATAGATGGCGCTGGCCAATCCCAGCGGAATGGCGATGACGGCAGCACCGACGGTGATCAGCGTGGTGCCCCAGACCAGCGGCAGCACCCCGAAGGAACTGGGATTGAGCAGCGGCACCCAGCGGGTGCCGAAGAAGAACTCGAACGGACTGACTTCGCGGAAAAAGCCGAGTGACTCGGCCAGCAGCAGCACCACGATGGCTACGGTGGTGAACAGCGACACCAGGGTGCAGACGCGCAGCCAGGTCTTGATCGCGGTTTCACCCCAGCGCAATCCGCCCTTGCGGATGCTGAAGCCTACGCTGCTCTGGCCGGAGCTGCCGGACATGGGTGCTGTCCTGCTCAATGAAACGCAGCAAAGGCCGCCTTGCCGGCCGCATACTGGTCGGCGGGCAGCGGGATATAGCCGACGTCAGTGACGAGCGAAGGTGCGGCGTCCAAGTAGAAGTCGATGAAGGCCCGTACTTCCGGGCGCGCTGCCGAGGCCTTGCTCACATAGATGAACAGCGGCCGGGACAGCGGACTGTAGCTGCCGTTGTTGATCGTTTCGGCTGTCGGCGCCACCGGTCCAGTGCCGCCATCGACCGGAATAAGTCGCAGCTGGCTGGCGCTGTGTTCGTAGTAGGCGAAGCCGAAGAAACCCAGACCGCCCTCATCACCCGCCACGCCCTGCACGAGGATGTTGTCGTTTTCGCTGGCGGTGTAGTCCGGGCGCGCTGCGCCCGTGGCACCGACCACCACTTCCGTGAAGTAGTCGAAAGTGCCGGAGTCCGTGCCCGGACCGTAGAGGTGCAAAGGCTTGTCGGGCCATTCGGGCCGCACGTCGTTCCAGCTATCAACGGTGCTGCCGGGCTCCCAGATGCGCTTCAGTTCCGCCACCGTAAGCGCGTCGACCCAGGTATTGGCGGGATTGACGACAATGGAGAGCCCGTCGTACGCCACTGACAACTCGAGGTACTCCACACCTTGAGCCTTGCCCAACTCGATCTCCTCGGCCTTCACCGCGCGGGACGCATCGTTGATGTCGGTTTCCCCGGCCATGAACTTGCTGAATCCGCCGCCGGTACCTGAAGAGCCAACCGTCACGCGGACGCCCTGGTTGAGGATCTGGAATTCCTCGGCGATGGCCTCGCTGATCGGAAATACCGTGCTCGATCCGTCGAGGCGCACCGTGCCCGACAGCGCCGGCGCCTCGCTGTTGCCGCCCTCGGCGCCGCTGCCGGTGTCGCCCCCGCAGCCGACCAGCAGCAGGACCGAGGCGAACAGGCTGGTGAGCAGCGGTGTGTGGCTTTGGCTAAATGGCAACATCGGACTCTCCCTAAGATATTGATTTTGCTTGGTTACTTGGCGATACAGCCGTCAGGACCGGCGCATTGTGGAGCCTGCCTGTTAAGAAAAAATAAAGATAGCCTTGGCTTTAAAGCAATTGTTAAGGCGCTGCCTGCTCGACCCTGAAAGGGCCATCGACCTTCAAGACTGGCCCTCGCTGACAGCCAGCACCGGCTGCTCGGCCAGCGGCATGCGGAAGGTAAAGGTCGACCCGCGACCCAGCTGGCTGATCACACCGACCCGCCCCTGATGGCGCTCGGCAATGTTGCGCACGATGGAAAGGCCAAGACCGGTGCCGCCCAGGCTCTGAGAGCGCGCCTTGTCGATGCGGTAAAAACGCTCGAAGACCCGCTCCTGGTATTGCGGGCTGATCCCGATGCCGTTGTCTTCCACCTCCAGCACGGCCTCGCCCTGCTCGGCGCGTACCCGCACTTTGATCTGCCCCCCTTCCGGCGTGTACTTGATGGCGTTGTCGATGAGATTGTTCACCAACTGGCTGAGGTTCTGGCGATCGGCATAGATGTCGATCGGCGTCGCCCAGGGCTCCAGCACCAACCGGTGGAACTTGGCCTCCACGGCACTGGCAGCGGCCCGGACCTCGCGCCGCACCAGCTCGTAGAAATTGAAGCGGGTAAAGTCGCCAGTGCCCTGATCGGCCTCCAGTCGCGAAATGGTCATCAGGTCGGTGATCAGGTTGGAAAGCCGCAGGCTCTGGGCGTGGATGCGCTCCATGTACTGCCGCAGCGTGTCGCGCTCGGCTTCCGGATCCCCCACCATGGTCTCGGCGAGACCCCGAATGGCGGTGATCGGCGTCTTCAGCTCGTGGGAGGCGTTCGCCACGAAGTCGGTGCGAATGCGTTCGAGATGCTTGAGCTCGGTGACGTCATGCAGCACCAGTACGGCACCGATGGGCTCGCCCTGGTCGTCGGACAGCGAAGCTACATAGATGTCGATGACCAGCTCTTCACTCTGGCGCGGGTAATCCACGCGCGCCTTGATCACCGTGCGGTTGCGAATGGCATCGTCGATGGCCTGCGTGATTTTCTGGTTGCGGATTTCCTGCCAGACCGGCTTTCCAGCACTGGTATCGCGCTTCAGATCGAGCAGCGCGGCTGCCGCATCGTTGATATGGATGATGTTCTGCTTCTCGTCGACGTCGACCACACCCTCCACCATGCCCGCAAAGATAGTGGCAAGGCGGTTGCGGTCGGCCGTCAGCAGCGACACTCGGCGGGCGGAGGTGCGCGCCAACTGGTTGACGGCATCGGCCAGACGCTTCATGCCTGGGGTGTGTTGTTCAGGTACGCGCCGTTCGAAATCCCCCTGGCCGATGGCCTCGGTGACCTGGGCCAGATGCTCCATCTCGTTCTGACGGCGAAAAGCCAGCAGGGCGGCCAACACCAGAGCGAGCGGCAGGACCCACAGGCTGGCGCCGAAAAACAGCCCGATCACGGCAAAGGCGAGATGACCGATGGCCGTGCGCCAGAAAAAGACCGACTTGAACGCGTTCACGGTGGAGTGAGTGGCCTGCCCGTATCAGAGATCGGCCATTCTATATCCGATTCCCCGGATGGTTTCGATCAGCGGCGGCTCGACATCCAGTTTCTTGCGGATGCCGCGCACATGCACATCGATGTTGCGGTCGACCACCACCACGTCATCGCCAAGAGCATGGTTGAGCAGTTGTTCGCGGGTGAACACGCGACCGGGGTGACTGGCCAGATACTGGAGTATGCGGAACTCGGTCGCCGTCAGCTTGACCTCACGACCGGCGTAGGTCACCCGATACTTCACGGAGTCGATCACGAGGTCGCCATGCACGATCCTTTCCTGAGGAGCCTGCGCCTCCAGCAGGATGCCCCGACGCAGGACGGCTTTCACGCGGGCAACCAGTTCCTTGGGGCTGAAGGGTTTGGTGACGTAGTCGTCGGCGCCCACGCCAAGCCCGAGCACGATGTCGCTTTCCTCACCCTTGGCAGTGACCATGATGAGCAGCGTGTGCTGGGTCTGAGGATGCTTCTTGATATTGGTACAGAGTTCCACGCCATCCATGCCGGGTAACATCAGGTCGAGCAGCACCAGATCCGGCAGTTCGCGTTTCACCAGCGCCAGGCCCTGGTTGCCGTCGGTGGCGCTCATGATCTCGAATCCTTCACGCCGCAGGTTGTAGCTCAGTACTTCCAGGATGTCCGGTTCATCTTCGATGATGACGATCTTGCGCTTGCTCAAGCGAGTCACTCCACACGTGCGTTGTTGCTGCAGAACACTATCACCCGGCCGTAAAGAATCCGTAAAGCCAACCTGTGCTTTTCGTCAATCTTCATGCAACAACTGGGCTTTACGCGATTTCAGGCAGCGTCAAAGGGGCAGCAAGGCCGGGCTCATCCACATGACGAAGCGCATGGCAATCCAACTCGC